>CAURXJ010000006.1:0-99871 GCA_963528845.1 uncultured Capnocytophaga sp. | reverse complement strand
TAGAGCGTCAGCCTTCCAAGCTGAATGTCGCGAGTTCGAACCTCGTCTTCCGCTCAAGAAAAAATCCTTGATAACATCAAGGATTTTTTTGTTTTATTAAGAGCTAAAAGCTCTTTTTTATTATAGGCACGAGCTAAAGCTTGCGCCAGCGGGTTTCTTGTTCTATTAAGAGCTAAAAGCTCTCTTTTATTGTGGGCACGAGCTAAAAAAAACGCGCCAGCAAAGGGGCTAATTGCCATTAGCCCCTACGTTGCTTATACCAATTTTTCGTGAACCATTTGTGATTGACTATAGCTCCCATGGATTTCACGGATTCTTATGTAATAATTTTTTCACCGTAATCTGCTGATTGATAAACACTAAGAATAATTGTGTTACCTTCCAGCCTGTTTGCTCAAGGGTTTGGGCATAGCGCTTTAGCTGGGTTTCGTACTGAGGGTGATCGTCCCCTGTCTTGTAATCAATAATTACAGCCGTTCCCTCTTTAGAGTCATAGACTACACGGTCAGGGCGGAGGTACTCTCCTGAGACATCTAACCATTCACGTTCGTTGTAAACCACATATCCCCCTGTATAATAATCTTTTAGCAAAGGGTGTGAGGTAAGCTGCTGTAGTTGCTGCTCTAGGATTGGGCGCTGCTGCTCAGTGATACGCCCCTCTGTAAAGAACTGCTGTAACACTTGGGGTATATCGGCCTGAGTGGTGAGCTGTCCCAATAGCTCATGCAGGAGTGTCCCTCGTGCTATAGCATCTTCCCTATGGGTATTCCACATAGACCCTGCACGGGTTACAATGGTATAAGAAGGTGCCAATACCGCTCTTTGTTTGAATGGGATATAATCCGCTGCTTTAAGAGGTTGTTCCTTGATAGGGACTAAATTTCCAAAAGTATAACGGGATTGCCCTTCATTCCATAGCCCTTTTTCCTCCAAATAAATCTTTACAATCTCGGACAAGGTACTGATTTTATCCTCTTTCTCTCCCTTGGGAGGATCGCAGATTATATAAAGCAAGTCTTTGGGGCGTGTCATGGCCACATACATGGTATTGATGGTATCCAAAAGCTCCATTTGGCTCTGCTGGAGTACAATATCGGCGTCTATCTTTTCCAGACCACTGTAATCATCTATCAACAGATGTTCGAAGCCATGATATTGTTCCTTAGGGACACGTATCCACAGTGTGTCTTTAGCCGAACGCAACTTGTCATTGACTTTTGTATAGATGACCACAGGAAATTCTAAGCCTTTACTCTTATGAATGGTCATGATAGAAATCGCATTGACCCCTTCGGGAGCACTTATGGCCAACTTATCCTTTTTTTCTTCCCAGTAAGCAAGGAAATCGGCAATGTTGCCTCCGCGTACGCTCTTATATTCGTATATGACATTGAGGAATTGTGCCAAATACGCATCGGAAGGCTTGGCTAAACCAAATACCCTTATCGCATAGCCTATGCCTTCATAAAAAGAATACAAATGGAAGTGCGATAAAGAGAATCCCATAGCTGCGAAGAATGTATCCACAGGCTTATGGGCATATTGGCTCATAAAATCATGTATCTCGGTAATATGCTTGACCTTGGTATAAGAAAAGAGTAATTCTATCTTCTCCTTTTCATTATTCTGATAGAGCGAAATGGAGATTAGGTGTATGAGAAATTGTATTTCAGGTATATTTTTAAGTAATAAGGCCTCTGAGGAAATCACATTATATCCCTTTTCAGACAATTTTTCAGCTATTTCAATACAGTCTGCGTTTCTGCGAGAGAGTATACAAATATCTTTGTCCAAGTAACCATTATTTTTAGCCTCTTTTATATACCCTTCAATAGTTTCTATATAAATATCTTCGTCTTTTAGTACATTTTCATCATCTATGGCTTCCTCTTCGGAGATTTGCTGAACTTCATTATCTTTTGCTTGTACAAATTCTATACTTACAAAGCCTTTTTCCTTTTCTTTATCGGGAATATTCTGCTTAGCATTGCGATATAGTTCATCATACCTATACTTTCCACTGTTGTTAAATAACAAAGGGTGTCCAGCTACAAAAAGGAAGAAATCATTATTGAAGTCAATCACCCCCCTACGGCTACGGAAGTTATAAGCGAGATTCTCTACTTGCTGTTCTATATGGAAAGGAATTTTTTCCTTGTTATACAACTCCATAAACTGTTCAGCCCTTCCCCCACGCCAGCGGTAAATGGATTGCTTGGCATCACCCACTATAAGCAAAGACCCTTGTTGCTTGCTGAGGTTCTCACTATGTACCGCATCAGCGATTAAGGGCAACATATTCTCCCATTGCAAAGTGGAAGTATCCTGAAATTCGTCAATAAAATAATGCTGGTAGCGAGTCCCTATTTTCTCGTAGATAAAGGGCGAAGGTTCCTCCATAATCGTTTGGTGAATAATGCTATTAAACTCAGAAATTGGCAATATATTCTCCTCTTCCTTAATAGCCACAATCTCCTCTTGCAAGCTCTTTAGCACCGCCAAGAGGGTAACATTCTTTATCAAATGTCTGTAAAACTGTTCCCACCAATAGCTTTTCTCTATAGAATGAAGCAAATCGGCTATCCATACCTGTTTTTCGTCCAATAATTGTGCCAAGGCAGGCTCACTCTTAAGGAGTGTCTTTGGGTACAGCGGTTTATTGTCCGCATCTACAAACCAATTGCGAGTAAAAGCTGCTTTATCTATGGCAGCCATTCCTGTATTTCTGATTTTCTCAAAGAAATTGTACAGAGAACCCCGCGTGAAGTGAGCAGAGGTGAGTGCCTCCTTTTGGGTAAAGGCAAAGAAATCCTTTACGGCGGCTCCCACAGCTGTATATAAGTCCTTGCGTTGTTGCTTTAGGTCGTCCTTAAGAAGTTGAAAATCTGTTAGTTGCTTTCCTTCCAATTCTCTTATATAGGCATAATGGTTTTCATTGGTCAGCAGCTTAGAAATCTCAAAGAGTTCAGCCTCAATATCCCAATCCTTGTCCTCTTCTATCTTATCGCGGGAGAACTCCAAGAGGAGCTTGGTTAGTAGCTGGTCTTCGTTGGTCTTCTTGAACAAGTTCTCTATGGCCAAACGCAACAGGTCATCGGTCTCCAAAAACACCTCAAAGTTAGGATTGAGCTTTAGATCAAAGGCAAAGGAGCGTATCAGTCGCTGATTAAACCCATCAATCGTTGTTATGGTAAAGCCTGCATAGTTATGCAATATATGCTTAAGCACCTTCTGCGAACGCTCTTGTAACTCCTTGTGTGTAAGGTGTAACTGCTCGGCCAACTGGAGGAACATCGCATCATCGGACGCCTTTTTCTCGCCTTGCTTCACCTGACTATCGGGCGTGGCGAAAAGGAGCAACTGGCCTATGACCCGCTCCTTCATCTCGTTGACCGCCTTGTTGGTAAAGGTAATTGCCAAGAGCGTTTTGTAAGCCTCCACGTTCTTGGTCGCCAAAATAAGTTGCAGAAAAGACTTTACCAAAGTAAAGGTCTTCCCACTACCTGCCGACGCATTATAGATTTGAACATTGGCCATAGACTTTTTACTTATTGTTATACAAATTCATGGTAGTATCGGCACCCGCTAAACCAAAAGAGAGGATCGCCTCACTTATTTTCTCCAATCGCTCAGGGAGCAAGGCCACTTCTTCCTCACTCCAGCGGCCTAAGACATAGTCTATTTGGGTACCCTTGGCATAGTTGGCACTGATACCAAAGCGCAAGCGAGCGTAAGAGGTCGTCTGGAGTTCCTCTTGGATATTTTTAAAGCCATTATGTCCCCCATCGGAGCCCTTTTTCTTGATTCGGATACTCCCAAAAGGCAAATTCAGGTCATCGGCAATCACCAAGAGGTTTTCTATAGGCACTTTTTCCTTATCCAACCAATACTTAATTGCCTTTCCACTTAGATTCATAAAGGTAGAAGGCTTCAAGAGGATAAAGGTACGCCCTTTGTGAGAGAAAGTAGCCATATCGCCCAAGCGTACCGTGGTAAATTCTACCTGTTTTTGCTCGGCCAAATGCTCTACCGCTAAAAAACCAATGTTATGGCGGGTATAGCGGTATTCCTCGCCTATATTTCCCAGACCTACGATAAGGTATTTTTTCATAACATACTATGCTTTAGGGTATTGAGCCAAATGTAACAAGCGACGCGCGGTCTCTTCGCGCCCTAAGATAGCGATGATAGAAAACACATCAGGCCCCTTCATCTCCCCTACCAAGGCAAGACGAATGAGTGGCATCACTTGGCCAAGACCTAAGTTCTGTTGGCCAATGAAATCCTTGATCTGTGCCTCTATATGATGAGCAGTAAGGTCGGTTAGGCTTCCTATTACAGTGATTAGCTGAGTTACTATCTCGGCTGAGTTGTCTTTCCACTGTTTTTTAAGCGCTTTGGCGTCGTACTGAGTAGGCGCTTCAAAGAAGAAATGTGCCAAGTCCCAAAGGTCAGTTAGGAATGTGGCTCGTTCGCGGATAAGAGAGACTATCTCAGTGAGTCTGTCCTTGGATATTTTAACACCTTTTTCAGCCACTATAGGAGCGAAATCCTCCACAAGGGTAGTTACGGGTATTTTTTGCAAATATTGGTGATTGAACCACTTGATTTTTTCTATATCAAAGTGAGCGCCTGCCTTATTGACCTTTTCTAAGTCAAAGAGCGCAATCAGCTCCTCTACTGAGAACAGTTCCTGCTCTACCCCTGGGTTCCAGCCCAATAGCGCGAGGAAGTTCACCAAGGCTTCAGGCAAGTAGCCGCCTTCGCGGTAGCCCTTAGAGATATTTTTGGTTATAGGATCCACCCATTCCAAGGGGAATACAGGGAAGCCCATCTTGTCACCATCACGCTTGCTGAGCTTGCCATTGCCCATACCCGCAGGCTTAAGGATCAATGGCAAGTGGGCAAACTGAGGCGCCTGCCAGCCAAAAGCCCTATACATAAGCACATGCAGCGCCATGGAAGGCAGCCACTCTTCCCCACGGATCACATGGGTAATCTCCATAAGGTGGTCATCTACGATATTGGCCAAGTGATAGGTAGGCATACCGTCGGACTTGAAGAGCACCTTGTCGTCCAAGAGCTTGGTATCCACCACTACCTCTCCACGAATCAGGTCATGTAGGGTAAGGGTTTCCTGTGGCATCTTAAAGCGCACTACATAAGGCACGCCTTCTGCTATACGTTTTTTCACTTCTTCGGGGGAAAGAGAAAAGGAGTTATTGAGCTTTTCGCGGTTATGCCAATTGTAGATAAAGGTCTCCCCGCGTGCTTCATAGTCTTTGCGCTGCGCATCCAATTCTTCCGCTGTATCAAAGGCATAGTAAGCCTCACCCTTGTCCAAAAGCAGCTGGGCATACTCGGCATATATTGCCTTGCGTTCGCTCTGGCGATAAGGGGCATGAGGGCCACCCTCCTTGCCCACCCCTTCGTCATAGGTGATGCCGCACCACTGAAGGGCTTCCATGATATAGGCTTCTGCCCCTTCCACATAACGCACTTGGTCAGTATCCTCAATACGCAAGAGGAAATCTCCCCCATGTTTTTTAGCAAATAAATAGTTAAAGAGGGCAGTACGTAGCCCCCCTATATGTAACGGTCCTGTAGGACTGGGTGCAAAGCGCACCCGTACGCTCTTAGTCATAATGATGTTTGTTTATCAAAGCGCAAAAATACGAATTAATTAGCAAATTTGCTAATTTGTCAATTAGCAAATTAATTCGTACTTTTGCAGGACACATTCTATAAAAACCAACCATTGAAAACATTCTTATTACTTTTTTTACTTCCTTTATTACCCTTATGGGGACAGACCCCTGCTACTGTCGTGCATTCTCAGGCAAATCTATATCAAGTAGATAGTTTGCTGTATCGCAGCGAACAGTTAGTTAAGGCTGATAAGGAGGTCATTAAGCGTACGCCTATCAAGACCATTATCAACCTACGATATTTTACTCGTTCCAAGGATAGAAAGGTATTCCTCCCCACCGATGGGATTACCCTTATCAACCACCCATTACTTACTTGGCGTATCACCCCCAAGGACATTGCTCAAGTGCTCCAGCGTATTCGCAAGGCACAACAGCAAGGGGCGGTACTTATCCATTGCTACCATGGTGCTGATCGCACGGGGATTATGGTTGCTATGTATCGCATTATCTACCACGGCTGGAGTATTGCCGCGGCTAAAAAAGAAATGCTCCAAGGCCCCTATGGCTATCATAGTATTTGGAAAAACTTGGAAGCCCTATTTACTGAAGAAACAGTAAGGGAAGTAAGGGAACTTTTAAAGTGAAAAATGAAAAGTGAAAAGTGAAAAACTCTTGTATAAAAGAAGATTGTAATGAAAATAGGCTGCTTATGAGGCAGCCTATACTATTAGCTCTTAGTTACTTTTTCTTTTAATTTTTCTATATCACAAAGTTGGAAATCTTCATACTTAGCTCTTGAAGGATGACGAGGATATCCTTCTTTAGTAAGCTCACCTATTTGGAAATATTTTTTATTTCCTAAAGTCTCCAAGATATCTAATAAATTTCTCCCTAAATAATCTCTATAAGTAATATTATTTCCAAAAGCCAATAATACATTTAGCTCTGGATATTTACTTAATAGGATCTTGATATAATTCAAAACTTTTTGATGCTCTGTTTTATCCTGTTCCTTAGGAAAAGCTCCACGTTGGGCATATAGATTAAGCATAACGAAACCATTATATCCTTCCTTTTTCATAAAACCAAGGATTTTCTTCATAGTACTATCAGGCTTATCCATATTAACATAACTAGGATTTAGTCCTACAATAAAGAGCATTTTATCTCCTTTTTGCTCAAGATAATAACGTATTTTAAAATCTTCAGATTCTTTACATTCCGTTGGCATATATTCTAACTTTTCCATAAAACACTCTATTAACTGTGAACTCAAAAATTAAATTATAGAAGATCTAATACTTTTCCAAATATACCTCCTCCAGAGCTATTTTCTTGTTTTTTTTGCTGTGCTTTCTTTGCTTCTGACTCAGCTTTTTTGGCAGCTTCTTCTTTCTTTATATTATCATAATATTCCTGTATCTTAGGAACTGAGTTATTCCAAACATCTTTTAGATCTGCTTTAAAAGACTGCTTGTGTATATCTCCATATATTCCTTTAGCAGTAATATTTATATACAATTCTGCTCTTTTAGGAGGATACTGTAAGTGCCCAATCTCTAAGTTCCTTTCTAAAAGCTCTCCTTTATTAGCCTCTGTGATTTCTTTTGCAAAGATTATTTTATAAGTAAGTGTATCATTAGGCTTCCAGGCATCCTGAAATGAAGCAATCCAATAATTTTTTAATTGCAAATTCACTTTCTTATATAGAGTAGGGGTTGTAATAGGTGTTAATTTGTATTCTTTGTCATACTCAACAACTACAAATGTTGATTTAGAATCCACAATATTCACATCTACCAAAGGTTCATTAGTTTTATTAACCACTTTAAATTCCATATAATAGAAAATTTGTGGATTATACACTATATTAGGATAAATAATTGGAGTTGATAAATAACTAAATCCATTAGTCTCAATGTTCAACTCATATTTATTTTCTTGTGCTGAAATAGAAGCACTTAACAGACCCAATGTCAGAATTGATAATATTTTTCTCATTTTTTATAAATTTATTTTATTATAGATTTTAATTATAGTCTTGCTTTGATCTTATTTGCATATTTTTCCCAACTAGCGGATTCTTTATATGCTTGCAAACTTCTCTTTGGAACATAGATATCTTGAATAATGTAAGGTAAAGATTCATTTTCCAATACAGGAGGGGTTTCTGCTTCTAGTGTAATAGATGTTAATTTCCAACATCCTTGAAAAGCTTTTTCTCCTATTCTATTTACCCTTCTGGGAATAGAGATTGTCGTTAAAGAAGACCAAAGATTGAAAGCCTCTTTGGGTATATAGGTAATATCTTCTGGTAACACTACTTTCCTAACATTTCCTTCATTGTTTGGAAGAAAAGAATTTAAGTAAAGTGTTTGAAAATTTTTACAACCATAAAAGATTGATCCCAAAGTTTCTTTCTCATTATTAACTCCCTTCGGAATAGTAGCTGTAATTAAATTTTCACAATAGCTGAAAGCACCTGCTCCTATTCTCTTTACCCCCTCAGGAATAGTAACTGTTTTTAAAGATTTACAGTTTTTAAAAGCATTCTTTCCTATATTTGTTACTCCTTTTGGAATAGAGATAGATTCTAAGGATTCCCAACCATAGAAAGCCTCTGTTGGAATGTAAGTAATCCCATCCATTAAAACAACTTTTTTTACACTATCTTCATGATTAGGAAGAAAAGAACCTAAATAAAGCGTCTCAAATGCTTCACAATCTAGAAAAATAGCTCCTAATATTTCTTTATCATTTCTCACCCCCTTAGGAATAGTAGCTGTAGTCAGTTTTTTACAAAATCCAAAAGCACCCATCCCTATTTTTTGCACACCCTCAGGAATAATAACTGAAGTTAATCCTGTATTATAAAAGGCTGTATTTCCTATTGTTTTTACTTTATTGGGAATAGTAATAGAAGATAAAGATATACAGTCCCAAAAAATACTATGCTCTAAATTTTCTATATTCGCAGGAAGAATAACTGTTTTTAATTTTTTACAATTATAAAAAGCAGAGTGCCCAATAGAAGTTACACTATTAGGAATTGTAATAGAAGTCAATCCTGCTCCTAAGAAAGCCTCTTCACCAATACTTGTTGTGTTAGTTGATAATTCTATTGATGCTAGTGATTTACAATTCAAGAAGGTATACTCTTTAATTTCTGTAATTTGTTTTGGTATTGTAATAGAGGTTAAGCTTTCACAATTTGAAAAGGTGTATTCTTTCAAACTTTCTAAAGATTCAGGTAAAACAATAGAAGTCAGCTTCTTGCAGCCACCAAAAGAAGCTGTAATTCTAGTAACTTTACTTAGCACTTTATCTTTTTGCATATCAATACTTGTTGCCTCTGTATTAAACCATTGCATTAGAGTTTTTCCATCGGGACTTACTACATAATAACTTGAAGGAATAGTTTGTGTTTCTTCTGTATTTGGGATAGTATTATTTCCCCCTCCATTATTTATATTATCATTCTTCTTGGGATTATCATCATTTTTCCCACAACTGCTAATAGCCAATACTCCCAGCACTGCTACTATTGTCAAAAAAATTCTTTTCATTCCTAAATATCTATTTTTTGTTATTTCTTAAATAAAAAAAGCAAACCTACTCACGAAAAAATTTCGTAAGCAGGTTTGCTTATGTCAAAAATTTTGTTATACGCGCGTGCGTGAGCTATGTTAGTTACAGTGCATAACAAGGGCTGGCTTGCTTGCTTGCTTGCTTGCTTGCTTGGACCCTATCGTTTTGTGCTATAAAAACACTGTTTTTCATTTGCTTAGAATTAACCTAATTGATAGGGCAAAATTACAAATAATTTTTTTAATAAACAAAATTTTTTGTAATTAATTTTTCTTCTTGTAAAGGTATTTTCTTACTTCATTGGTAGAAATAAAGAAATGTCGGTAACCTTTTTCTGTCAGACCTGAAATAAGTTTCTTGTCTAATGACCATATTTTATGTTTGTATTGTAAATGAAAGGCAATGAAAGGAATATCGTCTACATCTATATCTTTAGTTATTTTTTCTGCTTTTAACAGGTTTGCCTCCGTTATATCCTTAGAAGTAAGAATAACAAACTCTTTTAAAATATTATAGAATTTTGTTTTTATCTGTTTTTGTGTTTTCTTAGTAATCTTTGCTATATCTGGCAAATGTTCTTCAATTTCTTCTAAAAGATAATCAGGAACTAAAAATTGTATATTTTTTCTTTCTGATAGTATTTTTGCTATCTCACCATGAGGTGCAGCTAAGGCACTATAAAAGATATTAGTATCTGTAATGACTATCATGATATACTTTTTTCAGCCCTTTTCTCATAAAATCGTTTAGTTGCTGCTTTCTTTGTTTTTTGAGAAAGCGCCAGTATCTCCTCTTTATACTTAAGAGGTATTCCATTTTCATCTTCTTCCAATAGTTCGGGGGCAGGTGTTACCTTTGCTTTGGTAGCTGTCTTTTTCTTAGTTTCCTTGATTTTTGTAACCTTTACAAAATCAAGGGTTTCTGCCTCCTTTACATAGGCTAAGGCCTGGGGGCTGTCATTGAGTACGGTAATGGTGTATGGCATAAGTGTTAGTTTTGAGTTCTGAGTTTTGAGTTTTGAGTACAAAGGTACAAATTATTTCCTAACAGTAAGTGCAAAAATTATACCAAGTTAGGGGTTAGGGGTCAGGGATTAGAAGTTAGGATAATGAAAAAGTGAAGAATCACGTGGGGTAATTCTTCACTTTTCACTATTAATTATTCACTTAAAAGGCTATTTCTTGTCTTTTTTGAAGTGGGGTTTGTCCTTTCTTTCCTTGTCGGAAGATTTTTCTTTATCGCGAGACTTTTCCTTGTCATGAGGTCTTTCACGCTTTTCAAGGTTTTCAGGACGTGGAAGGAGTGCCTTGCGAGAGACACGGGTCTTCTTGGTCTTAGGGTCTATACCGAGGTATTTTACCTCTATTATATCCCCTTCCTTGAGTACATCGGCAGGGTTCTCTACGCGCTCCCAAGCTATTTCAGAAACGTGTAGGAGGGAGTCCTTGCCTGGAACAAACTCTACAAAAGCACCGAAATCCACCAAGCGGGCTACACGTACCTTGTATATCTCGCCCTCTACAGGTTCAAAAGATACATGATATACGGCATCTACCGCTTCTTGGATACCATCGGCATCGGTACCGAGGATTTCTACAATACCTAATTCGCCTACTTCTTCTACCACAATGGTAGTCTTGGTGCGGGCTTGTAGGTCTTGGATATTCTTACCACCTGTACCAATGAAAGCACCGATGTATTCCTTAGGCATTTCAAGACGTACAATCTTAGGCGCATGCGGCTTCACGGTTGGGTTTGGCTGGGCTATCGTTTCGGTGATTTTGCCCAAGATGTGCATACGACCTTCGCGGGCTTGCTCCAAGGCTTTTTCAAGGATTTCGTAGGTAAGTCCTTTAATCTTGATATCCATTTGGCAAGCAGTAATACCGTCCTTGGTACCTGTTACCTTGAAGTCCATATCGCCCAAGTGGTCTTCGTCGCCCAAGATGTCGGAAAGTACGGCATACTTATCTCCGTCGGTGATGAGTCCCATGGCAATTCCTGAAACAGGCTTTTTCATCTGGATACCTGCATCCATAAGGGCTAAGGTACCTGCACATACAGTGGCCATAGATGAGGAACCGTTGGACTCCAATATCTCAGACACCACACGTACTGTATAAGGACAATCTTCTGGAATCATGCGCTTGAGGGCACGCTGAGCGAGGTTTCCATGTCCTACCTCACGGCGAGAAGTCCCTCTAAGCGGACGTGCTTCACCAGTGGAGAAAGGAGGGAAGTTATAATGTAGGTAGAAGCGTTCTTCTCCTTGCTCGGAAGGAATATCTATCACATTGGCCTCACGAGAAGTACCCAAGGTAACGGTAGTGAGGGATTGTGTTTCTCCACGGGTGAAGATAGCCGATCCATGAGGAGAAGGCAAATAACCTACTTCGCACCATATAGGGCGTATTTGTTTGGTATTTCTACCATCCAAACGGAGGTCTTCGTTGAGAATCAAGTTGCGTACCGCTTCCTTTTGAGCTTTAGAGAAGTACTTGCTTACCAAAGGCTCATATTCCTCTAATTCCTCTTCAGTAAAGAGCGCTTTGCAGGCCTCTTTTACGGCGTCAAACTTATCGCTACGCTCATGTTTGGTCGTATTTTCCTTAGCTATGGCATAACATTTGTCATAGCAGAAGTCATATATTTTCTTAGCTACTTCTTCGTTTTCTTGAGGCACTTCGTAGGCGCGTATGGTTTTACCTACCTGAGCGCGGAGGCGTTCTTGGGCTTCTATCTGTACCTTGATCGCTTCATGGGCAAAGTGGATAGCGTCGGCCATATCCTTTTCAGATACTTCGTCCATCTCCCCTTCCACCATAGCTACAAACTCCTTAGAAGCTCCTACCATGATATCCATATCGGATTCTGCCAATTGCTGTGCACTAGGGTTGATGATGAACGCTCCGTTGATACGTCCTACACGTACCTCGGAAATAGGGCCATCAAAAGGAATATCCGATACTGCCAAACAAGCCGAAGCAGCCAATCCAGCCAAGGCATCGGGCATTACATTCTCATCATGAGACATCAGCTGAATCATCACCTGTACCTCACAATAATATTCCTTAGGGAAGAGCGGGCGCAATACCCTATCTACCAAACGCATAGTGAGGATTTCCTGATCACTTGGGCGTGCTTCACGCTTGAAGAAGCCACCGGGGAAGCGTCCAGCAGCGGCAAATTTTTCACGGTAATCCACTGTTAGAGGAAGGAAATCCACTCCTTCGCCAGCTTTTTTGTTGGCCACGACGGTAGCCAGGAGCATAGCGTTGCCCATTTGTACCACCACAGCACCATCTGCCTGCTTGGCGAGTTTGCCCGTTTCTATGGAAATAGTACGTCCATCACCAAGAGCAATAATTTCTTTTTTTACTTCTGGAATCATAAAAGTTTTTTATTAAAAATGAAACAAATAGTGTTGTGTGTTTTGTGTTTATTTCCAATGAAAAACTACTATCTTATGGCCTTTTATATAGAACAAAAGGGGCATAAAGCCCCTTTTGTTTGATAACAAAATTATTTTCGGATGCCTAATTCCTTAATAATAGCACGGTATCTCTCGATATCTTTTTCTTTGAGATAGTCCAGTAGGCTTCTGCGCTTACCTACGAGTCTTACAAGAGAGCGCTCTGTATTGTAATCTTTTCGATTAGCACGCAAGTGCTCTGTTAAGTGATTGATACGAAAGGTGAAAAGGGCTATTTGTCCCTCAGCTGAGCCAGTATTTTTCTCGCTGCCACCGTGTTGTTTAAAAATTTCTGCTTTGGTTTCTTTTGTTAGATACATTCCAATATTATTTAATGATTATTATGTATTTTAAAATCGGGGGCAAAGATACTATAAATATTTTTCACACACAACTTTTTTTAAAAATATTTAATCTTCGTCCTCATCGTCTTCGTCTTCATCATCTTCATCCTCCTCATCGTCATCGTTATCATCCTCGTCCTCATCGTCATCATCATAATCATCATCCTCGTCATCCTCATAATCATCGTCGTCATCTTCTTCTACGCGAGAAGAAGTCTTGGAAATATCCTTTTTGCGCTTAAGGGCGAGTTCGTCCTCTTTGGTCATTTCCAAGGTGTCTGCCTGTATACCCTCTCCATAGTAATAGTCATCATCATCTTCGTCATAACGTTCCATGGTAGAGGCCAAACGGGTACTTACCTTCACCAAGTAAATGGTGTCTTCAGTACGCACCTCAAGGGCTTCTACTGTCTCGTTTTTAGCATTCTTGAATCGGATAACATCTCGATCCTGATAGCCCTCTGGATACTTCTCCACCAGCAGGGCTAAGATGTCTTTAGTTAGTTTTTTGTAGTCAACTATGGCTCGTTTCATTTAGCCTATTATATTTAAGATTTAAGTGGTGCAAAATTAAAGGAAAAAAATAAATTGGCTATATTTTAACACGTTAATTAAATGTTATTTTTATTTTTATATTTAAGTATTTATATGGAATAAACGATTATTTTATAATATAATTTATATTAATTATTGAAGTGCTTGCCATAATCTATCTTTGAGGGCGGAAATTCCTTGTTCTGCGACGGAGGAAATAAAGCAATAAGGCAGGTGTAAATTGGCTGTTTTAAGCTCGGTGTCGATCATCTCTTTGAGTTCTTCGTCTAGGAGGTCTGTCTTGGAAATGGCTAAGATTCGTTGCTTATCCAATAGCTCAGGGTTATAGCGTTCCAACTCTCGCAGAAGGACGTGGTATTCCTCCACTATATTAGGACTATCGGCAGGAACGAGGAAGAGGAGCACTGAATTGCGCTCTATATGGCGTAGGAAATAGTGGCCTAAGCCTTTTCCCTCGGAGGCTCCCTCTATAATCCCTGGAATATCAGCTATGACAAAAGACTGGAAATCACGATATTGAACGATACCTAAGTTAGGTTTTAGGGTTGTAAAAGGATAGTCAGCTATTTTGGGTTTGGCTGAGGTAAGCACTGAGAGTAGAGTGGACTTGCCCGCATTGGGGAAGCCTACAAGGCCCACATCGGCCAAGACTTTCAGTTCTAAGAGCAGTTCTCTCTCCTCCCCTTGTATACCAGGTTGGGCATAGCGAGGGGTCTGGTTGGTTGCCGTACGGAAGTGCCAGTTGCCCAGTCCGCCCTTGCCCCCCTTGAGAACTACTTTTTCCTCTTTGTCCTGGGTAATTTCAAAAAGTACTTCATCGGTGAGGGCATCCTTGACAATAGTTCCTAAGGGCACTTCCAAGTAGACACTCTTTCCGTCCGCCCCTGTACTGCGATTGGCACCGCCATCGCCCCCATGCTCGGCACGGAAGTGCTGCTGGAACTTAAAGTTGATGAGTGTCCATAGGTTTTTATTACCTCGGATAATAATGTCGCCTCCGCGACCTCCATCGCCCCCATCAGGGCCGCCCTTCTCTACGAATTTTTCCCTATGTAAGTGAGTGGAGCCTTTGCCCCCATTGCCTGAACGAACATATACTTTTACGTAATCGGTGAAATTTCCTTCTGTCATAAATTTAATTAGTTGATTTGTCAATTTGCCGATTTGCCGATTTGTCAATTTGCCGATTTGCTCATTGACTCATTGGCTCATTGGCTCATTGACTCATTGACTCATTAGTTAAATTAATCATTAATCATTATCTTATTAATCATTAATTTTGTATCTTTGCTTTCTGTTTTAATTCTTCATAGTAATGAAAGTAGCTGTAGTTATGGGAAGTCAGAGCGACCTTCCCGTTATGCAAGAAGCCATAGACTTCTTAAAAGAGATGCAAATCCCTGTGTTAGTGGATATAGTCTCAGCCCATCGCACCCCTGAGAAGCTGATTTCCTTTGGAAAAAATGCTCATTTGGAGGGGATAGATGTGATTATTGCAGGAGCAGGAGGTGCGGCACACCTCCCTGGTATGCTTGCGGCTGTAAGTCCGCTACCTGTGATTGGGGTACCTATCAAGAGCCGCAACTCCATAGATGGTTGGGATTCTGTGCTTTCTATCCTACAGATGCCTGCGGGAGTACCTGTGGCCACTGTTGCCCTGAACGGGGCTAAGAATGCAGGGATTCTCGCCGCCCAGATCTTGGGGGTTGCTCACAAAGAGATACAAGAGGGAATCTCCCAATACAAAAAATCATTGGAAGCAGCAGTACTAGTGACTAGTGACAAATTACAAGTGACTAATCATTAATCATTATATCAGGTATGGTATATAAATAAACGCTAATACTGCTGCCACAGCGAGGAATATCATGGTAACGGCTCCTGCGGCAATGTCCTTAATCTCCCCTATTTTTTTATGAAAGTCGGGATGGACAAAGTCGCAGAGCTTTTCTAGGCCTGTATTAAGCCCTTCTACAGCCAAGAGCGTTCCAAAAGCTAAGAGCTGGAACATCCATTGGTCGGGGGTAATCTGAAAATACAACCCCAATCCTGCAAATAACAAACAACCTATACTATGGGTAATAATGGCGTCTTCGGTGCGAATGAGCAGCCAAAACCCTTGTAGGGCATAGCCCATACTCTTGAGCCTGCCAATTACAAATTTCTTCATTTTATCTATTTTTGAGACTTTACCCCCCTACTCTTTTTACTTTAAAGCCTTTTTCCTTGAGAAATTCCATAATCTTATCACGGTAATCCCCTTGGATGATGATCTTTTCCTCTTTCACGGTTCCTCCTACCCCTAAGCGGGTTTTGAGTTCCTTGGCCAATACTTTGAAGTCCGCATCGGCACCTGTATAGCCCTCTATCAGAGTGATAGGCTTGCCATTGCGCTTTTCGTATTTGCACAAGAGAGGTTCGTCCTGTAGCCAAATATTGGAAGTAGGTTCTTCGGGGAGTACTTCCTCCTTATGGTCAGGAAAGAGTTGTTGGAGTTGTTCTCTGAGCATCTTATTTTCTTTTAAGCACCTTTTCTACTGCTTTAAGTATACCGTCCTTGTCTAGCCCATACTTCTGCATGAGCTGGGCAGGGGTACCACTTTCTCCGAAGGTATCATCAACCGCTACAAACTCTTGTGGTACAGGGTAGTGCTGTGCCAATACACGTGCTACGCTCTCACCTAAGCCACCGTAATAGTTATGCTCTTCACAAGTTACCACCGCTTTAGTCTTGCGAGCAGAAGCAAGTATCATCTCTTCGTCCAAAGGCTTAATAGTGTGAATATCAATCACCTCGGCCGAAATACCTCTTTGTTCTAAGACTTCACAAGCTAGGAGGGCTTCCCATACAAGGTGACCTGTGGCGATGAGGGTCACATCGGTACCTTCGTTGAGCAAAATCCCTTTACCTATCTCAAAGGTTTGGTTTTCTGGAGTAAAATTAGGCACCGCAGGACGGCCAAAACGCAAGTACACAGGCCCTACATAGTCAGCTATGGCAAGGGTAGCTGCCTTGGTTTGGTTATAATCACAAGGGTTGATGACCACCATATTGGGCAACATCTTCATCAGCCCTATGTCCTCTAATATTTGGTGGGTAGCACCATCCTCACCAAGGGTCAATCCTGCGTGGGAGGCACACACCTTTACATTCTTATTGGAATACGCGATAGACTGGCGTATTTGGTCATATACACGTCCTGTGGAGAAGGCGGCAAAAGTACCTGTAAAAGGAATCTTTCCCCCTATGGTAAGGCCAGCGGCGATACCCATCATATTGGCTTCGGCAATGCCCACTTGGAAAAAGCGAGTAGGATTTTCCTCTTGGAATTTCTCCATTTTGAGTGAGCCAATGAGGTCGGCACAAAGCGCCACTACATTAGGATTCTTACGTCCCAGTTCGGCAAGTCCTGCACCGAAACCACTTCGGGTGTCCTTTTTGCCTGTATCGGTATATTTTTTCATCAGATATTATTTTTTAACGTTTTTATTTTTAAATCTATCTTTGAGTTCCACAAAAAAAAGACTCAACAACATAAAAGGAACATTAATCACCCTAAGCAGTGGGCACATGATTTTCCTTATAAAAGTCTCTTTTACTTCAAACTCTCCACGGTACAACTCCCCTCGCCTGTAATAGGCAGCAAATCGCCTTGTCTTAAGCAGTTCTGCTATCAAAGGTTTAGCAGGCTCATACTGATGGGTAATGCCTAACACATCTATAGCATAAGCTACCACTGACATATTTTCTTTAAGAGCAAATTCTTTTTGTATGAAGGGTAATAAAGTATCTAACTGGGAAGGCGGGGTGAGACAAATGGCCATGATTTGTATAGTCTCCTTTTGTACATCGGAGGTAAAATTATTGGCTTTTATATGCTGCCAACAGTCCTGCCATATAGCTGGCTCCGCCTGCTTTTCCTCTGTTATAGGATAGTCATAGTCATATACTTCTATATCCTCCCAATCGTAGAAGTCGGCCTGCATAGCTGCCTTTTCGTAAGCCTTTAGGAACGAGTCCAAACTCCTAAACTGAGGTGCAAATACTGCCTCATCGTGCCTTACAATTACCACTTTACCCTTTAGAAAGCCCGTAGTATAGATAGCCACACAATCACTCTCTTGGTTGGAGAACAAGGGCAGTAGCTCAAAGCCAAGGTTACATTGTGTTATCCACTCAAGGATTACCTCACGCTCGTTGTAGTCCATGAGAATAACGCCCCCATGAGGTTTGAAATCCTGTAGTGGCTGTGGGTCTATCCCTTTTGTTTCCAAGAGTGTAGTTAGTTTCATAATACTTGCTATCGGCGTGCAAAGATACTATTTTTAATTCTATTAGACAAAAAAACTTTGCCAGCGTTTTTGCGCTGACAAAGTTCTATGAAAGATGTGAAAAAGAACCACTACCAAGTAAAGGAGAGACCGCCTATGATGTTTCTTCCTACCCCTGGGATAAAGTTGGTTTTATCATCGGGAGTAGCCGCAGGGTTAAGGCGCATAGGTGGTGCGGTAACTTCTGCTTGTACCAAATAGCTGGAGGCATACACCTTATCAGCTAAGTTGTTGCCTTGCAAGAAGAAAGTCCATTGTCCTTTTTTGTAACCCAAGCGTGCCCCTACAAGGCTGTAAGGGTCTTGGTATAGCGTATTTTTATGGTCAATAGGGGTCTTTACTGGAAGTGATTCGAGGTTTACTTCAGCAAAGATTCCTATAGGGTGCTTATAGGTGAGGGCTGTAAAGAGGTAATGGGTAGGAATACCCGCAATTTGGTTGCCCTTAAGCTCTCCTCCATCAAAGTAGAAGTCACTATAATTATAATTGACAGAAAGGGTGAAAGTATCTTCTTTGGCAGAGAATATATGAGTAAGGAAAGTAGATTGCAAACCAGCCTCCAACCCTCTGTGGATAGTAGCATAAGGCGTATTGACGGTATTACCTCCTACCCCTACACTACCGTCGGCTATGGTGAAGATTTCATCTTTTACCCAAGAGTGGTAAGCACTTACATTCCATACAAAAGCCCGTCCTAAATTTCCTTTGGTACCGAGCTCCACAGTGGAGGCCTGCTGAGCCTTAAGATCAGAGATGGTAATGGTGGTAGGGCCTGAATTGACATTGGAGCTATTGCTATAGACAACGGGCGGTACTGGAGGGCGATTAGAGTTAGGTGTAGCACTACCAGTCAAGCGTACAATTTCTAAGAAGGTAGGTGGTTCGTAGCTACGAGAGAAGTTGGCAAAAACTTGTGCTCGGTCAGTAAATTTATAGATCATCCCTACTTTAGGATTGATTGCATTGTAAGAGAAATCACCTGTTACAGGAGTAGCTGCATTGGGGTTAGGTAAAGCACGAGCTTGCAAGCCATTAGGTGCCACAAAGAGGAATGGACGCTTAGCGCCTGTGAACTTGTCCTCTACCTTACGGGTATCGTAGCTACCTTGTACACTTACATTGGCCAAGAGGGAAGGGGTAATCTTGTATGTATCAGATACATAAGCTATGGCATGGTTGGCTGTAAGATCTTGTTTGGCAAAGAGGGCACCGAAATTACCGCGATCGTTGTGGAAGCGGGATTGGTGCATAAGGCCTTGGCTGTACTGCAAGCCAAGAGTGAAATCGTTTTTCTCAGTGGTATTGGTATAAGAGAGACGTACCCCATAGTCATTATTGAAGTCCTGACGTACCCCGTTGGCGATAGGATAGGTAAAGGCATCATCGGCATATTGGTAATAAAGGGTAGCTAAGATAAGGTTATTGGCATTGATCTGATAAGCCAACTTGGTACCAAAGCGAGCGATTTTACTGCTTCGGTTAGGCTTGTCGCGTACCACATTAGGGCCAAAGGCATATGGGAAAGTTGTCTTAGGTGCTTTGTTGATTTGCTTGCGATCACTCTCCATCTGGTAACGGGTAAGGGGGCCTGGAATATCAAAATAAAGATCAGTGAAGGAGGCATAGAGACGTGCCTCGAACTTATCGGTAAACTTGCGCCCTACGTTAAGCAAAGCATTGAAGCGCTTAGAGCTATTATAGGTACGATAGCCATCGCTATGGTTATAAGACGAAGCTACAAAGAGGTCATTGCGACCAGCGGAGAAGCCAGAGGAAATCGTACTATTGAAGTAGTTAAAGCTACCAGCTTCCATTTTCACACTTAGGGGAGAAGCGTTGTAGCCATTCTTGGTAACAAAGTTCATAGCCCCACCGAGGGTAGCGCCTCCATGTTCGAGCGCATTGGCACCACGATAGATTTCCACGAGGTTGCTCACTTGGGGTTCTAATACACCTATTATATAAGAACCATCGGCAAAGTTGATCGGAATACCATCTTGGGAGAGCGCCACCCCACGTGATTGTGGATTACTTTGGATACCTGAACCACGGATATTAAGACGCGGTTGATCATTACCCCCGAAGAAATCTTGGATAATAATCCCAGGTTCGCGCTGAAGGGCGTCCTTGAGGGTTTGGGAACGCTGTATGTTTAGGTTTCTTAGGTCGGCCAAGTTGGTACCTCCTGCCACTTTGTCAAGTTTTACCTTAGCCAATCCCACCGAGTTGGCTACAAGGCTTGGGTTGTCTGAGATCACCACAGGCTGTAACTCTACAACCCCCGCGAGTGTCTCTTCCGCATTGCGACGAAGGGTTGTCTCCACATAGGTAACCCTATTTTCATTGTCCTGTAGGACTACTGGAAACTCCAAAGGTGCGTAGCCCTCCTTGCTTACTTGAAGAGAAGGATGCTCATCGGAGGTGATAAGAGAATAGTTTCCCTTCTCATCGGTAAGGGTACTCTCTCCTGTAGTTACCGATTTGACAGTCGCTTGGGTGATAGGTAACTTGTTTTCATCAAGGATCTTACCCTTGATCTTATATTGTGCCTGAAGGCTCACGCTCAACAAAAGCACAATAAATAGTAAGAGATTTTTGTGTAAAATCATTTGTTAAATACTTTTTATTTAGACT
The DNA here is from genome assembly GCA_963528845.1 of uncultured Capnocytophaga sp. Lineage (GTDB taxonomy): Bacteria > Bacteroidota > Bacteroidia > Flavobacteriales > Flavobacteriaceae > Capnocytophaga. The sequence continues at coordinate 79,295 of CAURXJ010000006.1, read as the reverse complement.
GCGACAAAATTACGAGTTTTTTCCGATATAACAAATAGTTGCGAAATAAATTTATTTTTAACTATTTTACTTTATTTCTAATAAATAAAATCAATTATAGCATCTATCTACAGGATATTTTAACATTCTTGTCTAATAATTAATATTAATAAAAAAGACTTGTTTCTCCTATAAGATAGCTTTCTCGTTACTTCTGAAACTTTAACACAAAAAAAATGGCAAAAACGTTTGCTATTTAAAATTTAATGATTATCTTTGTGGTGAAGATAAAGGGAATTATGAAAACTTTGTTAAGACATGCAACTATCATAGACACGGACAGTTCCTACCATGGACAAACCCAAGATGTCTTGATAGAAGATGGAAACATCAAACAAATTAGCTCTGAAATCACTTGCCAAGATGCCGATGAAGTGTTAGAGAATTGTTACATTTCACAAGGATGGGCTGATAGCAGTGTGAGTTTTGGAGAACCAGGGTATGAGGAGCGAGAGACTTTAGCCCATGGCGCAAAGGTAGCTTGTGAGAGTGGCTTTACGCAGGTGATGCTCAATCCTAACACACACCCTATTACAGAGAGCCGAAGCCAAGTAGGCTTTCTAAAACGTGCTACCCAAGGAGCCATTACAGAGATTTTCCCTATAGGTGCTCTCACCACTGAGAGCAAGGGAGAATACCTAGCCGAGTTGTACGATATGCAAAGTGCAGGGGCAGTGGCTTTTGGAGATTATAAGCGGTATATTCCGCAGGCCAATCTGCTAAAGATTGCCTTGCAATACACAGCGCCTTTTAGTGGTATGGTGATTTCTTTTCCTTGCGACCGCTCTATCATGGGCAAGGGAGTAGTGAATGAACATATAGCTTCTACCCGATTGGGACTAAAGGGAATACCCGCACTTGCTGAAGAAATTATTGTGGAGAGAGACCTCTCCATCCTCGAATATGCTGGTGGACGATTACACATTCCGACAATCTCTACTGAAAAATCTGTCGCTCTGATAGCCGCAGCCAAAGCTAAAGGCCTAGATGTGAGCTGTAGTGTGGCAGTGAGTAATCTACACCTTACAGATGAAGTCTTAGGCAACTTCAATACTGACTACAAATTACTTCCCCCATTGCGTGATATGCGGCATGTAGAAGCCCTTCGCAAAGGAGTGGAAAGCGGGGTTATAGATATGGTAACTTCTGACCATTGCCCCCTTGATATAGAATGCAAAGCTAAGGAGTTCGACCTTGCAGAGTTCGGAAGCATAGGTCTTGAGGCTACCTTAGGAATCATGCTAAGACACTTCTCAGTGGAAAAAACTGTGGAGATGCTTACCGCTGCTAAAAAACGTTTCTCCCTACCTGTATCGCCTATTGCAGTAGGCCAGAAAGCAGATATAACCCTCTTTACCGACAAGGGAGAGCGGGTATTTGACAAAGATTCGATCAAATCTTCTTCTAAAAATTGTGCCTTTGTCTCAGAGACAGTCAAAGGAAAAGTCTTGGGGGTGATCTCCCCTAGGGGTCACTGGTTCTCAAGATAAGCTACTCCAACTTCTACAAAAAGTATATATATATTATTGTTTAACTTCAGGAAAAAACTCTAACAAAAATTAGAAACACTTCCCTATATGCTCCAAACATATAGGTGCACCAACATTTTACCATTTTCTACCAAAAGATGAAAGGTTTCTCTTTAAACTATTTGGTAAGACCTGCTATTATAGAGCAGGAGAATGGCAAGTCTCCCGCCATTTTCATGCTACATGGTTATGGACAAAACAAAGAAGAATTCTTCTCCATAGCCAACGAACTCCCTCAGGAGTATATTGTAATCTCCCTACAAGCTCCCTACAAGCTATCAGATATTGAGTTTTTTTGGTATGCTATAGAGTTTGGGGCCTCCAAATGGTGCGATATAGTGCAAGCACAAGCCGCACAGCACAAACTCCTAACTTTTTTAGGACAGGCTTGTGATCGGTTCAATATTGACACAGAACAGATCACCCTTATAGGATTTGACCAAGGAGGTATTCTTAGCCTTTCCTTAGCGCTTTCCTATCCTGAGAAAATCCAAAGAGTTGTGGCTATCAATAGTTACATAGACAAAAAATTATTGAGCTTTAACTATCAAAAGAACAATTTTGAGAACTTGAAAATCTGTCTATTACACGGATATTCTAATGAAATTGTCTCCTTGGATTGGGCAGAAGAATCCATAGAGTTATTCAAGAAGCTACATATCGATTATTCTTATCAGACGTTTGCTTCGGGACATGTATTCTCAGCCGAGATGTTCTACGCCATGAAGAATTGGATTGAGCAGCAAAAATAAGCGGCTACTGATGCACATGCAACCCACATTCCTTATTGGTCTTGTGCTCCCACCACCAGCGGCCTGCACGGAAGTCTTCGCCTTCCTTGACAGCACGTGTACAGGGGGCACAGCCAATACTGGGGTAACCCTTGTCATGCAATGGGTTATAGGGGATACCATGGCTACGAAGGAAGGATAACACTTGCTCTGTTTTCCAGTGTAGGAGCAAATGCACTTTAATAATTTGGTTACTTTCGTCCCATTCCACCATGGGCATCTGCTCGCGATGGGGTGATTGTTCGGCACGGAGTCCTGTGATCCATACTTTATTCCCCTGCAAAGCACGCTTGAGCGGTTCTACCTTGCGGATATGACAACACGCATGTCGCAAGGGAACGGACTGGTAAAAGGCATTGATACCATTGTCCTGTACATACTCCTCTATCGCTTTTGCATCGGGATAGTAAGGGGTAATCTTGGTATGGTAATACTCATTGGTAAGCTCCCAAGTGGTATAAGTCTCATAGAAAAGGCGCCCTGTATCTAGAGTAAAGATCTTGACAGGGAAGTGTCCTTTCATGATAAAATCGGTAATCACCTGATCCTCCATACCAAAGCTAGTGGAGAAAACCACCTTATCGGGATAGCGCTCGGTAAGGAGGGCGAGTATTTCTGTCTCTGTAAGAGAGGCCGTTGCTGTGAGCAACGAATCTATATCGGGATGCATTATTTTTAGGTTTGGAAATGCAAAAATACGAAAAATAATGATTAATGGTTAATGATTAATGATTAATTACTCAAAGAGCTTTTATATATGGTTTTAGATTATATCCAAATAAGTGTAATAGATTGATACTGTGTAATTTATATTCTACAGACATATTTCACATGTTTAAGTTTCGCAAGTCGTTTTTAGGCTATTATTACAATTATAAATAACTAATAATCAATTGCTTATAAAAACCTCCCCCCCACCCCCCTCCAAAGGGGGAGCTTTAAAGGCGTTGAAATAGCCTAATTTATTTATCTACTTGGAAAACTTTCCTTCTATAACTTATTGAACCTCTACTACTTACTAACTCCCCCCTTGAGGGGGGATAGGGGGGGATGTTTTGAAAATCAGTAAGTTATAGAGTTTGCGAAACTTAAATTACATGTTTTTTGTTGTTTAGTACATTTTTTGTACATTTGCAGAAAATTTTCATGGCTCAATGATACCTTTATTTATAAGTACTCCTGAACTATTATTTGTACTCTTTGTGGCGGTGCTGCTCTTTGGCACCAACAAAATTCCTGAAATCGCTCGTACCTTGGGCAAAGGCATGCGACAACTCAGGGATGCCACCTCAGAGATTAAGGAGGAAATCAACAAAAGCGTAGAGAAATCAGGTATAGATACCTCCCTGATTGATGAAGTAAAACAAGAGGTAGAGAAAGCCAAAGAAGGCTTAGAAGACCCACTGGGAAGTATCAAACGAAACCGATAACACATGGCAAAGACGAGCAAAGAAACCCCCTTGATGAAACAATATAACCAGATTAAGGCAAAGTATCCTGATGCCTTATTGCTCTTCAGGGTAGGCGATTTCTATGAGACATTCAAGGAGGATGCCGTCAAGACCTCACAAGTGTTGGGTATCGTACTGACTTCTCGCAATAATGGCAGTGAGGACACTTCCTTAGCTGGCTTTCCTTATCATGCTCTGAACAATTATCTCCCGAAGCTCGTCAAGGCTGGTTACCGCGTGGCTATCTGCGACCAATTAGAAGATCCAAAGCTTACCAAAACCATCGTCAAGCGTGGCGTTACGGAGCTAGTAACCCCTGGGGTTGCCCTCAGTGACGACATACTACAGACGCGTAAGAACAATTTCTTAGCCTCCGTTTGGCTACATACCCCCTTGTGTGGGGTATCTTTCTTGGACATCTCCACTGGTGAGTACTACTTAGCTGAAGGGGATATCCCTTGTATAGACAAGCTCCTACAGAATTTTCAGCCCAATGAGGTGCTCATAGCCAAAAAACAGCGCAAGGAGATAGAAGATGCCTTTGGAAATGGTTGGCACTACTTCGGTTTGGAAGACTGGGTCTACAAAGAAGATTTTGCCTATGAGGCACTAACCAAGCAGTTCCAGACCAATTCTCTAAAGGGCTTTGCCGTAGAACAGCTACACCAAGGCTGGATCAGTGCAGGGGCTATACTACACTACCTATCCGAGACACAGCACCACCAGCTACAGCATATCACCAGTATTCGCCCTATCATAAACGACGAATATGTATGGATGGACAAGTTCACCATACGAAACTTGGAACTATATGGCGGAGGACAAGCAGGCAGTGTAGGCCTCTTAGAAGTCATTGATAAGACCCTGACTCCTATGGGTAGCCGTATGCTTAGGCGTTGGCTTGCCCTACCACTAACAAACCTTAGTCAGATACAAGAGCGCCACCAAGTGGTACAAGCCTTAGTCGCCCACACCGAACTTAGAGAACAAGTAAGGGATCACCTGCACAAGGTGAGCGATATAGAGCGCTTGCTTTCCAAGATAGCCACAGGAAAAATCACTCCACGAGAGCTTATCTATCTGAAAAACTCCTTACTTGCTGTACTTCCCTTAAGAGCAATTACTCTCCCGAATGAAGAAGTTGCCCTCAAGAGACTTTTTGAGCGTATCTGTGACCTAGAGGAATTATGTGAGAGAATTGGCCATACCCTTGAAGAGGATGCCCCCGTGAATATCCTAAAAGGCAATACCATCCGAGCAGGCTTCTCGGCCGAACTGGACGAGCTACGCAACCTCTCCCATTCTGGTAAGGAGTACCTCAACCAGCTATTAGAGAGAGAGATTGCCCAGACCCATATCTCTTCCTTGAAGATAGATAGCAATAATGTCTTTGGTTACTATTTTGAGGTGCGCAATGTCCATAAGGACAAGGTGCCTGCTCACTGGGTACGCAAACAGACCTTGGTGAATGCCGAACGCTACATCAGTGAAGAACTCAAGGAATATGAGGAGAAAATCCTTCATGCTCAGGAGCGTATCGCTTCCTTAGAACAGGAATATTTTGCCTCGCTCATCCAAGAGGTCATCGCCTATATCTCTCCTATACAGCAGACAGCCATTGCCATAGGAGAGATAGACACCCTCTGTGGGTTTGCTCTTTTGGCTACAGAGCGCCAATATACGCTCCCACAGCTGGACGATTCCTTAGTTATCAACCTAAAGGAAGCACGCCATCCTGTGATAGAGCAGCAGCTCCCCCCTACCCAACCCTATATAGCCAATGATATCTATTTGGACAATGAGCGCCAACAGATTATGATGATCACAGGGCCTAACATGAGTGGTAAGTCTGCCCTCCTGAGACAGACCGCCCTAATCGTCCTATTGGCTCAGATAGGTAGTTTTGTCCCTGCCAAGCAAGCACAGATAGGTATTGTAGATAAGATATTCACCCGTGTAGGCGCCAGTGATAATATCTCGCAAGGGGAATCTACTTTCATGGTAGAGATGAATGAGGCCGCTCTGATTCTCAATAACCTCTCCCAGCGAAGCCTTATCCTCTTGGACGAGATTGGTCGTGGTACCAGTACCTATGATGGTATCTCTATTGCATGGGCTATAGCCGAGTACCTACATGAGCACCCTACCCATGCCAAGACCCTTTTTGCCACTCACTATCACGAACTCAATGAGATGCAAAACGAGTTTGCCCGTATCAAGAATTTTTCTGTCTCGGTCAAGGAAGTCAAGGGAAGTATTCTCTTTTTGCGCAAGCTCGTGGAGGGCGGTAGCGAACACAGTTTCGGTATTCATGTAGCCAAAATGGCAGGAATGCCCCCCTATGTGATAGAAAAAGCAGAAAAAGTGCTTGAGAAATTGGAGAAAACACATCAGCTAGAAGACAACAAGGAGCAACTGAGTAAAAAGAACAAAGAAGGCATGCAGCTGAGTTTCTTCCAATTGGACGACCCCCTCTTGGAAAGTATCAAGGAACAGCTCATTCATACCGATATAGACAACCTCACCCCCATAGAGGCACTGATGAAACTCAATAGTATTAAGAAAATGCTCAAAAAATAGTGAGTAATGACTAACGACAAGTGATCAACGACTAGTGACAAGTGACTAACGACTAGTGATAAGTGACTAACGACTAGTGACAAGTGACCAATTGTTATTTACGAGAAAAAATTGTATCTTTGCAGAAACTTTTCATTATTCATTTTTCACTTTTCACTCATTTCCGCTTGTTATTTCAAATAAAATCCTTACTTTTGTGCGATAGAATTAAATACAATATATTATGTATAACTTATTAAAAGGAAAAAGAGGCATCATCTTTGGTGCTTTAGATGAGAACTCCATAGCATGGAAAACCGCTGAGCGCGTACATGAAGAAGGAGGCCAGTTTGTCCTTACCAATGCGCCTATTGCGATGCGCATGGGAAAAATCAATGAATTAGCTGAAAAAACAGGTGCTCAAGTAATCCCTGCTGATGCTACCAATATGGACGACTTACAGAATTTGGTTACCAAAGCGGTAGAAATCCTCGGTGGTAAGCTGGATTTTGTACTACACTCCATAGGTATGTCGGTCAATGTACGTAAAAATATCCCTTATACTGAGTCTAACTATGACTTTTATGCCAAGGGCTGGGACGTTTCGGCGCTTTCTTTCCATAAGGTGTGCCAAGCCCTCCATAAGAATGATGCAATGAACGAATGGGGTAGTATCGTAGCACTTACTTATATCGCTGCCCAACGTACTTTCCCTGACTATAACGATATGGCCGACAACAAGGCTTACTTGGAGTCTATTGCGCGTAGTTTTGGGTACTTCTATGGTAAGGATAAGCATGTGCGTATCAATACCATCTCCCAGTCCCCTACTCCTACCACTGCTGGACAAGGTGTGAAGGGCTTTGATGGTTTTATCACCTACACTGAGCTAATGTCTCCACTGGGCAATGCCACTGCTGATGACTGTGCCAACTATGTTGTTACCCTCTTCAGCGACCTTACCCGTAAGGTTACCATGCAGAACCTCTATCACGATGGCGGCTTCTCCAATGTAGGGGTCACTCCTGAGGTAATCGCTCATATGAGTAAATAATTTTTTCATTTTATATAATTCAAAAAACTATCATTGCTATTAATGATAGTTTTTTGTTATCTGTCACTTGTCACTTGTCATTAATCATTAGTCATTATTATGGAGCCTTTTAGCAAAGAAGTATTTGATCTTTTTCAGCAGAAATTAAAAATAGGAAATCGCCGAGGGGTGCACCTCAATGCGGTAGTGAGCAACTCGCGCTATAAGTTCGATTTAGCGCGACTTTCAGCTATATTCAAGAGCCTACCTGAGCGGTTTGTCTTGGACTTACTGACCGTGAAAAACCTCAAATTCACCTTCTCCCTGCACGATACACCCTCTACAGCTATTGATGAGCGCGATTATACCATAGTAGAAACCGCTGAAGCTGTAAGAGCAAAAAAGCAAACAACCGAAAAAGACGAGAACAAAGAGCGAGCAGAGCTTTTGGAAAAACTCTCCGATGGGGTAGATAATCTCATTTTCCAGAGTGAGGCCATCTTTCAGGAAAAAGGTGTCAATGCGTTGGGGTTTGGTTTTCCTATCTTAGCCAGACGCGATTTGACAGATGGGCAGATCACAGTGGCTCCTATACTTATTTGGTCGGTGAGAATACGTCCTACCTCCCAGCTCAACACTTGGGAGATTAGCCGCAGCGAGGACGATCCTATCTATATCAACGAAGTGCTTATCAATCACTTGCAGAACGACTCCCATGTTACCATTGCCCCTATCCCTGACCAAATGCTCGAAGACGGCAAGATAGACAAAGCGGAACTCTACCAGATATGTACCGACCTTCTCAGTCAGCTAAAAATCAAACAGAACCTTGATTTCTTAGAGAACAACTATGCAGAGATAAGCCCTATCAAAACCAAGGTCGCCTACGAGGCACTCCTGCCTGAAAAGGGCAATGCGCTGATTGAGAAGGCTGGACTCTTTTCCCTTTTTGAGGTACAGAAACAAAACATCATCAATGATTATCAAAGCCTTAAGGAGCAATTTTCCCCACGCGAGAGTACGCCTAAAGAGGATTTCCAAACCTTTACCAGTATTCCTACCGACCCTTCTCAGCAGGAAGTGCTAGAGCAACTCCGCACCCAATCGCACCTGCTCATACAAGGCCCCCCTGGTACGGGAAAAAGCCAGACCCTTACGGCTATCTTGGTCAATGCCTTAGAGAACCAACAGAAGGTCTTGGTCGTCTGTGAGAAGCAAACCGCCCTAGAGGTACTACACCACTCCTTAGAGAATCATGGCTTAGGCAAATACACCATTCTTATCAAGGACAGCATAGCCGATAGAAAATTGGTAGTGGATGCTGTGCGCAATATCTTGGACGACCCCGCTTTCAAAAAGGCAATTCCCCCCTACCCACAAGAGGCCAAAGACACACAAATTGGAGGATTAAAGCAGCTAAAAGAAGCCATCAACCTACACCACAAAGAGCTATTCACTCCCCTACTCTCTGGGGAAAACTGGACGGAACTTATGGGACAACTGCTCAAGTATGCCCCACAGCGCACTGCTCTCCCCCTACAAGGACTCCCCTTAAGCTTTACCGATGAGGAACATGAGGCGCTCAGGGAAACCCTCGCCCCAGCCCAGCGACTTTACACCCCTTTTGCCCCCTACAAAGAGGGCTATCTATACAACCCTAAGACACTCATAGCCAAGCCTTATCAGCAAACAGCACATCATACAGAAGCCTCTTTTAACAGCTATAAAGAACAATGGGCACAGATTCTTTCCCTATATGAGCAGTATAGGGGGGAATATCTATATACGCGCAAGGAAGAACTCTCTGAGCAAATCCAGCTGCTCACTACCTATATAAATGAGACAGAAGCCCTTACCAGCCTGCTTCCTGCCGATGCCGACCAATACAATCGTAAGCGTACCGAAAGCTTTTTCTATAAGCTTAGCGCACTCTTCATGAGCCAACGCAAGGAGGCTATCACTCAGCAAAAACGCTTATTATGGCTTTGCCAAGAGATTAAGAAGATTAGCTTACATCCCAATTTTGCCCCGCTTTCCCTTTCCGATAATCTCTTTGCCAACAAGGAACAGATTCTTCGCTACCGAGAGGAACTTGGCCGAGCCAGCGCCCACTTCGAGGAAAAAGTAGCTGCTGACTTTGCCTCTTTGGACGTGGCCAACTTCTACGAGCCTAAGTTTGCCAGCGATACCCTACATGCGCTCACCAGAGCCTTAAGCCAACTAAAAGAACAAATAAAGGAGCATGCTTATATAGCCGCTACCCCTCAGGGGCTGACTTTCTTTGATTTCAAGCGTTATATAGAGAGTGCTTTGGAGCAACACAACCAATACCAAAACGATCACAACAATCCCTTAGAGGTAGGTTATCAATGGTTTGCCTTCGAAGCAGAACTTTCTGCTTTGCTTAAGCAATGTTTGCTACTCTTGGAACAAGCCCAAGCACTCCACTGGGAAGCCTCTTTCCTATACGCCTATTATGAGGCTTTCTTGCTCAAAAAATCGGAGACACTCAGCGCCTTTTCGGCCAATACCTATGAGGATTTCAGAGAAAAGCTCCGCCGCTTTGCCTCCTCACAACAGCAGATGATTACTCAATACTGGGATCAAGCCCAAATAGCAGCCGTCAAGAACTTTGAGACCAACCACAAGGAGCTGACAGTGGCCAACCTATATAATAAGCGCCGAAGTGAAAAGCACAGCCGCCTATCCCTCAGGCAGATAGCCAGCAAAGATACAGACCTATTCACCACCTTTTTCCCTATAGTACTCACCACCCCCGATAGCTGTTGTAACCTTTTCCAAGGAAAGAACTTCTACTTTGACTATGTCGTTTTTGATGAAGCCAGTCAGCTGAAATTGGAAGACAACCTCCCTGCTATTCTCAAGGGAAAAACTGTTATCATCGCAGGAGACGAACACCAGATGCCTCCGAGCAACTACTTCAGTAAGATCTTTGACGGCGGCTACCAAGATGAGGAAGAGATAGACGAGGAAGACCAAGCCCTCCAGAAAAACTCCCTGCTCTCGGTAGAGTCGCTGCTTGACTTTGCCCTTGAGTACAAGTACGATAAGCATCATTTGGACTTCCATTACCGTTCCAAACACCCTTACTTGATAGATTTTTCCAATGTAGCTTTCTACAATGGAAAACTACGCCCCTTGCCCCGTTTTGAGAGTGAAAACCCTATCAACTTCTACCAGGTAGATGGCACTTTTCACGAATATACCAACGAAGCCGAGGCACTCAAGGTCATTGAGATTCTCAGAGAAATCACCCCCAGAGAGGACGGCAGTTACCCCTCCGTAGGGGTAGCCACTTTCAACATCACCCAGCGCAACCTTATCCGAAAGAAGCTATTGTGGCTCAGGAACCAGCCTACCGAACAAGAATTTGCCGAGAAACTCACCGCACTAGAACAAGCAGGACTCTTTATCAAGAACTTAGAAAATATACAGGGAGACGAACGAGATATCATTATCCTTTCGGTAACTTATGGAAAGAAGAAAGATGGCAAGTTTGTCCAGAGTTTTGGCCCCTTAAACCAACAAAAAGGCTATAAGTTACTCAATGTGATCATCACCCGTGCCAAAGAAAAAATCTATGTATGCAATTCCATACCTGAGGCAGTATTCCTCAATTATGCCGATGCCTTAGCCCAAGAGCAGGCCAACAATCGCAAGGCCGTACTCTATGCCTATCTGGCCTATACCAAAGCGGTAAGTGAGGGAAATAGTCAGGCTATGGGGGAAGTATTACAAAGTCTCGCCCTCTATGGCAACCTGAGGAAAGAAGCCACTACCCAAGGACAATTGCTGTTCAAAGAAGAAGTTTTCGCGCTACTTTCTACACAATTTCCTACCCTTAGTCTTAGCAAGGATAAGCCTTTCGGAGGTTATATGATCGATATACTACTGACGCCCCCTTCAGGCAAGCCCATCGCCATAGAGTGTCTGAGCAAGCCCATCTACCAGCAGCCTATGGGCTATTTGGAAGACCTACACAAGGAACAGATTCTCCGTGATGCAGGCCTTGATTATATGCGTATCCATGCCGATAAGCCCATCAAAAGCGCCCTTTCAGCTCTTGAAAAAACACTCGCTACCCGATGAAAAGAAAGATCATATACACCCAAGACGGCTCCACTACCTTAGAAATAGAAGCATGGGGCGAACACTATCACTCCATGCGAGGCGCTATAGGCGAGGCCTACCATGTTTTCATTCACCAAGGTTTAGAACTCTTCGCCAGAAAAGAGATTTTTTTGCTTGAAATAGGCCTTGGAACAGGCCTGAATGCCTTTATTACGTTCTTAGAACATGAGCGGCAGCAGCAGACCATTCATTACGAAGGTGTGGAGGCCTATCCCCTAACGGCTGAGGAAGTCGCCTGCTTGAACTATCCTGAACTATTGCACGCTGGAGATAAGAAGGCTGTCTTCGAGCTACTACACAGCACCCCATGGGACGAGACAGTTTCCCTCTCCCCCACTTTTACCCTTAAAAAGCGCCTACAATCCTTTGAGCAAATCTGCGACCAAGAGCGTTTTGACCTTATCTACTTTGATGCTTTTTCGGCCAGTGTACAACCAGAGCTATGGACAGAGACCCTTTTTGAACGTATGTACCAAGCACTCAAAACAGGCGGCATCTTGGTTACCTACGCCTCCAAAGGGAGTGCGCGCCGAGCCATGCAAGCCGTTGGTTTCAAAGTAGAAAAGCTCCCTGGTGCTTTAGGGAAACGAGATATGCTCCGAGCTAAAAAAGAATAAAAATGAGCCTTGGGTGCAAAAAAAATTATTTTTTTAATAAACATTTGTTTTTTAATAAAATAGTTGTATTTTTGCACTCGGAATTGGTAATTAAGAGGTAGAGGGCGGATAAGTCCTCTTTTTTTATAATTATATGAACTTAAAAGAACGTGTAAAAGAACTGATTGACAAGGGGTTAGAGGAGAATCCTTCACTCTTTCTCATTGACTATTCAGTAGGTGGGGACAACCTCATCAAGGTAATTATTGATGGCGATAATGGAGTCGGTATAGAAGATTGTGTAGCCTTAAGCCGTGCTATTGAGCATAATTTGGACAGAGAAGAGGAGGATTTTTCCTTAGAAGTAAGCTCTTGTGGTATCTCCGCTCCTCTTGTTTTAGAGCGCCAATATACCAAAAACATAGGTCGCGAGGTAGAGGTCAAGACCGCTACAGTAAGCCATACAGGGGTAATTAAAGGAGTAAGTAATGCAGTGGTAACCCTTGAGGTCACCTCGCGCCAGCCCAAACCACAAGGAAAAGGGAAAATTACCGTTACCGAGGAAATTCTTCTGCCTATAGAAGAGATAAAAGAAGCAAAATTAAAATTAAAATTTTAGATACTCTCATGGAAAATAATCTCGATTTGATAGAATCCTTTTCAGAATTTAGAGACGACAAGCTCATAGATCGCGAAGCACTGATGTCCATCTTGGACGAAGTGTTCAAGACTGCTTTGAAGAAAAAATACGGTTCGGATGAGAACTTTGATATCATCATCAACCCCGATAAGGGTGACATAGAGATATGGCGCAACCGTATTATTGTAGATGACGGTATGGTGGAGAATCCCAATGCAGAGATACCACTGAGCGAGGCACTCAAAATAGAATCGGACTTTGAGGTAGGGGAAGAGGTTTCCGAAGAGGTGAAAATCAGTCAGCTCGGCCGTCGTGCGATCTTGGCCTTGCGACAGAATCTCATCTCCAAGGTACATGAGTATGACAACAATACCGTTTATAAGAAATTCAAAGAACTCATCGGAACTATATACACCGCTGAGATACACCATATTAAGGGAAAAACAGTGATCTTGCTTGATGATGAAGGCAATGAGATCCTCTTGCCTAGAGACAAGCAAATCCCATCGGACTTCTTCAAGAAAGGAGAAACCACTAAGGGGATTATAGAGTCGGTAGATTTCAAAGGAAATAAGCCCTCTATCATTCTTTCCCGCACCTCACCTGTATTCTTGGAACGCCTTTTTGAGCAAGAGATTCCAGAGATTGCCGATGGGCTTATCACTATCCAAAAGGTAGCCCGTATTCCAGGGGAGAAAGCTAAAATTGCGGTAGATACTTATGACGATCGCATAGACCCTGTAGGGGCTTGCGTGGGCGTGAATGGTGCTCGTATCCGTAGCATCGTACGCGAGTTAGGCAATGAGAATATAGATGTTATCAGCTATTCAAGCAATATCAACCTATTTATCAGCAAGGCTTTAGCTCCTGCTAAAATCACCTCTATCACAGTGAATGAGGAAACCAAGCGCGCCGAGATTCTCTTGGCCTCCGAGGAAGTTTCCAAAGCTATCGGTAAGGGAGGAAGCAATATACGCTTGGCGAGCCTGCTTACAGGTTATGAGATAGATGTATTCCGTGAAGGCGCCGAAGAAGACGTAGAACTCTCCGAATTTGAAGACGATATAGAACCATGGGTAATAGAAGAGTTCCGCCGCATAGGCCTTGATACTGCCAAGAGTGTCTTGGAATACAGTGCTGAAGAATTAGAAAAACGTGTAGATTTGGAAGCTGAAACAATCCATGAAGTATTGCGTATTCTCAAGGAAGAATTTGAAAATTAGCCTAAAAACCAAATAATACACAACCAACACACATCAGACAAAATAAAAAAACGAGCTTAGAAAAATTTATGGCCGAGGATAAAAGATTAAATAAAGCAGCAAAAGAATACAACATCTCTACCGATAGAGTAGTTGAATTTCTCAAATCAAAAGGGCATACTATAGATCCCAAACCCAACACCAAAATCCCAGCAGAACTAATTGCTCTCCTTGAAAAAGAGTTTGGTTCTGACAAGAAAAGTCGTGAGACCTCTAAAGAAATCACTCAGGAGCAACGTAGGGAAAAAGAGGCTATCCGTCAGGAACTTTTAGAAAAAGAAAGACAGGAAAAGGCACAGAAAGAACAAGAAATCATTCGTGCCAAAGCCACTATTGCAGGCGCCAAAGTCGTTGGAAAAATTGACTTGGATCAGCCTAAAAAAGCTACGCCCCAAGAGGTAGCCCCCCAGCAGGAGACTACCTCTAAGGAGAAAACTGCCCCTGAAACACCTGCTGTAGTAGAAAAAGTAGAAAAAGTAGAAAAAGAAGTCCACAAAGAACCCGCTCTGGAGGAAAACCATTCCGACAAGCACAAGGATAAAGACAAAAATAAGTATAAGGACAAGGATAAAGACAAGAAAGATGTCAAAAGTCCCCTTAGCAAACAAGAAAAAGACCTTAAGAACAAGAGTAGAGAACTACTCTCTGGCAAGCCCATCCTCTCTTCCAAAGATGCTGCTAAAAAAGAAGAGAAAAAGCCTCAAATAGAACCCGAACCTGGTGTAATAGAAACCAAATATACCAAACTAACAGGGCCTAAGCTCGTAGGTGAAAAAATAGACTTGTCACAGTTCGAACGGCCTAAAAAGAAAAAGAACGGCAAGGACAAGGATAAAAACAAAGATGCTGCCTCCGGCGATAAGCAAGGAAAGCGCAAGCGCAAACGTATCTCTTCTGAAAAAGAAAATACAGCCAATCCTAATGCACCAAAAGGAGGAAACAGCAACAACAAAGATAACAAAGACAAAAACAAAAATAAGAAGAAAGACGGAAAAATCTTTGTAAAAACAGAGCCTACCGAGGAAGAAGTACAAAAACAAGTACGCGAAACCTTGGAGAAACTACAAGGAAAATCTGTCAAATCCAAGGGTGCTAAGTATCGTAAAGAAAAACGCGACAGCCATCGCCATAAGAGCGAGGAGGAAATAGCACAACAAGAAAGAGAAAGCACCATCTTACGCGTAACAGAGTTCGTTACAGTCAATGAGCTTTCTACCATGATGGACGTACCTGTCAATAAAGTGATTGGAGCTTGTATGTCCTTGGGTATTTTCGTTACAATGAACCAGCGCTTGGATGCGGAGACCCTCGCTATTGTTGCCGATGAGTTTGGCTTCCAGATAGAGTTCTCCACTGCAGGTATTGATGAGGCTATCCCTACCGAGGAAGATCGTCCAGAGGACTTAGTTCCTCGTGCGCCTATAGTAACCGTTATGGGGCACGTGGATCATGGGAAAACCTCCTTGCTTGACCATATCCGTAATGAGAATGTAATTGCCGGTGAGAGTGGTGGTATCACCCAGCACATAGGTGCCTACTCGGTAACCCTCAAGCGTAGCAAGCAACGTATTACCTTCCTTGACACCCCAGGACACGAGGCCTTTACCGCCATGCGTGCGCGTGGTGCCCAGATTACCGATATTGCTATTATCGTAATTGCGGCCGATGACGACATCATGCCACAGACCAAGGAAGCCATCAGCCACGCACAAGCGGCAGGCGTACCTATTATCTTTGCTATCAACAAGATAGATAAGCCTGCGGCCAATCCAGAAAGAATCAAAGAACACTTGGCCAATATGAACCTCTTGGTTGAGGAATGGGGTGGTAAGATCCAGTCCCAAGACATCTCTGCCAAGAAAGGTATAGGCGTGAGTGACCTCTTGGACAAAGTTCTCTTGGAGGCTGAAATCTTAGAGCTTCGCGCCAATCCGAATAAGCGTGCTGTAGGTACCATAGTGGAAGCTGCCTTGGACAAAGGTCGTGGCTATGTCTCCACTGTATTGGTACAAGAAGGTACCTTGAAGATAGGAGATTATGTACTGGCAGGTACCCATTCTGGGAAAATACGTGCTATGCAAGATGAGCGTGGAAGAAATGTAAAAGAAGCCATTCCTTCTACCCCTGTAACCATATTGGGACTTGATGGGGCGCCTCAGGCAGGTGATAAATTCTATGTCTTTGAAGACGAGAAAGAAGCCAAGCAAATAGCTGCCAAGCGTACCCAACTCCTTCGCGAGCAGTCTGTACGTACACAGCGCCATATCACTCTGGACGAAATTGGCCGCCGTATTGCCTTGGGAGACTTCAAAGAACTCAATATTATCCTCAAAGGGGACGTAGATGGTTCTGTAGAAGCCCTTACCGACTCCTTCCAGAAACTCTCTACCGAAGAGATTCAAATCTCTATCATTCACAAGGGAGTGGGTGCAATCACCGAGTCCGATGTCCTATTGGCTTCTGCCTCCAATGCCATTATCGTGGGCTTCAACGTACGTCCTATGGCCAATGCACGTGCCTTGGCCGAGAAGGAAGAAATAGATATCCGTACCTACTCTATCATCTACGATGCGATCAACGATCTGAAGGATGCGATGGAAGGTATGCTTTCACCTGAAATGCGTGAAGAGGTCACAGGTACGGTAGAAATCCGCGAACTCTTCAAGATCTCCAAGGTGGGTACTATTGCAGGTTGTATGGTTACCGATGGAAAAATATATCGTAACTCCAAGATACGCCTCTTGCGTGAGAATGTGGTCATCTATACTGGCGAACTCTCTTCGCTCAAGCGCTTTAAGGACGATGTGAAAGAGGTGAGCAAGGGCTATGACTGTGGTCTGCAAATCAAGAATTACAATGACATCAAGGAAGGAGATATCATAGAAGCCTTCCAAGAAGTAGCTGTTAAGAAAAAATTATAATCATCATGGAAATAACTGCTTCCATTGCTAAAGATATTGCAAGCACTTTGCTTGACATTGAGGCTATTAAGCTCAGTCCTGAAGTTCCTTTCACTTGGGCTTCAGGCTGGAAATCGCCTATCTATTGTGATAACCGTATGCTGCTCTCCTTCCCTGCTGCAAGGGAGAAAGTTGCCCTTACCATGAGCCAATTTATCAAAGAAAAATATCCTAATGTACAGCTCATTGCAGGGGTAGCCACAGGAGCCATAGGTATGGGAATGCTCGTGGCTGACCGCTTAGGCCTTCCCTTTGTCTATGTACGTCCAGAGCCTAAAAAGCACGGGCGTGGTAACCAGATAGAGGGCAGTTTCACCGAAGGGGAAAAAACTGTGGTGATAGAAGACCTCATCAGTACAGGTATGAGTAGTATAGGAGCGGTCAAAGCCCTGAGAGAAAACCACTTGGATGTACTAGGTATGGTCGCTATCTTCTCCTATTTATTCGAGGTAGCTCAGCATAATTTCTCTTCAGCGGCTATAGGCTTAGATACCCTCAGCCAATATAACGCCCTACTGGAAGAGGCCAAAGAGAGAAATTATATCTCTCAAGCCCAGTTAGAAACCTTGGCTAAGTGGCGCTTAGCCCCTGACAAATGGACATAAAATAATCTAATATGAAAATCACCTCCCCTATCATATCCGTCGGTCTACCTATTACAAGAGTCTATGAAAAATTGGAGAATGTTGCTCTTTTCAAGGAACTCATGCCGGAGAACTTATCACACTTTGCCTCTTCGGAGGACAATGCCTCTTTCTCTTTTTCCCTAAAGGGTATGCCTGAAATTTTCTTGGAAAAGAAAAAGCTCACTCCAGTGAGTGAACTCATCTATGGAGCGCCAGAGGGCAAGCTCCCTTTTACGCTTCGCATCGGCCTTGACCCCAAATCGGAGGCACAGACGGAGGTTTCCTACACCTTCGAAGGAGAGTTCAACCCTATGCTGGCCATGGTTGTGAAAAGTCCTATTACCAAGCTACTAGAGACTATGGCTGAAAAAACAAAGACCTTATGAAAAAGCACCAAAAACTGATGCTAACTTACGGGAATATCATAGCAGGGGTTAGCATTGCCCTAACAATGCTACAATACACCTTAAATGCCTACAATGGTAAGCCACTTACGGTGTTTCTCTTTGGTATTCTACCTATCTTAGTCCTTGCTTTATGTATATTTTTAGGAATTTATCAGAGCAAAGAGCGCAGTTTTAGACAGATGATAAAGGTAGGGCTGGGTATTTCTATACTTTTTGCGGTGATAGCAGCTATTTTTTGGGTTATTTTTATCAAATATATAGCACCAACCCACTTGGAGACTCTCAACAGCCTACAATTGGAAGCCTATAAGGGAGAACACCCAGAGGTAGATGCCCAGACTATCGAACAGATGCGCACTGCTATGGAAGGTAATACCGCCCCATGGATACAATTCAACTTATCGCTGGTGTCCAACTTGTTTTTTGGTCTGATCCTCTCCCTTTTGGCGAGTTCCTTTTTTAAAATTTTCAACAGAAATTAATCCTTGTCCATGCAAATATCGGTTGTTATTCCCTTATTCAACGAAGAAGAATCCCTTCCTGAACTCCATCAATGGATCCAAAAGGTCATGGAGCGAGAGGATTTCTCTTATGAAATTCTCTTTGTAGATGACGGCTCTACGGATCATTCTTGGGAAGTCATACAACAGATTTGTACCAAGGACAACCATGTAAAGGGAATTCGTTTTCTAAGGAATTATGGCAAGTCCCAAGCACTCAATGCAGGTTTTGCAAAGGCTGAGGGTGAGGTAGTCATCACTATGGATGCCGACTTGCAGGACAGTCCAGAGGAGATCCCAGCTCTCTATCACATGATTGTAGCAGAAGGCTATGACTTGGTATCAGGCTGGAAGAAAAAGCGCTATGATCACAAGCTCACCAAGAACCTCCCTTCCAAGCTTTTTAACTGGGCAGCACGGAAGGTCTCAGGCCTTACCCTACACGACTTTAACTGTGGCTTGAAAGCCTACCGCAAGGACGTAGTCAAAACGATAGATGTTCGTGGAGAGATGCACCGCTATATACCCGTACTGGCCAAAAGTGCTGGTTTCTCACATATTACTGAGAAAGTAGTGATCCATCAAGCACGCAAGTATGGGAAAACAAAGTTCGGTATAGAGCGCTTTATCAACGGCTTTTTAGACCTACTCACCATAGGCTTTCTCTCTAAGTTTGGCAAGCGCCCCATGCACTTATTCGGAGCCTTGGGGGTACTGGTATTCTTCATAGGCTTTTGCTTTGCTTTTTACTTAGGGATAGATAAGCTCTTTATAGACCCTACAGGACGTCTTATTACTAATCGCCCCCAGTTTTTCTTGGCACTCACTTCCATGATTATAGGAACTCAGTTCTTTCTGGCAGGCTTCTTAGCCGAATTGGTACTTAGAAGTAGGGAGACAGAGCCAAGATACCATATCCGAGAAACTATTCACTAAATAACTAATTATAATTATGTATCGCTTTAGCATTCTTATTCTACTGCTTGTAGCTGCTTGCAACAATACTCCTCAAACCTCCGAAAATACTCCTTCCACGCAGGAAGCCTCCCAAGAAAAGGCCCCTGCCCAAGAAGGAATTCGCTACGAAGGGGTACTCCCTACCGAGGATGGTGACCTGCTCTCAACTACCATTATCTTAGGAGAAAATAACACCTATTCCCTCTTACAACGCTCACAGAATAAGGAAACTAACCGAGAGGAAAAAGGAAAATTTGGCTGGGACGAAGAGAATAAGACTATTTTCCTCATCAGCAAAGATGGTCAAAAGAGCTATTACAAGGTAGATGCCCAAGTACTAATCTACTTGGCTGATCCCAATAAGAAGCTAACTCCAGAAGAAGAAGCAAGGGTTACCCTACACCAAAAACAATAAAAATGGCTATTCCTGTCTATTGTATGCCTGGTATGGCGGCCAGTTCTCGTATCTTTCAGCACCTAGAGTGGCCTGAGGAGTACGAGGTACATCTGCTTGACTGGGACGAGCCGCATGCTAAGGAGTCTTTTGCTGCCTACGCCTCTCGTATAGCCCAGAGAATCACCGCCCCCAATCCTATCCTTATAGGGGTCTCTTTGGGCGGGGTATTGGTACAACAGATAGCCACTTTGCTACCTGCCTATAGAGGGGTAGTGCTTATTTCCTCGATAAAATCGGCCGAGGAACTCCCCCGCTGGATGCGCTGCTGTAAGAGGCTAAGACTACAGAACCTACTACCCCTAGAGTGGCTAGCTAGCTTTGAGTTTTGGAAGCGTACCAAGCGATATAGGAAGTTGTACTACAAGTATATAGGTCTTGCCTCACCCCACTACTTAGCTTGGTGTGCCCGTGAGTTGCTCAACTGGCAATTCCCTACGCTCCCCCCAGAGAAACTCATTCATATACAAGGAGATAAGGACATCGTCTTCCCTATCAAGAACATTAAGGATTGTATCCGTATCCACAATGGCACCCATATTATGATCATCAGTCGCTTTCGCTGGTTCAGGGAACACCTTGTAACACTCATAGAGCGGTTTAGTAACCAATGACTAGTGACCAATGATTAGTGACTAATGACTAGTGACTAGTGACTAACGAAACAAAACGTGAAAAATAAGTAAAATTTTATTTTTGCTTTCAAGAAAAATCACTATATTTGCACCAAATTTGACAATCAATGAGTGTCATCTATATGCTCATATCCATAAGTACTGTAGTGGTAGGATTGTTCTTGTTTTTGTACCTGCGCGCTATCCATAGTGGCCAATACGAAGACGTAGAAAGTCCTGCTATTCGCATGCTTTTTGAAGATGAATTGGTAACCCCTACTTGTAAGGAAGAACAAGAGGACAAAGCACATATATCTTACCACAAAGACAAGAAAGAAAAGCAAACAACAACTTAAAACTTGCTAAATCATTTTTTTATGGAAATGGAACAATTTTATTACGACAACAAAATTGTTAAGAACTTCATTTATGCGACGCTCTTCTGGGGTGTTGTAGGAATGAGTGTGGGCTTGCTATTGGCCTACTATTTTCTGTTTCCTACGCTTACCGAAGGCGTATCGTGGTTGAGCTTTGGTCGCTTGCGTCCATTGCATACCAATGCGGTCATCTTCGCTTTCGTAGGGAATGCTATTTTTGCAGGGAGTTACTACTCTATGCAGCGTTTGCTTAAGGCACGTATGTACAGTGATTTCTTAAGCAAACTTAATTTTTGGGGCTGGCAGCTAATCATCTTAGGCGCTGCTATTACTTTCCCTATGGGCTTTAGCACTTCCAAGGAGTATGCAGAGCTGGAATGGCCTTTTGATATTGCCATTGCAATCGTGTGGGTGGCTTGGGGTGCCAATATGATTGGAACCCTCATCAAGAGAAGACAGCGCCACATCTATGTAGCCATTTGGTTCTACTTAGCTACTTTCGTAGCGGTGGCCTTGCTGCACATCTTCAACAACTTGGAGTTCCCTATCTCCCTTACCTCCATGAAGAGCTATTCTGTATATGCAGGGGTACAAGATGCCTTAGTGCAATGGTGGTATGGGCACAATGCGGTAGCTTTCTTTTTGACAACCCCTTTCTTGGGACTGATGTATTACTTCATTCCTAAGGCTGCCGAAAGACCCGTATATTCGTACCGACTCTCCATCATTCACTTTTGGAGTTTGATCTTTATCTATATGTGGGCCGGGCCTCACCACTTACTCTATACTGCCCTTCCTGAATGGGCACAGAACCTTGGGGTGGTATTCTCCGTAATGCTCGTAGCACCTTCTTGGGGAGGTATGATCAACGGACTGCTTACCCTGCGTGGTGCTTGGGACAAGGTACGTACCGACCCTGTGCTTAAGTTCTTGGTAGTGGCTGTTACTGGCTATGGTATGGCTACTTTTGAAGGACCTACCTTAGCGCTAAAGAACGTAAATGCCATTGCCCACTTTACCGACTGGATCATCGCTCACGTACACGTAGGAGCACTCGCATGGAATGGGTTCCTTACCTTTGGTATGATCTACTACCTCGTGCCTAAGATGTGGAAAACCAAGCTCTATTCTGTACGTATGGCTAATACCCACTTCTGGATAGGTACCTTAGGAATCGTGTTCTATACTATTCCACTCTATATCGCAGGCTTTACCCAAGCTACCATGTGGAAACAGTTCTCTCCCGACGGAAACTTAGTATATGGAAACTTTCTTGATACAGTCAATGCCATTATGCCTATGTACGCTATGCGTGCCATAGGAGGAACACTCTATATCACTGGAGCTATCTTGGCCGTTATCAATGTTATACAGACTATCCGCCAAGGACAAGCTGTAACCGATGAGCTTGCCGAGGCACCGGCCTTAGCACCTATCAGCAAGAGACGTGTGGCTGGTGAGACACTTCACCACTGGCTCGAAAGAAAACCTGTACAAATGACCATTTGGGCTACTATAGCTGTGGCCATAGGAGGTGCTGTACAGATTATCCCTACCCTATTGGTTAAAGAAAACATTCCTACCATAGCCGAAGTAAAACCTTATACCCCACTCGAATTGGAAGGTCGCGACCTATATATCCGTGAGGGTTGTGTGGGCTGTCATACCCAAATGGTACGTCCGTTCCGCAGCGAGGTAGAGCGCTATGGAGAGTACTCCAAGGCTGGAGAGTTCGTCTATGATCGTCCGTTCCTATGGGGAAGTAAGCGTACCGGACCTGACTTGCACCGCTTGGGTGGTAAGTACAACAACAACTGGCACTTCAACCACATGCTGGATCCAAGACAGACCTCTGCAGGAAGTATCATGCCTTCTTATCCTTGGCTGATTAAGAATGAGCTAAACACCGACAGACTCCTACAGAAGATGCGCACCCTTGCCAAATTAGGCGTACCTTACAACGAATCCGACTTCAAGTTTGCTCATGAAAACTTAGACGTACAAGCGCGTGCTATCGCTAATAGCTTGCAGAACGACCCTAACTTTGTAGCTGACTATGAGGCTTCTAAGAAAAATGCCGAGGTTCGTGGAGAGCAATTTATCCCCATCGAAAAACGTGAAATCGTGGCTATGATTGCCTACTTACAACGATTGGGTGTAGATATCAAAGCAAAAAAAGAAACCGCTGAAAAATAATTCGTTATGATGAAGTTTATCAAACACCACATGGCCTCCATCGAAGGTGTTTCACTTTACCCGATTATTTCTTTGATTATTTGCTTTACTTTTTTCATTGCCCTTTTCTGGTGGGTATTCTCCTACAAGAAAAAGGACTTGAATGAGATTAGTAACCTTCCTTTAAACGACGACGATCAAAACAACAACATTTTATGAGAAATTTATTAGCTTTAATACGTATTCTTATCATTGTAGGCTTCGCTGCCTTATTGTTAGAATATATATATGGGACAGAAGCAGCTTCGGCCATTACTTCTATCCCTTCCATTGGCGGCTTTCTGATCTTTCTGACTCTTATCCTTATCGGCATAGAGATGGTTGCCTACCGCAAGGAAGACCTTTTAGACCACTTGCTTTCTGATGAGCAAAAACGCCAAAGAGAGCTGGCCGAACAAAACAGCTGGTGGGGACGCTTTGTCGCCAAAATGCTTGACCAGAAGCCTTTGGAAAAAGAATCTGAGATTATCCTTGACCATAACTACGATGGCATTCAGGAGCTAGACAACAACCTCCCTCCTTGGTGGACATACCTTTTCTACGCATGTATCATCTTTGCTGTAGTGTATCTGTTCAAGTATGAAGTATTCGGTGGCCCTGACCAAAAAGCTGAGTACGAACAAGAACTCACCGATGCTAAGTTAGCCATTGAGGCTTTCAAAAAGGCCAATCCAGGTATGATTGATGCCGATAGCGTTACGGAACTCACCGATGCGGCTAGCCTACAAGAAGGGAAGAGCATCTTCCAAGCCAACTGTATCATGTGCCACGCTCCTGACGCTGGTGGAGGAATAGGCCCTAACCTTACCGATGACCACTGGATTCTAGGTGGTGGTATTAAGAATGTATTCCACACCATCTCCGAAGGAGGACGTGAAGGTAAAGGAATGGTTGCCTGGAAAGCTACCCTTACCGCTAAGCAACGCCAACAGGTAGCCAGCTATGTACTCTCCCTACAAGGTAGCAGCCCAGCTAGCCCTAAAGCTCCTGAAGGAGATATCATTTGGAAAAAAGAATAATCATTATCAATTGTTAATTATCAATTGTTAATTGTTAATTGAAAAGTGCTTGTAGTTCTAAGTTCTACAAGCACTTTTTTTGTAAGATAATGCATACTATAGCCTAAAAATATCCTCCGTTGCTACTGTTAACTCTGGAAATTTAACGGAAGAAACCATATCTCCCTCTATGATAGGAGGAAGAGCGCGGTATTTGCCATTTTCAAGTACAAACTGGGTGATTTCCTTGTCAATAGGGCGTACTACCCAATATTCGTACACACCTGCTTCTTCATAGAGTTCATATTTGTAGCGCATCTCCTTCTTAGTATTGCCTGGTGATAGTATCTCAATAATCAGATCAGGCGCGCCTAAACAACGCTTATCGTTCTCTAACTTTTTAGGGTCGCACACCACACAGATATCAGGCTGTACAACACTATCTTCTACGCCCTTTTTGTTCTTGAGTACTACATCAAAAGGAGCTGCAAAAAGTTTGCAGGATTTTCCTTTGAAATAATGATACATCTCGCCATACAAATTCCCAGATATTTTTTGATGGGAAATAGCAGGGGCTGGACTCATCTTAAAGATTTTACCTTTGAGGATTTCCAACCTATCTTTTATTTTCCAAAGCACATAATCAGCATAGGTATATACACCATTGATAAGGTCTAGTTGTTCAATATTGGTAATAACGTCACTCATAGTAAGTATTTTTAGATTATCAGAGACAAAGATAGTGATAAATCACCAAATTGCCAAATCATTTTTCAGAACTTACTGCCCCATTTGCGATAAAGCAAACAGTGGACATACTCTCACTGTACGTTCTGACTTATCTTCTGTATCGGTATAGGTGAACACTCCGAAATTCTCCAATGAGGCTCTAACAGCATTCTTTAGCTTCTTTTCTCGCATGAACAGCCACAGACTCTTCATGCCTCCTTGTGTACCTGCTTTTACCTCTATAGGCAATACTGCCGACTGGTAGGGTACCAGATAATCTACCTCTGCTTGTGCATTTTTGGCTTTGCGGATCCAGTAGAACAGCTCATGTCGCATATTGGGGGTACGGTATCGCAACAATTCAAGCCCCGCAATCATCTCAGTAAGTGCCCCTTTGTTTACTAAGTCAGTAGGGTTTTGGGTGAGTATTTGAGCCGTAAGCGCTGAGATGTCGCCCGTCATATCAAGCCAACGCAGTAGTAACCCACTGTCAAGCAGTAGCATTTTCCTATAAGTAGGGTCGGCTTCACTGCCTAAGGGTAGTCCATTGGCATTGGTCTGCGTTACAGGGGTGATTATCCCTGCTAAAATAAGCATTTCCAACGCTTTTTTCACCTCATGGGCACTATATCCTCCCCCCACTTGTGAGTAGACAAACTTTCTACCTATTTGTAGGGCTACACTTTGCAGGGTAAGCCTGAGCAAGGTTGGGTCTACTCTCTTTCTATATTTAGGAAAATCGTCCTGATAGGTAAGTACAATATCATCTTGCACTTCTTGACAAGCCAAATAATCGCGTGTGGCTACCCATTTGGCTACTACC
Source organism: uncultured Capnocytophaga sp. (assembly GCA_963528845.1). Taxonomy (GTDB): domain Bacteria; phylum Bacteroidota; class Bacteroidia; order Flavobacteriales; family Flavobacteriaceae; genus Capnocytophaga. The sequence goes on along the minus strand of CAURXJ010000006.1, from coordinate 53,563 downwards.
TCTGGCATACCCCCTACCAACATATAAGAACGAAATAACCCTACTAACTTCTCATACAAGGGAAGTGGTAAAGGCGCTTCAGCAGTAGCACTATTGCGCGCTTCCAACAGCAAAGTTTCGCCACTAGCCCTTAGGAACTCATCAAAGGTCATTGGGTAGACAAACATAGAGTGAATACGCCCCACCCCAAAGGTAGGCAGTGTTTCGAGGGCAAACTCCAAGAGCGAGCCTGCTGCTATTACATGCAAATCAGGCATATCTTCTTTAAAAAAACGCAATGCCATAATCGCCTCGGCAGAGGTCTGTATCTCATCTATAAAAAGCAGTGTTTTCCCTGGTATTATAGGCTTGCCCACCATAGCTGAAAGCTGGGGTACTATACGCTTTACATCAAGATCACCCTGAAAGAGGGATATAAACGAGGGTTGTTTTTCTAAGTTTATTTCTACGAAATTCTCAAACTGCTTGCCCAACTGTCTTACGGCTGTTGATTTGCCTACTTGCCTTGCTCCCCTTAGTAACAAAGGCTTACGAGCAGGTCGCAAAGCCCATTCTTTTAAGTAGTTGTCTATTAACCTTGGGTAATACATCTTATAAGTAGTTATATATCAGAGGGCAAAGATACAAAAATTAAATTATCCAAAGAAATAAATCGTCGTTTTTTGCAAAAATCCAAAGAAATAATTTTCCCATTTTTGCAAAAATCCAAAGAAATAATTGTCTAATTACCCAACAGTCTCATTCCTCCAAAGCACGCTCCTATTCCCAGTCCTACACTGCCTACCACGTAAAGAGTAGCTTTTAGATATTCATGCTGCTCTAATAGCTGTACAGTTTCGAGTGAGAAAGTGGAGAAGGTAGTAAAACCACCCAAAACGCCTGTCATCAGTAATAAAGGCAGAAGAGACTCCCCTACCCTATTTTTAAAGTAGCTATACAGCAGCCCTATCAAAAAGCAGCCTAAGACATTCACCACCATAATACCTATGGGAAATGCCCACTCACGTCCTACCCTACTAAAGGCTCCTGAGAGTATATAGCGTAAGGCTCCACCTACAAAGCTACCCAATCCTACAAATAGTATTTCTTTTGTCATTTTCTTGATTTTTAATACCCTCTTGGTATGAGTTTGTCATAAACAAACTATATTTTCTCCTACATACTCTGCTGTTGTATTCACTGGCTTTGTGGGAGAAAAAATATAATTTGCTTACATATAACTCTCTTTATTTATCAACGCAAATTCTGCACAATCTTCATACGATATATACAGAATCCACTTCATATCTTGAGATAGAAAGTAATGATGTTCAGGTATATTATCTAATATATCTACAATGACTTTATCTAAATATTCAAATGAGAATATATAGGTTAGGTTCGATACATTATCTCCCATATAAACCACTTTTTCATCTGGTTTTATACCTACCTTAGTTGCAATATCCCTTATAAAAGGAACAAGTGTTTCATAATCATCAAAAAATATTCTTTGATACTCTTCTAATTGCTCAAAATTAACTCTACTCCCTTTAAAAGGCAGGTTAGCATTCACCTTATCAACATAGATATTAGATTCTATTATTTGAAAATCTCCATTTTCTATATGTTCTTCTAATATTTTGATAAGCTCTAAGTCATAAAAATTCTTTTCCATATACTCAGAACTACATGATAGATTCCTGTACTACCTTTTGGATTTTAGCACGGATATTTTCGGTGATCAGCTTTTTGTTATCAGCGGTAGGAAAAGTACGGTTGGAGAGGAAGACATAGATGGTCTGAGTGGCAGGGTCTGCCCAAGCCAAGGTACCTGTAAAGCCTGTATGACCAAAACTCTCAGGCGATACACAGCCACAGGTATAGCCTCCCTGTCCAGGAAGTTGCGGTTTGTCAAAGCCCAAGGCACGGCGGTTACGTTCGGAGATAAAATACGTCTTATTGAAAGCATCAAAAGCATTGGCGGAGAAGTAGCGTACCCCTCCGTAATAGCCCTTTTGCAAGTAGAGCTGCATCATCTTGGCCACATCATTGGCTGTACCAAAAAGTCCTGCGTGACCTGCTACTCCTCCAAGCATGGCAGCCCCTTGATCATTTACATAACCACGGAGAAGCTGTTGGCGGAAGCTCTTATCCTCCTCTGAAGGAGCTATCTGTTCCTTAGGAAAGTGGTCTAAAGGGCGGTAAGTGAGCTGATAGGCGCCCATACTCTTATAGAAATCTTTCTCTACCAACTCATTCAGCGGTTTGCCCTTGGTATTCTCTATATATTTTTGAAATAAATAATAAGAAAGGTCGCTATAAAGGTATTTTTTTTGCTTGATCAGATCACTTTTTGCAATAGATTGTAGGATCGTATCACGATAATGATCTGTGATAAATATATTTTCGGCCACTTGAGTTGGATATTTGGGCGTAAGTGTGGAGTTATAGATATCAGAAGAGAGTACTTTGGTCTTTGTATCCATAGTTCTGCGATAGAAAGGCAGCCAAGCCTGTAATTGTCCATAGTGAGAGAGTGCCTCCTTGACAGTGATATTGGCTTTATTGGTACCACTGAGCATAGGCAGCAGTGTAGAGAGGGAGGCATTGAGCTTTATTTTCTGCTTGTCATATAGGTCAATTAGCTCAGGTAGGGTAGAGAGAATCTTGGTCAGTGAAGCCAAGTCGTATAAGGTATTATTGGTTACCTGTTCGGCGTTCTTATCATAGGTACAGCGGCCAAAACTCTTCTGATAGACCACTACCCCATTGCGTGCTACTAATACTTGAGCCGAGGGGGTCATTTGCTTTTGAATAGCTTCGGTTACTATAGAGTCTATCTTGTAAAAATTTTTCGAGTTCAATCCCGCATTCTCAGGCAAACCGTAGGCCAAGCGATTGAGGGGTTTGGTAGGTAGGTTACGACCAAAGAGGATACTCTTATGGGCAGTTACCGGCAAGACACCCTCAAAAGGAATCGCCCCATAGATGAGTTGGGCTGCTTTCTGCTGCGCAAAAGGTACGTTCTGGTAGGCCACTACTATAGCCGCAAAATGGCTGAGGTCTGGCAAGTCCAAAAGGGCATAAGGTTTGGTAAAGATAGAGAGTATCACCTCCTTTTTCTCCTTGACTATGTTCTGGAGGAGGGCTAACTCCTGAGCGTTGAACTTATATTCTGCCCAAGGAGAGGTGTTAGAGCGGTGCAAACCAATGATAATACGGTCGTAGGGTGCCATTTCTTTCTTGAGTGCCTCCCACGAACCACTCTTGAGCTGTACTACGTCCTGATAATAGCGTAAATTCTTGAAAAACTCCCACCCTGAATCATCACCAAACTTGATATATGCAGTCTTCTTAGTATCTAAGTTCTTTAGTGGCAGTACATTTTTAGGGTTTTGGGCTAAGGTAATGGCCTTCTCATAGATTTTTTCTACAAGTAGGTCGTCCTCCTTGGTATTAAGGTCTTGGGTAAGGTTGGTTAGTGACACAGGTTTGTACTTATTAAGTCCTGCCCAGTACTTAGCTTTAAGTATCTTTTTCACCGAATGTGCCAAGCGGTATTCGTTGATCTCTCCTTTCTCGTAAGCCTTCTTGAGTGCTTCTATCCCTTTGATTGGGTCGGAGGACATCAAAAGGATATCATTACCTGCCAAGAAAGCCTGTAGATCCACTTGGGAAGACTCGGCATAGTCGGCCACGCCCTTCATCCCCAAGGCATCGGAGAAGATGAGTCCCTGAAAGCCCATTTGCTGCTTGATCAGTCCAGAGACCACTTTGTAGGAGATAGAGGTAGGCTTGCCCTCATCTAAGGCAGGTACATTCAGGTGACCTACCATAAGGGAGGCCACTCCTGCACTGATAAGCTGTTGGAAGGGGTAGAACTCGGTACTCTCCAAGCGTTCGCGAGAGAAAGAGACAGTAGGGAGGGTCTTATGAGAATCCTTTTCGGTATCCCCATGACCAGGGAAGTGCTTGCCACAAGCCAATACCCCTACACTCTGCATGCCCTTGGTGAGAGCTACGCCTTTCTGGGCAACATTGAACTTGCTTTCGCCAAAAGAGCGGTTACCTATGATAGGATTTTTTGGATTGGTATTGATGTCAATATCAGGTGCAAAATCAATATGCACTCCTAAGCGCTTGCAGTGTTGGGCGATACGTTTGCCTGTTTGTTCCACCAAGGCATTGTCCTTGAGGGCGCCCAAGGTCATATTCCACGGAAAGGCATAAACGGAATCAAGGCGCATAGCCAGTCCCCACTCAGCATCCATAGCCACCAAGAGCGGTGTTTTGGCCATAGACTGGAACTCATTGGTAAGTTTTGCCTGAGCCACAGGGGAACCTTTGGAGAAGATAATCCCCCCAATATGATATTTCTTAATCAAATCCTTAATAGGTTTCTGCTGCTTGGCTGTATGCGAACTAAAAGCCTGAACCATAAATAGTTGTCCTATTTTTTGATCCAAGTTCATGGAGTTATACAGGCTATCCACCCAGCGTGTTTGTGCTTGTTCGTCTTTGGTACGAAGTGGGTCTATCTGCTGAGAGAAAGCTACCAAAGAGGAGAAAAACAGTAAGAAAAAGAATCTCATTTTGCTTTTTATTTTAAAGGGCAAAAATAAGGAAAAATACCCCCCATAGCAAAAACTACTTTTAAACAAAACGAAAGGGAGAATTGCTAATAATAAAAGGATAATTTGCCAACAATAAAAGGGCGAATTGTCATTCGCCCCTACAAATTAACAATTAACCATTAACAATTAACCATTAACAATTAATCATTATTTAAAGAGTTCATTTATTTGAGTAATCGTCTCTTCGAGGTTGTTGGAGCTAGTAAGTGCCACAATACTAGTACCTACAATGACCCCATCGGCATATTGGCGCATCTGCGCTACATCGGCATGGGTCTTGATACCAAAACCTAAGGATACAGGTAAGGAAGTCTGGGATCTCACTCGCGCAATAAACTCCTGAAGACGTGACAAATCCACTTGTTTGCTTCCTGTAACCCCCAGAGAACCCACAGCATATACAAAACCATCACCCAATGAGGCAATAGAGGCGATACGCCCCTGGGAAGTTACACTCACTAGTGGAATAAAAGCAATATGGTGTGCCCTAAGCTTTTCTACCAGCTCTTGCGCTTCTTCATAAGGCAGGTCGGGGATAATCAGCCCGCTGATACCCACCTCTGCACATTTCTGCAAAAAGGCATCTACTCCATAAGCAAAGACAAGATTGTAATAGACCAAGAACACTAAGGGTTTATGTACTGTGCCTTTTACCGAAGCGAGCATATCAAATACTGTATCGGTAGTTACTCCTGCTTGGGAGGCGGCAAAAGAAGCCTGAGAGATGAGCTTGCCATCGGCCAAAGGGTCAGAGTAAGGAATACCTATCTCCAAGATATCTATGACTGTTCTATCCAAATTGGAGAGGAACGATTTGGTAAAATCCACAGAGGGATAACCTGCCACAATGTAACCTATATTAACCTTTTCTTTTTCACTGAAAACAGTAGCAATGGTATTCTTATTCATATTTTTCTCCTTTTAATACTGAAAAAACGGTGTGCATATCCTTGTCGCCCCTACCTGATACATTTACCACAATGGTTTGCTTTTTATCCTTAGGAAGCGTTGGACACAATTTGTCTAAATAGGCCAAAGCATGCGCACTTTCAATAGCTGGAATAATACCTTCCTTACGAGTGGTCAGCAGCAGCGCATTCATAGCCTCCTCATCGGTAATAGGAACATAGTGAGCTCTTTTGGTTTGGAACAAATAAGCATGTTCAGGGCCTATTCCTGGGTAGTCCAAGCCTGCTGAGATAGAATGTACAGGGCTTATCTGTCCGTACTTGTCTTGCAGAACATAGGTTTTCATTCCATGAATAATTCCCTCGCGCCCTAGGGTAAGAGTGGCAGCATGTCGCTCGGTATCTATACCCTCGCCCCCTGCCTCAGCTCCATAGAGCTCGGTAGAGGTATCGTCCAAAAAGCCTGAGAAAATGCCTATCGCATTGCTTCCGCCGCCTACACAAGCTATGATGTGGTCGGCATGCTTACCTAAAGCGGTAAGTTGCTCACGTGCTTCACGACCTATCACCGACTGGAAGTCTCTTACGATCGTCGGATAAGGGTGTGGCCCCACGACAGAACCTATCACATAGAAGACTGTTTCTATCTCAGCCACCCAAGACTGTATCGCTGCTGTGGTAGCCTCCTTGAGCGTTTTGAGGCCGTCCTCTATGGCAACCACCTTAGCCCCCAAAAGTTCCATACGGAAGACATTCAGTTGTTGGCGCTGCATATCCACGGCTCCCATATACACCTCACACTCAAGCCCTAAGAGTGCCGCCGCGGTAGCGGTAGCCACTCCATGTTGACCTGCTCCTGTCTCGGCAATTACTTTTTTCTTACCCATACGTTTGGCCAAAAGTACTTGACCTAAGGCATTATTGATCTTATGTGCCCCTGTGTGGTTGAGATCTTCTCGCTTAAGGAAGATATCATGTCCGTAGTGCGCACTGAGGTTCTTGGCATAATATAAGGGTGTAGGACGACCTACATAATTCTTAAGCAAATTCTCCAATTCTGCTTGGAACTGAGGGTCACCTTTAGCTTTCTCGTATTCCTTTTCCAACTCTATTAGGGCAAACATGGCCGTTTCAGGTACATATTGCCCTCCAAAGTTTCCAAAGTAGGCTTTTTTTGTCATATTATTAGGCTATTTATTGTATTTATGTATCTTTTCTATTAGTTTTTCTATCAGGGAGCGGCTTTTTCTGTCACCTTGCTCCACTTTGCTATTGACATCTATAATTGTAGGCTTATAGCGGAGCGCTTCTTGTACGTTCTCCTCAGAGACGCCACCGGCCAAGATAAAGCTATAGGAAGGAAACCCTTCCAATAGTTGCCAATTGAAAGCAAAGCCATTACCCCCTTCGGCGGCTCCCTTGGTGTCTAACAGGGGAAAGGTAATATTGGGTAGATAATTACCCAACTCAGGCAGCTTATCCCATACAGGGAATGCTTTCCACACCTCTATTCCCTTAGCTGTCAGCGTCTTGCAAAAGTCGGCAGACTCTTCTCCATGCAGTTGTACCACATCTATCCCTGTAAGGCGTACCGTATCCATTATTTGTTCAAGAGGTGCATTGACAAAGACCCCTACCATCCGCTTCCCTTCGCTATGGGCTACTTCGGTGATCTCTTTGGCCAATGTCATAGAAACACAACGAGGACTTTTGGGAGCAAAGATACACCCAAAATAATCAATAGGCAAGTCCTTCAAGTCCTGTATCTCCTTCAAAGTACGAATGCCACATATCTTCAAAGCTGTTTTTTCCATTAGAATAAAAGTCCTTTCATGAGTGCTTCCCCTATAAGAAGTGCATCTACTCCCAAGGTCTCGGCATAACGTACATCGTCCTTTGACAGATAACCGCTTTCGCTTACTACCAAGAGTGAAGAGCGTTGTCCTTCTGGAATTTGGGATAGCAGTCGCTCGGTAGTTTGCAAGGAAACCTCAAAGGTATTGAGGTTACGGTTGTTGATTCCCAAAATCTTCAACTTAGGAATACGCAATGCTCTTTGCAGTTCAGCCTCATCATGTACCTCTACCAGCACGTCCATTTGTAAGTCGTAGGCCAAGGCATGGAGTGCCTGTAACTGCTCATCGGAAAGCATTCTTACTATCAGCAAGATAGCCGAGGCCCCTAAGAACTTGGCGTGTGCTACCTGAAAAGGGGTATAAATAAAGTCCTTTCTTAGTATAGGTACTTGAGGGAAAGCTGTTACTACCTGAGGAATAAAGGTGTTATCTCCTTTGAAATAAGCCTCTTCGGTCAATATAGAGAAAGCCGCCACCCCATGTTCCACATAGTGAGCTGCTTGCTTTAAGAGGTCAAAATTCTCAAGGGCTATCTGTCCCTTGGAGGGAGAAGTCCGCTTGATCTCTCCTATGATACGTATGCCTTCTTGTGCCAGCGCCTTAAAAAAAGAGGGGCGCTCCACAGAAGTGAACTCTCGCTGGAGTTGTAGGTCTCTTTGCTGTTTTATTTGTAATAATATATCCAAAGTAATAATTAATTATCAATTGTTAATTGTTAATGTAATTCTATCGTTAAGATACAAATTTGCTAACTTTCTAAGACGCAATTTATTGCGTCTTAACGAATTAGATTATACAGATATTTTTAACTATTGATTCGCATTAATAGTTAATGCTTTCTATTTCTTTAATGAACTTATTTGTCAGAAGAACATATATAATCATAAGCATAGGAAAATATCTATAGGAATCCCAAAATATGGTAATCCATGTCTCCTCAAAAGAATAAGTACTCCAAGCGGCAACTCTATCTACAAAGAGCATATAATTAATATAGTAGAGCGTGGATAATAGAAATAATAAAATCAATCCATACAAATATACGCTCCTCTTCACTACTCTAAACAAAAGAGTAAGTAGTACTCCTAAAACGCCTATTTTTATGAGTAAAAATACAAAAATATCCTCTCCTAAGGAACATTCTAAGCAAGAGGAAGACATACCCCCCTTATAATCCTTCATGGATAAGAATAGAAAAATAACATCTGTTACAAAAATAGCTATTAGAAACAGTATGTATTTTAATAGCTTTTGTCTCATACTCCTTTTACCTTTTATCTTTTACCTTCAAATAGTGTTCGTACACCTTTCCGCTACGGATAGCCTCCTCTATAAGCGGTTTGGCCTCGGCAGGGTGCTTGACAAAGTCGGCTGTATAGAGGGCAAACATAGCATTGAGTATCACAATATCCGACTTAGGCGATTGTTCTTCTCCCTTGAGCGTTCTTAGCAGTATGGCCGCATTTTCCTCTGGAGTACCTCCTTGTATATCGGCATGGAAAGCCCTTTTGAAGCCAAACATCTCAGGGGCTATGGTGTATTCGAGTATCTTTCCGTCCTTGACTTCCACAATCTTAGTCTCATCGCAGAGGGTAATCTCGTCCAACCCATCATTACCCCTTACAACCAAGGCATGTTTTCTACCCAATAGCTGGAGCGTCTCGGCATAGAGGCGCTGTACAGGCTCGTGGTAGAGACCTACCAACTGATACTTGAGCTTGGTATTGGGGTGCAATAAGGGGCCTAAGACATTGAACACCGTACGTATACCGAGCCTTTGCCTAACCTCCTTCACCTCCCCTACCAAAGGGTGAAAGAAAGGCGCATGGAAGAAAGCCAAGTGCTCTTTCTGGAGGTGTGTTAGTTGTTCGAAAAGTGATGTTTCCAAAGGAATCCCCAATTGGCCTAATACATCAGAGCTACCACTTTGGCTGGTTACCGAGCGATTGCCATGCTTGGCTACCTTCACCCCCATAGCAGCCACGATGAAGGCCACTGTAGTGGAGATATTAATCGTTTTAAGGCCATCACCCCCTGTCCCACAGAGGTCTATCATAGGACGCTCATCGGCAAAGGTAGTACTATAGGCCAAAATATTCCTTACAAAAGCAGTCAGAGATTCAGGATAAAGACTTTTCTCTGAAATCAAGACCAAAAGAGCCCCTAACTGAACAATATCATACTGTTTGGTATGGATAACAGCGCAAATTTCCTTGAAATCTTCGTTGGCTAAAGGGATATTCTCCTGCAACTTCTTCAGTGCTGCCTTGAATACCTCATTGGCTCTTGCCTTCTCAAGCATATGATCAGCTTGTGAGGGTTGTACCTTCTGAGTATGGGTGATAAAGTTCTTGATGATATGCTTGCCATACTCGGTAAAAAATGATTCGGGGTGAAACTGTATGCTATATATAGGCTTTTCTTTGTGCTCTAAGGCCATAATGATACCATCGTCCGAAAGAGCTGTCACACGAATATTCTCAGGGAGTTGCTCCTTTCCTACATAGAGAGAGTGGTAGCGCATCACCTGAAACTGTTTGGGTAAGCCACTGAAAAGCAGGGTGTTATCATCAGTTACCGTAAGGGTAGAGGTTTTCCCATGTAGGGGCACTTCCATACGCTTAATTTCTGCCCCATTGACCAGACCAAAGGCCTGATGTCCTAAGCAGATACCCAATACAGGAATGGTAGTAGTCTTCTGAAGAATCTCCAAACAGATACCACTATCCTTAGGATGCTTTGGCCCTGGAGAAAGCACAATGCGAGAGGGGTGTAGGGCGGTGATCTGCTCCCAAGTAATCGCATCGTTGCGTACGGTTCTCACCTGCTCATCGGTGAGTTCTTGGAGGTATTGAGCGACATTGAATACAAAAGAATCGTAATTATCTATCAGTAATATCATTTCTCTTTACAATTTTTGGTAAATACATTCAGTACAGAAGCCCGCTTGTGGCATATCTCATCATATTCTCTCTCTGGGGAAGAATCATAAACAATGCCTGCCCCCGCTTGGATAAAGACCTTTGAGAGCTGCTTGTCCTTGTCTGTTTTCTCAAAAAAGGCACTGCGTATGACAATAGCCAACTGTACATTGCCATTGAAGTGTAGAAAACCTATCCCCCCTCCATAGACATTGCGACGGAAGGATTCGAGTTCACTGATGATCTCCATCGCTCGTATTTTGGGAGCTCCACTGAGGGTACCAGCGGGGAAAACGATAGAAATCACCTCAAAGGGCGACACCTCCGCCCGCTTGGTGCCATATACATGGGACTCTATATGCATGATATGTTCGTAGCGAAGTATATGCATCATGTCTTTGACCACTACAGAACCTTTTTCGGCAAATTTGCCAATATCATTGCGCGCCAAATCCACCAACATACGATGTTCAGCGCACTCCTTGGGGTCAGCCAAAAGCTCTTGTTCTAGGCGTAAGTCCTCATTGGCATCTTTTCCACGTGGGCGAGAACCTGCAATAGGGGCTATATGAATTTGGCTACCTGTGATATCCACTAAAATTTCGGGAGAAGAACCCACCACATCACCATATTGGGTTGGGAAGTGGAACATATAGGGAGAAGGATTGGCCTTACTCAAGTAGCGGTAGAAATCAAGCGAATCCAAATTACTCTCCAAAGACAACTGCTCACTGAGTACCACTTGGAAGACATCGCCTGAATGTATATACTCCTTGGCTTTCTCTACCATTTGATAGAAATGTGCTCTCTCCTCGGTAAGGTCGGTCTGTAGCTGGTAAAAAGCCTCTTGTGTTGGAGGCAACTCTTGGTTATTAGCCTCCTCTAAGAAGTGGAAATACTGCTGCTCATCACCATAGAAAGAATACACCTTACTCACCTTGGAGTAGTGCAGATAAGCCTTGGCGTTGGCAAAGACAAAAGCAGGAAAATCATACTGCCTTTGGGCTTTCTCAGGAATTTGTTCAAAGAAATGAATCGTCTCATAAGAAAACACTCCAAAAAGCCCCGCAAAAGGAGCAATGGCTTTCTGCTGCTGATGATACTGTTCTAAGGAAGAATAACTATATTGGTTAGCATCTAAGTAATCACAGTCAATGCCTATAATCACCTGATTGACGTCCTCTGCCAAATAGGAGTTTTTGTATCTTTCTCTGATACGTGTATAATAAAAAAGAGGGGCGGCGGTTAGGAACATATTTTTCAGTTGTTAGTTGTCAGTTATCAGTGGTTAGCGATTTAAGGCGCAAAGATAAAAAAAATTTGGTGATTTACCAATTATTTAGCATATATTCAGCAGTAAATTAGTTTTTGACAAAATAACTCATTGGCAAATGAGCTAATTGACAAATTATTATTATCTTTGCTGTCAAAACAAAAGACAAATGGCAAAGACAAAAACTGCTTTTTTCTGCCAGAACTGTGGGGCACAATACAGCAAATGGCAAGGGCAATGTTACGCTTGTAAAGAGTGGAATACCATTGTGGAAGAGGTCATCCAAAAGGAAGAAAAACACCAATGGAAAAAGGAAGATGAGCAGGATGATAGCCCTCGCTCAAGAAAAACCAACAAATACGTCCCTTTACATGAAATCACCACGGAAAAGGAAATGCGATTAGATAGCGGTGACCAAGAGTTGAACAATGTACTTGGGGGAGGTATTGTACCTGGTTCGGTTGTACTCATAGGGGGCGAACCTGGAATAGGGAAAAGTACACTGCTGCTACAAATCGCCATGCGTATGCCCTACAAGACCCTATATGTATCGGGCGAGGAAAGCCAAAAACAAATCAAGATGCGTGGAGAGCGTATCACCAATGCTCGTAACAATTGCTATATACTTACTGAAACCAAAACCCAAAACATTTTTCAACAGATAAAAGACCTTGACCCTGAAATCCTTATCATAGACTCCATACAGACGCTCCACTCGGATTATATAGAGGCCTCGGCAGGGAGTATCTCCCAGATTCGGGAATGTACAGCGGAGCTCATCAAGTATGCCAAGCTCACAGGTGTACCGGTGATTATCGTGGGGCATATCACCAAGGATGGCACCATAGCAGGACCTAAGATATTGGAACACATGGTAGATACAGTCTTACAATTCGAGGGCGACCGCAACCATGTATTCCGTATCCTCAGAGCACTGAAAAACCGCTTTGGCTCTACGTCCGAATTGGGTATCTATGAGATGCTCTCCACAGGCCTTAGAGAGGTGAACAACCCCTCGGAAGTGCTCCTTTCCAAGACCGATGAGAATAGCTCTGGCACGGCGATAGTGGCTACTATAGAGGGTATGCGTCCGCTTATGATTGAGATACAAGCGCTTGTGAGCAGTGCTGTATATGGTACCCCTCAACGCTCCACCACAGGCTTCAATGCCAAGCGCCTGAATATGCTCCTTGCGGTACTGGAAAAGCGCGCGGGCTTCCGCTTAGGCAGCAAGGACGTGTTTCTAAACATCACTGGAGGAATCTCGGTAGATGATCCTTCCACTGACTTGGGCGTGGCTATGGCTATCCTCTCCTCCAACGAAGATGTGGCGATCCCTAAGACCTTTTGCTTTGCTGCCGAAGTAGGCTTAGGGGGAGAAATACGACCCGTACAGCGCGTAGAACAACGTATCTCGGAGGCGGAAAAGCTCGGTTTTGATACCATCTTTATCTCCAAATACTGCAAGCTCACCGCTACTAAAAGCAATATCAATGTCATTGCCTATGCCAAAGTAGAAGAGGTCATCGCTCACCTCTTTGGCTAATGCTATATTTCTATAACCCTAAAACCCTAAGATTATGAAACAGATCTTTTTACTCATCGGTCTTGTCCTATCGCTCTCTTGTTCAAAGACCACTCATACAGGCAGTGCCCCAGCGCCCCCTCCCTCTGATGCTGCCATAGACCTATCCCCTACCCTTGAAAGTCGAATCTTGGGCGGGGAGCAACACTATGCGGTATATCTTCCACCCAGCTATGCCAAGGAACCCCTGCGCAGGTATCCTGTACTATACCTACTCCATGGTATGTATCAGGACTATAAGAGTTGGTTCAGCGATGGAGGCCTACAGACGGCAGCCGACAAAGCCATAGCCGAAGGCGCTACAGAGATGATCATCATCTGCCCTAATGGATTTAACTCTTTCTATTACAATACTGCGGATATGCGTTATGAAGACTTCTTTATCCAAGAGTTTGTTCCTGAGATAGAAAGGGGATACCGTATTCTTTCTGAAAAGGAACACCGAAACATAGCGGGACTTTCTATGGGCGGCTTCGGAGCAACTTACTTAGCTTTCCAACATCATGAGCTCTTTGGCAATGCCTATTCTACCAGCGGCGGCTTTATAGAACCTGCCACTACCCTACTCAAAAACATTATCAATGCTAAATTAGCTACTGAGAAAAACCATTTTCCTACTTACACCTTAGAATGTGGGGAAGAAGATGCTTTAGTGATTGAATCCAATAGGATACTCAGTCAGTTCTTGGACGAAAAACAAATAAACTACACCAAAATATTCCGACAAGGCACTCATAACTGGAAGTTTTGGAAAGAATCACTACCAAAAATTCTCCATTCTGTGAGATAATTTTAATTTACGATACTATGAAATATATTCTAATCCCCTTTCTATTTATTACTACTATCATAGTTGCTCAAAATACAGCTAACAAAATAGAAAAATATAAAATAGATCCTGCTATAAATGATGAGTTCAAAAGACCTCTTTTGGGAAAGGTAAAAACTATGCATACTGCTCACTATTTTATAGAATATAATAAATATGACACTATAAAAAAGGAAATTTTTGATAATAATTATACTTATGGCTTTGATAAAGAAGGAAGAGAAATTCTATTTATCAAATATGATATGTACGGCAATATAAGCAGCAAATATGAAAGGAGATACAACGAAAAAGATAGTCTTACTTATCTAAGAGAATTTACATGGGTAGAGGACTATGGAACTTATATAGATGAAAAATCTTATTTCTATAACCCATTAGGATTACTACAAGAAGTAAAAGGTTATATTCTTGAAGGAGGTGTAGGACTTTCTCTTAACCGAGAGCTATACAAATATAATGATAAGCAACAACTCTTAGAAAGACATTATTACATCAATGATACACCCATAGAAACTACGATCTGTTCTTACAATGACAGGGGAAAACTCATTAAAGAACTTTATTATTTCAAAGAGAAGCTATTCTCTGAATACAAATTTGAATATGATGAAAGAGACAACCTTATCAGAAAAGATTATACACAAATCCCTGCTAATAAAAAGAACATCATTACGTACCAATATGATGACCAAAACAGACTTATCTTGGCCACAGAGAGTACAAATGGAGATGAGAATATTCTCATCAAGAACATTTATAAAAATAATTTACTTATAGAAAGTTATGATGATAAAAATGGTTATGAAAAACATATACTTTATCATTATAAAGACAACCAACTTATAGAAGAAGAAAAATCTACCGGCTTTTTTAACGGATGTTATTACAGCACCACTAAGAAAAAGATACAATATGATGAAAGAGGCCGTGTAAAGAGATACTATGATTATGAAGGAGAAGAAATAGTAAGAACTTATATTCATCATTATGATAATAAAGATAGAATAATAAAAACAGAACTATTATACAACAATAATAAAAAAGAATATTGGACAAATAGTTATGATATGTATAATAATCTTATAGAAACTATTTATAAAAATAATAAAGAATCCGATAAAAATACTTATAGATACGACAAAAATAATAACTTACTCTCTGAAATAACCTACAAAGGTAACAAAATAATAAAAAAAATATTCTATACTTATGACAGCTATCAAAATCTTATCAAAATAGAAGAATATAATAATGAAATGACCTTCATTTACGAAAGAACATTTACCTATTATGAATAAAAGATTTAAACCATGAAACATTTTATCTTTACCTTACTCCTTAGTTTTTATTCTATATTCATTTTGGCACAAGAAGATGACCCTAATAGATATAAGGAGAAACATCTTAGAAACTTAGGTATTACGCCTCAAGGGAAAGTAAAAGCAGTAGAGAAATTCATTTACCATTATGAAAATAAAAATGGAAAAGAGGTAAAGATATTCCCTAAGAATGCCAAAGTAGAACGTATGCCCGTACATAGCCGATACATCTTTGATAAAAAGGGAAATATCATAGAATTTTATAACTACTATACCGATGGGAAACTTTTCCAAAAGATATTTTACCAATACAACACGGACAATCTACTTACAAAAGCTGATGAATACAAATACATAGAAGAAAATAATCCCCAACACACAGAAGAAGAAATTTTCTACGAGGGAAAAGTAATGATCTCTAAAAAATACAAGATTGATGGCAACTTATTTGAAATAAGAATGTTGTTTGATAAAAACAAAAGGAAAAAAGCTATTTCAGAATATAGGAATAATACACTCATTAATAAAAATAAATATTCATATAATAGCAAAGGGAATATTACATATGAAAAAAACAAATCTACTAGCCTTTTAGGTGATGAAGCCTATGATACTTGGTATACATATACGAAAGAAGGTACATTGCTTGCTGAAAAGAAAGAATGTTACTCGATGTTTTGTTTTTATACTACTTATCAATATTTAGCCAATAATGAAGTATATGAAGAGACCACCTATACAACACCTTTACATGATGAGAAAGATATCTCTAACAAGAGAACAAGATACTACATCTATGACTCCAAAGGAGCTATAGTAGAGATACAAACATACAAGGGAGAGGAATTTCGTTCCTACCACTGTATGGAAAACGATAAGGAAGTAGAAAGTTATAGTTATTTTCTAGAAGGAGAGGTTATAAAGACTCTTTTTTCTTACAACAAGGATAACCAACTCATCAAGGAAGAAAATTTTAATCTTCTTACAGGCGATTTTACCTCTGGAACGTATTATACGTATGATGAGAAAGGAAATTTGCTACAAATAGATGACGGACAGATTCCTTCCCCTAATAGAACCATCTACCACTATGACAAATTCAACAACTGCACAGAGGAAATTTGGTACAAAAATAACAAACCTGCTGCCATTGTAGAACGCATCTTTACCTATTATCAATAAGTGACTTCTTTTATCTCCAGATGAGTCGTTGCTCTGCTGATATGGGGTATTTCCCATCTTTGGGATAGAATATAGTACCATCATTATCGGCATCAAGATCTCTAGTTTTGCCATTATTCTCTATAATGATGAGCATATTGATCGCCCCTGCAGTCCCAAATACCGCTGGGTCATAGGCATAGGGCACTGCAGAGTGTCTGGGCTGCCCCGTAAAGGCAATATACTTCCCATCTGGAGAAAAGGATGGGAGACGCTCTCCACCTGAATAATAAGTTCTTGCATCGGTAATGCCATCTACCTTTGAAGTAGTTACTTGGTAGTGTGAGTCCTCTTGTATATCATAGAGCCAAATATGCTTATCACCCCTTCTGAATACAAATTGTGTTCCTTGTGGGTTCATATTGAGCATCTCTATATCATCAAATGGGAGCTTTTTTACATAGGTCATACGCCAATTATTGCTTTCTGAGGCTTTTATGAGTTCATTATCTACACTAAGGAAAAGTTCCCCAGCACTTGACCAGCCTACGATATTGATCCTATGCGGCTCATATCCGTCGATATTAAATTCTTTTAGCACACGCCCGCTACTCCTATCCAATATACTTGCAGGATTATCATCATTATAACCCATAGATTTTTGGGCTTGTACAGCAACAAAACGTTCGTCAGGCGAGAGGAAAAAACCTACCCCGCCAGCGGCACCTACCTCATAACCATTGAAGTCAAAGGAATTGATTTTACGCTTCTCGAAATCATCATCACTGGTAGCTGCACCAGATTTCTTCTCAAGCATAGGCAGATAGGTAAATTGAAGATAATCCGTCTGATATTGGCCATAAGGTCGTTTTGCCCAAGCCACCAATAGCTTCTGGCCATCCCAAGAGACATCATACTTATCAACTATATTGCTCTTGAATATCTCAGTAATGTTTCTCCCTGAGCGAAGGTCATAATACCCATACCCTCCTGCAAATCGGTAGTATATACCACTGCCTGTAACCCCTAAAGTACCTGCTGCTGATGTCTCATTATCTTTACTGCAAGAAAAGCACAAAAATAACGAGGCAATAACTATTGTAAAAGTTAATTTCTTCATATCTATATCATTTATCGAGGACAAAAATATAAAATCCTGAAATACAAAACAATATTACATCTTTATATTTTTGTTAATCTTCATCTCTAAAAAGTTAATCCTCAGTGGATAGCAGGCTTTGCATGAAAAGGAAAAATCGTTACTCAAGGTAAAATCCTGTTATTTGTCAAAGACAAGTGCTAGAAAACAGCCTGTAGCATAGCAGAGAATATCCTCAAAGGAAAAGTAATTCCCTAGTAGAATATACCCAAGGGTACCCTTGCCAAAACCGAAGAAAGTAGCCAGCTTAAAGTATTGTAGTATCTCCACAAATACAGCAAAGCAGAAAATCCCTATAAGTAATTTCTTGGTATTCTTAATATGGAAAAAGGCTCTAATAAAACAATAAATCAGTATCACTACCAAAATATCTCCCAAGTATGCCCGTACAAAGGAAACACTCTTGAATAAAGTGGCTATGGCTACCTCTATCAAAAAGAGGATCAGGGCAGCGAAGAAGTATTTGGAATTGAATTTCATTGGTTTAAGTAATATTTTTCAATGACTGTTCTTACAGAGACGAACCCTATTTTACTGAGGTCTATTTCAGGTATGGGAATCCATTGTAAAGACTTTATTTCATCGGCTGCCCTTACAGAAACAGGGACATCTAAGGGACATTCGTAGAAGATATCCATAGTGCGATAGGGAATATTCTTGTACAAATAGTGATTGGGTTGAGTCGTTACATATTTTAGTTGGCTTGGCGTTATCTCTAAGCCCAATTCTTCATTTACCTCACGACAAGCAGCGGCTTCGGCATTCTCATCAGGATCTATAAAGCCTCCAGGGAGGTCAAGCTTGCCCTTGTCAGGGTCTATATTTCGCACCGCAAAAAGGGCCTCCCTCTCGCGCCTAAAGATAACTGCCACGGCAGCAGCTATATTGTGGTAATAGACAAAACCACAATGGTGACAGAGAAAACGCACCAAATTAGGAAACTCTATATCCTTGCTTCCACAGTGGGGACAATAGGTAAAAATATTTTCCATGATTACTCATTTTAGAAGGACAAAAGTAGTGAAAATTACGGATATAGCCATGTAGAAAAAGAAAAATCATTTTTATAACCCAAAATTCGTTATTTTTTCGTAAATTTGCTCTATACAAAAAATCTTTTTTCAAAAACGAAGAGCATGTTAGTAAAGATCTATGGCAGTGCTGTTTATGGCGTAGAGGCAATTACCATTACCATTGAGGTCAATATAGATAAGGGTGTGGGCTACCACTTAGTAGGCCTACCCGACAATGCTATCAAGGAGAGTAACTTCCGTATAGAGGCAGCGCTACACAATAACCAATACAAAATCCCTGGAAAAAAAATCACGATCAATATGGCGCCTGCTGATATGCGCAAAGAGGGGTCGGCCTATGACTTGAGCTTTGCTATAGGTATCTTGGCGGCCAACGGACAGATACAGTGTGAGGAGATAGAGCGGTATATCATCATGGGTGAGCTCTCCTTAGACGGAAGTCTGCAACCCATCAAGGGTGCACTGCCTATTGCGATCCAAGCTAGAAAGGAAGGGTTCAAGGGATTTATACTCCCTATGCAAAACGCCAAAGAAGCTGCTATTGTCAATAACTTAGAGGTGTATGGTGCGGAGAATATCAAGCAGGTTATAGACTTTCTCAATGGGGAAGATAGCTTGCAGCGGGTAGAGCTAAACACCCGTGAGGAGTTCTTCAAGCATGTGGAAACCCCAGAGTTTGACTTTGCCGATGTCAAAGGCCAAGAAAGTGTCAAGCGCTGTATGGAGATTGCCGCGGCGGGCGGACATAACATTATACTCATTGGCCCTCCTGGTTCTGGTAAGACCATGCTGGCCAAGCGCCTACCTGGCATACTGCCTCCTATGACCTTGCAAGAAGCCTTAGAAACTACTAAGATACACAGTGTAGTGGGGCGGGTCAAAGACAATGGACTTATCTGTCAGCGGCCTTTTCGCAGTCCGCACCATACCATATCGGACGTGGCGCTAGTGGGAGGAGGTAGCTATCCACAGCCTGGGGAAATATCCTTGGCGCACAATGGAGTACTCTTTTTGGACGAACTCCCCGAATTCAAGCGTAGTGTATTGGAGGTGATGCGCCAGCCCTTGGAGGACAGAGAGGTTACTATCTCTCGCACTAAGTTCTCCATCACCTATCCCGCTTCGTTCATGCTGGTTGCTAGTATGAATCCTTCACCCAGCGGTTATTTCAATGATCCTGATGCACCTATGGTAAGCTCCCCTGCCGAGATGCAGCGGTACTTGAGCAAGATTTCTGGGCCTTTGCTCGATAGGATAGATATACATATAGAGGTCAATCCCGTACCTTTTGAAAAACTTGCCCAGCGGGAAAAGGCCGAAAGCAGTACCGCCATTCGCGAGCGGGTCATACGAGCCAGAGAGATACAGACCCAGCGGTTTGCCCAGTACGAACATATCCACTACAATGCCCAGATGAGTAGCCAACAGATAGGCAAATACTGCCATGTGGAGGCCTCCTCCTTGGCCATGCTCAAGAAAGCCATGGAACGGCTTAACCTTTCGGCGCGTGCCTATGACCGTATCCTAAAGGTCGCTCGCACCATAGCCGACTTGGAAGGAGCGGAAACCATACAGGAGCACCATATAGGCGAGGCCATACAATACCGCAGCCTTGACCGAGAAGGCTGGTTGGGCGGGTTCTAAAAGTAGCTTATTTTTTGTACATATCGGGAGATTGTACCGAAAGCAAGTCCTCTACCAAGTTCTGGAATAGCAGTTGTGCCATACGCTCGGTACCCTTGTCAGAGAAATGTACCAAGTCGCTGGCTGCCATGCGGTTATCATACCATATCTTCATAGAGTTTTTGCCGCCCATGGCCTCGTACATACTAAAGAACGCAAAGCCATTCTCAGCCGTTTGCTTTTTCATCTCCTCTACCAGTTCTGGGATAATGTCATAAGTGGTCTTGGTACTTCGCTTAAGCATATCGCTGGGGCCTATTAGGATAAAGAGGGCATCGGGGTTACGCTTCTGCACCCATTGCATATTGGTAATGATACGTTTTACGCTGGAAGCTACCTTGTTTTTGGTCAGATATGGAACGAGGTTCCCCCCGAATTGGAAGATGATAATATCAGGTTTCAGCTCACGACTCATCGCATCGTAAGTATCCTGAATACGAGTAAAGTGAAAACCCGAATCCCCACGTGTAGGAATATTATCAGCCTGTACCCCCTCAGTGCTACCTACCGTTACCCCATAGAAATCAGGGCTTTTGGTACTAGAGAACTGTACTCGGAGTTTCTTGGGCGTAGCAGAAAAGTTCAGCTTATAAGCATGGTAGGCACCATCGGCTATAAGTGTATCCTTTCTTATCTCCGTATTATCTTCATAGACAGTGACTAAGGCAGGCGTAGTACAATTACCATAATGTATAGTTACTTGGTTATACTGGCTAAGCCTATTGTAATAAGAGTGCGAAGGAGAAATGGTAAAAGAAGCCGTCTTAAGCCCTGCTGTCTCGCCACGTGCGGGAGCAAAACGGCAAACATTGGCATAAAGCCCATACTGATTGTTCTGCAAAAGGTCTTTGTTTTTGCGCTGTTCGGCATTGAATAGGGCATAGCGATACCAGTTTCCTGAGGTCTGTTCTATGATACTGCGCTGCCCATAAGGCATCTTGATAGGAAAGTAACCAGGTCCTGTCCCTCCATAGAGTGTTTGTAGGCCATTGCGTAAATAAGCAGTGATACGGTCGCCCTCTATCTTGGAATCTCCATAATGAAGAATACGACAAGAGGGCTGGCTGAGCTTCTCATGCAGCTTCTTAACGAAGTCCTTGGCAGGGGCAGGATAGTAGATCTGCCCCTCCACATTGCTCACCAAGGGAGGATTCCCCGCTGAGAGGAAAGCACCAATGGAGTCTCGCAATTGATTCATATCCTCAGGGAAGACGAACTTATGCCTATTGACCATAGTTGTCGTCCCCATTGTATCTTTTTCAACTTTCTCAAGATCAGGCTCTTTCCCCTGTATAATCGCCATAGCCTTATCGTTGGTAATATGCTCTTGACGGGAGAAGATATCCCAGAAAGTAGGGTACTTCATTTGGAAATTACCGATTTTTATTCCATGGGCTACTTCGTTCTCTTCGTCCATATATTCACGGCTAACAAAGGTAAGCCATAGCAAAGAGAGCAATACACCGAGCATAAAGATTACTATTTTCTTAGGAGACATCTGCTATTATTTTTGGGTGCAAATATAGGAATAAAATGTAATACCAAAATATACAAGCGCATAATTTCATTAACCTACTTTTCAACAAAGGGTAGCGCAGGGTCATATATCTCTTTTAGGAGCTGTATGAGCTTTTGTTCAAATGCATCTCGTACATGCGTATCCACAGGGCTTATATCCTTATCCTTACCATTTCTAAAGCCTATAAAGCCCAATTTGAGTCTTCTAAAGGAGTAGTTCCCTACATATACCCGCTTATCCTCCCCTATCATTCCCGTTTTGAAGAGCAAATAGGCATACATAAGCAATTGGAAGGCTTTGGAGTAATCGTAATCCACAATCAGATTTTCCCATTTCTTCTCATTGAGGGCTACCTGTCCTTTTTCTACAATACCTGACTTATAGTCTACTATATAGATATCTTCACCTCGTTGTTCTACACGATCTATCGTTCCATTGAAGCGAATAGGGAAAGGAAAAGCATCATATTGGACATCTATCTGTATTTTTTCTTCTAAGTATAGGAGCTTTACCACATTGTTGGATACATTCCTCTGGTCTATATCCAAGAATTTCATCACATATTCCTCAATGGTACGTTGTACAAAGATGTTTTTACCTGCTATTTCTTCATTCTGTTGGTATTCTTTGAATACTGTTTTCGTTGTCTCGGCTACTTCTTTTCTTATTTTGTCTATATCCTGCTTGGAAATTACATGATTTAGATATGGTTTGTATAATAGTTCCAATATTCTATGAATGATAGTTCCCAGTGAGCGGTCTTCTACAATTTCCTCTACTTCGGCATCGTCCCTTATATCCAAGATTTGCTGCTGGTAGAAGTCAATAGGGTTTCTTACATAGGTAGTAAGTGAGGAAGAGGAGAATCCCTTTTGGTGTTTGGGATCACCTCCTGTGGCTATCGCGACCAATTTGTCTATAATCTGTTTGTCTTTAGCTATCTCAACAGGTTGTTGTTCTATTATCTTCACCTCAGGGAATCTTACTTCGGGCTTTATCTTGTAGTCAGAGAGCAATTGTAGTATAAATCGGCTCTTCTCACTTCCTTTAAGTCCATCGGTTTCTGTATTGTAAAAAAGTATTGCCTTTTCTGAGTGCTGGAGTATTCTATAAAAGTAATAAGCATACATATAATCAGACTCTTTGTAAGTAGGCAGTCCCAAATTAGCTCTGACATCAAAAGGAATTAGTGAATTAACCGTATTTCCTTTAGGGAAAATACCCTCGTTCATAGAGGTGAGTAGTACATTCTTAAAGTGTATGTTCTGCGCTTCCAGTATACCCATTATTTGCAAACCTTTCAGTGGCTCTCCCCTGAAATTAAGCTTTTGTTTGACTAACAAATCATTATAGATATAGTACAAAGACTTCACACTATCTACGAAATGATGTTTTTCTTGTAAGTGATAGATCTGATTGAAGAGTTCATAGAAATTGTACAAGTATTCTAAATTCAATAAGTTCTCTTTATCATCATTCTCCAAAGATTCTTTAATCACTAAAAGCAATTCTATGATGTTTTTAATCAATTTGCTTACTGAAATATTCTTCTGGTCATCAAAAAGCAAATCTATAATAGCAGCATCTTTTTCTTTTTTATATTTGTCCAATGTTTTTTTATATACATAGGACAAGTTATGTTCGTTGATATAGGTTATAGTATCTTTTTTATAGTTTTCTGAAAGCAAACTACTCAAGAAAGGTTGCTCTAAGAGTGATTTTACTTCTTTGTGATACCATCTCCCTGAAATATAGAGCTTAAAGTAAGCTGAAATAAGATCATGTACAGGCGTTTGTTGTAAGGGATAGCCCATGGTGATATTGATAGAGAGTTTGTTGGTATCTATAGCCTGTAATAAGGGTAGTAACATATCACTATCACTAAGGACGATGGCTGTTTGTTCGAGTTCATTGGTAGGAATTTCCTCTAAGAGGGAAGTAAGCAGGTGTATTTGGTTCACTTGCTTAGGTGTCCCATACACTTGTATCTTTGTACTGAGCTCGTCTTCTACAATCCATTTCTTAGTTGCTCCTCTTCTGTAATAGCGCCATTTGTCTAAGTAGTTTTCTATAAAGTATCCCGCACTGTGTTGGCTATTGAGGAAGTGTTTTTCTATATCCCAATAGATATCTCCTTGCATCTCCTCCAAGATATACTGTATTACCTTCTCTTGCGCTACACTTAGGGCATTGAACCCTACAAAAAGGTGTAGTTTCTCTTCATTTGCCCTCTTGTATGCATCCATCTGCTCATAGGCCACCCGTGCGATAAAGCCTTGGTAACCTTGTCGCTGCTTATACATCTCCTTATGGAGTGCGTTGTAATAAGTACCCAGAGTACGCCAAAAAGCCAAGTGCTTTTCTTGCATCTCGGTAAGTTTTTCGCCTAATGACCAGTGTTCTACTTCCTTTATCGCTTCCACATAGGGGAATATATCCTTATAAGCGATGAGGTATTGGTCTATATCGTCAAAATCTTTCCAAAGCATTTTCCCCCAGCCGACAAACTTTTCGAAGTCATCTACCTCAGTGGTAGTATGCTCTTTATATACTTTGTAGAGTTCAAATAGGCCTTGCACCTCGGACATCTTTTTTATCCCAGAGATACGCTCCAATAAGTTGTCTAAGGTAATAAATTCAGGCGAGATACCTGCTTTACGGTACTTCTTGGCAAAGATTTCTCGCAAAAAAAGTGCCGACCGCCTATGGGGAGTTACCAATATAAGGTTTTCCGTAGGTACATCGGCATAGTTTTCTAAATAATCTTCAATGACTTGCTCTAAAAACATAACCATTTAAGTTTGAATTTTGAGTTTTGAATTTTGAGTTGTTGTATAACTCAAACTCAAAACTCAAAACTATTTATCATTTTTTCTTTTTCTTGGTCTCCTTGCTGTGTTTGTTATACTTGTGGTAGTAAGCCAGCATCTTATAATATAGTTTGGCAGCTAAGAAAGCCGTTGGTTTAGCCGCTGGGCTGTCCATAAGCTCTACGATGTCAAAGGCAACCACATGGCACTTCTTAAATACTTTTCTAAGCAACTTTAGCGTTGGGTACCACTGCAAGCCTCCTGGTTCAGGAGTTCCTGTGGAGGGGGCTATAGAAGGGTCAAAAGCATCTAAATCTATAGTGATATATACATTGCCTGTTACCTTTTCCAACACTTCATTGATCCAATTCTCATTCTTGGCTATCTCATGAGCGAAGAACACCCTATTGTGAGGTAGGTATTGCTTTTCTTCAGCATCCATAGAGCGGATACCCACCTGTACGAGTTTGTGCTTTTGGTTGGCCTCAAATACAGCACAAGCATGGTTATTCTTGGAGCCATGGTATTCGGGACGCAAATCGGTATGAGCGTCCAATTGCAATACAGTTAGTTGCTTATACTCCTCCCCTACGGCTCTTATAGAACCGATAGAAACGGAATGTTCCCCGCCTATCAGGGTAAAGAGTTTTTCTCTGTCTTTGACCAGTTCTTTAGTTTTTTGATAAACCGCCTCTACCATCTTCTCTGGGGTGCTGTTCTCTGATACTTCTCCCGCTCTATAGACCCCATGTAGGTAGGGTTCGGAATCTGTTTCTATATCGTAAAGCTCCATATTCTCGGAGGCGTCCAAGAACAATTCTGGCCCCTTATCAGCACCCTTGCCCCAAGTGGAGGTGCCATCGTAAGGAACGGTTACCAGTACTACTTTTGAGTTTTCATACGTTGCATTTTCGGCGGGTATGCCTGCATATGTATTTTCCATTACTGTAAATGTTTTGATTTAAATAGGGGTAAAATTACTATTTTTAGAGCAATTACTACGTTTATTTAACTATTATTTGTGAGTTATAATACCCTCTCTTATTTTTTTCGGAAGGGTTTCCTGCTTATCTAAAAAATTATGTACTTTTGTACTGTTTTTTCTTGGTCACCTTGGCCGAGGCTATTTGCTATATTATGGATTTTGAAAGCGTTCTAAGTAACTCACATACAAAGAAATATCTAAAAGAAACCATTGACACCAACCGCATAGCTCATGCCCAACTCTTTGTTGGCGAGGAGGGAGTGGGTACGCTCCCTATGGCCATTGCTTACGCCACGGAACTACTATGCAAGACGGGTGATGCACATACAGCCATTAAGTGTGCACATCTGAATCACCCTGACCTGCATTTTGCTTATCCTACGGCTATTACCACTCAGGTGAAAGACCACCCCACCAGCTCGGCTTTCTTGGAGCAATGGCGCCAATTTGTCTTGGAAACGCCTTACGGAAGCCTCTTTGACTGGTATCAGGCCATTGATATTGCCAACAAGCAGGGGAAAATCGGGGTAGATGATGCCAAGGAGATCACCAGCAAGCTCTCCCTGAAATCCTTCGAGGGGGGGTATAAGGTAATGATTATCTGGATGGCGGAGCTGATGAATACCGATTGTGCCAATAAGCTGCTGAAGCTCTTGGAGGAACCACCTGCCGAAACTATCTTTATCCTTGTGGTAGAGAACGAAAACGCCTTGCTCGATACCATTCTCTCCCGCTGCCAAATCACGCGCTTTCATAGGCTCTCCCAAGAGGTTATCACTGAGGCCTTGGTCAAGCAAGGTCTTAGCCAGCCCCAAGCACAGAAGATCGCCTTGCGCTCACAAGGTAACTACCGCAAAGCACTCTCTTTTATAGGAAAGGACAACGATCGTATCTTTGAAGAATGGTTTGTCGAATGGGTACGTATGGCCTATAGTGCCCGCGGCAACAAGGGGGTACTGCCCAACCTATTGGCTTGGTGTGAGAAAATCGCTAAGGAGGGCAGGGAGACGCAAAAGCTCTTCCTCGAATACTGTTTGGAGGTGTTCCGACAGGCACTCTTAGCCAACTATGGCGCTGATAGCTTGGTATATATGGAGTTTCAGTCCAATTTCAAGATAGAGAACTTTGCCCCCTTTGTACATCATAACAACATAGCGGAAATCCAGCGGAATATAGAGGAGGCTATCTATCATATAGAACGCAATGGCAACTCCAAGCTGATCCTCACCGACCTCTCTATCAAGCTCACCAGACTGATACATGCTAAAGTATAAGGAAAAAACTTGACTTTGTGTTTAAAATATTGTAATTTTGCAGTCCTTAAAATAAGTGAAAAGTGAAAAGTGAAAAGTTACCTC
This sequence comes from uncultured Capnocytophaga sp., assembly GCA_963528845.1. Taxonomy (GTDB): domain Bacteria; phylum Bacteroidota; class Bacteroidia; order Flavobacteriales; family Flavobacteriaceae; genus Capnocytophaga. The sequence goes on along the minus strand of CAURXJ010000006.1, from coordinate 26,544 downwards.
TGATAACTGACCTCTGACAACTGATCACTGACAACTAAAAACTATCTAAATGTCCGAACGTTATACCATTACGGCAGCTTTGCCTTATACCAATGGCCCTATTCATATTGGCCATCTGGCAGGAGTATATGTCCCTGCTGACATATTCGCACGCTATCAGCGATTGAAAAACAACGATGTAGCTTTTATCTGCGGAAGCGATGAACATGGAGTGGCTATCTCTATCAAAGCAAAGAAAGAGGGTACCACTCCCAAGCAAATTATTGACAAATATCATAAGATTATCAAGGATTCACTCCACGATTTTGGTATTTCCTTTGATAATTATTCTCGTACCTCCCTGCCTATACATTACCAAACAGCCTCGGAGTTCTTCCGTACCCTCTATGACAAAGGGGATTTTATAGAAGAAACCTCCCAGCAGCTCTATGATGAACAGGCTGGGCAGTTCCTCGCTGACCGCTTTGTGATTGGTACTTGTCCTAAGTGTGGCAACGAAGAAGCCTATGGTGACCAGTGTGAGCGCTGTGGCAGCTCGCTCAATGCCACTGACCTTATTAACCCCAAATCCACCCTTACAGGGAGCAAACCTGTACTAAGGGAGACCAAGCACTGGTTCCTACCCTTACAGAATTACAGCGAGTTCCTTGAAAAATGGATCATTGAAGGTCATAAAAACGACTGGAAACCCAACGTATATGGTCAGGTAAAGAGTTGGCTCGACGACGGCCTACGCCCTCGTGCGGTAACACGTGACCTTGACTGGGGAATCCCCGTACCTGTAGAAGGCGCCGAGGGCAAGGTGCTTTATGTGTGGTTTGATGCTCCTATCGGCTATATCTCCTCTACTAAGGAATGGGCTGCCCGCGTGGGCAAGGACTGGGAACCTTATTGGAAGGACGAGAAGACGAAACTTATTCACTTTATCGGTAAGGACAATATTGTCTTCCACTGTGTGATCTTCCCTGCCATGCTCAAGGCCGAAGGCTCTTATATCCTGCCTGAGAATGTTCCTGCCAATGAGTTTCTCAATCTTGAAGGTAACAAGCTCTCCACTTCCAAGAACTGGGCAGTGTGGCTCAATGAGTATTTAGAGGATTTCCCCGCTCAGCAGGATACCTTAAGGTATGTAATCACTGCCAATGCGCCTGAGACCAAGGATAATGATTTTACTTGGCGTGACTTCCAAGCCAGAAATAACAACGAACTGGTAGCCATCTATGGGAATTTTATCAACCGTGTGATGGTGCTAACCGAGAAATATTACAAAGGTGTGGTGCCTACCCCTCATGAATTGACCAAGGAAGACCAAGAAGTATTTGCTCAGATCAAGGAGCTTACCCAAAAGATAGAACAATCCTTGGAGCGCTATCGTTTCCGTGAAGCCCAACAGGAACTGATGAACATCGCCCGCTTAGGCAATAAGTACTTGGCCGACGAAGAGCCTTGGAAGCTCATCAAGGAAGACCCCACAAGAGTGGAAACTATCATGTATATAGCCTTACACATTGCTACAGCTCTGGCGGTAACCTCTGAGCCTTTCTTGCCTTTTACCTCTGCCAAACTCAAGCAGATGCTCAATTTTGCTGGCATGAGCAAAGCACCCGTATGGGAAGATGTATTACATTCCGATAGCCTGATCCCCTCTGGACATACCATAGGAAAATCTGTCCTACTCTTTGAAAAAATAGAAGACGAGGCCATCCAAAAACAAATAGATAAGTTGGAAAACAGCAAAAAGGCAAACCAGCAGGCAGCTGCGGCTAACTTAGCCACTGCGGTTACTCCTCAAAAAGAGCTTATCTCTTACGAGGATTTTGCTAAGATGGACATACGTATTGGCACGATTTTGGAAGCTGAGAAAATGCCTAAGGCAGACAAGCTCTTGATTTTGAAGGTTGATACAGGCCTCGACCAACGTACCATCGTATCGGGAATAGCACAGAGCTTTGACCCTAAAGAGATTATCGGAAAAAAGGTCACCGTACTGGCCAACCTTGCTCCTCGCAAACTCCGCGGTGTGGAGAGTCATGGTATGATACTGATGGCAGAAAACAAGGAGGGTAAGTATGTCTTCCTAAACCCCGATGCTGAAGGTATTGCCAACGGAACTGAAGTAAAATAACCTAAACCATATTACATGAAACAACTCAAATGGCCTTTATTATTCCTCTTTGGAGGAGTACTCTTGGCCTCTTGTAAGAACAAAGGAGAGAAGCAACCTTCTATGCAGACAACTCCTGCCCTATCGGTAGAACGCTTACAGGATTCTATTCAAAAACTCACTGATGAGCTGGCCGAAGAACAGTATTTTGATATTCGCTTTAACGAAGATGGCCGATATTTCTTCCATGAAAATGGCATAGAAGATCCCGAAGAGTTCGTACGCCAACAGCTTATGGCTACCAATATAACCAAGGACGAAAACCACCCCTTGATTTCCTATCGGCCACGCCGCAATGCTAAGTTCCAGATCAATAAGATCAAATTGCTCAACCACCGCTGGGTGATCTGTGATTTCTCCGATGGCTTGGACTGGGGGGAATTGCTGATCAAAATGACCCTCAATGACGACAAAACACTGTCCTTTGATGTTCTTGACCAGACCCTCTATGTAAGTGAACAAAAACCTTAACCCTATGAACATAAAAAACGCCCAAATCGCAGTAGATAATTGGATTAAAGAACATGGTGTCCGCTACTTCAATGAGCTAACCAATATGGCTCAACTTACCGAAGAGGTAGGCGAAGTAGCTCGTATCATCGCACGCCGCTATGGTGAACAGTCGGAGAAGGAAAGCGATAAGGCCAAAGACCTCGGTGAAGAACTGGCCGATGTGGTCTTTGTGGTTCTCTGCTTGGCTAACCAAACAGGTATAGACCTACAACAGGCCTTTGATAAGAAGATGGACGCCAAAACCAAGCGCGACCATGACCGACACCAGAATAACCCTAAGCTAAAACAATAACCTATGTTTCTGCTATGAAACGACTCTTCTTCCTTCTTTTGTTTCTCTATACAATCGGCTCCTTTAGCCAAGAGAAAATCCGCTCTTTGGCCGACCTCAAGGGTAAGAAAGACCTTAAGGTAGGCCTAGTTCTCAGCGGAGGGGGGGCTAAGGGCTTGGCTCATATTGCTGCCCTAGAGGCTATTGAGAAAGCGGGAGTGGAGATTGACTATATAGGGGGTACTAGTATGGGAGCCATTGTAGGGGGCTTGTATGCAGCAGGCTATAGTGCCCAGCAGCTGGACTCTATCTTCCATGCCACCGACCTAGAGGAAATTATTCAGGACAATGTACCTCGCTCCGCACAGACTTTCTATGAAAAGGAGAACCGAGACCGCTATATGGTGTCCTTGGCGCTACGCGATGGAAAATTCGCGCTTCCCGCTGGACTTACTCAAGGAGTAAACCTCTATAACTTCCTAAGCCAACTCACCTATAGGGTAAGAAAGATTGACGATTTCTCTAAGCTACCGATTCCCTTCCTCTGTATGGCTACCGATGTGGAAACAGGCGAAGAAGTAGTCTTAGAACACGGTGATCTGGCTCAAGCTATCATGGCCAGTGGCTCCTTCCCTACCCTTTTTGCTCCTGTAGATGTAGAGGGTCGCTACCTAACCGACGGAGGGGTGATGAACAACTACCCTGTAGATGAGGTCAGAGCCAAGGGTATGGATGTGATCATAGGAGTGGATGTACAATCTCCGCTGAAAAAGCGTAAGGACTTGCGCTCGGCCAATAGCGTATTGCTCCAGATTACTGGCTACAAGATTGCCAATGATATGAAGGAGAAAAGAGAGAAAACCGATATATATATCCACCCCGATATGAGTGGTTATAATGTCATTTCCTTTCAAGACGGACAGGCAATCATTGACTCTGGGCGGGTAGCTACCAAAAAGGTACTCCCTCACCTATATTGGCTCAAGCGACATCTCAAAAAGAAAGACCCTGACATTATAAATACCAAAATCCCTGATTCTCTGCGAATTAGCAACATTACCTTTTCAGGTAACAAACACTATTCCGATGCGTATCTTAGGGGAAAATTGGGCTTTCAGTGGAATGAAAAAATTTCCTTCAAAGACCTCAAAGATGGGGTGCAGAACATCATGGCTACCCAGAATTTTAGAGGCATCAACTACCATATCTGCTCCACCGATGAGGGGGAGGAATTGCGCTTTACCCTGGAGGAAGCCCCTGCACAGACTTGGGTGAAGATGTCCCTGCACTACGACAACCTTTACCAGACGAGCATACTACTGAACCTAAGCCGTTCGAGCTTCCTACAGAAGGACGATTTTATTTCCTTTGACTTTATCGCTGGTGACAATCTCCGCTATAAGTTTGATTATTATGTAGATAAGGGATTCTATACCAGTTATGGTTTTCAGAGTAGGTACGACCATTTCCGCCGTGACATCTCTTTCAATGGGTTTTCACTTACCACAGGGGATACGAACTTGGCGCTCTCTCGTCTAAAGAACCAACTATACTTGCAGTCTATTTTCTTCCGTCGTAAGTTCTTAGTGGGAGCAGGGGTAGAGCATGAGTTGTATAAAGCGAAAATACAGCCTGACAACTTCAATGAACAAGTGAATTACTATTCTCTTTTCAGCTATCTGCGCTATGATTCTTTGGACAATGCTCTTTTCCCTACCGAGGGATTGTACTTTGATGCACGTGGCCATTGGTACCTACATTCCACAGGCTACGGAGAGACAATCAACCCTATTATTCTGGTCAAGGCCGATATAGGAGGCGCTTGGCGAATCACCGATCGGCTTTCTGGAAAAGCCATGTGTTCGGCAGGCTTCCACTTGGGACTACCCAATGCGCCTTTCTTGCAGTATGTATTCGGGGGACAAGGGGATAACTTTTTCGGAAATATTCTCCCTTTCTATGGGTATGATTACTTGAGCTTCGGGAATTATGACTTCCTCAAGGGAGAACTTTCTTTCAACTATCGTTTTTATAAGAAGAATTATATCAAGGCCATTGCCAATATTGCCAATGCCAACGACAATATGTTTGCAGAGCGCAGTTGGTTTGCCAAGCCCAAATATACAGGCTATGCCTTAGGGCTAAGCTCCGATACGATCTTAGGCCCCATTGAGCTAAAGGCTACCTATTCTCCTGAGACGAATAAGTTCCTTTGGCTCTTCAATATTGGTTTTTGGTTCTAAGCTACTCTATGAGTTTGCGTACAATCACCCCTGCTACATGGATACCGAAGAGGGCTGGCATATAGCTCATAGTGCCATAATAGGAACGTTTGAAGTTTGCCCCATCGGTGAGTGCCATCATATCCTTATCTGGGAGTTCTAGGGAGAACACGGCTTTGAACTTAGGCTGGATACCTTCTTTCTTGAGTCTTTTGCGGATAGTACGTGCTAGCGGACAATCACGGGTTTGGGAGATGTCGGCCACCTTTACCTTGGAGGGGTCTAGTACACCTCCTGCTCCCATACTGCTGATGACCTTCACTCGACTATCATGACAAGCTCTAAGCAGACTTATCTTAGGGGATATACTATCTATACAATCAGCCACATAGTCAAACCGACTATCCACCAAGTCGTAAGCCGTCTCAGGGGTAAGAAAGTCATTGATGACCTCCAGCACTATATGGGGGTTAATGTCCCTAAGCCGCTGAGCTACAAGCTCTGCTTTAGGCTGCCCTATAGTAGAATCAAGGGCTATAAGTTGTCTGTTTTTGTTAGTGATGTCCACCACATCGCCATCTACTATGGTAAGGTGTCCCACCCCTGCACGGGCTAAAAATTCGGCAACAAAAGCCCCTACACCCCCCAGTCCTACTACAAGGACATGAGAGTGCTCCAATTTCTGTAAACCCTCGTCTTTAACGACTAATTTTGTTCTCTCTCGCCACACAACTATCTAAATTTAAAGTAAAAGGTAAAAAGTAATAAGTAATAGGGTAAAAAGTAAAAAGTAATAATCCTTAAAAACTAATCACTAACCACTAACCACTAATCACTAACCACTAACCACTAATCACTAATCACTAACCACTAATCACTTTTCACTATTTTCGAGGGGCAAAATTACAATCTTTTCAGTAAAAGACAAAATAAAAAAATGCTTTCTTAAAATTTTTTTTCTGTTTCTTTGTTTATTCTGTTATTTTTCCTAATTTTGCCCTTAAAAACACAGACAATGAGAGTTATACATTTTTACAAATACCAAGGGGCAGGCAACGATTTTATCATGGTCGATAACCGTACTGCTACCTTTCCAAAGGGCGATACCAAGCTAGTGGCACAGTTGTGTGAGCGTCGTTTTGGTATTGGTGCTGATGGGTTAATCCTGCTAGAGAATGACCCAGAGAACGATTTTTCCATGGTCTATTACAATTCTGACGGCAATCCAAGCTCCATGTGTGGCAACGGCGGACGCTGTATCGTAGCCTTTGCTCGCAAGCTGGGTGTTATCTCTGCTGAGGAAACGACCTTCTCCGCCCCCGACGGACTGCATAAGGCCATCTTCAAGAACAACCTTATCCACCTGCAGATGCAGGATGTCAGTGATATCCAAAAGGTGAAGAAAGGAGTAACCCTTGATACAGGGTCGCCTCATTATGTGGAAGTAGTTAAAAACTTGGACAGCTTGGACGTTAAGAAAAAAGGAGCTGAAATACGCTATGGAGTACCCTTCAATATTGAGGGAGTCAATGTCAATTTCGTAGAACCTATATCCGACAATCGTTTTAAGGTACGTACCTATGAGCGAGGTGTGGAGGACGAAACCTATTCTTGTGGTACAGGTGCTACTGCTACGGCTATTGCTATGCACAAAACAGGAAAAACTAAAGCCGAATACATCATCTTGGAGACCAAAGGTGGTACACTAGAGGTAACTTTTGAGGTAAAAAAGGAATTTCTTGGACTGAAAATAAAAGAATATACCAATGTTTGGCTCATTGGTGGTGCTGATTTCGTTTTTGAAGGAACTATAAGCATATAAACTTATGGTACAACTAAGAGCACTTGAACCCGAAGATATAGATTTTTTATATAACTTAGAGAATGACCGAACGCTCTGGGAAGTAAGTGAGACCCAAGCCCCCTTCTCTAGGCAACTATTACTATCTTATATAGCCAATGCGCACCAAGATATCTATCAGGCCAAGCAACAACGCTTTGTTATTACCTACCAAGAAAAGGCTGTTGGCTGTGCTGACTTATACGACTATCAACCAAAGAACAAACGTGCTTCTGTAGCTATAGTCGTTGCCGCTCCTTTCAGGCAAAAAGGAATTGCTACCAAGGCCTTGGGAGAACTATGTTCCTATGCCTTTACCTTCCTAGACTTACACCAGCTTACCGCCTATGTACATCAGGGAAATCTCTATAGTCAAAAACTATTTCTGCGACAAGGATTCCTATGTACTGCCACCCTCAAAGACTGGTGCTTCTTTGATGGTAATTTCCAAAACGTATATCTATACCAGTACTTTAAACCTTAATTTTTAGGCCATAAGTAAGAAAAAAATAACTTTATTGTACCATAATTCGTATTTTTTTCGTAACTTGCGCCTCTATTTCATATGCTCTTTTAAGAGCAGTTAAACTTTGATTTCTATGACAAAAATTACAGCTGCTATAACAGGCGTGGGCGGATATGTACCCGATTTTGTTCTATCCAACAGTTTGCTAGAAAAAATGGTAGATACCACCGATGAGTGGATTACCACCCGTACAGGTATCAAGGAAAGAAGGCTTTTAAAAGAAGAAGGCAAGGGAGCATCTTTCTTAGGCATAAAAGCGGTTGAAGATTTGTTCCGTAAGACAGGCACTAACCCTACCGATATTGACTTAGTGCTTTTTGCCAGCGTAACTCCCGATATGCCTGTGGCAATCTCTGGCGCTTACTTGGCTACCCAGATTGGAGCGGTTAACGCCTTTGCTATTGACCTACAAGCGGCGTGCTCTAGCTTCCTCTATGGTATGTCTGTGGCAGCTCGCTATATAGAATCGGGCAGATACAAAAAAGTACTCTTAATCGGTGCTGACAAAATGTCCTCTATCGTGGATTACACTGATCGCGCTACTTGTATCATCTTTGGTGATGGGGCGGGTGCCGTCCTTTTGGAACCCAACTATGAGGGCTTAGGTATACAAGATGAATACCTGCGCAGTGACGGATCTGGCCGCGAATACCTCAAAATAGAGGCTGGTGGCTCTATCCTTCCTACAACTCCTGAAACCCTCAAGGAAGGTAAAAACAACTTGTATCAGGACGGAAAGACAGTTTTCAAATATGCTGTCTCTCGCATGGCCGATGCCACCGATGCGATTCTTGAGCGCAATAACCTATCGGCTGATAACCTCGACTGGCTGGTACCTCATCAGGCCAACAAGCGTATCATCGACGCTACAGCTGACCGTATGGGACTCCCTCATGAGAAGGTGATGCTCAATATACAACGTTATGGTAATACCACTTCTGCCACCCTACCTCTGGCACTCTATGACTACGAGAAACAACTCAAAAAAGGAGATAATCTTGTCTTCGCAGCCTTCGGTGGTGGCTTTACTTGGGGCGCCCTATACCTCAAGTGGGCTTACGATCCTAAATAAATAATTATAAGATATATACTTTGTATTTTTTATAATCTTTATTGAAAAATATTAAAAGTATCTCAAGTTTTAATTTTTTGCTAAAAAAACAGGGGACATGTGAAATATTTTTAGTATTTTTGCCCCCCGAAAAAATATCATACCAATAAGATAATGTCTAACTCATTGAAAATATAATTATTTGCTATGGATTTAAAAGATATTCAAAACCTAATCAGATTCGTTGCCAAGTCAGGCGCAAGCGAGGTAAAGCTAGAGATGGAAGATGTGAAAATCACCATCAAGACTTCTGGAGAAGAAGGACGCCCTGAAACGGTCTTTGTTCAACAGCCTTATATGGCACAAGGAATTCCTCAAACACAGATCCCTGTAGTGCCACAACCTGTATTCCCTGTAAGTGATCCAGCCAACATTGTGGCTACCAAAGAGCACGATGACGAAGAAAACGGAAAATATATTACTATAAAATCTCCTATCATCGGAACCTTCTACCGTCGCCAAGCACCTAACAAACCTCTTTTGGTGGAGGTAGGGGACAATATTGTACAAGGTCAAACCCTTTGCGTGATTGAGGCCATGAAACTATTCAACGAGATAGAATCCGAAGTCTCTGGTAAGATTGTAAAGGTGCTAGTGGACGACGCTTCCCCTGTGGAATACGACCAACCACTCTTCTTGGTTGACCCTTCTTAAGTTAGGGTTGTGTATTAAGTGTGACCTAAAATTCTTAGAACATGTTTAAAAAAATCTTGATAGCCAACCGTGGAGAAATTGCCCTACGGGTGATTCGCACTTGCCGCGAAATGGGCATTAAAACGGTGGCCGTATATTCTACAGCAGATGCCGATAGCCTTCATGTACGCTTCGCCGACGAAGCTGTATGTATCGGCCCTGCCCCTAGTAAGGATTCTTATCTGAAAATTACCAATATCATCGCCGCTGCCGAGATTACCAATGCCGATGCCATCCACCCTGGCTATGGCTTTCTTTCCGAAAACGCTAAGTTCTCCAAAATCTGTGCTGAAAATGGCATCAAGTTCATCGGAGCTTCAGCCGAGATGATTGACAAAATGGGTGATAAGGCTACTGCCAAAGCTACTATGAAAGCCGCAGGGGTGCCTACCATTCCTGGCTCCGATGGCTTGCTTAAGGATGTTGCCGAAGCCAAGAAAATTGCCAAGAAAATGGGCTATCCTGTGATGCTCAAAGCCACCGCTGGAGGAGGAGGAAAGGGTATGCGTGCTGTATGGAAAGAAGAAGACCTCGAAAAAGCCTTCGAGAGCGCTACTCAAGAGGCCGCCGCTGCTTTCGGTAATGATGGTATGTATATGGAAAAACTCATTGAGGAACCTCGACATATCGAAATCCAAATCGTAGGAGACCAATTCGGCAAAGCTTGCCACCTCTCCGAACGCGACTGCTCTATCCAAAGAAGACACCAAAAACTTACCGAAGAAACGCCTTCTCCGTTTATGACCGACGAACTCCGCCAAAGAATGGGCGAAGCTGCTGTCAAGGCTGCCGAATCTATCAAATATGAAGGCGCAGGTACCGTAGAATTTCTTGTAGATAAGCACCGCAATTTCTACTTTATGGAGATGAATACTCGTATCCAAGTAGAACACCCTATCACTGAACAGGTGATTGACTATGACCTGATTAAGGAACAAATCCTCGTAGCGGCTGGAGTACCTATCTCTGGGCGTAACTATACTCCTAAACTACACGCTATAGAATGCCGTATCAATGCGGAAGACCCCTTCAATGACTTCCGTCCTTCTCCTGGCCGTATCACTGCTTTCCATGCTCCTGGGGGATTCGGAGTACGTCTTGATACCCATGTGTATGCTGGCTATACCATTCCACCCAACTATGACTCTATGATTGCCAAACTCATCGCAACAGCTCAGACTCGCGAAGAGGCTATAGCTAAGATGAAGCGCGCTCTGGACGAGTTCGTCGTAGAGGGTATCAAAACAACTATCCCTTTCCACAAACAGCTTATGGAACATCCCGACTATATTGCTGGAAACTATACCACCAAGTTTATGGAGGATTTCGTGATCCAGCCCATAGGGGACGACGAGGAATAAAAAATAATTTTTTACACCAATATTATGTCTGTAGAAAAAATCAAATGCTTAATTATAGGCTCAGGCCCAGCGGGGTATACCGCTGCTATCTATGCCTCAAGAGCCAATCTCTCTCCTGTATTGTACCAAGGAGAACAACCAGGAGGACAACTTACTACTACCAATGAGGTAGAAAACTTCCCTGGCTATCCCGAAGGGATTACAGGAACTGAGATGATGATGCAGTTCGAACAACAAGCCCGCCGCTTTGAGGCTGATATTCGTTCTGGCTGGGTTACCAAAGTAGATTTCTCTGCCAAACCCCTCAAAGTATGGGTGGAGGATAAGGAAATTCATGCCGATAGTATCATCATTAGTACAGGAGCTTCGGTCAAGTATCTCGGACTACCTTCCGAACAACATTATTTGCGAACAGGAGGAGGGGTATCTACCTGCGCCGTATGCGATGGCTTCTTTTACAGAAACCAAGAGGTGGCTATCGTAGGAGCAGGAGACTCTGCTTGTGAGGAAGCGCTCTACCTTTCCAAAATCTGTAAGAAGGTAACCATGATTGTACGCCGTGATGCTTTCCGTGCCTCCAAGATTATGGAAGAACGTGTCAAAAAAACGGAAAATATTACTATTTTGTTCAATACAGAAACCGAGGAGATCCTCGGTGATGGACAAGTGGTTTCTGCTATCAGAGTACGTAACAACAAGACTCAAGAACTTTCCGAATTTCCTATCACAGGCTTCTTCGTGGCTATCGGTCATAAGCCTAATACGGATATTTTCGCTCCTTACCTCTCTTTGGATAAGGAAGGATATATTGAGAATGTACCAGGCTCCAGCCGTACCAATGTAGAAGGGGTATTTGTAGCGGGTGATGCTGCTGACAAGCACTACCGACAAGCTATTGTTGCTGCAGGAAGTGGTGCTATAGCTGCTATGGATGCCGAACGCTATTTAGCCGCTCAAGAATAAACTGCTTATGAATGTACGCATCAGCCCCTCTTGGAACGCACTGCTGAGCAGTGAGTTCGAAAAACCTTATTTTCAGGCATTGACAGCTTTTGTCAAAAAGGAATATAGTGAACATACATGCTATCCCAAAGGAAAAGAGATTTTTGCAGCCTTTGACAAGTGCCCTGTAGAAAACCTCAAGGTGGTACTCTTAGGTCAAGACCCTTACCATGGAGAAGGTCAGGCCAATGGGCTTTCTTTTTCCGTAAGAGATGGTATTGCTCACCCGCCTTCTTTGGTGAATATATTCAGGGAAATAGAAGAGGACTTGAAGTTGCCCTACCCTGAAAGCGGCAACCTCTCTCGCTGGGCGGAGCAAGGCGTACTACTGCTGAACGCTACCCTTACTGTCCGTGCCAATACGGCAGGTAGTCATCAGGGACAGGGCTGGGAAACTTTCACCGATGCAGTCATCAAGTGTATATCTGACAATTGTCAGCATATCGTTTTCCTTCTTTGGGGTAGTTTTGCCAAAAAGAAAATAGCCTTGATTGATACTCAAAAGCATTGTGTACTTTCCTCTGGACACCCTTCTCCACTGAGTGCTAATCGCGGTTATTGGTTTGGAAATAAACACTTTAGTAAGACCAATGCCTATCTCACCTCTGTAGGTAAGCAGGCTATTGATTGGAAATAACATCTGTCATTTTGTCATGTTTTTGCTTTTGGCACAATCCTTGCCTATTAGTAAAGCGTAAATAACAAAATAAGATAATAAAGATAAATACGATTATGAGTAAGATTATTGGAATAGATTTAGGAACCACGAACTCGTGTGTTTCTGTAATGGAAGGTAATGACCCTGTGGTGATTACCAATGCGGAGGGCAAAAGAACTACCCCCTCCGTGGTTGCCTTCGTAGAAGGTGGCGAAATAAAGGTAGGGGACGCCGCTAAGCGTCAAGCCGTTACCAACCCTAAGAAAACGATTTATTCTATTAAGCGTTTCATGGGGAACAAATATTCTGACTTAGGTCAAGAAATAGCACGTGTACCTTATGCCGTGGTACAGGGAGACAACGACACACCTCGTGTGGATATTGACGGCCGCCTATACTCTCCTCAAGAGATCTCTGCGATGATCCTTCAGAAAATGAAAAAAACCGCTGAAGACTTCTTAGGACAAACAGTAAGCCGTGCGGTAATTACAGTACCTGCTTACTTTAACGATGCACAACGTCAAGCTACCAAAGAAGCGGGAGAAATCGCAGGTCTTAAGGTAGAGCGTATCATCAACGAACCTACTGCTGCTGCCCTTGCTTACGGGCTTGATAAGCAACACAATGACCATAAGATTGTCGTGTTTGACTTCGGGGGGGGTACCCACGATGTCTCTATCCTCGAACTTGGTGATGGTGTATTTGAAGTACTTTCTACCGACGGGGATACCCACCTTGGAGGGGACGATGTAGATGAAAAAATCATCAACTGGCTCGCTGAAGAATTTGAAAAAGAAGAAGGTTTAGACTTGCGCAAAGATCCTATGGCGCTACAACGTCTTAAAGAAGCTGCTGAAAAGGCTAAGATTGAGCTTTCCTCTTCTATGCAGACTGAAATCAACTTGCCTTATATCACCGCTACTGCCACCGGACCTAAGCACTTAGTACGCACTCTTACCCGTGCCAAATTCGAACAACTTATTGAGGACTTAGTACAACGTACTATTGAGCCTTGTAAGAAAGCTCTTGAGAATGCAGGTCTTAGTGTAAGTGATATCAATGAAGTAATCCTCGTAGGGGGTTCTACACGTATCCCTGCCGTACAAGAAGCCGTTGAGAACTTCTTCGGTAAAAAACCAAATAAGAGTGTAAATCCAGACGAAGTAGTAGCCATCGGGGCTGCTATCCAAGGAGGGGTTCTCACTGGAGATGTAAAAGACGTATTGCTCCTTGACGTTACACCACTTTCTCTTGGTATTGAAACCATGGGGGGAGTAATGACTAAGCTCATCGAGGCCAATACTACAATCCCAGCGAAGAAATCTCAGATATTCTCCACCGCAGCTGATAACCAACCAAGTGTGGAAATACATGTGCTACAAGGAGAAAGACCTATGGCTGCGGACAATAAGACAATCGGACGTTTCCACTTGGATGGTATCCCACCCGCACCACGTGGCGTACCTCAGATTGAAGTAACCTTTGACATTGATGCCAATGGTATTATCAATGTTTCAGCTACCGACAAGGGTACAGGTAAGACACACGACATCCGTATCGAGGCTTCTTCTGGACTTACCCAAGAAGAAATCGAAAGAATGAAGCGTGATGCTGAAGCCAATGCCGAAGCCGATAAGAAAGCACAAGAAGTAGCTACCAAAATGAACGAAGCCGATGCGCTTATCTTCCAAACCGAAAAACAACTCAAAGAGTTCGGTGATAAGCTCCCTTCTGACAAGAAAGCAGCTATCGAAAGTGCTTTAGGAGAACTCAAATCAGCTTACGAAAGCAAAGATATTGCCACTATTGAAGTTGCTTTAGAGAAAATAAACAATGCTTGGAAGAGTGCTTCTGAGGATATCTACAAAGCACAACAAGGCGGCGGTGCAGGAGCAGGAGCTAACTACTCCGAACCAGGCCCTCAGCCTAACCAAGGCCCAGACAACAACGTCCAAGACGTAGATTTTGAAGAAGTTAAATAGCGGAGCGCCTCCGCAGGCAAATAATAATAGCCCCATCTAATAAGGTGGGGCTGTTATTTTCTTACTTACATCGAACTCTCGTTAATCTACAAATAAGTGAGTGTATCCAAATATTCAACGGGTGGATAAGCGCTCTTTATAGTAGGGTCAAAAGGCTCTACTTTTGGCACTGGCAAATTATCATTCCATCGTCTTTCTCTTAGCATTTGTCGGATATGCTCTTTGAAACTTTCATCGTCAAACAACTCTTTGGTATCTTGGTATTGTTTATACCAATCTCTTTTTTTAATTAGTTCAACGAGGAGTTTATATTCCTCTTCGTAGAAGAAACCTATTTCTTTCATGGCAGCAGTAGCATGACGAAATTCGTCTTCTTCCAAAACTGCTGCACACACCAAATTGGTGTAGCTCATATAGTTTTCTTCCAAATAGTCTCTTACAAGCATAGCTTTTTCGTCCCTTTCGTTGCTTATAACTTCTCCCTTTTCATTGGTGATTACTTTCACTTTATCAAGCGAAAGAATTTCCTTTATTTCATTGTAAATTCTTTTTGCTTCATCTCCTCTGAGGTCTAACTCAGGTCTATAAATCCAAAACCAATTTTGGATATACCTAATTAAAAATTCTGTAGTATTCATTGTTTAATTGTTATTTAAATATGTTTTTATGTTTGCTGCAAAGGTACGTCAAATATTTTTACTCTACAAAAAAGAGTAATTGACAAATAATATTTCCCACTACCGCGCAGGATACCGCGCAAGTCACCGCGCAAGTCACCGCGCAAGATACCGCGCAAGATACCGCGCAAGTCACCGCGCAAGTCACTTGGAAGAGAAACTACCCAAGTAAGAATTTTAGGCACTATTCTGGCAAAGTTAGAAATTACTCAAAAGAGGTTGGCTTATAAACAATTAGATGAAGTTTTTTATAATCCAATTAATGGAATGGAAACGCCTAATTTGTAGATATTTCTATATTCAGTGATTTTACTTTTGTTTTCTAGGTTGAATACTCTATTTTCTTCCAATGAAGGATAGATAATTAAGCAATCTATAAGTTCGTTACTATCCTCTAAACCAAGTCTTTTATAAACCTTTTCCAAGCGAGCATAACCACTTACTTGGCGAATGTCATCTATCACTCTACTGTCTTCATAAATAGGCTTATACTTAGCATCAATCACCATTTTTTGCGTCGGGGTGTTGAGCAAGAAATCCAATTCGGTATAATCGGCCGTGAGATGATAAGTAACCGCTTCCCTACCGAACTGCTCTTGTAGTTTTACATATACATATAGCTCAAAAAGTTTGGGCATATCTATCCAAAAAGGAGGAATCGCTACTTTTTGTTGGGTAGTTTCAGTGATATTGTAGGAAAAACGCTTGAGAATATGCTTACCTATGTCTATAGCTTCCTTATACTCCTTGAAAAACGGATTTATAGTAATATTTTTCAGGTTTTCTACATTGAACTCTTCTGAAATAAGTTCAAAATATGGGGTACAATAGGTAATCAATTCATCTATAGTAGCTTCATTTCCTACAAAAAGAGTAGAATGTGTATTCTTAAAGCTGATAACAAACTGCAATACCTTTTTTAGGAAACGATTCTCTATACTATCCACTCCAAAGGCTTGGTATTGGCATATATGAGAGGTTAGTTTGTTCTTAAAAACATTCTGTTTTAGGTGTTTTCCTATCTGTATTTTACCTTTGATACGGCTACAAAGGTTTTCTTCCTCCTTATAATACGACTTTTTAAGTCCTTTGCGAACAATACGCTTTAGCAGTTGGAGAAACTGTATTACAAGGAAAGGAGTTAGAAAATCTTTTTGCTGTTCTATAGTGATTTGTGGTTCTTTCCAATAGATTTTTATAAGGTCCTTAATATCATTAGGAGAGGATACCACAATCTCTAAAAGCATTTTCAGATAGTCAATCTCTGCCCATTCTTCTTCAGTAGAACCCCCTTCTATCATTCTCTTTTTATTCATCTTTGGCGCTATATACACATATTTTTGATGTTTTACCAGCCATAAGACACCTATATAATAGCCTGCTTGCAAGCAAATCTCTTCCTCGTTTATGTGACTAATTTCAAAAGGATAAACAGAATTTCCCCATCTATCTTTATTGAGTTCATAAGGTACTCTATAAGGAATTGCCTCAAAGAAATCCTCTTCTACATCATTCTTTTTGATGATATACCTCTTATGTTCAAGCAAGGCTATTTTCATAGACTATTTTTTCTATATTTTGTATTTTTTCCTCCACATTTATCAGTACACCATCTTTTATATATTCCAGCAAAATAGGTTTGATTTCATATTCCCAACGAATAGCAATAGGTGTTTGCTCAGTAATGAAGTAGGAGTGCCCTAACTGTACTTCTTCTTTCCTAAATTCAGGAGATAATGTATTACCCTCAAACAACTTAGAGACTTCTTCATATAATTTGGTCGCAAAATTATCACCCAATTCATTTGTTAAGTCTTTAGGCAAGACATCCACAAAAGCAAACCTACGACGGATCGCATAGTCTATATGACCTACGGAGCGGTCGGCTGTATTCATTGTACCAATGATATAGAGGTTAGCAGGAAGTATAAGGATATTATCATCATCAATAGCGTACATACTTTGCACTGCTTCCCCACGATATTCCAAGGCATAGATAAGTTCACCGAGTACTGCCGAGAGGTTAGCCCTATTGATCTCGTCAATGATAAGTACATAGGGCATAAGTGGTATTTTATCTGTTATATTGGGGTTATAGGATTCTTTAAACTCATAGTATTTTTCTACAATTCTAATAAAATAAGTAGACATTTGACGAGTCAAAGCCTCTAAATTATAGTCCTTTATTATATCTTTTCTTTCTGTCGCATTAGAATCTATGATCTTTTTTATTTCTGAAAATTTCATATTTAAGCCTCTGCTATGAACCTCCCAATTATCACCCTTGTATTTGAATTGTTTATCATCAGCATTGAAAATATAAATAGAATCAGTTAAAGGATATTTGTAATCTTCACTTTGGGCTAGTTCTTCTTTGATATGTTCGATAAAAGCCTCAAAGATATCCTGTTCTTTTAGTGTTTGTGTATTTTGTTGTGCTTTATTCCAGTTATTAAAAGCCTCTTTTGCAAACGCTCCTAATATTTTATTTTCAGCAGTATATACAATACCGTCACCCTCTTCATTAGGTTTAGCTACAATGCCTCGCACGAAATCCTCATAGGAGTAACTGGGGTGAAACTGAATGAGTTTAAACTGTTCACAACCCTCCAAAGAATCATTTTCCCCTAAGCCTAATAGTTCTCTGGCTATACGCTTAGCCTCACGGGTTTTACCAGTACCTGGAGGTCCTTGTAGAATGATTTGGGGTTTGTAATGAAGGAGGTCTATATATTTTTGTATTTTGCTTTCAGTATTCATTTTGTTTTCTTTTATAAGGTTTACATTACTAAAAATGAGTTTATAGGCCTCAAATTGTTTTCCTTCTAAGTCATAGATAAGCTCAAGAAAACTACTTCCTTTGATATAAGTATCTCCATCGGTATCTTCTTCTACTTTTAGTACTTTTCCTAATAAGATTCCTTCTCCTTTTTTAATTTCTTGGAGAGACTGTTCCATAGTACTTTCTATATCTGTTTTCATATCATCAGTATAGAAAGTATAATCATTAAGAATAGTTTTTATTTGTTCTTTATGATTGAAGTAACTTTTTATAAAAGGTAGTATTTCCTCCACTGGAGAAAGATTGAATCTTTCTTGGTAAGCACTGAACTTTAGCCCATAGTGTAGTTGTCCTTCTAATCTATATAACAAATGATATTGCAGTTCTTTTGTACTACCTATATTGAACGTCCAATCATCATTTTTAGGATCTGTAGCACCAGCAAAAAGAGCATTTTTTGAAGCTACCCTACTATTCCCATTGAGTTCTATTCTTGTCTTTTGAAACTTTTCAATGAAATTATTTTCTTCAAACTCTTCATGAATTTTATCTATAAGCTCTTGTAGGTTTTCAAAATAGACATTTTCATCATATTCTAAAAACTTTCTATAATGAGTGTTGATAATTGCTTTGGGAACTCCTTTCCCTTTACTCATTGAATAATCCTCAAAGACATTATCTATATTTTTTATATCCAAATCCTCTAAGGATATATTCTCTTCAAAAGGATTAAAACCATAACTCTCTTGATATTTATCGATAAGTTCCTTTATATTCTTATCAAAATTATCTTCATTGAAATAATTTTTGTATGATTGATTGTTGGGAAGAACTACCCTTAGGTAAAATTCTTTAAACTCAGATAATCTGGTCATAACTATTTTTTTAATGCAAACGTATTTAAACTTTCTTGTACAAAGATACGATTTCTCTATCAAATTTCATTACTTTCTCTATAGGAAAAATTCCCTTTTTTTCGTAACTTTGCCTTCTCTTATCTTGTATAGATTCTATGAACAAAAAAATTACCCTCATTGATTGGGGATTAAAAGACTATAAAGAGGCTTGGGAGGAGCAAGAAGCCCTCTTTCAGGCTACTATTGACCAAAAAACCGCTAATCGCAGTGCGGAGAACCCCTCCCCTACTCCTAATTACTTGATTTTTGTAGAACACCCTCATGTGCTGACCCTCGGCAAAAGCGGTGTGATGGAGCACCTGCTTATGAGCGAGGAGTTCCTTAGGGCAAAACATATTTCCTTCTATAAGGTAAACCGTGGGGGAGATATCACCTACCACGGACTGGGGCAGGTAGTGGGTTACCCTATACTGGACTTGGACAACTTCTTCCCTGACATCCATAAGTATCTACGCTCATTGGAAGAGGTCATTATCCTTACCCTTGCCGACTATGGTCTTAGGGGCGAACGTAGTCCTGGGGAGACAGGAGTATGGTTGGACGTGGGCACGCCCAAGGCGCGCAAAATCTGTGCTATGGGGGTGAGAGCCTCTCGCTGGGTAACCATGCATGGCTTCGCGCTCAATGTGAATACGGACTTGAGTTACTTTGGTTATATCGTACCCTGCGGTATCGCTGATAAGGCGGTAACTTCCCTCAAGGCGGAACTGGGCAGAGAGGTACCCATGGAAGAAGTGAAGCAGCGTATCACCACACATTTTTTGGAGGTATTCGCCGCTACACTATGATAAGTTACATCTTCTTATAACGCTCTAAGAGCTTGAGTTGTTCCTTGTCAAACTGATAAGGATCGTTGCGAATTACAAGCTGTCCTGCCTCATCTACCCAAGCGGTGAGGTAGGATATATCCACTACAAAGTGTTGCTTAGGGCGTACACGGTACTGGTCTCGGCCTGTCTGCATGGCATCATTGACCTTTTGGTAATTCCACTCCGCGGTATGCTTAAGCAGCTGGTAAGCCAAGCTATCGGGGTATTGTACCCTCACGCAGCCATGGCTATAAGTGCGTTGGGTATTGTCAAAGAGTTTTTTGCTGGGAGTATCGTGTAGGTAGATACTCATATCATTGTAAAGGACAAACTTGACCAAGCCCAAGGAGTTATTCGCGGAGGGATTCTCCACAAAAGCCAAATTGCGCCTGAGGGTCTTCTCATCTCTCCATTTGATTGTGGCTGGGTCTATCTCCTTATTATTCTCGTAGAGCTTATACCCGCGCTTAGCATACTTGAGTGAATCCCCACTATCTACTATACGAGGGATCATCTCCTTGCGCACAATACTTATAGGTACCGACCAGGTAGGACGAAACTCTACAAACTTAAGGCTATCGGAGAAAATAGGGGTTGGTGTATCTGGTCTGCCTACTACTACCTTAGTGGTAAACTTCAGTGAATCCTTATGGTAGAGGTTTAGTCGGTATTCGGGAATATTGATCAATATATAATCCTCCCCCAAGTCCTTATTTTGCCAGCGTAGGCGCTCCATATTAAGCAGTAGCAAGTCGCGTTGCTGCGTTGGAGTCATCTGCAAATAGCTCATTGTCTGCGCCCCTGGCACTCCATCGGCTGTAAGCCCTACTTGTCGCTGAAATTGTTTAACGGCCTCTATCAGCAGGGAATCTACCTCAGCAGGGACTCCTTGTGCCACAGGTTTGTAACCCCTAAGCCCCAACTGGTTACGCAGGGCTACCACAGTACTATCACTATAACCCACAGCAAAGCTCTTCAAATCAGCAATAGCAAAAGGCATATAGGAGGTCGTATCCTTTAGCAATTCCTTATACTTCTGTGCCATCGCTTTGTAGAAAGTTTGTTGAGGCTGTAGCGCTTCTATGACAGTGGACAGGTTATCGGTATCTTTGAGCTTCAAGAGCAGCTCTACATTGTCAAATATAGGCTTGTTGCGCTTCCATACACGGACATCATCGCCTACCTTAGGGATACGCCCTTGAGTAAGGTGACGGGTAAGCAGCAGAAAGGAAGCCGTAATCTCTCGGTCGGTTATCTCCAACTGCTTTAAGAACAAGGAATCCTTATGCTGGTAGAGATGCCTCACTAAGGAATCCAACTCATGTTGCCTATAGTTCTGTGGGAAAAAACCATAATCAGTAAGCTCTGTAAGGATCTTGATATAGGAAGCAAAAAGCGGTGAAGGCTTGTTCTGGTACAGCCAGCGGGTTTTATAATTATATTTTTTGTAGAAGTTCACCACTTCTCGCTCTATAGCAGGCTTATAGTAGTTGTCCTTAATAGTAACCTTCTTCAAGGAAGCTACCGCAGTGTCTTGTAAGAAAAGAGGCTCATAGGGTTCGTTGATCTCTCTACCTGCCATCTCATCCAACAAATCACCATTCTTTCCTTTATCCCTGCAAGCAGCAAAAAGAATGACTACAGAAAGCAGACATATATGTTTTAACATAGGAATTATTTTGGTGTGCAAAGATATATATTTTTTTAAGATTATACTTACTCTTTGGCATATTTTTTGTACTATGAAAGTATTTATTTTATCTTAAAAGCATATGAAACAATTTCTATCTTTTATAGCACTTCTTTTTTCTATAGGGAGTGCTACTGCACAGAAAATTATCCTACCTCAGGTAAAGGTAAGCCAAGAGGATAATGCCAAGCCCATGCAACTACAAGACCTTTCGGTGGATATCTTGGTGGTAGGACAGACAGCGGTAACGACAATGGAGATGACTTTCTACAATCCCAATAGCCGCGTGATGGAGGGTGAGTTTGAGTTTCCCCTCTCCGATGGGCAGCAAGTCTCTCGCTTTGCTCTAGATATAGACGGCAAGCTCCGCGAGGGAGTTGTAGTGGATAAGGCCTTGGGGCGCAAAGCCTTTGAGGACATCGTACGCCGTGGGGTAGACCCTGGTTTGCTCGAAAAAACCGAAGGTAACAACTTCCGCGCCCGTGTATATCCTATGCCTCGCAGGGGAACGCGTAGAATCCTCATTGCTTTCGAGCAGGAACTCTCCCAAAAGAACGGACAGGACTTTTACTTCCTACCCATTGCCAATGCCGTTAAGCTCAAGAAGTTCAAAATCCATACCGAGGTAGTTTCTCGCTTTGTCAAAGCGGATATCCAGAACTCTCTACAGTTGGACTTTACCCAAAGCCGCAACAGCTATATCAGTGAGGTAGAGCAGACCAACTATACTTTGGACAAAAATATTGCGCTTCTCTTTCCTAAAATAGACAAACCGCAGCTCATTACCGCCACAAACGGGAATGAAAGCTACCTTTATGGAAATATGACATTGGAAAAACAGTCTCTAAGGGAAAAAGAAGCACCCAAAAGCATAGGTATTCTTTGGGACAACTCTCTTTCTAACGAAAAAAGAGACTTTGCCAAGGAATATGCACTGTTAGATGCTTATTTTAAGGAGATCAAGAATACAGAAGTAACCCTCACCACTTTCCATATCCGTGCTGCCAAGCCTGTAGCCTTTGAGGTGAAGGACGGCAATTGGCAGGAGTTGCGGGAATATTTGGAAAAACAAGTTTATGATGGGGCAACCGACGGCAATGCTATGGTATTCCCCAAAGGTGCTGACCAGTACTTACTCTTTTCCGATGGTATTTTCAATTTCGGTGCTAAAGAATTTGATCTGCCATCACTTGTCAAGTCCTTACAAGCTCCCGTGAGTGTGATTAGCTCACTACAGGTAGCCAACTGGGACAAACTCCAATACTTGGCTGGAGCCACTGGAGGAGCGCTGATCAACCTTACTACCCAAGCACTCCCTGAAGCGCTCAAGGCCTTGCGCTACCAGTCTTTCCAACTCTTGGGTTATAAAGTAAAGAGTGGAAATGTAACCAATATATATCCTCAGAAAGGGACTTTGGTAGGGGAAAACTTTACTTTTGCGGGCCAACTAAGCTCCGAAGAGGCGACCATAGTGGTCTCCTTGGGCTACCCTGGCAAGGTCATCGTGGAAAAAGAGCTTACTTTTACCAAAGATAATACCGCAGGTACGGGGGAGTTTGCCCTTTTGCGTCGTATATGGGCTGAAAAAAAGATTGCACAACTACAAAGAGAAGGTGCTTTAGCCAAGGATATTGATGCCGTAGGTCGCCAATATGGGATCGTTACCGAGGGTAATTCTCTCATCGTTCTGGAGACCGTAGCAGACTATGTGCGTTACCAGATTACTCCTCCCAAGGAGCTCCAAAGGGAATACGAACGCCTTGCCAATAAGGAAAAACAAGACAAGGAAAAAGAAAAGAAAGAACACCTTGACTACGTGGTAAAACTCTCCGAAACACAAAGCAAATGGTGGAATACCTCCTTCCCTATCGCAGGTACCCAACCTGTCAAGAATACAGCAGATCAATCTTCCAACGAGAGTACCGCTGATATAAATGCCCGTGCTAGTGCCTCCACGATCGCTATACGTGGTATAGGTTCTATTTCAGAGAGTAGTCAGGCCGAGATGGCTGAAGTAATGGTCGGCTATGGTCGCTCCTCTAGAAAAGAAAGACGACAGAACAAAAACGCTGCTAAAAAAACTGCACAAGTTCTTAATTATGAAGAGGAAAGCGAAGCGGAAGATCGTAGTGGTGAGCTTTCTAATACCTCCAAAATAGCCCTTAATGACTATAATCCTGATACGCCCTACCTAAAGGTGATGGAATATGCCGACCCTGCCAAAGCGGTAGAGACTTATTACAAACTCAAAAAGGAATATGGACAAACGCCCTCTTTCTATGTAGATGTGGCTGATTATTTCTTTAAAAAAGGAGATACCGAGCAGGCTATATTGGTGGTGTCCAACTTGGCCGAACTGAGCTTAGAGGATGCTCAGCTGCTCCGCGTATTGGCTTACAAACTCAGTGCTTACAAGGCCTACCCAGAGGCCGTAGCCATTAGCCGTAAGGTGGTGGCCATCCGTGAGGAAGAACCCCAATCTTATCGCGATTTGGGATTGGCCTTGGCCCAAGCTGGGGAATATCAGCAGGCAATAGAGACCCTCTACAAGGTGGTGGAACGCCCTTGGGATCAGCGCTTTAGAGAGGTACAGCTAATCGTCATGAACGAGATCAACAGCATCGTAAATACCCAAAAGGGCCTCCGCACTTCCTTTATTGACAAGCGTTTGCTCAAAAAGGAACCTGTAGATATTCGTGTAGTACTCACTTGGGATACCGACAACTCCGATATGGACTTGTGGGTTACCGACCCCGAAGAAGAAAGATGTTTCTATGGACACAGGCAGACCTACTTAGGCGGTATCATAAGCCAAGATGTTACGGGTGGCTATGGCCCTGAGGAATTTATGCTCAAAAAAGCCCCTAAGGGTAATTACAAAATAGAGGTAAATTACTACGGTAATCGCTCCCAAAAGCAACTACTACCCGTAAGCCTTCGCATCACTTTCTTTACTCACTATGGCACCCCTCAGGAGAAAAAACAAGAAACCACTGTACGCCTCTCTAACCAAAGAGAAGTCATAGAAGTGGGAAGTTTTGAATTTTAGTAGGGGCAAGTAGCAATTTGCCCTTAAGGTAATTGTAATTCGTCCTTAAAATAATGACTATTCGTCCAAAATAAACAATAGATTTATGAAATCATTAATAACCCTCATAGCCCTCCTTGCCTCAGTAGGAGGTGCTATGGCTCAAAAAACTGTCCTGCCCGAAGTGAAGGTCAGGGGTCAGTACAATGCCAACCCCATGCAATTACAAGAGCTCTCCATGGATATATTGGTCATGGGACAAACGGCTGTAACTACTATGGAAATGACCTTCTACAACCCCAATGATAGGGTGATGGAAGGCGAGTTTGAGTTTCCCCTATCCAATGGCCAAGAGGTCTCTCGCTTTGCCTTAGATATCGACGGTAAGCTCCGCGAGGGCGTGGTCGTGGATAAGGCTTTAGGGCGCCAAGCCTTTGAGGATATCGCACGGCGCAATGTAGATCCTGGGCTTTTGGAAAAAACCGAAGGTAACAACTTTCGCGCTCGTGTATATCCTATGCCTGCCCAAGGGGTACGTAGAATCCTTATCGCCTTCGAGCAAGAACTCTCCCAAAAGGACGGACAGGATTTCTATTTCCTACCCATCGCCTCCGGAGTGAAGCTCAAGCACTTTAAGCTACGTACCGAAGTGGTTTCACGCAAGGTTAAAGCGGATATAGAAAATACGCTACAGCTCAATTTCGGACAAAGCCGCAACAGCTATATCAGTGAGGTAAAGAAAGACAACTATACCTTGGACAAAAATATAGGGCTGACCTTCCCTAAAATAGACAAACCTCAATTGCTAACGGCCTCCAAAGGAACGGATAGCTACCTCTATGGGAATATAGCCTTGGAAAAGCAATCGCTGAGGGAAAAAGAAAAACCCAAGCGCATAGGTATCCTATGGGATTGCTCTTCTTCCAGCCAGAAAAGAGACTTTGCCAAGGAATTCGCCCTTTTGGATGCCTATTTTAAGGAAATAAAGGAGGTAAAGGTAGCCCTTACTACCTTTCATATCCGTTCCTCTGCTGCAATTCCTTTCAAAGTGGAAAACGGCAATTGGCAGGAACTACGACAGTACTTAGAAAAACTAATGTATGATGGAGCAACAGACCCTCAGGCAATGCTATTCCCTCCAGAAAGTGATGAATACTTCCTTTTCTCCGATGGTATCTTTAACTTTAGGGATAAGAATTTCGACTTTACGCGGCTCATTGGGCAGCTACATGCCCCTGTCAATGTAATTAGCTCCCAACTAGTAGCCAACATGGACAAGCTACAATACTTGTCAGGAGCTACTGGAGGTAGTTTTATCAATCTCAATACCCAAGAGGTCTCTGAGGCGGTAAAAGCATTGCAATATCAAGCCTTCCAAGTATTGGATTATAAGGTAAAAAAGGGAAATGTAGTGAACTTATATCCTCAAAAAGGTACTTTAGTAGGGGAAAATTTTACTTTTTCAGGTTATCTAAATAGTGAAGATGCTACTTTGGTTGTATCTTTAGGTTATCCAAACAAGGTCATCGTAGAAAAAGAACTCACCTTTAGTAAAAACACAGCTGCAAGCGATGAGGAATTTGCTCTTTTACGCCGCGTATGGGCAGAAAAGAAGATTGCTCAGCTCAGACGAGAAGGAGCCGAAAGCAAAGCCATTGATGTGGTAGGTCGCCGTTATGGTATCGTAACCGAGGGCAACTCCCTAATTGTACTGGAGACAGCTGAGGATTATGTTCGTTATCAGATTACCCCACCCAAGGAACTCGAACAGGAATATAACAAACTTTCTTCCGAAATAAACTCTGAAAAAATGGAAGAGCAGAAGGAGGCCTTGGAACGTGTAATTGAGCTATCCAAAGAGCAAACTTCGTGGTGGCAGACTTCCTATCCTATCAAGAAAAAGAATACTAAAAAAAATGAGGAATACGAAACACCGCCTCCTCCCCCTCCTGCTATGATGGTACATGCAGAAGAAATAGCGGTGTACAACGATGCTGCTGAAATGCTTAGGTATGATGCCAGTGATGATAATGCTAAGATGGCTGATATGGGTACTGCTGGATATGATATAATTGCAGACAATAGTGCTCAACAAATGGAAATGGAACTGGCGGCTGAACCTGTTGATAGAACTTTAGGATACGAACCTGTCGATAGAACTTTAGGATACGAACCTCCCCAAGCCAGAATTGTGCTCAATGCTTACGATCCTGATACGCCTTACCTCAAGGTCATGGAATACGCCGATCCTGCCAAAGCCATAGAGACTTACCATAAGCTCAAAAAGGAATACGGACA
>CAURXJ010000005.1:0-100875 GCA_963528845.1 uncultured Capnocytophaga sp. | reverse complement strand
AAACCAATAGTCATAGAGTTGCTTGGCCATAGCCGCTAAATTATGATTTATTGCTTTGTTGAGGGCTATTTTGCGGTCAATATCAGATAGTATTTTTCCTATATGTTGCTGTTTCTCAATGGAAGGTAACAATATAGGCATATCCTCCAATGTTTGAATAGACAAGGAGTAACGTTGTCCACTACCACTAGCGCTATTTTCAAAATACTTGCGAATATAATCAGAGTGTATGAAGGCGTTGAGATATTTCCCATTAATTTTATCTTTGTTAGGAGTTATTAAAGCACAATGATAACCTAAAATAACATCTTTAAAATCTTCAGCAATATATGTAGATATACCTATATCATAACGAGTTTCGCTATCTTTTGTAAGTGCAACTTGTCCTTTTCTGAGTTTAAAACGATCAATTTCTTTCTTATTTGCCGATGCAGCTATAAAATTATTTCTTATGTCTGAGGTTATTGCCCAATTATAGTATACATCAGTAAAATTACATAGATAAATAGGAATTTCATCTTCCTTAAATTTCTTATCTACACCACTAATTTCTATTGTTGCAACATCTTTAAGTTTATATAGTTTCATTTTTAAACAATTGTAAATAAAATAAAAAAATCATTTTTTGCAGAAAGAACTATCTTTACACCAGCTCAATGACCAAAGGATATCTTTGGTAGAGTATTAAAAAAGTTTAGAAACTGCTTAGTGAGCTAAAAGTTTTTGGTTTTTCTCTTATGGAACTATTTTCCAAAAGGGAATACTTCTTTTTAGGGCTTATTTATCGGTGTTATACCTTAAATTTTTTAGTTGTTTTAGTATTTCCTCTTCTAAGCGATGGCTTTCCTTGAATTGTGCTTCTAAATCGGTTTGGTATTGAGTCATTCGGGCATTGAATTCTTCTTCGGTAATATCTTCATAGGCTATTTTGATGTCAAAATACTGTCCTGCGGAGAGGCTATAGCCTTTTTCCTTAATTTCTTCATAGGTTACTGCTACAGAGAAGTCGTCTTCGGCTTTTTTATTAAGGAAGGTATTCACGATTTTATCTACTTCAAAAGGGCGTAGGCGTTTTTTCTTGTTGTTACCCTCTTGATATTCTTCTCCTAACTTACTGGTATCGATGAGGATAACCTTGTCCGTGGTAGCGGATTTGTCAAAAAAGAGAACTGATACGTTGGTACCTGTGGTAGCAAATACATTGCTGGGCATGGACACACAACCATATACCCAATGTTCGTCTACGATGCGTTGTAGAATCTTTCGTTCCACTCCGCTTTTGGCAGTAATAAAACCTGTAGGAATGACAATGGCACCCTTTCCCTTAGGATTTAAAGAGTTGATCACATGTTGGATAAAGCAGGTATAGATCGCCATTTTAGGTTTGTTAGGGTCTGCTTTTTTCACTGCATTGGGGACACCTGCCCAAAAGCGGATACTATCGGCGGCTAAGTGGTCGCGATACTCAGGAAAATCCAGCTTAAAGGGAGGATTGGAGACGACAAAGTCAAACTGACGAAGCGCTTCCGTATGTGGGTCTTTGTGGTAGGGTTCGGTCAGGGTATTTCCTTGGATAACATTTTGAAGAGAGGGAGCTAAATCGTTTAAGATAAGATTTAGCCGTAGCATCTCGCTTGATTTTTCGGATATATCTTGGCTATATATAGAACAATTCCTTTCTCCAATCTCATGGGCTAAGGCCATCAGGAGGGTACCTGTTCCTGCAGAGGGGTCATAGCAGGTTATACTTCTGAGGTCTTCTTGACGGCCTACCAATAGCTTGGCCATGACTTGGGCAATTCCACGAGGGGTGTAATATTCGGCATATTTGCCCCCTCCGGCATTGTTAAAGCCTTTGAGTAAGTGCTCAAATATACCTGAAAAGAAATCGTATTTTTCAGTAAATACGTGTTCAAAGTTAAAAGAGGCGATATTACTGAGTAGGGATTTAGCAAAAGCGTCGCGCTTCTGTATATCTGTAATATAGGTTGTTACAGAGCTAAAGATATTTACCTTGCTTCTTCCAGAGGTAGCCACTGAAAAAGTATCAGCATTTAAAAGGGCAATATCCAAGAGGGTGCTATCCAATAGGGTAGATAAATCTCCTCTGCCTGAGGCGTTGTATAGGTGAGAGAGTGTATGCTCTGGTCTCATGCGAGGGACAGAGGCAGGAAGGAAAACAAAAAGTTCTTCTATATCCTCCTCAGAAAAGGAATCATATTCCTTGTCCCAACTTTGGGCGTTTCTTAGTCGCTCGCCATAAGTTTTGTCTTTTTTGGCTTCATAGCCGAACTTGTCGTTGAAAAATTTGTAAAGGAAAATCTCTACAACAATCTTATATTCGCTTCCTGTACCTGCTAAGCCGAAAGCACTTGTAGTGCCTTTTAGAGCATCTATCAGGGCAATGGTCTGTCTTGTTATTTCCTCGTGTGCCATAATTTCTATTGGTAGTTATCGTTGTCCTAAATATTCTTTAGATATTAAGTCGCTAATATAATTTCTATCATTACTTGTAAGCTGTATATTGTTGTCCCTTAGCACATTGGCTACTTTGTATAAGACATCTTTTTCGAACATAGGCTTATTCTCAAGTAGATTTATGTTTCTAAAGAGTTCGTCATCAATGACCTCTTTCATTTTGATTAAGCTATTGAGTATATCTGGATCCTCAAAGCCAATGATAGGGGCTTGTTTTTGCTTTTCTCTTTCTTTATTTTCTTCCTTGATACGCTTGTGTATGCGAGTGAATCGCTCGTCCTGGTTATATTTCTTTTTAAGTATATTGTTTCTGCGGTTGATTTCTTTTATTTTCTTCATAATCTCTTCCATGAAGGCGATACTTTCTCTGAAATCCTGCGCATCTTTTAAGACGAATCCTTTTTTATCAAAATATTCTTTAAAGATAGCAGAAAGAGAGAGGTATTCTCCGTCTGCGTATTGGTCAAAGTTGGCCATAAATTCGGTTTTTACATTTTCGTACCGCTCTTTGATATCATTTACGAGGATTTGTAACTCTTCGGGGACCCCTTTTCTGAACTCAAAATCTAATTCAGATAGTACTATGTTGATAATCCCAGCCACATCAGCCTTATGATCTCTATTTTCTTTAAGGTTGAGCAGGTCTATGCGGCGGGTAACTTCCCCTATAAGAGTAGGGAAATTATCTGCTTTTGTGATGATATTAATCTTTTCCTTTAGGTCATCACCTCCAAAAGCTCTTACTTGGTTGGTAATAGCTCTGGCTTCCTCTAAGAGTTTGCGTAGGTGATAGAGTTGTTCCTTATCTTCTATTTCGTCTATCTCCTTTCGAAATTCTTCTGCATTATGGGTAGAGAAGGAGAAAAGATCTCGCTTGATTTCCAATATTTTTGCTCGAATGACCTTAGGGTCTTCTATAATCACATTCCCTATGGGAGCAACTACGGAAAGTCCAGTATCGGAGGAGGTGCGGTTGAGCTCTCTAAGATAACGATCGTTGGTAGTCTCAAAGTTTTCTTTGATATCTACAAAATCCACTACATAGCCATAGCGGAAATCCTTATAAGGACGGTTCACACGAGTAAGTGCCTGTAGGAGATCATGCCCATCGAGCGAGCGCCCTAAGTAAAGTCTCTTAAGGCGAGGGGCATCGAATCCTGTAAGGAGCATCTGATTGACAATAAGGACATCTATGTTATGTTCCTTCTTGAATGTGTCAATATAATCCTTACGTTCTTGTTTATCACCCTCATCATGTAGGATAAGAGAGGCTGTAAGTGGTTTATTTTTTGTATTGTAAATAGGGATAGGCTCAGCGGCTAACCAATAGTCTTGTTCTTCTGAACGGATAGTCTGGTTAGTTTTGGGGAATTTTCTCAGCCAAAGGCTATAAAGAGCTCGCGCTTGGGCGTTGGTCTTACATACAATCATAGCAGCCACAGTAGGGTCTGCCATTTCGGTTCTAAATCTACTGAAATCCTCTACTATATAATTTAATAAGGCTTCAAGATAGCGCTCATGCTCAATGATTTTGTCCTTATCAAAATCCTTCTTCTTTACCTTTACCTCTCCTGCTATTTTCTCAATAAGTTCTTCTATTTCTTGTTTAATATCAGTTTCTATAGGTTCGCGCATGAGCTTGAGGGTGTAGCCATCGGCTATGGACTTATCATAATAATAGGTGTTGATATAGTCGCCGAAGACTTTCCAAGAGGCTCTTTCTTCTTTTAATAAAGGGGTGCCTGTTAGAGCTATTTTTATGGCATTGGTATCCGCCTCTAAGAGGTTGGCCAAGAAACTCCCTTTAGGGTTATACCCACGGTGTGCTTCGTCAATAAAAAAGATACGTTGTAGGCGTGTATTATAAGGGTCAGCTATCTGTACTTTAGCTTTATCTTCCTTGAATTTTTGGATATTGACTACCATGATTTCGAGCTTACCTTCGCTATTGACCACTAGTGCAGTATTGCTGATATCCTCCATGAGTTCCTCTCGACTTTTAGCATTTCGCGCTATAAGTCCGCGAGCTGCGAACTCATCGGTAGCTTGTTCCATGAGGTCAATACGATCCACGATGAAATAGAATTTGGTAGCTATATTCTTTTGGGCATAGAAATCGTTAAGTACCTTTACAGTATAATAAGCTAAAGCCGTTTTGCCACTACCCTGAGTATGCCATATGATGCCACTTCTTACTCCTTCTTCCAATCTTTTTTGGATGGCTAAGGAGGCAAAGAACTGCTGATAGCGCATTACATGTTTCTCCAATAGTGTTCCCTTGGATCCATCGGGCAGGGTAATGGTCTGATTGACATAAGCAAAACCATATCTTAGCAGATATAGGAAACGTTCTTTTGAAAGCATGGAGGTAAGTATACGATTGGTAGGGGTCGTTACCTCCTTATTGGTACTATATTCGGGGAGATTTCGGATAGTTACGGCATTGCGGTGCTTGAGTACATAGCGTTCTGTCTGTTCATCAATAGGGAGATAAGGATAATTGGGCACATAGTCCTTATCTTCTTCTCTGAAAACATTGAAAAAGGCTTTTTCCTTAGCCGTACAACAATAGAAAGCCCCCCATATAGGTACTCTGCTTTCATTGTCATACTCCTGATTGTTGGAGAAGATCATCAGCTGGGTGATATTGAAGAACCTACGAAAATAAGGCTTACTCATTCGGTAGTTGGTTCTCTCTTTTTCGGCAATGATTCCCAGGTGGTTGTTAGGTTTCTTTACCTCAATAAAGGCCAAGGGGAGCCCATTGACAAAACAAGTAATATCGGGACGGAAAGACTCATCAGCACTTTTGTCTCCGCAAGAGAATTCTGTGGTGAGGTGCCATACATTGTTAGAGGGATTGTCAAAATCAATGAGCTTAATACCACTATTGACAGAAAGCATTTGGTAGAACTCCTTTCCTAAATCATCATTATTGGTTATAGAGATGATTTTGTTTAGAAGCTGTCGTGCTTTTTCCTTTCCCAAATCAGGGTTGATCCTCACTAGAGAAGCTATGAATATATCGGAGAGTATATTGGTATGTGAATCGTACTTATATAGAGAGGTATCAATGTAAGTATAACCCAACTTGCACAAATGGAGTGCTGCGGGTACTTGTACGCGGGTATTTTCGTTAAAATTTGACATAGCCTCATTTTTTAAAAAACTCTGCAAATATACAAACTTTATCGATATCAAGCAATAAAAAGAGGCTGTCCGAAAAGGACAGCCTCTTTTACTGTGCAATTTATCTTTCACTATTCACTTTATTGGGTCTTGACCACTTAGGTTTTTCTCCGAGGGCAGGTATCTGTGAGTCAGCAGCCTCCACGGTCACCGGCTGAGGGTGTTTCTCGAAAGGTTTTTGGGTACGCATGCCTAAGGCTTCGAGCATGTGCATATCCTCCTTGATGTCAGGGTTGGGAGTTGTCAGAAGCTTGTCTCCAGCAAAGATGGAGTTTGCTCCAGCAAAGAAGCACAAGGCCTGTCCTTCGCGGGACATATTCATGCGTCCTGCCGAGAGGCGTACCTGAGACTGAGGCATCACGATACGGGCGGTAGCGATCATGCGTACCATTTCCCAGATATCCACAGGAGGGAGTTCCTCCAAAGGAGTACCCTCTATAGGTACTAAGGCATTGATAGGTACAGACTCTGGCTGTGGATCTAGGGTGGACAGGGCTACGAGCATCTTTGCTCTATCTTCGAGGGATTCCCCCATCCCTATGATTCCCCCACTACATATAGTGATGCTTGTCTTGCGTACATTCTCTATTGTCTTGAGGCGATCTTCGTAGCTACGAGTGGTTACGATCTCGCTATAATAATCCTCGGAAGTGTCTAAGTTGTGGTTGTAGGCATAGAGTCCTGCTTCGCTTAGGCGCTTGGCTTGGTTCTCCGTAAGCATCCCCAGTGTGCAGCACACTTCCATATCGAGCTTATTGATAGTACGTACCATCTCCAATACTTGCTCGAACTCAGGACCATCTTTCACATTGCGCCAAGCAGCCCCCATACATACACGTGAGCTCCCAGAGGCTTTGGCTCGCAAGGCTTGCGCCTTTACTTGTGAGAGGCTCATCATGGGCTCTATCTCCACCTCCGTGTGGTAGCGTGCCGACTGAGAGCAGTAGCAACAGTCCTCTGAGCAACCTCCAGTCTTGACTGAAAGCAAGGTAGATACCTGTACGGTATTCGGGTCATGGTATTGGCGATGTACTGTTGCAGCCTCATAGAGTAAGTCCATCAAAGGTCTGTTATAGATATCTATAATCTCCTGAGCTGTCCAGTTATGTCGTATTTCGTTCATGTCGTTTTTTCTTTGTGATTTATTACAAGGGGCAAAAGTACGAATTTTAATTGTTAATTATCAAAGGTCAATTGTTAATTTAGTGAGCGGTGAACACTAATGTGATGAGCAGTCACTTTTCACGCTTCACTCTTTTTGGCAACTTATTTATCAAGGGGCACTTGTCATTTGTTATTAATTTTGTATCTTTGCCGAAAAATAGTTCTCACTCATTGATAGAATGAAATTAACTACTTTAGGCTGCCATAGTGCTTCTCCTCGGGATAAGGCACGTACTACCGCTCAGCTTCTTGAGATGCGAGGACACCTTTTCTTGATTGATTGTGGAGAAGGTACCCAGATGGCTCTTAGGCAATCCAGTGCTAAGTTTGCTCGCATTAAGCATATTTTTATCTCCCACCTCCATGGGGATCATTTCTATGGATTGGCGGGGCTGATCTCCACTTTCCAGCTACAGGGTAGGGAAGCGGAGCTACATATCTATGCTCCTAAGGGGGCTAAAGAAGCCATGCTGCTATTGCTCAAGGTCAGTGGAGCTCATATGGTCTTCCCGCTTTATTTTCACGAATTGGAAGGGAAGGAGAGCCAACTGATTTTCGAAGACGACAAGGTGGCAGTAACCACCATTCCTCTAGACCATCGTATCTATGCTAATGGATTTCTATTCAAGGAGAAGAACAAAGAGCGTAAGCTCAATGTAGATGCAGTGCAGCAATATGGTATCGATGTGTGCTACTATCAGAATATTAAAAATGGCAAGGATATCCTTTTGGATTCTGGCGAGTGTATCCCCAATGAGCTTTTGAGCTTTCCTCCAGCACCTCCTGAGAGTTATGCCTTTTGTAGTGATACGATATACCGCCCCGAGATCGTCCCTCTGATCAAGGGAGTTCAGGTACTCTACCATGAGAGTACTTTCCTAGAGGATAATCGAGCTTTAGCTGAAAAAACCAAACACTCCACAGCACTACAAGCAGCACAAATAGCACAAGCAGCAGGGGCACAAACCCTTATCTTAGGACATTATTCCTCCCGATACAAGGATAAAAGAGTCTTCCAAGAAGAAGCCCAAACCCTCTTTCCCAATACCCTCCTAAGCGAAGATGGAAAAGAATTTAATTTTAATGATTAATGATCAATGATTAATGATTAATGTTCTAAAAACTCTAAGAACTCAAAATTAAGAACTCAAAACTAACTTGATGTATACATTACTAAGAACTACCCATTCGCTTACTGCCTATATAGTGCTGGCAGTACTTTGTTTTGCTGTTGTCAATGCCCTATTAGGGGTTTTACAAAAGCGCAAATATACCAAGGCAGACTTGCGTATCAATCTCTTTGCGCTGATATTTACGCACTTACAGGTTACCTTAGGGTTGATCCTTTACTTTGTAACCCCTCTGTTCCAGAGCTGGTCTGCTATGGGGGGGGGAGTGATGAAGGATGCTTACCTTAGGAAAATGTTGGTAGAACATCCTTTTGGACTCGTAGCTGTAGCACTGATTACTATCGGCTGGTCTCTACATAAGAAACAGAAAACGGATATAGGAGCTTTTAAGCGTATCTTGGTATTCTATGCCTTGGGATTGCTCCTTATCTTGGGAGTACTTCCTTGGAAGACCTGGATGAGTGCTTTCTAATATGAGTGATACGGTCAAGACTTATACAGTGCAGGAAGCCACTGCACGTATGGAACGCTTCTGTGCTTATCAGGAGCGCTGCCATAAGGAAGTCGTTGCCAAGCTCCGCCAGATGCGTATGATCCCAGAGGCAATTGACCTTATCCTCACGCACCTTATCGAGGATAACTACCTCAATGAGGAGCGTTTTGCCCGTAGCTTTGCCCGTGGTAAGTTCCGCTTCAAAAAATGGGGAAGGGTACGGATCACTCGAGAGCTGAAGCTCCGCGCTATCTCTCGCTACAATATAGCCTGTGCTATGGAGGAGATCGAGGAGGACTATGACGAGGTTTTCGATACCTTGGCCGAGAAGAAAGCGGATACAATCTCTGAAAAGAATATTCAAAAAGCACGCCGCAAGCTCGCAGACTACCTTCTCTACAAGGGGTGGGAGTCTGATCGGGTATATGCCAAGGCGGTAGAACTCTTCCCTTATGAATAGTAACCCTCTTTTTCCTTATCCCAATATCCATACACACAAGGCACGCCATAGCCAAGAGGTTCAGAACTGCTTCCCTGAGGATACGTATGAACAAGGAGTCTTTTCGGTAGGGATACACCCTTGTTATATCAAGGGGGAAGGTCGAGAGCAGTGGGAACAGGTTGTGGCACGTGCTACCCATCCGCTTTGTGTGGCCATAGGCGAATGCGGCTTGGACAAAAGGGCTTCTTCGCCCCTTGTACTACAAGAAGAAATTTTCCGCTGGCATATCTCCCTTGCCCAACAGCTGGAAAAGCCGCTTATTATCCATTGTGTAAGGAGCTTTGGGGAGATCATCCGACTGCGAAAGGAAACAAGGACTACAGGTCTGTGGATACTTCATGGTTTTCAAAAGAGCGAAGCTCTGGCACACCAGCTTTTGGCCTCCGGCATAAAACTCTCTTTTGGTACCGCCCTTGAGCGGGATCCACGCTTGCAGCATTTGGTACAAACCCTCCCTCGTGAAGATTATTTCTTCGAGACAGACGAGGATAATGATTAATGATCAATGGAATAATGATCAATGATCAATGAACGATAAAAAAAAGCTGTCTTTTTCGGACAGCCTTTTTTAGTTATAAGTTTTTCAGACCAAGGAATTACTCTCTCAGACTGAACTATTTGGATTAGTAAGTATACTCAACAATCTCACCTAATTCCTTCTTTTCTAACCCATTTTCAGTTGTTTTACTGAATATTTTTTGAGTAAGAGGGTAATTGTTATCTGCATAAGTGTACTCATATACATATTCACTTACATAAGAACTATCATTGTTATCTTTACGAGTTTCTTTTTGAGTAAGTATATTGTTTTTAGAACCATTTTTAGTGGTAAAATAATCAGGCCCTAATAGTTTGAAAAAATTTTGCAGAAGAGGATTGTTTTTTTCATCATAGGTATACTCTGTAGTATATTCATGATTTGTAGTACTTTCAGTTACCTTAATCAGATTCTCATTCGCAAAAGTATAGGTATAGTTTGTTAGGCTTGTATCTCCATCTCGTTTGTTTCCTTGAGCATCTTTGGTATATTTTTTTTCAGCAGCTGAGATTACATTACCTGTATGTGTATAATCGGTTTCTGTAACAAGAGTGATTTCTTCTGTTTGTCCATTTGGAAGCCCTAAGTTACCTGGAGATTCAACGAGAACCTTAGCTAATTTTCCATCACTATGGTAGCTATAAGTAATAGTAGTTGGTCTATGAGCTGTACCATATTTTCGTGTAGTAGTTTTTAGTTTTCCGTCCACAAAGGAATAAGTTTCAGTAAAGCTCTCTTTTTCTCCATTTGATCTTGATTTTGTATAAGTAACTTCCTTAGGATAGTCTCCTTCATAGGAAAAGGATCTTAAGAGTTTGCTTTCTACACTCCCATCAGGCTTATAGGAAGTAGAAGTACTAGAGAGTATTTTTCCTCCTTGGATATTGAAACTTGTCTCGTAGCTAATGTTGCCACTACTCCCTTTGTTGACAACTTTTTTAGGGTAGGTACCTTCAGAGATAGAAATACCTCCTCCATTATCATCACTTTTACTACAGCCTACTAATGCTGCGATAGCCACAAGGCATGTGATCATTTTTTTCATGATATTTTAATTTATTATTATTGCCACAAAGATACAAATTGCCTTTTTCTTTTTAGTTAATAAAAATTCAAATTAAAAGATTTAGTATGTTAAATTTAATAGTTGGAATGTAAAAAAGCGAGATTTTTTAAAATCTCGCTTTTTTAGTTATAAGTTTCAGACCAAGGGATTGTTTCTTGAAAACAAACTATTTGGATTAGTAAGTATACTCTGTAGTGTGATCTAATTCCTTCTTTTCTACTCCATTTTCAGTTCTTTTACGGAATACTTTTTCAGTAAGAGGGTAATTGTTGTCTGCATAAGTATACTCATATACATATTCACTTACATAAGGATTAGCGTTGTTATGGCTGCCTTTATAAGTCGTTTTTTGAGTAAGTATATTGTTTTTAGAGCCACTTGCACTAATAAAATAATCAGGATCTACTAGTTTTTTTAAGTTTTGCAAATTAGGATTGTTTTTTCCATCATAGGTATACTCTGTAGTAGATTCATGATCCGTAGTGCTTTCAGTTACCTTAATCAGATTGTCATTTTCAAAAGTATAGGTGTAGGTTGTCAAACTTGTATTTCCATCTCGTTTGTTTCCTTGAGCATCTTTGGTATATCTTTTTTCAGCAGCTGAGGTTACATTGCCTATATGCGTATAATCGGTTTCTGTAACAAAAGTGATTTTTTCTATTTGTCCATTTTGACCTGCGTTACCTGGTTCTTCAACGAGAACTTTAGCCAATTTTCCATCATTATGGTAGCTATAAGTCGTAGTAGTTGCCCTATCAGAATTATCATATTTTTTAATGGTAGTTTTTAGTTTTCCATCTACAAAAGAATAAGTTTCGGTATAGTTCTTTTTTTCTCCATTTGTTATTGATTCTGTATGGGTAAGTTCCTTAGGATAGTCTCCCTCATAGGAAACAGACATTAAGCTTTTGCTTTCTATACTCCCATCGGGCTTATAGGAAATAAAAGTAGTAGAGAGTATTTTTCCTCCTTGGAGGTTGTAAATTGTCTCGTAGGTAACATTGCCACTACTTCCTTTGTTGACAATTTTCTTAGGAAAGGTACCTTCAGAGATAGAAATACCTCCTCCATTATCATCACTTTTACTACAGCCTACTAATGCTGCGATAGCCACAAGGCTTGCCATGATTTTTT
The DNA here is from genome assembly GCA_963528845.1 of uncultured Capnocytophaga sp. Taxonomy (GTDB): domain Bacteria; phylum Bacteroidota; class Bacteroidia; order Flavobacteriales; family Flavobacteriaceae; genus Capnocytophaga. The sequence continues at coordinate 89,181 of CAURXJ010000005.1, read as the reverse complement.
TCATGATATTTTAATTTATTATTATTGCCACAAAGGTACAAATTGCCTTTTTCTTTTTAGTTAATAAAAATATAAATTAAAAGATTTGGTATGTTAAATTTAATAGTTGAAATGTAAAAGAGGCTGTCCAAAAAGTCCAAAATATTATTTTCCAAAGTTTAAATCGAATATTTTCAATTTTTATTCTATTGAAAACCAGTTGTTTTAGGTTTTGTTGTAGGGGCGATTTGCAAATCGCCCTTCATGAATAAGACTTTTCGGACAGCTTTTTTAGTTATGAGTTTCAGACTAAGCGATTACTCCCTGAAAACGAACTATTTGGATTAGTAAGCATACTCTGTAGTCTCATCTAATTCCTTCTTTTCTACCCCGTTTTCAGTTGTTTTATCGAATACTTTTTCAGTAAGAGGGTAATTGTTATCTGCATAAGTGTGCTCATATACATATTCATTTACTATAGTAGAGTTGTTGTAATTATATTTAGTAGTTATCTTTCTAGTAAGTATGTTGTTCTTGGAGTTCTTTGCATCATTAAAATAATCAGGGTCGATTAGTTTTTTGAAATTTTGAAAGAGAGGGTTGTTTTTTCCATCATAAGTATACTCTGTAGTAGAATTATATTCAGTAGAGTTTTCAGTTTTCTTAATCAGATTTTCATTTTCAAAAGTATAGGTATAGGTTGTTAGACTTGTATTTTCATCTCGTTTGTTCCCTTGAGTATCTTTAAAGTATCTTTTCTCAGTAGCTGTGATTACATTACCTGTATGCGTATAATCGGTTTCTGTAACATAAATGTCCTCCATTATTTGTCCATTTAGACTTGATTTACGTAGTTCTTCAACAAGAACCTTAGCCAATTTTCCATCATTATGGTAGCTATAAGTAGTAGTTTTTGTTGCTCTAGGATTCGTATCGTGTTTTAGCGTAGTGTTTTTTAGTTTTCCATCCACAAAAGAATAGGTTTCGGTATAGTTCTCATTTTCTCCATTTGTTTTTGATCTTTTATAAGTAGCTTCCTTAGGATAGTCTCCCTCATAAGAAAAAGAGATTAAGATTTTGCTTTCTATACTGCCATCACGTTTGTAGGAAATAGAAGTAGTAGAAAGTATTTTTTCTCCTTGAACATTATTAGTTATTTCATAGCTAATGTTGCCATTTTCTGCTTTGTGGGCAATTTTCTTAGGAAAGACTCCTTTAGGGAGAGTCTTTCCTCCATGGTCGTCATTTTTCTTAGGAAGGGTATTTTCAGGTGTAGAAAGTCCTCCTCCTTGATCATCACTTTTGCTACAACCTATTAGTGCTGCCATAATCACAAGGCATGCCATAATTTTTTTCATTATTTTTTCAGTTTATTGTTAGTGTGGCAAAGGTACAAAATATCCTCTTCTTTACTTAGTTAATAAAAACACAAATTTAAAGATTTTACTTCTTAAAATCAGTAGTTGGATTTCAGTAGGCAATAGTCAAAATATAAAAAAGCGAGATTCTAAAATCTCGCTTTTCTTTGTTATTTAGGTATGTTAGGTTTTACTCATATACGCGCTCACGTGGCTTTATCTAAAACTTCACTCCTACCCCCAAGGAAAGTACTGCATTCTTGAAATTGTTGGTATCGCTGATACGTGCATTTCTTAGTGAAGTGTTACTGTTGTCAAAAGAGTTGGTCAAGGAGTGTGTGTAGCGTGCTTCTGCGAAGAAGTGAGAGTTAAAGTTGATCCCTAATCCTGCTCCTACCCCGAAGTCAAAAGCAGCATAAGCGTCTTTGTCCAACTTCTGGGAGTTACTTAGGTTGCCCACTGTATAGCTTACCTCTGGTTTGCCTACCAAGAAGCCAAACTGTACTCCTCCCTGTAGGAAAAGAGGTCCAAGGTTCACCTTAGCCATCACAGGGATATTTAGGTAGTCCATCTTGAGATCTTTGGTTGTAGTGGTGCCAAGAGTTTTGTACTCCCAAGAAGCCCCTTGTCGTGAGTAGACAAGCTCTGGTTGTAGGGAGATGACATCTCCTAAGGGTAGTTCCAATAGGGCTCCTACATAGAATCCACTGCGTCCCTTTAGACTTGAATCATTGGCTACTTCTCCATTGAGAGAAGAGTAGTTGTATCCTCCTTTGAACCCGAAATTCTGTGCTACAGCTTGGGTCATTCCTATGAGCATAAATGTTAATAAAAGTGCGATTTTTTTCATCTTTTATGAATTTTACAGCTAATTATTCATTAGCTTGGTTAATTGATTATTTAAATCGCAAAAACCGTGCCAAAATTTATATATAATAGGAAATAATGCTAATCAATAGTAGAAAATATATTGTATAGCCCAATTTGTTAAGGCGCAACAAATAGCCTCTCTACTGATGACTACACCCATTCACTCTTCACTGTTCACTCTTCACTTCTCACTGTTCACTGATTACAGAACTGAGTTGTATACCTCTGGAGAGGATTTTCCCATCTTTGTCTAAGAGCATATAAGTAGGAATCCATCTAAGGGCATAGGTGAGTGCGGCATCGGATTGCCATACTCCTTTGGCTAAGGCCTGTGGCCAAGTATATTGATCCTTGGCAATGGCAGCCTGCCATGCGGAGGTATCTTCATCAAGAGAAATACTGAGTATCTCTAACCCTTTGTTCTTTTGTTCTTTGTATAGAGCTACTAGTTCTGGACTTGCCTTGCGGCAGTCAGGACACCAAGATGCCCAGAAATCTACTAAGAGTTTCTTGCCGCGAAAATCCTTAAGAGATACTTTTTTTCCTTGCGCATCTACCAAATCGATTTCTGGAGCTTCTGCTCCAGGTTGTATCTTGGAGAGTTGCTCAAGAGCTAAGTCTAATTCTTTGATATAGGGATTGTTGTCCAAGGATTTGTCCAAGCTCTTACGTAGGGCGGATAGGGTAGGGAAGTCATAGCGGTAGGCATTGCGTGCCAAGAAGTAAGCCAGCTGCGGAGAGGCAGGAGCTTCCTTGATCTCTTTAGGGAGATCTAAGGCATTGTTCAGTGCCATACGGTTGTAGAGCTCGAAAACTTGAGTACCATCGCTGGAGCGGAGAAACTCAAAATTCCAATCAGGATTGAGAATCAGGCTAATAGGGCTATTTTCTATATATAAGTGAGCACGCTTTCCGCTGCCGTTCAGGCGTAGGGCGTAGACTAATGGTTCGGCAGTCTTTCCTTCAAAGTGGAAACGCCCTTGGCTGTCAAGAGCAACCGAATCCACAGGGGTATATACCCTGTCTTTGTATTGGTAGAGGAAGATTCGAGCACCCTCTTTTACGGGTGCTGTACCGTCTATTGTATAATGGTCTCCTATGGTGATTTTCTCAGAGGTGTCCCCAGAGGTGGACGCATTCCCCGCAGGAGCGGTGTTCTGGCAGCCTACCCAAAGAGCGGATAGGGCTACAATGTAAAGAATTTTATTCATATAATATATATCTTTTTAATTCTGCAAAGGTAGTAAAAAATAATAATACAATAACATATTTCAGTTATTTTTTTTATCATTACCTTATTGCCCTATTTGTTTGTTATTTAATATTAAAAGAAGTGTTCCCAAGAAAATTAATTTTGTGATCTAAAAAAAAATAACTACCTTTGTAGCGCATTGCAGTAGTGTGCTATTTCTTTTTAAAAGAAATCCCTACTACAGGCTACTTGGAGATAAATATTTTAAATGTGTCATAATGAAAAATTACGATGTTATTGTTATAGGAGCAGGCCCAGGGGGCTATGTAGCGGCTATTCGCGCCTCTCAGTTGGGGAAGAAAACCGCGATTGTGGAGAAGTATAACACCCTCGGAGGAACTTGTCTCAATGTGGGCTGTATCCCTTCTAAAGCGCTCTTGGACTCTACGCACCTCTTGGAGGATACCCACAAACATGCTATTTCTCATGGGATAGAAATTGATGGGAATATCATGGTGGATTTCGCTAAAATGGTCGAACGCAAACAGGCGGTGGTAGATCAAAACACTCAGGGAATCAACTTCCTGATGAAGAAAAACAATGTAGATGTATTCCACGGAAAGGCTTCTTTTACCTCTCCTACTGAGATACAGGTAGAGGGGGCTCAACCTGAAACACTCTCTGCGACTCACTTTATCATCGCAACAGGTTCTAAGCCTTCAGCACTGCCTTTTATTACTTTGGATAAGCAGCGTGTGATTACCTCCACTGAGGCGCTAAGCCTTCGTGAAGTGCCTAAGCACTTGATTATCATAGGTGGAGGGGTTATCGGGCTGGAGCTTGGACAGGTGTACTTACGCTTAGGGGCTAAGGTCTCAGTGGTAGAATATGCTCCTAACATCCTCCCTACAATGGATGCTGCCATTAGCAAAGAACTTACCAAAGTGCTTAAGAAACAAGGATTTGAGATTTATACAGATAGCAAAGTGAAGGAAGTCTCTCGTGTAGGGGACTCTGTGATAGTCAAGGCCGATGCTCCTAATGGAGAGCTTGTACTCGAAGGGGATTACTGCTTGGTGGCCACCGGTCGCCGCCCTTATACCGACGGATTGGGCTTGGAGAAAGCAGGCGTACAGCTCAACTCACGTGGGCAAATAGAAGTAAACGAACACTTGCAGACTTCTGCTGCTCATATCTATGCTATAGGCGATGTGATTCGTGGGGCTATGTTGGCTCACAAGGCAGAAGAAGAAGGCGTATATGTAGCCGAACTCTTAGCAGGGGAAAAACCTCACATAAACTACAACCTGATTCCTGGGGCTGTATATACTACCCCTGAGGTAGCGGCTGTAGGAAAGACAGAACAACAGTTGCAGGAGGAAGGTCGTGCTTACAAAGTAGGACAATTCCCAATGCGTGCCTTGGGACGTGCTCGTGCCAGTCAAGAAACGGATGGTTTTGTAAAAGTCTTAGCGGATGCTTCCACTGATGAGATTCTCGGAGTGCACATTCTTGGAGCGCGTGCTTCTGACCTTATCGCCCAGTCGGTAGTGGCTATGGAATACCGTGCCAGTGCGGAGGATATTGCCCGTATCTGTCATGCACACCCTACCTATAGTGAAGCGGTCAAAGAGGCTTGCCTCGATGCTACCGCCAAGAGAGCTATACACATGTAAGTAGTGATTAAATTTTTAATGAATAATGATCAATGATTAATATATAAGCTATTAATCATTGATCATTATTCATTAATCATTATTATATTTTCCTTAGGCTATGTTTCTTAGCCCAGCCTATACGACCATCGGCGACTTTGAGCTTGTACCATTCTTTGAATTGGTCAAGGATTTCTACTTTAGCTCCCTCATGTAGGGAAAATACTTCCTTGCTATAGGTGTTGGGTTGTTCATAGAGCCGCACTTCCTTATCAAAGAGGATGCCGTAATGATTGCTATGCACATAATGGCTTACAGTGCGACCTAAAAAAAAGCTGGATACAGAACCTAAAAAAGCTACAACCATCAGCGTGAAGAAGATACGCTTGTAGAGGATCTTTTCCAAGAAATAATAACAGAAGAAAAATCCTGCAAAGAGGCACATGCTCACCACAGCCCATACTCCCCAACCATTAGGAGAATTCCAGCGGCTCAGGGCTTCCATGGCGCGCTGTGACCATAGCTTAGGCAAGGGGACTATCTCATCCAAAGCCATCTGCTGGGCATATTTGAGATTGTTCTGTATGGCCTTATCCTCAGGAGAGAGCTCTAGCGCCTTCTCATAATAATAGATACTATGAGCTACATCCTCTGTCTTATAGTACGCATTGGCCAAGTTGTAGTACAGGCTTGCTGAGGCTTCCCCTTTGGAGAGAATCCGCCGATAATTGTCTATAGCCTCCTGCCAGTCTCCTCGATTATAGGCACTTCCTGCCTGTGCAAAAAGCTCCGCATTGCTCTGCGCTGAAGCCGACCCAATGCAGATAATGGATAATAGATAATAGGTGATAGATAATAGCTTGCTCATTTTTCTTTAGGTAACAGGTATACTTTTTTCACTCTTCACTACAAAGAGATGATTCCCTCTATTTCGCCTGCTTTTCGGTAATAGGCAATTACCTGATCAGGGTCTTGTACCTCAAGGCGTATAGAATAGCTGATATACTTTCCTGTAGACGAAGGCTTTTCTTCTATAGTAGCTTGTGTATCCTTGAAAACAGCTCTTATAGCCTCTCTCTTCTCTTGAGTAGCAGGTAGGATAAACTTATATAGGTATTCGCTGGGGAAGACCGTTGTTTTCTCCAATTCTGATTTGAGTTTTGCATAGAACTCAGCAACTTCTTGTGGATCTTTTTCCATAATTTTTCTTTTACTATTGTTCGCAAAATTACAAAAAAAATCATTTGCTATTATTTTTTTAATATATTTTATGCAATAACGTAGGGGTGAATGATCATTCGCCCTCTATAAAAGAATGCTCATTCGCTCTATAAGTGAATGGTTATTTGTCTAAAGTTATCAACTGTTAATGGTGGGAAAAAATAATAAAAAGAGGAAAAATAACATAAAAATTTGTTTGTTTTTCGATTTTTTTATTATACCTTTGCCCAAAATATGACGATTATGAGTAATACAATTCCATTAAAAGAAAAATTGGATTTCCAACAATACCAATTGGTTATCAATGCCCTTTCTAATATAGGTATAGAAATAGCTATTCCTGAAGATGTAGCTAATGGGCATGAGAATGAGCTTGCTGGAGCTACCTTAGGCGAAAATGAGCAACTCTTTAAGATAGAGTTACCTGTTGTAGCCCCTCTTTTCCTTACAGATAAGAGAGGTGGAGAGCTCGTACTTTTGACCAAAGAAGCCTATGATAGGTTTTCCCTCAAGGAAAAAGAACTACAGATCCTCTCTACGGAAACCTATGACAAACTCTTACGTAAGGAAAAAGAATTGGAAGAGTTTACCAAAGAAGCCTATAATAAGCTCTCTCTCAAGGAAAAAGAATTAGAAGCAGTGAGCCAAAAGCTCTCTTTCAAGGAAAAAGAATTGGATGTACTCAAGAGAGACCTACAAGAGAATTATGTAGAAAAGAACAGTGTAGCACCTCAAAATACACCTATTACAATAGTTCCCCAAAGTGCACCAGCGCCTATAGCTGTTCAGAACACTCCAGAGCCAGTGGTAGCTCAGAGTACTGTTACCCCTTTGACTACTACCGATCCGCTAAGTGCTACCAATCCTTTGGTACCTCAGACAGTTACGAAGAATATCACCTTTGAAGAAGTGCCTGAGCACCCAGAATCAACCTCTTCTTATGAGGAATCAACTTCTTCTTATGAGGAATCAACCTCTTCTTACGAGGAACCAGTTGCTCGCACTACACCACTTTACCAAAGTTCCAACGCTCCTGTTTCCCTCCAAGAGGCAGTGGAAAGAGCCAGAAGTATCTTAGAAAAGTATAAGAAATAATGATCAATGGTTAATAGCAAAATAAGGCTGTCCAAAAGGGCAGCCTCTTTTTGTTTAGGTAACACCTTGTCTCGTTCTTTATCCTTTCTGGGTATACTTCTCACTCTTCATTCTTCACTTAAAAAGAAAAAGCCCTCCAACAAAACTGGAGAGCCTTTTCACATATGTAATGTCCAAAACCTAATTACATGGGGTTGATTGTACTCTATTTCTATAAGTAGCTGTTTTAGCAGGGCCATTATTTCCAGTCATATTAATACCATTTTTAATAGCATTTACTTTAGAAGCAGGTACTGCGATACACTCTATATGGTCTGGTTGGTTACTATCCTCAACGATAAGTACCTGTTCTATATTTTGGAAATTATGCAGATTTAATTTCTTCATAGAAAGTGCATTTGTTAGGGTAACTCGCTTAAGATTCACACCATTTCCAGAGAGTATCTGTAGAGAGGTTCCACTAATCTCTATTCTCTCAAGTTTTTCCAATCCAGTTAGATCAAGAGAAGTAGCTGTAGTAGCTTCTATAATTACTTCTTTTAATTTTCTAAAATATTGTAACCCTTCCAAATTGGTAACGCCAGTACCATTCTCAAGCTTAATATCGTCAGTAAAAAGATCTAAATCTGATTGATAAATAGGACTAGTAGTATCATTAATATCACCAGGGAAACGTCCTCTGAAAGTATTTAGATCCATCAAGGCTGATTTCCCGATAATTCTCCCTTTAAGCCTTTGAAGAATATATCTTCTGAAAGCAGAGTCTGGTATATTAATAATAGGATTACTTCCTCCACTACCATCTACTTGGTATTTGCCTGCTCCTGCATCATTTGTATTTAGAGCATTGGCGGTATCTTGATCTTTTACCTTGATACGAACCACTCCTGAATTATTACCTGCACGCAAAATCTGTACATTATTTGCATTTTCTCTTAGGTTTGCTGTAATCTTTGAAAGATCAAGCTCTCCTTGTAGGTTGTTTTCTCTAAGGTTGAGTGCTGTTAGCTTAGGGAAGGTATTCTCAGGGGTAGTGATTCCATTGAGGTTGGTTAAGCTATTTCTTTCAAGATTCAAGGTAACCAACTCAGGCATACCGCTAAGGACAACCTCAGTAAGTTCATTTCCTGTCAATATAAGATGTTTGAGCTTAGGGAAGTTGCTTAGAGTAAGCTTAGTCATCTTTGTATTGGCAATGGTAAGGCTCTCTATTTCTGTAAAGTCAGCCAAAGAAACTTGTCCATCTACAAGGACATTTTTTTGTCCAGCAGGTGCCTGAATAACCAGAGAGGTAGCTTTTTTGAAATATTCCATTCCCTTGAGAGATTTGATTCCAGTAGCAATAATACTTATAGGTTTGTTGAATCTTTCAGCTTCTTTGTTAGTGATTTCACCATCTCCATTGCGATCAGGGCGGTTATTATCTGCCACTAGTGCTGCTTTGATAACAGGGTCTAAGTCCAAAATTCGTTCTAATTCTCCTGAGAAAGTATATTTGGTAGTATGCTCAAAGTTGTTCATAGCTGTTGCTTTTGCTTCATCAGCGACAAATATCTTTTCTATAGAAGTATTACCTGCTACGATTTTTACTTTATCATTGGCAAGATATTTAAGTTCCTTTAGGTTAAGCTCTCCTGAGAGTAGGTTGTTCGTAAGGTTGAGTTTTTTTAGGTGAGTGAGTCCACTTAGATTAACAGTAGTAAGCTTATTGTCATTAGCATCCAAGCTTTCAAGGTTGGTAAAGGCCTCTATTCCTTCTAAGGAAGCGATTTCTTTCCCAGCTACTGAAAATCCTGTTACAGCCTGAGCTTCCGCAGGGCTTATCTTGCCATTTTTATTGGTATCAATACCTACAATAGCAAGCAGTGCTGCTTTGAAATTGGCATCTTTTATAACAATCTCACCTTCTGAAGAAGCAGACCATACCCCATTCTTTTTTTCATAAATGGTATTGGTCTTAGTGTCAATATAGGAATCACCATTCTTCCCTTGACTGGGTTTGGCTTTTCCTTGACCAGAAAGCAAGTCTCCATTAAGATTCATAGTGGCGATTCCTGTCCAAGAAGAACCTTTTTTCTTATAAAGAGTCTTGGAAGTAGAATCAAAGTAATAATCTCCTTTTTGTCCCGCAGTAGGAGCACCATTACCAGTGGTTACTTGAGAGATAGAGTTGGGATCACTCCCTCCTCCAAAATCAATTTTGTCCTTATTACAACTCACCGATAGGATAGCAGTGGAGAATAACGACAAAGCTAATAGGGTGTAAAATCTTTTTCTCATAATCAATTAGTTTTGCTTAACATTACAATATTCATTTTTTACTTTTAATTAGGTTTTTTTCATGGCACAAAAGTAAGCATTTATTTCTAATTGTCAAAACCTTTGCTCTGTAAACATCCTCAAAAGTAGGTTATAAACGAAGTTATCAACAATCAAAAGGTTGGTTTGTAAAGATTTTATTAACACAGAACCTTTGTTATGTATTACATATTAACTATTTTATTAAGAAAAAGAGGGGAGGAAATACCATTCGTGACTAATTATGCACAACTTGTGTATCTCTGTTAATAACCTACTTATTTTGCCATTTTTCAATCCAAGAAAGGAGGGTTTTTGCCCAGTCTTCTCGGTCATTTAGACAAGGAATATAGTTGTAGTGTGTTCCACCATGTTCTAAGTAGGTTTCTCGGCCTTCCATAGCGATCTCCTCCAAAGTCTCCAAGCAGTCAGCGACAAAGGCCGGGGTCACCACGGCCAATCGCTTGATACCTTTTTCAGGAAGAGTGGCCAGGGTGGCATCGGTATAGGGTTGAAGCCAAGGGTCACGCCCTAAGCGCGATTGAAAAGAAGTACCATATTGTGCTGGGGTGAGTTGTAGCTCTCGGGCAATAGACTCGGTTAGGGCAAAGCACTGGTGGCGGTAGCAATATTGGTGAGCAGGGGAGAGGGTGTTGCAGCAAATGTCATTGAGCTGGCAGTGCTCTTTGGTAATATCGCTCTTATAGATATGCCGCTCAGGGACTCCATGATAGGAGAAGAGTAGGTACTCATCCTCCTTGTGGTGTTCCTTAATAGAGGTCGCCAATACCTTTATATATTCAGGATTATTGTAGAAGGGCGGTAGCTCGCTTAGGGACATATCCTTATAGTGCTTACGAATGATTTTCTCAGTCAATACGGAGATGGTCTCGGTAGTAGACATGGCATACTGTGGGTATAGGGGGATGAGCAAAAGTTCCCGAACGCCCTGCTTGTAGAGCGATTCTATGGCTGGAGCTATAGAAGGCTTCCCATAGCGCATAGCCATAGCCACGGGGATATCTGTCCCTTGTTGTACCTTCTCTCTTAGGTGTCTTGTATGGACAATTAGCGGAGAACCTTCCGCTGTCCATACCTTCCGATAAGCCTCTGCTGATCGCTTGGGGCGGGTACGTAGGATAATCCCTTTTACCAAAAAAGCACGGCTGAGGTAGGGCAAATCAATCACTCTGGGATCCATAAGAAATTCATCTAAATACGCTCTTACATCCTTCACAGAGGTTGAGTTAGGAGAGCCTAAGTTCACTAAAAGAACACCTTTTGACATTCGTTTGAAATTTGTGACAAAAATACACTAATTTTTCGGATTATACACAAGCCTATCAAAATAAATTATATTCTTACTTTTACGCACTATTCGAAACAAGGTATAGCTCTATTTCTCTATGAAAAAGAGAAGGTGTAAGACTCTTTATTAAGAGAAAGGCTTTTTCATTGGTTTAGGATAAAAATTATCTTAAAATAAATCTAAATAAAAATATAGATTCAAAAGAAATAATTATTTTTGCGCCGTTTTTAGTTATATTAAAAGTGTTCTTTATGAAAAAGAAAACACAAATGATAGCTAAGCTACTCCTTACTACAATGGTAGCTTTGGCTATTCCTCGGGCTAATGCCGCAGATAAGGTTCCCTCTTATAGTATTGTGGAACAACAGAAGGAAATCCAAGTAGAAGGGCGTGTAGTCGATGCCCAAGGGAATCCACTTCTTGGGGTGAATGTGCTTGTAAAAGGCTCTCAACGAGGTGTCGCTACCGATAAGGATGGGTATTACACCCTACGAGTGGATGAGAATGCCGTGCTCGTATTCAAGTCTTTAGGCTTTCATACACAAGAGATTCCGGTGCAAGGGCGCATGTTACTCAATGTGCAGATGAAAGTCTCTCAAGAAGAACTACCTGAGGTAACAGTTACTTCCACTGGGATTAAGCGACAAATCAAGGACTTTGCAGGTACTGTAAATGTCGTTTCTGCTACACAGATAAAGGAATTGGCTATTCCTGCTGTAGGAGATGCAGTACGCTTTATGCCTGGGGTCAATTATATAGATGAGGACGGACGAGGTCTCAGACCAGGGATAGGGCTTAGAGGAATAGACCCTGCTCGTAATAGCAATACGTTGGTAGTTATCGATGGGAAGATTCCTATTGGACAGAGTTACTCTGACATGGGTGGATACTATATGATGCCTGTGGGGGCTATTGAGAGTATAGAGGTAATCAAAGGGGCTTCTCCAGCTCTCTATGGAAGTGGTAGTATAGGAGGGGTAGTCAATATTATTACCAAAAAAGGTGCCGCACACCCTTATACAGGTCTTAATCTCCAGTACGGAAATCACAATACATTCAATATAGGAGTGGAAACCGTAGGGAATACCAATGAAGGAGCCATGAACTACTATGCAGGCTTCCATCGTCGCCAAGGAGATGGTTTTAGGAAATCACGTAGTCGCTATGCCGTAAACGATTTTACAGGCAATGCTACTGTGAAAGTAGGGGAGAGAAACGAATGGCGCTTTTTTGTCAATGGGTTTACTGAGTATTCTGACACTCCAGGGGGGCTCAGTCAGGCACAATGGGATGCTGATCCTGAGCAATCGGTGAATCCTCATGATTTCTTTGAGGCCAGACGCTTTAGTACAGCTATTTCCTACAAACGTACTTTTGATGAAGATAATTCGCTTACTACCTCCCTCTATGGAAGTTACCTCAAGCGTGATTGGTGGCTTGATAACCGCAATACAGACCCTGCTAAGCGCAAATTTACGTCAGCTTTACGAGATATTCCTTCGCTAGGACTCTTCTCTGATTATGAACGTACCAATACACTCTTTGGTAAGGAGAACAAACTCTTAGCTGGTATCCGCTTACATACCGATATTACCCATGATGTATCTGTAGCAGGAGATAATATGGGTGAAAAATCAGGAAAAACAACAGCTAATTCTGCCAATACGGTTGCTGTAGTGGAAGGCTATGTGTTTGACGAATTTCATATCACGGATAAGTTTAACATCAACCCTGGATTGCGCTACACCTTTGTCAATTACGACAAAGAGGATTACTTCCGAAATCAGTGGGATAATACCAATGAGGATGCTTTCATCTACTCTTTAGGATTATTCTATAAGTTTTCTGAAAATTATCGAGCCTATCTTACTTATTCTAAAGGGTATAAAATGCCTCAGATACGTATTGCCTTTGAAACCAATGGGGACTTGGATGCTGAAACTTCCAATAACTATGAATTGGGCTTGCGTACCACTCCTACCGATTGGTTAGAAGTAGAATTGGCTGCTTATATCTTGGATTTTGATCATAAGATATTCCGAGAAAGTGGTGTACTTAATAATGGAGGAAAAGCACTACACCAAGGAATAGAGGTTAGTGGTGCCATCTATCCTATAGAAGGATTGAAACTCTATGGAAGTGGAGCTATCCAAAAAGCAACCATAGAATATGGTATGTACAAGGGAAATCGTGTGCCTTATGCACCTCGCTATACAGCTACCGCTGGTGCTAAGTATCAACTCGAATGTGCAGGAGGTGTACTTACACTCAATGGCTATGGCAACTTCGTAAGTACTCAGTTCTCCGACACCAAAAATACAGAAGCAGGTTCAGCTAATGGCAATGTGGGAGCTATTCCTAGATTCTTCTTGCTCAATGCAACAGCTAACTATACCATAAAGAAATGGAACGTAAACCTTAACGCTCTGAACTTACTTAATCGTAAGTACTTTACCACTCGTCATAGTGCTTGGGGAGGTATCATGCCTGCAGCTACTATCAGTGTATTGGCTGGAGTAGGATATCAGTTCTAGACATATTTCTTTTTAGGAATCATCAAAGGCTATTCTTCAAAGGAATAGCCTTTTTATTTTTTTAAATAAAAATTTCTTTTTAATATTGTTTATATTAAAAATATTTTCTATCTTTGCGACCTATTTTAAAAATAAAAATATATAACTATATTTCAAAACAGAAAAAAATATGAGTACATTCAAGCAATCTACTAACGCCCTCCATGCAGGGTATGATCCACAGGCTCATCAAGGAGCTCAGGCGGTGCCTATCTATCAAACTTCCTCTTATGTATTTGAAAATGCAGATGATGCTGCAGGAAGATTCAATCTTTCCGTTCCTGGATATATCTATACAAGACTTAATAACCCTACCAACGATGTCTTAGAACAGCGTTTGGCAGCTGTCGAAGGTGGGGTAGGAGCAGTAGTTACCTCCTCTGGAGCAGCAGCTCTAACGACCACTTTCTTAACCCTCTTGCGTACGGGAGAGCATATCGTATCGTCCAATAGTCTCTATGGAGGTACTTATAACTTACTTAATGTAACACTCCCTCGTCTTGGGATTACCACTACTTTTGTAGATCCTAAGGAAGTGTCCAACTTTGACAAGGCAGTAAAAGACAATACTCGTGCTATTTTTATAGAGACTCTGGGGAATCCTAAGCTGGATGTATTGGATATAGAAGAGATTGCCAAGGTGGCTCAAAAACACCGAATTCCCTTGATAGTAGACAATACGGTTGCTACTCCAGTATTGCTTAATCCCATCAAGTATGGAGCTAATATAGTGGTACATTCTCTTACCAAATATATAGGAGGCAATGGTACTTCTCTCGCAGGAGCAATTATTGATGGAGGTAACTTCGATTGGAGTAGTGGTAAGTTTCCTGAATTTACCGAGCCTTCTGCAGGGTATCACGGATTGGTACTACATGAGGCCTTAGGTAATTTAGCTTTCATCGCTAAGGTGCGTATAGAAGGCTTGCGTGACTTAGGTACTTCACTGAGCCCCTTCAATGCTTTCCAGATCTTGCAGAGCTTAGAAACACTTTCTATTCGTGTAAAGAAGCATAGCGAAAATGCTTTGGCACTGGCTCAGTGGCTCAAAGTACAACCTGAAGTGGCTTGGGTAAATTACCCCGGATTGGCTGATAGTCCTTACAAAGCGTTGGCTGATAAATACTTACAAGGAGGTCAGAGTGGTTTGGTGACTTTCGGTCTTAAGGGAGGGTTCGAAGCGGCTAAGAAAACGGTGAATAATGTAAAAATATTTTCTCTTTTGGCCAATTTGGGCGATACCAAGTCGCTAATCATACACCCTGCCAGCACTACCCATCAGCAGCTTAGTCAGCAGGCACAGGCGCTCACTGGAGTGACTCCTGATCTGATTCGCCTCTCTGTAGGATTGGAGGATATAGAAGACCTACAAAAGGATCTCAAGCAAGCATTCTGATAACTCTTCTATCCCTGAAGAGGAAATGACAAATAACCGATATTTATCGGTTATTTGTCATTTGTCATTTAAATAAAGTAAAGGTTTGAATTATGAAGAAAATTAGTTTGCGGCATTTACTGGATTTTCTACATTGTTTTTAAGAATGAAATCCAAGATAGTTTTTGTCAAGTGGATAGATTCTCCTCCTCGCACGTTGTGCTCTTGGTTAGGGTATAGCATGGCATGGATTACCTTGCCTTCCTTGATTGCTGCTTGAGAGATGGTAAGCATGTGCTGAGGTACCACAACAGGGTCTATATACCCATGGATATAGAGGATATTGCCCTGTAGGTTCTTGATATAGTTGGTCACAAGGTTGTCTTGGTAACCTTCTGGATTTTCCTCAGGAGTGTCCATGTAGCGTTCGCCATACATAACTTCATAGAGTTTCCAGTCGATTACAGCTCCCCCAGCTACAGCAGTGGTGAAGGTGCCAGGGTGACGATACATAAGCGAAGAAGTAAGGAATCCTCCAAAGCTCCAACCATATACAGCCATACGCTTGCTATTGATATAAGGAAGTGATTTTAAGTATTCTACTCCTACCATTTGGTCTTTCATAGCGTAGGTAGCTAGGTTGCGGTGGATGACACTTTCAAAAGCGAATCCGCGATTTTCAGAGCCACGATTGTCCAAAGTGAAGATGATATATTGCTGATTTTGAGCCATAGCAAGCATCCAAGGGTAAGTAGCTGCATTCCACTGATTGATCACTAACTGTGCATGAGGACCTCCATACACATACACCAATACAGGATATTTCTTATTAGGGTCGAAGTCACGTGGTTTTACCATCTTGGCATAGAGAGGGGTGCCATCATCGGCTTTTAGAGTGAGAAACTCTATAGTTCCCAGATCATACTTATCATTAGGATTAGGAGCTTCATAGAAGGTCTTCGAAGTATTTTTGTTGATATCTATCAGGGAGACATTGTATGGGGTAGTTACCGCACTGTGGATATCCAATAAGTAACGTCCTCCATCACTGAGCAATCCTGAGTGAGCTCCTGCTTTGGTAGTGAGTTTCTTGACAGTTCCTTTTCGAATATTTACACTATAGAGGTGTCTCTCACGAGGGTCTTCGCCAGTTCCTTTTATAAATACATTTTCTCCCTTAGCATCGAAACCTAAGACTTCTTCTACCACCCATTTGAAAGAGGTAAGTTGGCGTGATTTGGTAGAGTTGGTCGCACATACATATAAGTTCATGAATCCATCTTTTTCACTAAGCCAGATAAATTCGTTAGGATGGTTAGGGATAAAAATAGCGGCAGTTTCTGGCTCTACCCATTTGGAATTGCTTTCTTTCCAAAGAGTTTGATTTTTCTCTCCTGTCTCACGGTTGTAAGTATTTAGGTCGCAGTGATTCTGTCCACGATTTACTTCCGCTAAAAGGATTTGTTTCTCATCAGGAGTCCAAGCCAAGTTGGTTAGGTAATGGGCATCGTGATTGTCTATCTTTAGATAGGAAGTAGTCTTTTTAGCTACATCGAATACCCCCACTTTAGCGATTTCATTCTTTCCTCCTGCCATTGGATATTTGATACTTTTTAGACTAGCAGGGGTAGTATTGATATCTACTAAAGGATAATCAGTTACTTGGCTTACATCTTTCTGATAGAAAGCTATATAGTTTCCGTTAGGAGACCAGAAGATACCTTTCTGAATACCGAACTCATTGCGGTGGATGAACTGTCCAGAGATAATGTTTTCGTCCTTGAAGACAGCAATAGGGAAGCGAGGTTCTTCGGCAGTAGCCAAGAACAAATTGTTGTCCAGAGTATAGGCAACAGCTCTCTGGGTGTGATTGTACTCTGCATTCTGTGCATTCTCAGGCAGGGTAATGGTGAAGAGTGGTTTTTCTATCACATAGTCATAAATGTGAAACTTATTCCCTTCCTCAATGACTAATTGGTTGGCATCTATATAGGAGATGGTAGGGTTACCCTTTAGGGAGTAGGTCTGGGAGAGCTTCTGAAGGTCGATCCCTCCTACTTGGGTACCTTTTGAGTCAAAGATAGCAAGGTTGTTATCCTTGTAATACATATAGTTATCAGTGCCTTGTACCCATTGGAGGTAGTTCAAGCGCTTAGCCCACAAGCTCCCATCATAGGTGGCTTTGTCGGTGGCAATGGTTTGTTTTTGGCAAAAGCCAATCAGTGGCAAACACAATGCTAAGAGGAAACTTATTCTTTTCATCTTTTATAGAATTTTAGTGCTACAAAAGTACGTTTTTTTTGTCAATAAAAAAAGCAGTAAGAGATAAATCTTACTGCTTAGAAGTTAAAAAAAGAGTTATATCCCTTCTTATGCCTCTGCCAATGGTTGGATAGAAACATAAGATTTGTTATCTTTTTTCTTTTGGAACTTTACAATTCCGCTAATAGCCGCATGTAGTGTATGGTCTTTACCCATATATACATTTTCTCCAGCTACATGTACTGTTCCTCTTTGGCGAACGATGATGTTACCAGCTATAGCAAGCTGACCTCCGTATATCTTTACGCCGAGTCGTTTAGAGTGAGATTCTCTACCATTCTTAGAACTACCGACACCTTTCTTGTGAGCCATATTATTTTAATTTATTTACTTGATATTCAAGCGGTTATACATTATTTTACAATACCTCCGTTGAGTTCGTCTTGCCATTTTTTAAGCTCATCCCATTTGCCATCAGCAGCGAGGCGTGCTTGTTGAGCCCAGGTCTGAGGATCAAGATGTGCTAAGGTTTTGCTTGCCTCTACCAAAATGGTACGAATCTCTTCTACAGATTTTTTAGACAATTTCTCAAAAGTATCTACTCCAACTTTTGCCAAAGCTTCAGCAGCTTTAGGGCCAATACCTTCTACCTTAGTAAGGTCATCTTTTTGAGATTTTTTAGGTTTGCTTTCTTTTGCAGGAGCCTTTTTTCCTCCAGTAGCAAGGATTTCTTCTACAGAGATTTCAGTGAAAAACTGGCGGTGACCATTTTTTACTTTGTATCCTTTACGTCTTTTCTTTTTGAAAACGAGCACTTTGTCTCCTTTTACATGGCGTAATACTTTGGCTTGCACAGAAGCACCATCTATAGCGGGGGCGCCAAGGGTAATTGCTCCATTTTGGTCTATGAGAAGTACTTTGTCGAAGATTACTTCACTTCCTTCGCTCTCATCCAAGCGGTGAACAAATATCTTTTGGTCTTTGCTAACTTTGAATTGTTGCCCTGCTATCTCTACAATTGCATACATAATTCGGTTGCTTTTAATTAATTCAATTTGGGCGCAAAAGTAAGACTTTTTTTATAAATAGCCAAACTTTTTTGCAAGAAAAATTTGTCTTCTTAGGATTTCCACTCGAATCGCTTTTGGGCTTCAGTTTCACCTACCTTTACTTTGTTGATATGAGTGAAGGTTATCGCGGGGTCTACTTCGGCAAACTGGAGTGCTTTCTTGATACAATAATCTATCTTGTAGGCTACGGCTATACATACACGATGCTTCTTGACCAGTCCCATAGCCATATAGATGTATTCTCCTAAGGTGAAATAATCCGTGTCGATAAGGTGGATTTCCTGATTGATTTCTTTGGTTAGATTCATGGTTTGGTAAAAGATTAGATTTTGTTTGAGGCAGTGTTAGAATAAATCGTTGGCGGTGATACTCTTGTCGTGCTTGGTATAGGCGGTAGGTCGTTTGGCAAAAAAGTCGTCCAATTCATTGACAAAAACCTCTTCCTCGAACCAAAGCATAGGTTTTGCTTCTTCGGCTGTAATACCGAAAGGCTTTCCTAAGTCTAACTGGGTGAGGGCATCGTCCAAGCGATAACGCATATAGTTGGCCAAATCCTTCTTGGAGAAGAACTCTAATTCTCCTTCTTCGAATATCCAGTCTAACATTTTGTCTTCCAAAAGAATGTACTCGCGGATAAACTCAGTAGCCTCTTTCTTTGCCTTAGTACGGAATTCTGGATTTTCCTCAAAAATAGTCTTAAGGATATAGATACCAGCATTGGCATGTACTTGCTCATCTACAGAAGTCCAAGCGATGATATTGGCTACATTCTTCATATACCCCTTGAAGCGGGTAAAGGAAAGAATAGTGGCAAACTGACTGAATAGGGAAGCGTTCTCTATAATTAAGGTAAAGAAGAGGATACGCTCCATCGCATTTTCACGATTCTTGGCTAAGTATTCTTTCAGTATGGTATTTCTTTCTTTGAAAATAGGTACTTCCAAGAGTGCTTCGAACTCATTGTTGTAGCCCAATACCTCCAATAAGCGTGAATAAGCCTCAGAGTGGCGGAACTCACATTCGGCAAAGGTGGCTCCCAGTCCATTGAACTCAGGCTTAGGAAACACATCATAGAGGTCGCCCCAGAATGTTTTTACAGCTACTTCTACCTGTGCAATACCTAAGAGTGCACGCTTTACAGCTTCTTTTTCTACTAAGCTGAGATTGGACTTAAAATCCTGTATATCAGCGGTAAATTCTACTTCCGAATGCACCCAGAAAGTTTGGTGCATCATATCCACGAATTTCATTACTTCGGGATACTCAAAAGGCTTGTAATTCTCTCTTTTGTCAAAAATTCCCATCTTTTTTAATTGTTAATTATCAATTGTCTATAGTTCATGGTCAGGCTTTATTAAAGATTGACCATATCATATATATAATACATGCTGCTAAAGCAAGGATAAAGTACCACTTGATGCCCTCAAAAATATTGAAAGATTTTTTCTTAATAAAGAGGGTGTCTTCTCTTTTTCCACCAGAGACTCCTGCCTGTGCTTCCATCTCAAGGACGGCCTTTCGGAAGGGTTCTCTGGCTTTGACGATGTCCTCAGGCGCTCCCTTCCACTCATGGCTGTACTGGGCTTTTACACGTTCCCACATGGGGTGACCTGGAGTTACCTCTTCCTTGACGTTGCCCTTCTGATAATAGAAATGTACATTAGAACCATTGGCATCTGAGGTAGCGCTAATCCTCTCATAGTTCTCCGAGTAATGGCTTTTGGCTGACGCAATACGAGCGTTGAGATCTATAGTGTTGTCTAAATCAAGGTCGTCAATAATATCTTTGGCCTGTTTTAGGTCTACTCCAGAAGCGTCCTTCAGAGCCTTGACCGCTGCAAGCTTGTACCCTTGGTGGACAAACTCTTGTATTTCTTTTATTTTGCTCTGTGAAATGTATGCCCCCTCAGCTGTATGAGAGGAAGGCTGCTCTAGAGAACCTCCTCCTTTGATCCGTTGTAGGCAGACATTCAGATCGCTTTCCTTACCCTCAGTAATTAGGTTGATAATCTCTGCTGAATCTTTCAGGCTTATCTGAGCTTTGTCCATCAGCTCTTTTACTGCCAAGAGCTTATTCCCTTCACTAATATGTTGTAGGATATGGTCTATTTCGTTTTGTGTCATGGTCAGAAAATATCGGCAAAATTAGGTTATTCAATAGGGTTATGCAAGAGAAAAAAAGTAAGAAAAAGCTAAAGACTTATAAACAAAAGACTTATTTTATCAACATTGAATTGTTGATAACTTTTTCAATTGATGGATATGATGATTTTTGTTTTGTAAAGCTCTGTAAATAAGATGTGTATAAATTGTTTAAAAATAAAAATAGGAAAAACAAAGGGTATATAAAATAAAATATGTACTTTTGCCGCTAAAATCGCAATTAATTAAAGTTCTTTATGCTCACACGTAGGCACATCCGTGTAAAGGTGATGCAGGCTATCTATGCACTGCACAAGGAGGAAAATCACAACTTGCAAAGAGGGGAATCCTTCCTACTCTCAAGTATGGATAATATGTATAGTTTGTACATCTCCCTTATGGGCTTATGGGGTGCACTACAGGAGCGCTCTTCACAGATGCATGCTCTCTCCAAAAGCAAATTCATCCGTGATGAAAATCTCTCACACACTCTCTTCTGTGAGAACAAAGCGCTACAACTTATTACAACCAATGAGCCCCTGAAGGAGGCTATCGAAGCAGAAAAAAAACTCTCTTGGCATACCTATAATGAATATGTAAATATCCTCTATAACAAGATTGTCGAGAGCCAAGTGTATCGTCGCCATAGCACTCTTGAGAGAAGTTTCCAAGCAGATAAGCAACTACTTATTGACTTATATATGGAGGTGATTGCCCCCAATGAGGAACTTTTTGACTTCTTATCGGATAGGGAGATTACTTGGGATGATGATTTCCCTATTATCAATACCCTTATTGTAAAGATTCTTAAGGGATTATCGGAGGGAGGAGTAGCTGATTTTCTACCTCCTTTGTTCAAGGATAAGTCCGACAAGGACTTTGCCATTGAGCTTCTAAGAAAGGCTGTGCTTAACGATGAGGCCTTCCATAAGTATTTGATAGAGAAGACTCCTAAGTGGGATGCCGATCGTATCGCCGAATTGGATGCAATTATGATAAAGATGGGAATTGCAGAGTTCCTTAAGTTCCCCAGCATTCCTGTCAAGGTTACACTCAATGAATATGTGGAGATTGCCAAGGAATATTCTACCCCTAAGAGCAGTGTCTTTGTCAATGGAATCCTTGATACCCTTTCTAAGGATTTCCAACAAGAAGGGAAACTTAAGAAAATAGGAAGAGGACTCTTATAGTGATCAATATTTTTTACTACCTTTGCACTTTGATAAAAAAATATAGTACTCCTATGGTTAGTACTCAGAAAAAATATATAAATTATTAAAAATCAGTCGTTAACCAATAATTATTATAAAAACTGTTTTATGAAAAAAATATTTGTTTTAGCAGGAATGGCTTTCTTGGCTTCTTGTGCAGATAAGGGCACAGATGCTGCTGGAAAGATCAATCAAAACAACCTCAAAGAGGCTCAGAAGTTGGCTGAAAAAGCTAATCAATTTCCTCAGATAAAGTTTGAGGAAACCACTCATGACTTTGGGGAAATAAAGCAAGGGGTGGAAGTACAAACCCTTTTTAATTTTAAGAACACAGGGAAGGTACCCTTGGTAATCACCAATGCCTCCAGTAGCTGTGGATGTACCGTACCAGAGTATCCTAAGGAAGCCATCGCACCAGGGGCGACAGGAGCTATTAAGGTAGTCTACAATGGCTCTGGTAATGGAAATATTACCAAGACGGTAACCCTTACGACCAATACCGAACAGGGAACAGAAACCCTCACTATCAATGCGAATGTAAAACCGTAAAAAACGCAATTTATATGAATATAGTACTACAAGCAGCTCCTCAAGCAGGAGGAGGCAACTTCACCTTTCTCATTATCATGGTGGTGATCATGTGTGTCTTTATGATTTTTCCTTCTATGAGAAGACAGCGACAAGAAAAAAAATTCTATGGAGCGCTCAAGAAGGGAGACAAGGTTATCATGAAGAGTGGTCTGCATGGAAGAATCGTAGATCTTACTGATACTACAGTGGTTGTAGAGACCCTTTCTGGGAAACTCAAGTTCGAACGCTCTGCCGTATCTATGGATTACTCCCGTCGAGTACAACAAGAACAATAGGGAACGAATCGCAATTAGCTCAATAACAGAGAAGAATCACAATTTGCCCAATATATTGGGCAAATTGTGATTCTATTACTTGCCTTTGTGCGACTTTACCTAAAAAGAACTATGGACGGAACAATATTACCCCTTATGGAGGATTTTTACACCATACAGGGGGAAGGATTTTACAGAGGTACCGCAGCTTATTTTATTCGCTTAGCGGGCTGTGATGTAGGCTGCCATTGGTGTGATGTCAAGGAGAGCTGGGATGCCTCAGTACACCCACGAGTACCTATTGAAGAGATTGCTCAGAGGGCATTGGCACATTCCAAAACGATCATCATTACAGGAGGAGAACCCCTTATGTACAACCTACAACCCCTTACAGAATTACTCAAGAGTAAGGGGGCGCGTACCCATATAGAAACCTCTGGAGCTCACCCTCTTACAGGAGTATGGGACTGGATATGTCTGTCTCCTAAGAAAAACAAACGCCCCTTGCCTGAAGTCCATCAGCGGGCAAGTGAGCTGAAAATGATTATCTACAACCATCATGATTTTCTCTTCGCAGAAGAAATGTCTGCCCTCACACAGCCTGACTGTATCCGCTATTTGCAGCCCGAGTGGAGCCGAAGGGAGCGAATGGTACCTCTCATAGTGGACTATGTCATGGAAAATCCTCAGTGGAAAATCTCCTTACAAATGCATAAATATTTAGACATTCCATAGAAAAAACCAATGTTCAGGCGTATCCTTAGTTATATTTTTCCTTTATCTCTCCACCAAAGAACCTCCACGGTCAGTGGAACCCTTTCAGTAACCCTTCTTAATGGGAAAAAACTACTCAATTCCCCCAATACAGATTATTCTTATGGAAGGCTCCAGCAGGTATTGCGCTTTGGGCTTGAGCAAATAGGCTTTAGCGCTATAAAAAAGCAAAAAAAGATACTGATCTTAGGTATTGCCGCAGGGAGTGTAGTGGAAACCTTGGTAAAGGAAATAGCATTTGATGGAGAAATACATGGGGTAGAGATCGACCCAGAAGTAATTGCTATAGGCAAACAATTCTTTGACTTGGACAAGGTGAAAAATCTACAATTATTTATCCAAGATGCACAGGAGTATGTAAAAAATACCTCAGAGAGATATGATTCGATCATTGTGGATATATTCCAAGATGACCAGATGCCCTCTTTCCTCTTTGCTCCTCCCTTTTTCTTGCAATTGAATACACTTCTGAACTCTAATGGGGTAATTCTCTTCAATACAATTGTAAAAAACAAATTCCAAGCACAGCGGAATAGGGACTTTGTCCAATATTTTCAGAACACCTATCAGATAACTGTATTTCCAAAAGTAAAGCAGGAAAATCAATTGCTTTTATTAGCCAAAAAGAACCTAAATTCAAGTATTAAAAAGTAATTTTTTGTTTGATAAACTACCTGTTTTTCTTATTTTTGTCTCTGAAAATTGAAATTTTATGAAAGAATTCCTCTTTTTACCGGCACTACTCGTTGGCATTTTCTTTGCTGCTTTTTTTATCTTTCTTGTCAATGAGTTTTCCACAAGCTTATACTCAGAAGTGTGGCTTCTTTTTTTTCCTATTCCTTTGATTTTAGGGATATGGCTCTTCTATGCTATCTACTACAAGCAGATAATATTGTCTTTGGGGGCAATAGGTTGTTCCATCGCTTTCTTTGCTTGGATAATGAAAGAATTGAACGTTTCTTTCTCTAAACTGAGTTCTGAAAAAAACTTACCTATAACTTACCAAAACTATGAAGATTTAGACTATGAAGTATCGGTTTGTGCCCAAGAGAAAGGACATTGTATTCACGAAGTTCCTACTAATGAATCAGAAGATCTCACTAGTTGTTTTCTCAATCACCTAAATGAAGTGGTTATGGTTCAAGATGATCGTATGTCCTCCTATATTGTAAAATTCGATACCTTAGGATATCAGCAATCAATAGAAGTACCTACTGATGATGATCATAGAAAAGTAGCTTATATTGTAGATGATTATATAATCAATATTGCTAATAATACCTATAGTTCGTTCTTCTTAAATGATGATGAAGATTTCTTGTCTATGACCTTTGTAGAAGCCTCTAAAAATTGGACAAAAGAGGAACAACAAACTTATTTTGAAAACAATGTAAAAACTAAAGCCACTTGCTTTAAAATAGTAAAGAGGGAAAAGAGCAAAGCTTTCTTCCTAAAAGATGACAAATGGCAGTATTTCTACACCGATCTTGGTAAAGAAACATTGAAAACTCAGTACAATTACCCTGAACTATTCGACGAAAAACGTTTTCCTATACAAGAAAGGAGCCTAAAACGCACTTATATTCAGCCTCAATATGTACAAACTTACCAAGATAACTATGGATATACCACCATTTTATATTACCATATTATAAAACCTTTTCTTACCTATCATCTAAAAACACGCTTTGAAACTGTTAAATCTCAAGAAGAACTCAGTGCACTACCTACCTATTACTTTAAAAATGACACTGAAACTATAGAAGTTTTTGGATCAATGAGACTTTATAGCCATAAGCATTTGCAATATCAATTGTTGAGAATAGGAAAAAAAACATATAGGGTAGGAAAGTAAAAGCTAATTGCGCTCCATTATTGAAACTAAATCTTTTTTCTACACTTAAAAAGGGAATAATCCAATGATTTATTGTATCTTTGTCCAAAAGCTCCTGAATTTTGGTATTCTTTTTTCTCAAACACAAAATTACTAATTCTTGGGAGCTTTTACTTTATTATAAGGAAAAGTTTAAACAGCTTCATAGGGAAGAAGAGAAGTTTTTTTACAAAGCCCTTTTTTATTTCAAAAAAATAACTATATTTGCCATTGAATTGAAATAAAGCAAAAATATTATGATTGTAAAAAGAATCTTTTCATTTTTTGGAGCACTTCTTTTCTTATTAGTGAGTGCATGCACTACTGGGAAAGTAGCCACAGGACAGAAAAAAGGGGTATTGGCCAAGCACGCTATGGTCGTGAGTGCCAAGAGGGAAGCCTCCGAGATAGGGCTTGCGATCCTTAAAAAAGGAGGTAATGCCTTTGATGCAATGGTCGCTACAGAATTAGCCTTGGCAGTGGCTTACCCCAATGCTGGGAATATAGGCGGGGGAGGCTTTATGGTATACCGTTTGGCTAATGGAGAAAAAGGCGCTTTGGACTATCGAGAAAAAGCCCCTAGTAAGGCACATCGTGATATGTATTTGGATGCCAATGGCAAGGTAATTCCAGATAAGAGTACCCTTGGGGCGCTTGCGATAGGGGTGCCTGGTACGATAGATGCACTCTTTGAAGTACATCAGAAATTTGGAAAACTCCCTATGGCAGAGCTTATACAACCAGCTATCGATTTAGCTCGCAATGGGGTGGTCATCACTCCCTTACAGGCGGATTTCTACATGGGGAAAAATGTAGAACAAATAAAAAAAGCCAATAATTATGTTACTCCTTTTGAGAATGGATGGAAGGCAGGTGAGCGTTTTAAGTATGAGGAACTAGCACAGACCTTAGAGCGTATCCGAGACAATGGTCGCGCTGAATTTTACGAGGGAGAAACTGCCAAGCGTATCGTAAGCTATGTCCAAGAATTAGGGGGGATTCTCTCTCTTGAAGACTTGAAGAACTATCACTCTCAGTGGCGTACTCCTATTACATTCAATTATAAGAATTATACCATTTCCTCTATGCCTCTCCCTTCCAGTGGGGGGCTCTGTATCGCTCAGATACTCAAATCGATAGAGCCTTACAAGATTGGGCAATACCCTCACAATGGGGAAAAATATGTACAGCTCTTAGTAGAGGCTGAGCGACGTGCTTATGCCGATAGGGCTTACTTTTTGGGGGATCCTGATTTTGTAAAGGTACCTACCCAGACACTACTTTCTCCTGACTATCTAAAACAGCGTATGAGTACCTTCTCTTGGGATAAGGCTAGCAAGTCCAGTGAGATAGCTCATGGTAAGGTGGTCGGTTATGAGAGTGATGAGACCACTCACTACTCCATCGTCGACAGCGAGGGCAATGCGGTAGCTGTAACCACTACTCTTAACACCAATTATGGTTCCAAGGTATATGTAAAAGGAGCTGGTTTTTTCCTCAATAATCAAATGGATGATTTCAGTATCAAGCCAGGGGAGCCAAATACCTACGGATTAGTGGGGTCTGAAAAGAATGCTATTGCACCCAACAAACGAATGCTTAGCTCTATGTCGCCTACTATAGTAGAGGAAAATGGGAAGCTCCGTATGGTTATAGGTACCCCAGGGGGCTCTACCATTATTACTTCTGTACTCCAGTGTATGCTCAATGTCTTTGAGTATGGTATGACTATGCAGGAGTCAGTAAGCAAGCCTCGCTTTCACCACCAATGGTTACCGGACGATGTTATGTTCGAGCCCAAAGGTTTTGACCCTATGGTCATCAGTAAGCTGAAGGCTAAAGGTTATGTGCCTAAGGAAGAAAACTTTGTAATTATTGGTCGTGTAGATGCTATTTTGGTAGAGAAAGATGGTAGCTTAGAAGGAGGTGCTGATCCTCGTGGAGATGATGTGGCAGTAGGCTTTTAAACTATATAAAATAAAAATAATAAAAAAAATATTTATTTTTGTTTTGTAATTAAAAAATTTTTACTACCTTTGCGCCTGAAATCGTGAACAATGAACGGTGGGAAAGGATTAACAATTGAAAATTAATAATTAAGAATGAGTATTATTCGAAGAAATAACATGATGTGTTGCTCAATGGCTTACCCTTAGTAAGACATCATAATTTCTTTTGTCCATAGTATAGATATTCTAAAAAGAAAGCAATGATGTAGTATCGTTGCTTTCTTTTTTCTTTTTAAACTTATAACCCTAAATTATTAGACCGAATGAGAACAAAAATTCGACAACAGCTTTTAAGCCTTGCTTTTTTTCTCCTCGCCACAGTGGCAGGAGCACAGACCCTCAAAGGGAAAGTTACTGATGATCAAAAGGAGCCTCTCTTGGGAGTTACCATTTTGATAAAGAATAGTCCCAGCAGAGGGGCTACGACCAATGAGAAAGGAGAGTTTACCCTCAGAGTCTCTCCCGAAGAAACTCTTGTCTTTTCCTATATAGGATTTAAGACGAAGGAAGTCAAGGTAGGCAAGCACAAACAACTCTTAGTCTCCTTGGAGAGTGAAGCCGAGGAACTTCCTGAACTCTTGGTGGTGGGCTCTCGTGCAGGAGGACGCACCAAGATTGACAGCCCTGTACCGGTGGATGTCTTCGATGTGACCAAAACAAGCAAGACACAGCCACAGGCGAATATTAACCAGATACTCAATAGTATAGCACCCTCTTTTACCTCCACTACTCAAGTGGTGTCCGATGGTTCGGATCACCTTGACCCAGCTCAGTTGCGTGGGTTGGGGCCTGACCAAACTTTGGTACTTCTCAACGGAAAGCGCCGACATACTTCTGCCTTTATCAATGTCAATGGGACTCCAGGGCGAGGCACTGTAGGAACTGATCTGAATACGATTCCTTCCTTTGCACTCTCTCGTATAGAGGTATTGCGTGATGGAGCTTCTGCTCAGTATGGATCGGATGCCATCGCAGGGGTGATGAACTTAGAACTCAAAAAAGAAAAAGGGCTTTCCGCTCAGGTAAGTTATGGAGGTCACCTTACACCTAAGGCTAATGACCATAGGGGTGACTTTGATGGCGGACAAGGTCAGCTGGATATTAATTACGGTACCGAATTGGGCAAGAAGGGGGGATTCCTCAACCTGACTTTCTCTGCTCAGTTCCGTAACACAACTCATCGTGCAGGTACTTTTGATGGAGATATTTTCAACGCTTACAATGCTATAGAACTGCGTGCTCTTGAGCGCAATGACAATTTATCGAGGTACTTTAGCAATATCAATGTAGATGCAGACTCTCGTCTATTAGGGCTTATCAAAGGTTATGCTCAGGAGGTAGATTATTTCGATAGTAGCTATCTCTCTCAGATACAGGGTGCTACCTCTATAGCAGCCTTGCAGCCGCTTCTCAAGAAGGACTTTACCGAGCAGGAACTCGCTTACCGAGGCTTGGGGCGCAAAGATTTCAATATGCATGTAGGTCAATCCAGTCTCTTGGGGACTCAGTTCTTTATCAATGCAGTGATTCCTTTCTCTCAGCACTGGGAACTGTATGCTTTCGGAGGGCAGAGTTATCGCTATGGAGAAGCAGGAGGCTTCTTCCGTCGTCCTAACCAAGCTCGTACTTTCACAGGCTTACATCCCAATGGATATTTGCCTAAGATAACTACCGACATACAGGATTCCTCTATCTCGGCAGGGATACGTGGAGAAGTAGGGAAGTGGCATATCGACTTGAGTAATACCTTTGGTCGCAATGAGTTCGCCTACACCATTAAGAATACAGGCAATACCAGCTTGCGCTTTGCCTCTCCAGACTCCTTCGATGCTGGTAAGTTACGCTTCCTGCAGAATACGATCAACTTAGACTTCTCTCGCCCTCTTGAGCTCTTTGAAAAGGCTAATATTTCTTTTGGATTGGAGCAGCGTCATGAGGCTTATAGTACAGTGGCAGGCGAGGAACTCTCCTATGCTACCTATGATATACATGGTGGAGTACTCCCGTTGGGAGCACCAAGCAGCCAAAAGACAACTGACTTTTTTGGGAACGCACTCCCTGGAGGGGCACAAGTGCTCCCTGGATTTAGGAAAGAAAGTGCTCTTACCAAAACACGTAATGTAGTGGCAGGGTATGGAGAATTCGAAACAGATATTACCAAATGGTTGTTGGCTAATGCTGCAGTGCGTTATGAACATTATTCAGACTTTGGAAATACCTTTAACTATAAGCTCGCTACACGTGTAAAACTCTTCCCCAATGTGAATCTCCGCGGGGCTGCCTCTACCGGCTTCCGTGCTCCTTCTATTCATCAGTTGTATTATACCAATATCAATACCTTGCAGATCAATGGAGTATTACAGGAAACAGGTACTTTTAACAATATCTCTCGTGCGGCAGAACTCTTTGGAATAGATAAGCTTCGCGAAGAAAAATCCAAGTCGGTTAGTGCAGGTTTCGCCTTGAAAGTACCTAAGGCAGGTCTCTCTCTCAGTGCCGATGCTTACTTTATCCGTGTGGATGACCGTATTATCCTTACTGAAGCTTTTTCTCGTCCTGCAGGGAATACTACTGCTGAAAATGAACTCAAACAAATATTTGATTTGGCTAATGTCAATACCGTACAGTTCTTTGCCAATGCGGTAGATGTAGAAACAAAAGGGATAGATGTAGTACTGAGCCATTCGTTACAAAACGATAAGCTCTCCCTGACCAATGATTTTGCTTTTAACCTTACCCAAACTAAAAAGGTAGGAGAGATACATACCCCAAGAGCTATCAAGGCTGCAGGACTTGAAGAGAAATTCTTCTCCGAGCGCTCTCGAGTACTTTTGGAAGAGGTAATCCCTCGCTTCAAAGCGACACTTTCTCACAATCTTACCATAGGAAAATGGAATGGCTACTTGCGCAATACTTATTATGGCAAGGCAACAGGACCTGATATCATCCGAACTGCTGACCAAGTAGGAGATTTTGTATTCGATGAGCGGGGACACCAAGTGATCCGTGGGAAAATAATCACTGACCTTTCTATAGCGTATAACTTTACTCCAAAGACCTCTTTTACCCTTGGGGTGAACAACCTCTTTGACCTTTATCCTGAGAAAAATGTCAAGGTTAATAACAATAATGACCAGTTTGTCTATTCACGAGCCACTTCTCAGTTTGGGCTCAATGGACGCTATGTCTTTGCTCGCGCTACCTTCCATCTCTTCTGATGCCATATTATATAAATAGAAAAAACCGCTCTTTTGGGGAGCGGTTTTTTTGTTATTAATCGTCGTCTTCTTCATCTGGATAGTTGTCATCATCCTCAGGTTCGTCGTAATTATCATCGTCATCCTCATTGGATTTTCCTTTGGATTTGCTACTGCTGCTTTTGGTTTTTTTCTTGACTACTACTTTTCCTTCCTTGACAGCCTCTTTGATTTTGTTTTCAATCTCTTCAGCCATTTCAGGATTGTCAAGAAGTAAAGCCTTCATTGCATCACGACCATTGGCAAGGCGCGTTCCTTGGTAACTATACCAAGCACCACTCTTGGAGAGGATGTCGAATTCGGTACCCCAATCTACGATTTCAGAAACCTTGGAGATACCCTCTCCATAGATAATTTCAAATTCTGTTTTCTGGAAAGGAGGAGCTACTTTATTTTTTACCACTTTGATTCGGGTAAGATTACCATAAGCCTCCCCGTCTTTGTTCTTCAGTGGAGCGGCTTGTCGGCGTACATCTACACGTACGGACGAGTAGAATTTCAGTGCGTTCCCCCCTGTGGTTGTTTCAGGATTTCCGAAAGTAACACCTATCTTGTCTCGAAGCTGGTTGATGAACATTACCACGCAATTCGCTTTGCTGATACTACCAGTGATTTTGCGTAGCGCCTGTGACATCAATCGGGCATGTACTCCCATTTTGGAATCTCCCATTTCCCCATCTATTTCAGCCTTAGGAGTAAGGGCAGCCACAGAGTCCACTACAATAATATCTACCGCACCGGATCGTACCAAACCATCAACAATCTCAAGCGCTTGTTCTCCATTGTCTGGCTGGGAGACGATTAGGTTGTCTATATCGATTCCTATTTTTTTAGCATAATAAGGGTCAAAGGCATGCTCTGCATCTATGAAAGCAGCAGAACCTCCTTGTTTTTGAGCCTCAGCAATCGCATGTAGCGTTAGGGTGGTCTTACCAGAGGATTCCTGACCGAAGATCTCAATCACCCTACCACGAGGATAACCTCCTACCCCCAAGGCAATATCCAACCCTAAGGAGCCAGAAGGGATAACCTCTACCTTCTCAGCTACTTTGTCCCCAAGGCGCATTACAGTCCCCTTACCGAAGGATTTCTCTAAGCGCTCCAAGGCGAGCTTCAGGGCTTGGGCTTTGGCATCTTTGTCCTTGATTTCCTCTACTTTATCTTTTTCTTTTTTTGCCATCTTTTTTAATGATTAATGGTTAATGAGCAATGATTAATGGTCAATGATTAATAGGCGTTGGCATTAATCATTGTTGGTATTAATCATTAAAGAACAAATTTCTTTGCACTTTGTCCTTTGTAGCGGGCGATACATTCTTCGTATACCTCAAGTGCTTTCTGGGCATCTCCCCAGCCACGTACTTCTACCTTCTTGTTTTCCAAGTCTTTGTATACTTTGAAGAAGTGTTCTATTTCCTTAGTAAGGTGAGGGTTTACTTGGTCAAGCTCATTGAGTGATTTTACCATAGGATCGGCCTTAGGCACACAAAGTACTTTTTCGTCCCCTCCTTTTTCATCGGACATATAGAGGATACCCACAGGTTTTACCTCTACTACACATCCAGGGAAAAAAGGAATGGTGGAGATCACCAATACATCCAAAGGATCCCCATCATCGGCCAAAGTTTCTGGAATAAAACCATAGTCAGTAGGGTACACCATGGAGGTATGGAGCATTCTATCGAAGCGCATTTTTCCTAAATCAAAATCATATTCGTACTTGTTTCTACTTCCCTTTGGAATCTCAATAAGTACATCAAAAGTTGTTTCTTTTGCCATTGTATTTATATCAAAAAATTTAGAGAGCAAAGATAGCATATTTTTTTTTATTCTCAAAGCAAATATTTATGTTTCTTTCCTCAAAAAAATTTCGTACATTTGCCACCTATTTAATACCCTGTTATTATGTATTCAGAATTAGCCGAAGGACACCCTATACGCACTTATTTGCATGAAACAGAACTTATCCAAAACCTTTTAGAAGAAATCATGCAAACGGATCCCGAGAAGGATTATCAGAAGTTCTATAATCTCTTCAATCACCTTTCCACCGTGGAGAAGCGATTCCAAAGAAAAGAAAATCAGCTATTTCCTTTCTTGGAACAAAAGGGGTGGACGAACCCTTCACAGAATATGTGGTCATTCCACGATACCATTCGAGATATGTTCCGCTTGGTCAGAAAGAACTTAGAAGAGAAGGATTTAGCTAAAGCTAAAGAGAATATGGTATATGTGGAGGACAACCTCCAGCGCTTACTCTCTGTAGAGTACAACATTCTTTTTGCTCGCTCATTGGAGATTCTCTCTGAAGAGGATTGGATCAAGATGCGCCAAGGAGAGGACGAGATTGGTTGGATGCTTCCTACTCCACCACCTACTTACCCTAATGAATCCGGATATATACACCCTTCTGAGGATACCACCCTACGTACTGATGTGGTTTTTGATGAAAATGCACAGCACTACGACGAAGGCTATATGACCATAGAACAGGTGAACCTATTGCTCAAAACCTTACCTATTGATATTACTTTTGTCGATGAGAATGACAAGGTAATCTTCTACAACCGAGGAGAGGAACGAGTATTCCCTCGTAGTGCAGGAATCATAGGCCGCGAGGTGAAGTTCTGTCACCCTCCTAAGAGTGTAGGGACAGTACTGAAGATTGTAGAAGCCTTCCGCAATGGTACCCAGAATGAAGCTAACTTCTGGTTCAACTATCGTGGTAGACTCATCTATGTACGCTACTTCGCTGTACGCGATGCTCAAAAGAACTATCGCGGAGTGATAGAAATGTCTCAGGATATTACCGATATAAAAACCATAGAAGGGGAAAGACGCCTTCTGGAATGGGAGTAAGATATAAATAACTTTTTGCTTTGGCGAAAATCATAGAACAAATAAAAGAGCCTATCGCTCAGGAGATGGCCATCTTTGAGGACAAGTTCAGAGACTCTATGTCCTCAAGGGTGGCCTTGCTCAATCGTATCACCCACTATATAGTAAACCGCAAAGGGAAACAGATGCGCCCCATGTTCGTATTCTTGGTGGCAAAGCTTGTCTCTGAAGGACTCGTACAGGAGCGTACCTACCGAGGAGCGGCGGTCATTGAGCTGATCCATACGGCTACTCTGGTTCATGACGATGTCGTAGATGATAGTAACAAAAGGCGTGGTTTCTTCTCCATCAATGCCTTGTGGAAGAATAAGATAGCAGTTCTGGTAGGGGATTATCTCCTCTCCAAGGGACTACTTCTTTCTATAGACAATGGGGATTTTGACCTATTGAGAATCATTTCCGTAGCAGTACGAGAGATGAGTGAGGGAGAGCTCTTGCAAATGGAAAAAGCGCGCAGATTGGATATCACCGAGGAAGTATATTATGAGATTATCCGACAGAAAACGGCTACCCTCATTGCCGCTTGCTGTGCTATGGGAGCTTGTTCGGTAGCTCCTGAAAATAGCCAAGTGATAGAGCAAATGCGCCTTTTTGGAGAATATGTCGGTATGGCCTTCCAGATAAAGGATGACCTCTTTGACTACACAGAAGAAGCTATTGGAAAGCCTACAGGAATCGATATTAAGGAACAAAAAATGACTCTCCCACTGATCTATACCCTCAATACAGTTGCTGAAAAAGACCGCCATTGGCTGATCAATAGCATCAAAAATCACAATACAGACAAAAAACGGGTGAAAGAAGTGATAGCCTTTGTCAAAGCACATGGAGGAATCGACTATACCCAGGAGAAAATGAAAGAATACCAAGCAAAAGCGGTGGCTATATTGGATCGCTTTCCGGATTCTCCTTATAAAAAAGCACTGCTACAGATAGTCACTTACGTCATAGAGCGAACTATATAGCTTGGGAGGCTATTATCTCGGTGAGTTCCTTCCAAAACCGCTGTGTAGGGAAGCCTACAACATTGTTATAAGATCCCTTGATTTGGGTAATTCCTACAGCTCCTATCCATTCCTGTATCCCATAGCTGCCAGCCTTGTCAAAAGGTTGGTAGTGAGTAAGATAATAATCAATCATTTCAGGGGTAAGGGTGGAGAAAGTCACCTGAGTACTCTCATAAAAAGCCCTTTGTTGCTCCTTTCCTTTCAGACATACAGCGGTGATAACCTCGTGTGTTTTCCCAGAGAAAGCCTTTAGTGTGGCCATGGCATCAGCATAGTCCTTGGGCTTGCCGATAGCCTTACCCTCGAACCAAATAAGGGTATCAGCAGTAATAAGAATTTCTTTTTCAGTGATTTCTCCCGAGAAAGCATGGGCTTTTTCTTGGGCAATATATAAGGGAATTTCAGCTCCTTTTAAGTCTTTGGGGTAGTGCTCATCCGTTTGCTTAATACGAACTTCAAAGGGTAGGTTCAAGTCTCTGAGAAACTGCGCTCTACGAGGAGAAGCAGAGGCTAAGATAAGGGAATATCCCCTGAGTGACTGTGATAACATAAGCTTTCGAAAGATTAGTCTGGGACAAAAATATTCTCTCCGTCCTCATTCTCATAGAGGGTTCCCAATCGCTTACCTTTGTCCTTGGAGGAACTCGAAGAGGAAGCCTCTTTAGCAGTTTTGTATTTGGTAATTTTCTCTCCTTTTTTCTGGATAATCTCCATATCATCTCCATTTTTATTGACAATAGTAAAGTCTCCTCCTGTGAAAAAGGCAGAGAGGTTCAGATTCATCACCATGGAGACCATCAGAGCAACGGAAAAAACCATGGCGACATCGAAGAGATTGACCACGACACTTAGTGGATCAGCATCGTCGTCCTTGAATGGGTTTGTTCTTCGGGTATTTCTCATTTCTCAGGAGTTTGTT
Source organism: uncultured Capnocytophaga sp. (assembly GCA_963528845.1). Classification (GTDB taxonomy): domain Bacteria; phylum Bacteroidota; class Bacteroidia; order Flavobacteriales; family Flavobacteriaceae; genus Capnocytophaga. The sequence goes on along the minus strand of CAURXJ010000005.1, from coordinate 53,989 downwards.
GGGTAGCAATACGGGAAATATAATCTAACTGGTTTACCTCTTTGGCATACCAGCGTTGTTTGAACTGTAGGGTGATAAGCCCTACTAAGCTTACCACCAGTCCCACTACAGTGGTGGCGAAGACCACCTGCATATTGGAAGCCATCTTGGAGATGTCCCCCTGAGAGAGACCTGTAAGAGCAGGGCTCATGGCGATAAGTGTTCCGATAAGTCCCAGTACAGGGCCTACCTTGGAGAGTAGTTTGGAGGTGACGATATCCTTCTCAGCCTCATTCTCAAAATTGGAAATCATATAATCAGCATAAGCCCCGTCGGTAGGACGAAGTAGGATCTTACGCAGGTATTTTACAAAGAGAGAATTGTCCTTCTCGGGGAGCGCTTCCTGTAAGCGAGGTAGTGACTCAGGGGAGAGCGTCTCCAAGATGGGGGAGAGCTGTCGTTGGTTTTTGTATTTGGTAATGAATTGGTTATAAAAGCTTCCAGAGAGCAGTAGCGCGCGTACAAAGAGTATCAACAGCACTATGATGTCTGGAATGAGCAAGCTGTCGGATACTAAGAAAAGAATTTGTGAGATTTGATCCATTTTGATTTAGATTATTTCTAAGTGCAAAGATACGAATTAAATAAGAAATGACCAATGAGAAATATATAATAATTCAATAATGGTTAATGATTCATCCTCGCATGGGATGAATCATTAACCATTATTAACAATATATCTCTTATTCTTCCACGGCTTGGTTTACTGTGCCAGGGAAGTAATATTTAGGTTCTGAGATACTTCTCATATAGTATACTGGTCCCAAGGTTGCCGATAAGCTGGACTTCCAAAGATAGATACCTTGCGAGCTCATTTGAATAAAATGAGTCAATCGCTCCTGTGCCATCTGTAGAATTTCTTCATTATTAGGATCTATCCAGAACTCATCCATATCCTCATGCTCGCCTATGAAGGTGATGTATATCTTCTTATCACGGATTTCATAGTTGCATTTGTATGCGTAATACACTCTATCATTTTGGTTTCCTGTAGGGGTATAGCCTATTCGCAAAAGAGGGGTATCCGCATCGGATTGGAAGAGTAGCTCATAGGAGAAGAATTTCCCTTCGCCTACCTCTGTATAGAAGTCTCTTTTGAAGTCTGCACTCATATAAGGCAAGTTAAGATGTGCTTGATCGCCTAAGAGTACTATAAAGTCAGTGACAACATCTCCTTGGGATTCGAACTCATCCATAGGATTGTTGAAGTGTCTTAGCTCAATAGTCACTCCATTGCTTTGTGCTCTATAGTTCAGCGGAGGAGTTCCTGGCACTGCTGTCATATGAGGGAATTTTTCTCCTGCTATCTCCAACGAAGGTGTGAAGGTCAGTCCATTAGAATTCACTGCAATACCTGCTCGGCTTGCTTTGTGGCTATCCTGCATGGAGGTAAAGAGGAACATGCGGAAGGCACTTCTTACAAAGTAATTCTCCACCCCTTGAGCAGAAGTCACTTTTAGGTAATAGGTATGATCAATACCATCGAGCTGTTCACCCTGAGTACCTATAGTTGTCCAATCCTCGGCAGTGGCCTTTTCAAAATAAAGGAATTGTTCGGTTGCCTTTCGTTGGGTTTTGAACTTAAGTTTATCGCCCTCCTGCCCTATATAGACAAACTGAAATTCACCTTCGAGACCTTTACCGATATGTTCACGAGGGTCTGAGCTATAGGTAAGAGGTTCGAGCAGGGTATGAATGTAGTTTCGGGTGGTAAAGACCAAAAGGGGACCCTGTCCTTCCTGAATTTGGTAGCCACTCTCCTGAGGGGTTGTTCCACTACCGAAATCGGCCACCATTGTTACACGTCCTCCGAGGGTGAACTTCATTAGAAAGGTATAGCCTCCGAAGGTATTCTTTTTAGGAAAATAGCTCAATTTCCAACCATAAGGCGCCTCCGAGAGCGTTTTTTTGAGATTTTCCTTGTTCTGCTGTATACGTTCGGAAGCATTCTTACCCATGAGCAAGTCAGGTTCGTTCTTCTGACATCCGGCTACAGCTATGATAGCGAGTAGGTATAATATTTTTCTCATTTTAGTATCTGTTTTGGTTTACAAATAGTTTCGCATTCTTTGGTAAGCGACCCCTTGGAGCTGATAGAAGTCAATACCCCATTCGGCTCTGAAGTACTCCACGATAAAGGCTTCTTTCTTCTTAAGAGCTACCTTCCCTTTCTCAGGCATGGCATTGAGGGCGGCATCCCATTGCGCCTTGGACTTCATGAGCATATGAGAGGTCATTTCGGCAAAGTCCTCAAAGGGGTTTGCCGCTGCATAGTTGGTAATAAAGCCTAAGGCATTGGCCTGAGCCGTTGTCTTACCATGCCAAGAAGAACTGTAATCATCGGGGGTTATTTTCCCAAATTCAGGCGCAAAAGGCTTATGCTGATTGATGATATGGCAGTACTCATGCTGAATGGTATGGATAATGTGCCTGATATTCTCCTCATCTGGATGGGCTGGATCGTAATAGTCAACGCGAGCGATGGTGATCTTAGCCCCATTGTCAGCCTGACCGAGAGTTTCCTCGAAGAGGTAGGTCTCAGGATTGCGCTGAGGATCCAAGTTACGCCCTCCGATAAGGCTTATCTGTCGAGGAGCTACTTGGCTAACAAAGGTCGTACCAGCTACCTGCTGATAGGCTCCTAACCAAACATACTTGATCATCTCCAAGAAAGGCTGTACCTTGCTTTCAGTCGGTGGATATAGGTAGCGCCCCATCTCGTAGTTGATGTCCACATATTTGTAATTGACCTCTATATTATAGGGATTGATATATTCGTTTCGGATATAGGTATCCAAGGCAGTGGGGGTATCCGTATCATCATGGATCACACTTTGGGGATCGAGTGTCTCTTTCTTATTGCAGCTGGAAAGGGCAACAGAAAGGGCAACGCATATATAGGTTATTTTTTTCATACTTCAAAGAATTAAAAGATTAACGAGGGTTGGGTGCCATACCAAATTCAAGGGCGCTATTAGGAATTTGAAGCTCTCGACGCGGGTCGCCCTTGGTGAGTTCTATTTGGCCATCGCCCACCTTATGCACGACCTTCATCCCTAAGCGCTTGTTATCAAACCAGCGCAAGCCCTCTTGTACAAACTCGACTCGTCGGATATCCACCACAGCTTGGAGCCATTCTCTCTGTCGGCTGGTGAGGGGATAGGGAGGATCGAAATCAACTCCTCTACCCTGATAACGCCTATCAAGCGCCTCCTGAGTCATATAGCGCTCGAAGGTCAAGCGAGGAAAAGGATAGGCCTCATTGGGTCGAGAGCTATTATGGGTCTTAGGAATGAGATAAGTAAAGAGGTCACGACGGAACTGATCTAAGTTGTCAGACATTAGGTAGGCCTCCAAGCGGTTGAGGTAGACCTCGTCATAAGAGAACAAAACCGCTGCACTATAATAAACCCTAGTGCCTGCCGAACGATTTACATACTTATAGTAGTAGTTAGACTTAGGAAAGACAATATTACCTGCCCCATCTCCCAAAGCCGAATTGACTGCTTCCCAACTGATATTGGAGAAGTTCAAAGGATGGGTATTACGAGGAGAGCAGATCTCCGCCATCTTTTGCAAAGTTAGGCTATACTTATGAGTCTGGAAACGATAGGCCAAGGCAGAACGAGCCGTACCCACAAGTATATTGGATGGGTTAGTGGATTCTGTATAGTAAGCACTTCTGGACTCAAGGGCTACCGCATTGAGGGTTTTTATGTTTCTGAGCTTGGTTTCTGCATTGACTCCCAAAACGGCATCGGCATGTTCAATTACCTTATTCCACTGGGCTTTCATTAGGTAGAAGCGCGTAGCGAAGGCATGAGCTGCCGCTGTGGTAAAGTGGAAACGAGGTTGCTTATATTTGCTATCATCAAGCAAGGGAAGCCCTTGGGTGAGGTCGCGCTCTATAGCATCATAATATTCCTTAAGTGGGATACGGGTGTAGTGTCCAAAGACATGCTTTTCAGGGGTAGTAATATAGGCCAATCCCAAATCAGAGGCAGCGGTAGCCTCATTATAAGGCTTACACCAAAGGTAAGCCAACATAAAATGGGCATAGGCTCGTGCTACCAAGGCTTCTCCTTTGATATAGTTATATCGGGCTGTCTCACCTAATTCGGCATAGGATTCCAAGGCCTGATTGGCTGCCCCAATGGCTGCATAGCAGGCTATCCAATAGTCGGTTGGGGTATTGTCCTCCCCATCTATCTCATTGTTATCTCTCCAGAAATACATATCTGTATTAAGGGTTGAGATTCCTAAGAAAGAGGTTTTCTCGCTTACATTATCACTCATCATCTCTGCGATGTAAGTAGGAAAGCGATTAGGATAGGCGCCAACCAAGAGTTCCTCTATTTTTTCATGACTATCTATTTCTGTACGGCTATCAGGTAGGTCGTCTAATATTTTGTTACAAGCGCTCAGCACCAAGGTAAGGGCTAAGGCTAAGAGGGACAAGTATTTGTTTCTTTTCATGAGTTGCTATTTTGTTAGATTCCAAGATTAATGGTAAAGGTATATTGGGGTGTGATCGGGTAGGCTACTCCTCCAGAACGGAAGAATTCTGGATCCTGTCCGTTCAAGTCCTTATGAGCATAGATCAGGAAGGGGTTGGAAGCTTGTAAGCGTAGGGTTAGGTTGCCTAAGTTTAGGTTTTCCAAAACTTCCTTATCAAAGGTATAGGATAGGGAGATGCTCTTCATACGTACAAAAGAGCCATCGACTACACGAGCGGTAGAGTGGTTATAGGCACTATAAGCTCTTGAGATATAGGCCTTGTTTTCCTCATTGAGTGTTCGTTGAGAGACAATGCCTGGGATTTGAGTTAAGGCCTCTTCTCCAGGGGCTACCCAGCGATTCTTGAACTCTCTTGGGAAGACACTTAAGTCATCATAGCCAGCTCCTTTGTAGAGGGGTGCCTTGCGAATCTTGTTGCCCGCTTGCATAGTAATGAGGAAGTTTAGCTCCCAATTCTTGTAACGGAAGGTATTGCTAAGTCCTCCTGTGATGTTGGGATCCACCGCTCCTTCTTTCTTGAGATAGGAGAGGATATTATCACGATCTTGGAAATCAATATCCTTATAGTCTCTACTTCCTCCTTTAAGGTTGAATAGCGGCATTCCTTGGCTATTAAGACCTGCAAAATCATAGGAATAGAGGGTGTTGCGTGGATTACCCAATACATTGCCCCCTGTCTCACGTACTAAGTTGAAAACACTGTTGGAGGCATTGGCCAAGGAGGTAATCTCTTGCTTAAAATAAGCAAAGTTCACACTGGTACTCCAAGTGAAATCCTCAGTCTTGAAGTTACGAGTATCTAGTACTAGCTCAACCCCACGAGTGGTCATGGAGGCATCATTAGCATACTTATTCATTTCCCCTCCCATACCGGAAGTACGCACAATGTCTAATAAGTCCTTGGAGTTCTTCTGGTAGAGGTCTACCGAGAGGGAGATCGCATTGGAAAGGAAGCCTATGTCAGTACCGAAGTTAGTCTCATACACCTTCTCCCAAGTAAGGTCAGAGTTCTGGAGAGAAAGGATACGGATTAGGCGTTCATTATCCTGGTTGCGGAAGCGGGGGGTGATGGTACTAACCATGATAGGTAAGGCATTTCCTATATTATTCAGTCCTGCAATCAGTCCATAGCTAAGGCGGAAAGAGAGGTTAGAGAGGGCATGGGTCGCAGGCAAGAAATGTTCGTTGGTTACATTCCAGCGGCCACTGATATTCCAAGTAGGGAGCCAGCGAGCCTTACGGCTTCTACCAAGCTGGTTAGAACCCTCATAGTTCAGTGTACCAGAGAGAATATAACGGTTGCGGAAGCCGTAGGATGCCTGAGAGAAGAAAGCTACCCCTCGTTCACGACCGGTAGAGCGATCAAAGTATTGGGCATTATCGGCAATCACCTTCTCTATGATTCGAGGATCGGTAAAGACTACTCCTCCGCGATTGAACTGATAGCCATAACCATCGAAGGATTGGTTATCCCTATCGGTATAACGGAATTCTTGTCCTAAGAAGAGCTTAAGGGTATGCTTGTCCTGCTCATCTTGGTCTTTGAAAGCCTTATTGTACTCCAAGGCATTGCGTAAGTAGTAGCTTTGGAGGTTATTTTGTTCCAACTTATAGATACCTCCGTTGGGAAGTACCACTTGCGGAAGGGCTGAAGGATCATCAGGGTTGCGGTATAGGAATGGGTTGCGCTCCCCTGTAATCATATTATCGTTGGCACGATAAGCCCCTACCACATTGGAACCTTCGGTGATCGTATGCTCTTGGGTACTTTGGGCATAGCGTACCGAACCTAAGAACTTGTACTTAAGCGCTGGAGTGAATTTGATCTCTAAGTCGCTTTGGAGCTTGTACTCCATCATCTTCAGATCTATATAATTATTCTTAAGCTCCTTAAGGATATTCATAGGTGCATAGTTCATACGATAATAGTCGTAGTTGCCTTCATCATCATAGGGACGTAGTGCACGAGTAGTATTGAGTGCATAGCTGAAGGGATTGATGTCGAAATCACGTTCGTACTCCCCTGTTACCTGATTGCTCGAACGGGAGAAGGTACCCGGTGCTTTTTGGTTACGGATGGCTCCTTGTGCTAGGATACCTATCTTCACCTTAGAAGAGAGGTCATAAGTGGTCTTTATATTTCCGGTAATACGGTGTACCCTATCGACTATCGTCCATCCTGGGTCTACAAAGAAGCCTAAGGAACTATAGATAGTCGTATTCTCTCCTCCACCACTAAGGCTCAAGGTATGATTTTGAGTTAAGGAAGGTCGGAAGAGGGTTTTGAACCAGTCCGTATTGGCATACTCATATTTGCGCAAGAAAGCATTACGTGCCTCTGGACTGTTCTGCAATAGAAAGCGACCAGTAGCAGGATCATAAGTATCGGTATTTCGGTACATGATCTGGTAAGCCCCACCTTGCTGAGCAGCCGTATAAGTAGCCCGGTCTAAGTAGCCCTTTTGCTCCAACTCACGATAGACACTCATGGTCTCTTGGGAGTTCATCAGGTCGAACTGTGCATAATTAGGAATCATACGTACAGACTCCTCCAACTGGTAGCTCAACTGTGTCTTCACATTGCGTTTTCCACTTTTGGTAGTAATGATTACGGCTCCATTAAGCGCACGTGCTCCATATAGGGAAAGTGCGGAAGCATCCTTGAGGATTTCTATACTCTCAATATCATTGGCATTCAGCCCTGAGATTGCTGAGCTAATTAGGGTTGAGGCATCTCCAGAGGCTAACTGTTCAAAGGAAAGGTTCACCACCTCCTCCTGTACAGCTCCATCCACTACCCAGAGGGGTTTGGTATCTCCAAAGATAGAGGAACCTCCACGTATAGTAATCTTAGGAGAGGTACCAAAAGTACCTGAAAGGTTCTGTACATTGACCCCTGCTGAACGTCCCTCAAGCATACGACCTACATCGACTACTCCATCTTGTTTGATGTTGTCAATTTTTAGTGTCTGGGAATTACCCGTGAAAAGCTTCTTGTCAATTTCTTGATAACCATTGAAGACAAGACCTGTAAGCTCAGTAACATCCTCTTTGAGAGTGACGTTCAGCTCCTTGTGATTGCCTACTACACGCTCCATGGGCTTACTTCCTAACATAGAAAAAACAAGAACTGCTTTTTCATCAGGCACTTTTATGGAATATTTACCATCCAAATCGGTATCAACCCCTCGAGTGGTTCCTTTGACAACTACGGAGACACCTAAGAGAGGTTTTCCTTCCTCATCTCTTACAATTCCCGTTATGGTACTTTCTTGGGCATACAGCCCAGTTGCTGTTAGGCATAAAAACCCTAACAGTACATACAGCCATTTTCTCTTCATGTTTTTATATATATTCGCACAATTAGTTTTGCAAATATTCGTAAAAAAAAGTGAGAAAAACAAATAATTCTATATGTTTTTTTCAATATCGTGTTCTTTAAGAATTTTAAAAGTATGTTTTTTGTTAAAAATAAAAAATTGATAGTTTTGTTTGTTAATATTTTGAATTGATAATTGTTTTAATACTATTTAATACAATTGTATTTATTAAAATAAAATGATTGGTGAATATATTTTATTTAATGTTAAAGGAGTATTAATTATTGATAATGAATGAAGTAGTTCTTTCTCTTGAAAAATAAAAGAGAATTATTTTTATCATTTTGTTGTTGCTGCTATTCAATATTTAACTTTTTTAATAAATTATATCTTTTATTTTAAGGCTGTTGATGGAAGTAGAAAAGTGAAAAATAGAATGGTTTTTATCTCAAAGGTAAAAGAAAAAGAGAAAACTTTTTCATTTCTTTCTTTCTCTTTTTACTTTTTTTGTATCTTTGCCCTCTCGAATAGTTAGTATGAAACATTTAGAAGCTATAGGAAGGTATTTCCTAATGATATACGAAATATTCCGCAAGCGTACCAAGTGGGCTATGATGAAAAGGCTTATAATGAAGGAGATAGATGACCTTATGTATGGATCGTTGGGGATTATTGCTTTTATCTCGCTCTTTGTCGGGGCGGTAATTGCTATACAGATGGCACTGAACATAGATAACCCTCTTATACCTAAGAGTCTTATTGGCTTTGCCACCCGTCAGACCATTGTACTGGAGTTTGCTCCTACCTTTACCTCTATCATAGTAGCGGGGAAGGTGGGTTCCTTTATCACTTCAAGTATTGGGACTATGCGTGTTACCGAACAGATAGATGCCTTGGATATCATGGGGGTCAATTCTCTTAATTACCTTATCTTTCCTAAGATTATTGCCTTGCTTTTGTATCCTTTTGCCATTACTATGGCGATGGCTTTGGGTATCTATGGGGGCTATATTGCGGCTACTGTAGGGCACTATGCTACCTCGGCAGAGTTCTTGGAAGGTTTGAAGTTACAGTTCCGCGCTTTCGATATCACCTATGCACTTATTAAGAGTGTTATTTTTGCCTTTGTGCTGGCGACTATTCCGGCCTATCACGGCTATTATATGAAGGGGGGCGCCTTGGATGTAGGAAAGGCTAGTACCATCTCCTTCGTATGGACAAGTGTGGCAATTATTATTATTGATTTTATTATTACTCAAATTCTCCTTACGTAAATGATTGAAGTACAAGATATAAAAAAATCCTTTGACGGGGTAGAGATTCTCAAAGGAATCTCGGCAACTTTTCACAAAGGAAAGACAAACCTTATCATAGGGCAGAGTGGCTCCGGAAAGACTGTTTTCCTAAAGACTCTCTTGGGCTTACACATTCCTGATAGTGGCAATATTATCTATGATGGGGTCAAGTATGCCGATATGAATAAGGAACAACGTCGTAAGTTGCGGCAAGAGATGGGAATGGTCTTCCAAGGGAGTGCGCTTTTTGATTCCATGACCGTGGAGGAGAATGTGATGTTCCCGCTGCAGATGTTTTCTTCTCTGACCCCTGCCGAGATGAAGGATAGGGTGGATTTTGTCTTGGAAAAGGTGAATCTGGTCAATGCCCATCATAAGAAACCTGCCGAGATATCGGGGGGGATGCAAAAGCGTGTGGCCATTGCTCGTGCAGTGGTGAACTCGCCTAAGTACCTCTTCTGTGATGAGCCTAACTCAGGACTGGATCCTAAGACGTCTATTGTTATAGATAATCTAATTCATACCGTAACAGAAGAGTTTAACATCACCACCATTATCAATACCCACGATATGAACTCTGTTATGGAGATAGGGGAACAGATTATCTTCCTCAAGAATGGGTACAAAGAATGGGAAGGTAGTAAAGATACTATCTTCAAAACGGATAACGAGGCGGTTACTGACTTTGTTTACTCTTCCGAACTCTTTAAGAAAGTCCGACAGATGTACTTGAATAATGATTAATGATTAATGATTAATCATTGAACGTTGATCATTACTCATTGATCATTGATGCATATTCTTCAGCAGATAGTAATTCTTCTAACTCAGCGGGAGCAGTAGGTTTTATTTGGATAATCCAAGACTCATAGGGAGTTTTGTTAATCTGTTCAGGCTTACGTACAAGCTCTTTGTTGAAGGCGATAATCTCTCCAGAGAGAGGCATGAAGAGGTCTGAGAGTGTCTTTACAGCTTCTATAGTGCCAAATACTTGGTCTTTGCCAAGGGTTTCTCCTTCGGTTTCTACTTCTACATATACAATATCACTGAGTTGCTGTTGTGCAAAATCGGTAATTCCTGCATAGAATAAGTCTCCTTCGGATCTTATCCAAAGGTGCTCTGCGGTATAACGGAGTTCTTCTGGTAGGTTCATTTCTTTATTTCTTTAATTTTCTATTTCTTCTCAACTATATATCCTATATTATTCTCAAGGAAAAGCTTGCGAGAGTCCTCGATAAAGAGTTTTATCTGCTTAGTACTCTCTTTGTCTAGTCCTTCGAAATTTTCCTTTTCTACTTGTGCGCAAGGGAGTATCTCATAGTGGTTTTTCCCCTCTTGTTGATAGATATGTACCCAAGTGAGGTAGTACCGAGGAATCAGAAATTTCGTCTTTCCTTCTTTATTTTTGACAAAAGAGAGCTTAACCATCAGGCCGCCATCGGTATGGCGCTTGCGCTGGTTGGAGATAAAGTTGCCCAAGGAATAGGCAACAAATTGGTCATTAGTATTTTTCTCCATAGGTTGGAGTACATGTGGGTGCCCCCCTATGATAGCATCCACTCCATTTCTCAGGAGGAAATTGGCCATGTCTTTTTGGGCTTGGTTGGGTTTGGTAGCATATTCTACTCCCCAATGTACTACCGCAATGAGTTTGTCAAGCCTGTGGGCGTGGGCACTTTGTAGGTCTTTTTTTATCTGGAGGGTATCAAGTAGATTCACAAGGGTAGGTTCAGGGATAGGTAGGCCATTGGTGCCATAAGTATAGTTAAGGATTCCTACACGAATATTGTTTTTCCTCAGCACAAGCAGGTTCCTACGAGCCCTGTCTATTAGGTCATAGAAGGTGCCTGTATGCTTTATTCCCAAAGAATCCAACTGATATAGTGTATTGGTGATTCCCTTTTTTCCACGGTCACAGGAATGGTTGTTCGCCGTTACCATCACATTGATACCACTCTTATAGCAAGCTGCCGCTAGGGCATTGGGCGAGGAGAAGGTTGGATATCCTGTATAAGGTTTCCCACCGAGGGTTACCTCTAGGTTGGCTATTACATAGTCATTTTCCCTGAAGATAGGGGCTACTTTAGCAAAGACAGGCTCATATTCATATCGTTGTGTTGTCTTATTATAGGCAGATGTGATCTGAGGGGAGTGTCCCATGATATCTCCAGCAAAAAGTAGGGAAAGGGTGTCCTTTTCCTTGTTTATGGACGCTTGTCCCAAACTATAGAAGCTGATAAGTAAAAAGCAAAATAGGAGTCCTTTTTTCATAATGAAAAAACAAGGTTAGCAAACAAAGGGCAAAGATACAAAATAATGAATAATGTTCAATGATTTATTCTATAAATACTTCTTTGGGCTTATATTATATTCTTTGTTATAGCTCTTCAAGGAGATGTGTAGAAAAAATGATATGAAAAATAAAAAAAAATTAGGTAATTTCAGAAAAAAAACCTATTTTTATAGCCGTTTTCAAAGAAGCTTTTTTTATAACCAATGTATTAATTAACAGCTCTTTATAGAAATAATAACCGTATAGGAAACACAAAAAATCATTATAAATACTATGGAACAGCAAAAGAAACATTATTTCGACACAAAAGTACTGGGGCAGCCCTCGGGACTTTTCTTTTTGTTCTTCACTGAGATGTGGGAACGCTTTTCCTTCTATGGAATGCGTGTCCTTTTGGTACAATTTCTAACCGCCGAGATTCTTCTGGGGGATCCTAAGGGAGGCTGGGGCTGGACGGCTGAGCAAGCGGCTTCGCTCTATGGAACGTATGCCATGCTCCTATACCTAACTCCTGTCTTGGGGGGGATCATTGCCGATAAGTACCTCGGGGCGCGCAATGCTGTGATTACTGGAGCGGTGATCATGACTATAGGACAGCTCTGTCTCTTCCTCTCTATCCCTGTGATGTTCTACATAGGGCTTACTTGCTTAGTGATAGGGGTAGGATTCTTCAAGCCTAATGTCCCTTCTATCCTCTCGGAAATGTTCAAGGAACATGCCGATAAGAAGGATAGTGCTTATACCATTTTCTATATGGGGGTCAATTCAGGCTCTTTCTTTGGTACCATGCTCTGTGGGTACTTAGCAATGACTCATGGCTGGAGTTGGGGCTTCGGACTGGCAGGTATCTTTATGGCATTGGGAACAATCCAATTTGTTTTCGCAAAGAACCTTATGGGAGATTTAGGGGTACTTAAGCAAGCGCTTCCTCAACAAAAAGAGGAAAAACAGGCCACAGAAGTCAAAAAAGAAGATACAGATAAGCGTAATCCTTTTACCTTTACCGATACAATCCTCATTACGATAGTAACCCTTTTGGGACTCACTTATGCTTTCAATGATCCATTGTCTAAGAATGGTATGTATGATGTCTTTGCCTGGGCGAATAGCTCCCTTATGAGAGGACAAACGCTCTTTATCATCATTACCTTAGTGCTCTTTATCTATGTACTCTTCTCCCGTATCATGCGCTATGAAGGGGTAGTGCGTAGCCGTATGTTGGCAGTGGTGAGCTTGGCAATCTTTATCATGTTCTTTTATATAACCTTCGATCAAGCACCTTCTTCATTGATTATTATTGCTCGCGATCATGTGGATAGAAGTCTTACAGGCAATGGATTGTTTATCTTCAATATCATTAACAGCCTTATAGTTGTGGTGCCTTTGGTTATCATCTCCTATGTATTGATAAAACTGGCTACAGCTACATGGAAGCGAATCCCTATAACCAATCTGATTATACTGATATGTTTTTCACTTATTTGGGTAGTGGTAGTGTATATGCTCAAGAGTGAATTTGCTAAGACAGAATCCGAAATCTCTGTATCGTGGTTCTCTGTGCTTAACCCCTTCTTTGTCATTACCTTAGCTTCCTCTGTATCGAAGATATGGGAATCTAAGTTCAATCCTCCAGCAGCCTACAAGTATGGCTTTGGATTGTTCTTCGTGGCCATTGGATATATTGCTATATGGTTAGGCGCTACAGGTTTGGGCGAAGGAGCGAAGATCTCTGTAATATTCCTTATCCTTACCTATTTATTCCATACTTTAGGGGAATTATTCATCTCTCCTGTGGGACTTTCCTATGTTTCCAAGTTAGTACCAGCCAGAATGCTTGCCTTCATGTTCGGTATGTGGTACTTAGGAATTGCTATAGCACAGAAAATAGCTGCGACCTTAGGTGGACAGATAGAGTATGTAAAACAAAACTATGGATTAAGTACTTTCTTCCTTATTTTTGCAGTCATAGCCGCAGGAGCAGGAATATTAGTAATTCTTCTGCACCCTATGATCAAAAAACTTATGCATGGAGTGAAATAAAACTTGCATTTATCAAGGTAAAGTAGTATCTTTACACCTGAATTAGAAAAGATCTATTACTTAATCAAAATAACAGACTTATGAGAAAAAAAATAATTGCAGGAAACTGGAAAATGAACAATGATGCGGGGCAATCCTCAGAGCTCATTGCCGCTTTGCTACAGAAGCTCCCACAGACTAAGGCAGAGGTGATTATAGCTCCGTCTTTTGTGAATCTGGCTTTAGCAGTGGAAAAAACAAAAGGAAGTCCTATTGTCGTAGCAGCACAGAATATGCACTTTGCTGAAAAAGGTGCTTTCACTGGAGAAGTATCTGCTTCTATGCTTGAGGCTATAGGAGTTAGAACCACTATCTTAGGACACTCCGAACGTCGTGAATACTTTAATGAAACGGACGAAAGTCTCGCTAAAAAGGTCGATACTGCCCTTGCTCATCAGTTTCGTATCATCTTCTGTATAGGGGAGAAACTTGCCGAGCGTAAGGCCGAGAAACACTTTGAAGTGGTGCAGCGCCAAATAGAAAAAGCTCTTTTCCACTTACCTAAGGATGCTTGGAAGCATATTGTACTTGCTTACGAACCAGTATGGGCTATTGGTACGGGTGAGACAGCTACTCCTGAGCAAGCGCAAGAGATACACGCTTTTATCCGCAAGACCGTAGCAGATAAGTATGGTAAGGAAGTCGCCGATAATCTCACTATTCTATATGGTGGTAGCTGTAATGCCAAGAATGCGGCTTCTCTTTTTGCTAATCCTGATGTAGATGGAGGCCTCATAGGAGGAGCTGCGCTTGTAGCAGATGATTTTATCTCTATTATTCAGGCGATGAAATAAGTCAAAAATATTTACCAAGAGGGATAGGGGAGACTCTATCCCTTTAGTTTTTGTTCATTGGGTTAGAAAATTATTGAATTTTATCTATATTTGAAATACCTGCAAAATAATGCAATTGAGAAATTAGAAAAGATACTTGTTTTATGGTGTTGAAACTAAAATCATCTTTACTTTCCTTGCATCTACCAAAGTAGTGTTCAATAGCTCTTAATGGAGAATCTAAGTTATAAAAACCTTCATAAGATTCATATTTTTCTTTGAAAGATGTATGAATATCAGATATACAATATTCTAAATTTAGATTTTTAAGAATATACTTTTCATCAACATCTTTAGTAATCTTAAAATTTTTAGTAAAAAAACAACCTAATTCATAGAAAGCATCTAATAATTTTTTGTTTTCATGGGTGTCGAAATTTAGATCATAACAAGATCTAATCTCAGATATTCTAACAGCGAAATCTATAATCATAATTTTGAAATTATACAAGAACAAAGGTATAAAATAATACACATTTACTATATATATTTATATTAATTTTAGCATTATGAAGATTTTATTTATTCTTTTCCCTTATTTTATTATGGCACAGCCTTGTACCTATAAGGATGTATTAAGCAAAATGACCCTCTTCTATGACAAAACCTATCCCTCCAAGATAGATATTCAGAAGGCGGACTTCTCCTCCGTTATTCTCAATCAAAGTACAGATTATTTAGGGGCTATAGGGGTTCATAAAAAACGCTTAGTGGTCTTGATTTCTTCTGCTAAGCGCAATCCTCAGAATCCTTTGATGTATGAAATAGCGGGGAGGACACGAGTAGGGAAGAATGTCAGACAATTCAAGGGGAGTATAACCCTTACCCAACTTATCTCAGGCAAACCAGAAGATACCACAAATGATCTCTACACAGAAAATAGTGGTGTACAGGAGGAAGGAGTGGCCGTGGGCGATTTTATTTTGGACGAATATGAAGACCTCCCAGCCACTGGGGTATTCAAGGGCAAAGTGCTCTTATGGTGGTTTCTCTCCAAAAAGGGAAAGATAGAATATAATGATGGCTATCTTATGGCAGACCCTTACTTGAATAATGCCTATATAGGGACTTGGACCAGCAAGCAAACACATAAGTCTCAGCAAGTGAGTTGGGGGCATTATCGTGTTCCCTGTGCAGGAGATTTGGATATGGGTGCAGGAGAATTTTCCCCTGCCCCTGAGTATTATAAATATGGTTGGGACGAATATATCCAAGAGATTAAAAAGAAGTATCCCGATTCTTATAAAGATTAAAAATATGAAAAAACTATTACTACTCATTACATTCCTGAGTTCTTTTTTGTAAGAGGACAAATGACAAAGGATAACCTCATAGGGAAGACTTTCGTAGCAGATGTTACACAATATACCCCTGAAATCAATGGAGAACCTTTCTATAAGCATAGCGACGAGCAGCACCCACAAGTGAATCTCTATCTTATTTTTGAAAAGGAACAAGTAGTTGTAAAAGAGGAAGATAGAGTGACCAAATAGGTGTTTCGCAAGGATATCCGCTCTTGGACACTCAAGGGGGATCACCTCAGGATTCCACAAACAAAGAAGAATCGCTACTATGTGGTCGATCAGTTTGAGTTTTATTTTCAAAAGGGCAAGCTTATAGGAGCTCGTGTGACTTGGGATAAGAATCTGGAGGAAATTGCTTTTGAACTATCAAAGCCATAAAAATCTTTTTTTATTAGGATAGTTCCTGTAAAATTCGTAATTTTGGGGGAGTATTCTAAATTTTAAAAACATGAAAAAAATATTAATTACTCTTTGGGCATTGCTCATAACAGGCCTTGTATATGGACAAGGACAGAGCGCCCCAAAACCTTCTCAAGAACAAGCAAAGATGAAAAAAATTCTACTTGCCAGTACTTCAACTATTTATGGAGGTACGTATCTGTCTTATCTCAAGGAAGAACTCAAGGTATTTTTCGCTGGAGTGGACGAAATTCTCTTCATTCCTTATGCGCGTCCCAGTGGTATCTCTCACGATGAATATACCCAAAAAGCGAAGGATTTCTTCGCTACCATAGGGAAAAAAGTAGTGGGGATTCACACTTTTGCCAACCCCGCAGAGGCAGTGAAGCAGGCCAAAGCAATCTTCACTGGGGGAGGAAATACTTTCCTCTTGGTTACTCAGCTATATGAGAATGGGGTAATGGAGCCCCTACGTGAAGCGGTGAATGCAGGAACCCCCTATATGGGAGCCAGTGCAGGTACCAATATAGCAGGGCAAAGTATGCAGACAACCAATGATATGCCTATCATCTACCCGCCCAGCTTCAAGACCTTAGGAGTGGTGCCTTTCAATATCAATCCACATTACTTGGACCCAGATCCTAAGAGTAAGCACAAAGGAGAAACTCGACAGACACGTATCAATGAGTTCCATATCCTCAATGATACCCCTGTCATAGGGCTAAGAGAAGGTAGTTGGTTAGTGATAGAAAACGGCAAACTCACTCTCAAGGGAAAGCTTACCGCACGTATCTTCCAACAAGGACAAGAGCCTTACGAATGGGATGGCAAGACTCCCCTTCCTTTCTTCAAATAAGAACTTAAAATTGTAGGCCTAATTCGCGAACAAAAGTTTCCAAAAGTGGATTTTGCTCCTTCAGTGCCAAATACTTCTCTTCAGGAGTATAAGCAGTGATAGGGGCAATTTCTTTGTTTACAGTAATCTGTAGCGTAATGTTGTAGTTGTTCAGTGACTTGCGAATATAGGTGAGCAATCGCTCCTGTTGGGACTGGGTTTCTATCAGAGCAAGCTCTGAGCCTACTTCCAAAAGAATTACATCCTCTGCTATAGTAGGGGCAGAATCTTTTCCTAAATGACTGATTAGTAGGTGTTCACCTCTTTTTTCTAAGATGGACAACATCTGTTTCCAGACACCCTCGAAATACTCCTGTGTATAGCTGTCTCGAGCTGTATGCTGGGCTTGTGCTTGGTGCTGATCACGTATCTTAGCGGCTTCATGCTTGAGCTGAATGCTCTTAAGAGAAGTAGCTGAAACACTGTCCTTGGGAGGAGTCTGGGAGACAGGAGCATTTTCTTGAGAGGAAGGTTCTTTTGCAACTGATTTATTTTCAGTGTTTTGAATAGGTTTTTGATAAAAAACAGTCGCAGGGATTATATATCCATCATTTTTTTTTTATCCCCCTGGTAGGTAAGTGAAGCCAATTGCATCAGAGCCAGCTCCACCAAAAGGCGTGGGGTACGGCTTGTCTTATATTCCAAATCGCATTGGGTAGCTATGCGTAGTGCCTCCACCAAGAACGGAAAGTCACACTTGGTAGTCTGTTCAATATATTTTTTTTGGGTCTCCTCACCGACTTCCATAAGGGATACTGTTTGGCTATTTTTGCAGACCATAAGGTCTCTGAAATGTCCAGCCAAGCCTGCTATAAAGTGTTGTCCGTCAAAGCCATGGGCGAGAATACTATTGAACTCAATGAGTAGTTGAGGGATGTTATTGCTCACGATAAGGTCGGTAACTTTAAAATAAGTATCGTAGTCCAATACATTGAGTATCTCCGATACGGCCTGTCGGGTAATTGTCTTCCCACAGAAACTGACCACTCTGTCAAAGATAGAAAGGGCATCGCGCATAGCTCCATCAGCCTTTTGGGCAATGATTTGTAGTGCTTCGTCTTCAGCTTCAAGCCCTTGTTCCTTAGCAATATACTTGAGATATTCACGAGCATCATTGATAGTAATACGCTTAAAGTCAAATATCTGACAACGAGAGAGAATGGTAGGGATTACCTTGTGTTTTTCGGTAGTGGCCAGAATAAAGATTGCATGTGCGGGCGGTTCCTCCAAGGTCTTGAGAAAGGCATTGAAGGCAGCATTGGAGAGCATATGTACCTCGTCAATGATATAGACCTTATATTTACCTACTTGAGGGGGGATACGTACTTGCTCGATGAGTGATCGGATTCCTTCCACACTGTTGTTGGAGGCAGCATCCAGTTCAAAGATGTTGAAAGCAAAATCATTATCTCCGTCAGTAGGAGTAGTCTTCTCATTGATTTTCTTAGCCAAGATACGGGCACAAGTAGTCTTACCCACTCCTCGAGGCCCTGTAAAGAGCAGTGCCTGTGCCAAGTGATCGTTGGCAATGGCATTTTCCAAGGTGTCAGTAATGGCCTTTTGTCCCACTACATCGACAAAAGATTGTGGACGATATTTGCGAGCGGATACTATAAATGGGTTCATCTTCTTTAATTGTTAATTGTCAGTTATCAGTGAATAGTTATCAGTTTTTACAAGAAATAATCATTAATTATTGATCATTAATGAAATTTTTTCCCATTCCTCCATAAGGTTATCGAGTTGTTTTTTCTTGTTTCCATATTGTTCCATAAGCTCAGGAGTAGGGGTATTTTGTATTTGGGTATTCATCTGGGCGATTTCTTTTTCGAGATCACTGATCTGGCGTTCTACCTTGCTGAGCTGGTTGGAGAGTTTTTTGCGTTCTTTCTGTTCTTCATAGGAAAGAGCTTTTTCCTTTTCTACCACAATTTCTTTTTTAACCTCTTCGCCTTTTTCTATTTCGCGGAAGGAAGATACTGCTCTTTGTTCCAGATAGAAGTCGATATCGCCGAGATATTCTTTGATAGTATGGTTCTTGAACTCATATACCTTATCCGTGAGTCCAGTGAGGAAGTCGCGGTCGTGGGATACGATAATGAGTGTTCCCTCAAAGCGTTGTAGTGCCTGCTTGAGCACATTCTTGGAGGCAATGTCCAGGTGGTTGGTAGGCTCGTCCATAACTAAGACATTGAAGGAGGAAAGGAGCATTTTGGCCAATGCCAAGCGATTGCGTTCGCCTCCAGAGAGTACTTTTACCTTTTTCTCTACCTCATCGCCACGAAAGAGAAAAGCACCGAGGATATCACGTACTTTGGTACGGTTGGAGTCGTTGGCAGCATTGAGCATTGTGTCCAGTAGGGTGAGCTCGCCATCCAAGTAATGCGCTTGATTCTGAGCAAAATAGCCTATCTCTACATTGTGTCCTAAGCGAATGTTTCCTTCGTAGGGTATTTCTCCTATAATCATCTTGGCAAGGGTAGTTTTTCCCTGTCCATTCTGCCCAACAAAGGCTATTTTGGAACCGCGTTCCACAAGCAGACTTACATCCTTGAGAATCAGTTTGTCATCATAACTCTTGCTGACATGGTCTATTTCCAATACCACTTTCCCCGGTTGCTGAGAGAGGGGAAAGCGTACCGACATTACGGCGGTTTCTTGCTCATCCACCTCGATACGCTCTATACGGTCAAGTTTTTTGATAAGCGATTGTGCCATAGAAGCTTTGGAGGCCTTGGCGCGGAACTTGTCAATGAGCTTTTCCGTTTGCTGAATCATTTTTTCTTGGTTTTTTTGAGCGGCAAGCTGTTGGGTAATCATCTCTTTTCTCAGTTCTAAGAAAGCGGAATAAGGTTTCGGATAGTCATAGATACGCCCTGCTACAATCTCAATGGTACGATTGGTGACATTGTCGAGGAACATCTTGTCGTGGGAGATAATCACCACCGCTCCAGGGAAGGACTTGAGGAAGCCCTCAAACCATATAATGGACTCTATGTCAAGGTGGTTGGTAGGCTCATCCAGTAAGAGTATGTCATTTTTTTCCAAGAGGAGCTTGGCCAGCTCTATACGCATGCGCCACCCTCCCGAGAAGCTATCGGTAAGGCGAGAGAAATCCTCCCGAGAGAAGCCCAAACCTGAGAGGATACGTTCGGTATCTCCCTTATAGGTATATCCTCCATGGATCTCGTACTCATGAGTGACATCGTGCAGGCGGATCAGCAGGTCATTATAGCTATCACTCTCATAGTCCGTGCGCTCAGCCATCTCATGGTGGATATGGTCTAATTCTTCTTCCAAGCGCATCAGGGTAGTGAAAGCCTGATAGGCCTCCTCAAGAACAGTACGACCTGCGACAAAGTCAATATCCTGTTTTAAGTAACCTATTTTTGCATTTTTCTCCAAGGCAATGGTACCTGTATCAGGAGGGAGCTCTCCGGAAAGCATCTTGAGCAAGGTGGATTTTCCTGCACCATTTTTACCGATAATCCCTACACGATCCCCCCCGATGAGCATAAAAGCCACATCCGAGAAAAGTGTTTCCCCCTGGAAAGAAATAGATAAGCCACTGACATTGAGCATAATTGTTTTTTTGTAAAAGAGTGGGGCAAAGATACAATTTTTAATTGTTAATTGTCAAAGGTCAATTGTTAATTAATTAAGGGGTAAAGAGGAGAAGGGAAAAAGAGGGATAGATAAGAGAATTTTTATAGGAGACTAAGGATTAATTTTGTATATTTGTCCCCAAAAATAAGGAAATAATACATTCGTTATGACTATAGAATCACACTACAAGGAGCTACTTACCCATATAGAAGGCTTGGATTATTCAGATACAAAGGCAGCTCTTGTTTATGCAAGATGGGAGTAGATCTCAAAAAAGTAATAGAGGGCTAACCCTTATTCATCAGAAGTTCATTTCTATATCAATCACTATAAACCAAATACTTAATAAAATGCTATATACCATAGGCACTTCCAACAATTACCCAAATAGAGCATACGGTGCTTTCAAGTCTGTAAAGGGTTCTATTACTGATTATTTGATGTTCAGAAATCCTGCACCTATACACTTGAACATTCGGATTGACTTTACCGACTTCGAAGCTATTGCCGCCAAATGGGATTGTATATCCATTGATAAAGTGTATATCTATTTGCTGAACAAAAAGGCGATGGATTTCTTTGAAAAATAGTGTCCAGGGACATTTGAGTGGATTCCTGCAAAGATATATTCCAATAATAGCCTTATAGAAACGGAGCACAAGTTACTACATATCACGAATCACTCTAAAGAAGGTGTCTTATTCTATAACAAGGAAAGTCTTCGTAACATATGGGTGGAGGAAGCTTTTATGAAAAAGTATAAGAAAGAAAAACTCAAAGGTTGGACTTTTTATCCAGAAGAATGTTAATGTCTTATTTCAGTTCTCATGTTGGAGAGGGCTTATAGTTCCTTAATGAATTTTAATTCAAGATAAAAATACTACACCTCAGCTAACCTTAACTCCACAGGGGAAAAATACATAAGAACTTATCGACAAGGACTATACTTGACCTCTGTTTATTCCCCCTAACCCCGAAGGGGGAATTGATTCTTGTTCACAGTTCTCTCACTACTGATTCTTTTCTCTTTTTGGGAGTGATAGAGGGTTGGTTTTTGTCTTCTGGATCACGATAACCAATGGCTACAGCAAAGAGAGTTTGATAGCCGTTCTTAGGGAGATGTTGGTCATATTCTTTAGGTAAGATTCCTTCCATAGGGGTTGAGTCCACTCCCATAGCAGCACATCCGGTAAGGAAATACCCTAAGGCTACATATACTTGGTGCCCCATCCAAGCCTTGACATGTGCTTCGCCCTGAGGTTTGATATATTGTTGATAGAAAGTCCGTCCTCCTTCCGAGATATAAGAAGGGGCTTCCTCTTCAAAACGTTCTACACTCTCCAATACCCTGAAGATAACAATATGGCTGGCTTGTTTTACTCGCTCTTCATTCATTAGGGAGAGAGGTGCAAAAACTTCATCTTTACGCTTATCTCCTACTAAGATAAATTCCCATGGTTGGCTGTTGATAGAAGAGGGTGCTAGGCGAAGAATCTCATTTAATTGTTCAAGAGTTTCCTTCGAAAGTGTTTTTCCGTTATAAATTTTGGTAGTATAGCGGTTCTGAGCTAATGATAAGAAATCCATAATCTTATTTTTTTGTAGAAAAGTACGAAATAAAAATGAATTATAAAGCTTTCTTTGCCTACTATAAATAACTCTTTTTATAAAATATTTTATTTTCCTTAATTTAATTTTTAATTAACAATTTAAACTAAGTTGTTATATATTATTTTTGTACATTTGCCCCATAAAATAAGTAAATTGTTATGAAAAAAATTTTTCTTTCATTATTGACTTTAGTAGCCTATCAAGGTATTGCTCAACAATCATTTACAGGGCTTAGGACAAGTACCTATGGAGGGGTGACCACTACCCTTTCTAATCCAGCACATGCTCTTGGGGCACGCCCTTGGGATGTGAATTTGGTTGCTGTAGATGCTAACTTGGGGAACAATGACATGGCATTTTCGTTTAATTTGGAAAAATCCTTCAATAAGTTCACCGATGGGTTGAGTACTTCTAAGGTGATTAATGCAGGACTTACTGCCGATGTGTTAGGACCTTCGGCTATTTTCCGTATCAATAAGGAACATGCTTTGGGCTTAGTAACACGTATGCGTGTGATGGCCAATACCACAGGAATTGATGCCAAGGTGCTTCAAGGACTTATTGGGGTAGGGGATATGCAACTTCCTACAGATCCTTCTCAGTACTACAAAGTACAAGGGATTAATGATATGAATCTTTTGGTAAATGCTTTCAAGGAAATAGGTGCTGTATGGAGCTATACAGTAATGAATGATGGGTATAACCTTATAAGATTGGGAGCTGGAGTTAAGCTCGTACAGGGAACAGGAAGTTACCGTATGGGATTCTCTGGTGTCAATCAGGACAATGTAACCCTTCGTCGTGAAAACGGAGATGTGATCATGCATATAGGAGATGGTCATGCAGAGGTCAGAAGTGGAGGCTTGGATGTATTGGGCTCTTCTTTCAATGTGCTCGAAACTCACGCAACTACAGTGGGGTTTGACTTGGGAGTTATTTATGAGTTCAATGAGGATGGTTGCCCTAACTGCGATGGGCATGTTCCTTACCGATTCAAAGTAGGAGTTTCCTTGTTGGATTTGGGTAAGCTTAGCTATACAACCAATTCAAAATCTTATAATTATACTATTCATAATCAAGATTTTAACCTTGATAATATGCAAGGAAGCTTGGATAAAATTCCTTCACCAACTTCATTACAGGGGACTTCCTTCTCTTCCTCATTGCCTACTACTTTGAACATTGATTTGGATTATCGTTTTATAGATGGGTTCTATTTGAATCTTTCTAACCAGCTCAATGTAGTGTCCAAGAATGAGTACAATGCACGCTATGCTAATGATTTTGTGCTTACTCCTCGTTACGAGACACGTTTCGGACCTGGAATCTTTGGAGCTTTCCTTCCTATAAGCTACAACCAAATCTCCAAACTCAATGTAGGAACAGGTTTCCATATAGGACCTCTTGTCTTTGGTTCTCGTAGTATCTTAGGTAACCTCACAGGAGGGGCTAAGGAGATGAACTTCTTCTTCGGACTTCGCTTTGGAGGTATGTACGAATAGTCAGTAAGTAGTAACAATTCTCAGTGGTCAGTGGTTAATGGATAGTCCCTAACCACTGACCACTGTTCTCTTTTTTCCCTTCAGGGGTTAGGGGGGAATGGGCAAGGGAAGTATTTTATAGAATTAATCGTTGAACATTAATCATTATTTTGTACCTTTGCGCCTAAAAATAGAATTCATGCAACAAGAAGAGATCGTAACCCCTGATAAGAATTCGAACAAAGGAAAGAAAGAGCAAGTGCAAGAAATGTTTGACACCATTTCTCCTTCTTACGATGGACTAAATAGAGTAATGACCTTGCGTATGGACATCTCTTGGCGCAAGCATGTAAGAGAAAAAATAGCCCAGATAAAACCTGGCACTATTCTTGATGTAGCCACCGGTACAGGCGACTTGGCTATAGAACTCTCTAAGATTCCTTCTGCTCACATTACTGCTGTGGATATCTCCCAAGGAATGCTTTCGGTAGGGGAGAAAAAGGTCAAAGAATTAGGACTGTCTGAGCGAATTGTCATGCAAGTAGCCGATAGTGAGAATTTGCCTTTTGCTGATGGCAGTTTTGATGCAGTAACTGTCTCTTTTGGGATACGCAATTTCGAAAATCTTCACAAGGGACTTTCTGAGCTCAGGCGAGTATTGCGTCCTGGGGGGCGCTTGGTGATCTTGGAAACCTCTGTACCTACTCGCTTCCCTTACAAACAGGGGTACAAACTCTATACCAAGTTTATCGTGCCCTTGATGGGGAAACTCTTAGCCAAGAACAAGAATGCTTATGCCTATCTGTCTGAATCGGCAGCAAAGTTTCCTTTTGGAAAGAAACTGTCAGGAATCCTCAAAGATGAAATAGGCTTCTCAAAGGTGCATTTTATTCCTCAATCCTTAGGAGTAGCTACTATATATATAGCTGATAAATAAATTATGAAGAAAATTACTTTCCTTATATTCCTGTTGCCTTTGTTGGCAAAAGCACAACCAATTATCAATTTGGAAGATTTTGACTATCAAAAATTCCAATGGGGGTACTATTTTGGGATAAATACGCTTGATTTCCGTGTAGACTATCAAGCACTTGACTATACCAATCCACCGCTGACAGATATACAGACCAAGCGGTCTTATGGTTTCAATGTAGGTCTTACGGGGGATCTACGCCTGATAGATCATCTGAGTCTGCGCTTTGAGCCAGGACTTATCTATAACAAAAGAGAGTTGGAATTTCCTTTCTTGACCCAACAGACCGACCGCAAGCGCGAGGTACTCTCTACCTATATATATATCCCTGTACTTCTAAAATATGGCTCTAAGCGTTGGGACAACTTCAAACCTTATATTACCGCTGGGACTTCTGTGGGCATTAACCTCAGTGCCAATAATAAGTCTCGTTCGGATAACAGCGAAGGTAAGTTCCGTACCCAACCTATAGTCTATTTCTACGAATTGGGCTTTGGGATAGACTTCTATACCCCTCACTTCCGCTTTACCCCTTCTATAAGAGGATTATTCTCCATAGACAATGAGCTGATCCATGATAGTGATCCTGCCAGCCCTTGGACAGGAAACCTTAAAGGGATTTTTACCCGTGGGGTGATGATTAATCTTACTTTTGAATAACTAAAATACTTAATAGAACATGAAAAGATACCTACTTACTTTTCTAATGGTGCTACTGGCAATTCCTTTTGCAAAAGCACAAATCTCTTTTAATAGTCCCTTGGCAGGACAACAGAACGACAACCCTGTAGAATGGACTTTTTCCCAAGAGAAACTCTCTGATACAGAGTATCTGCTTATTTTCAGGGGGAAGATAGCTCCTAAGTGGCATGTCTATTCTCAGAACAACCCCAAGGGGGGAGCCCTCCCTATGGTCATTACCTATACCACTACAGAAGGGATAGAGATGGTGGGAGAATCCCAAGAGGAAGGCCTTCAGAAGACTTTCAACGATGTTTTTGGGGTGGATGAACTTTTCTTTGAGAAGGAAATAAAAATCACCCAAAAGGTAAAAATCACCGACCCTAATGTAAAACATATCAAGGGGAATATCTTTTGCCAGGCATGTATAGATGTGTGTATCAATCTCAAAGAAGATTTTGTTTTCTCATTGGATGGTTCAGCAGCCCAGGTGGAACAAAAACAGATAGATAGCCGTAGTGAGGATATGGCCAAGCAGTTGGAGATACCTCTCAAAAACAAAGAGCTTATCGGGAAGACAGAACAGGAGTCCAACTGGACAGTTTTCCTTTTAGGCTTTCTCGGTGGCTTCATAGCCTTGCTTACCCCTTGTGTATTCCCTATGATTCCTCTTACGGTATCCTTTTTTACCAAACAGAGCAAGACACGTAAGAAGGGTATTTTCAATGCTTTCCTCTATGGTTTCTTTATCCTACTGATCTATGTCCTTTTGAGTATTCCTTTCCATTTCTTGGACAATATAGACCCAGAGATTCTCAATAATATTTCTACCAATGTATGGCTCAATGTGGTCTTTTTTGTGATTTTTGTAATCTTTGCCTTTTCTTTCTTTGGATTTTATGAGATTACTCTACCGTCTTCTTGGGGGAATAAGATGGACAATGCCTCCAATGTAGGGGGGATGATTGGGATCTTCTTTATGGCATTGACCTTGGCTATCGTATCCTTCTCTTGTACAGGGCCTATCTTGGGATCTCTCTTGGCAGGTTCGCTCTCTTCGGGGGGAGCCATACAGCTTACCTTAGGAATGGCAGGCTTCGGACTTTCCTTGGCCTTACCTTTTCTGCTCTTTGCCTTGTTTCCGTCTTGGCTCAACTCTTTACCTAAGTCAGGAGGGTGGATGACCACAGCGAAAGTGTTTTTAGGTTTCTTGGAATTGGCTTTTGCTCTTAAGTTCCTTTCCAATGCTGACCTTGTACAGCACTGGGGATTGCTCAAGCGAGAAGTGTTTGTAGGACTTTGGTTTGTCCTCTTTGCTTTACTTACCCTATATTTGTTTGGATTGATTCGCTTTCCGCATGATGAACCCCGCAAGCCTCTTTTACAATATTCCAAAGGGCGTTTGCTCATAGGAGTACTTTCAGCTGCCTTCTCTATATATCTACTTTTAGGTCTTTTTGGTAAGAACAGTCTTAGGGTACTCAGTGGTTTCCCTCCTCCAGAATCTTATGCTTTCTTCCCTAAGGAACACAAAAATGATCAAATCGTCTTCAAGGATTACTATGAGGGAATGGCCTATGCCAAGGAACATAATATGCCTGTTATGCTGGACTTTACAGGGTGGGCTTGTGTCAATTGTCGCAAGATGGAAGAACATGTATGGACGGATCCTCAGGTGAAAGAACTTATGAAGAAGTACGTTCTGATCTCTCTCTATGTAGATGACAAAGAAGAGCTACCTAAGGACAAACAATTTGATTTCAAGCACCGTAATGGGCGTGTAGAATATATTAAAACCATAGGTGACAAGTGGGCTACTTTCCAAGAGGTGAATTTCTCCTCAGCCTCCCAACCTTATTATGTGCTACTCTCTCCCAATACTGAACTGCTCTCTACTCCAGTACAGTATGTGGATGTGGAGACCTATAAGGAATGGCTTAGAAAGGGAGTGAAAAATGATTAATTTTCAGTAACTCAAAACTTAGAATTAAAAACTAATCCCATGAATACACAAAACTTATTAGAAAAACTACGCCAAATAGTAGGGGCAAGGTATGTAATGACCGACCCAGGGCAGACCGAGCGCTATCGTACAGGATATCGCTTTGGAACAGGAAATGCCTTGGCAGTGGTGCGACCAGCAACTCTTTGGGAACAATGGCAAGTGTTGGAGGCTTGTACCGAGGCTGATGTGATTGTTATTTCCCAAGCAGCCAATACAGGTATCACAGGAGGATCCAATCCTTTTGGAAATGATTATGACCGCGATGTGGTGATTATCAATACCATGCGCAATGATAATATCCAAATTATCCTCGAGGGAGAGCAAGCAGTTTGTCTACCAGGTTCTACCCTGAACCACTTGGAACAGGAGTTAAAACCCTATAACAGAGAACCTCATTCCGTAATTGGTTCCTCTTGTATAGGGGCTTCTGTGATTGGTGGTGTGTGTAACAACTCTGGAGGCTCTCTTGTACAGCGAGGCCCTGCCTATACCGAGATGGCGCTCTATGCACAGCGCAATGCAGAAGGTAAGCTGGAACTGATTAATCACTTAGGGATAGACCTTGGCGAAACTCCCAAGGAGATACTCACCAACCTCCAAGAGGGAAAATACCAAAGAAAGGATATTCACCAAACAGATAAGAAAGGGCACGACCACGATTACTGCAATCATGTACGCCAGATAGATGCTGATACCCCTGCCCGCTTCAATGCAGACCCTGCTCGCCTATATGAGGCTTCAGGAAGTGCAGGTCGTTTGGCTGTTTTTGCCGTACGTGTGGATACTTTTCCTGCTGAGAAGCACACAGCCGTATTCTATATAGGCACCAATGATACCAAAGTGCTGACCGAGCTACGCCGACACATGTTGGGCTCTTTCGAGCAGATTCCTATCTCTGGCGAATATATCCACCGCACTGCCTTTGATATTGCAGCTAAGTATGGTAAGGATACATTTTGGTATATCAAGCATGTAGGCACTGAATACTTACCTAAACTCTTCTCTCTGAAGGCATGGGCAGACCGTGTGGCTAAAAAACTTCCTTTTATGCCACACCACTTTAGTGAAAAATTTCTCCAAGGAACTTCCAAACTTATGCCCAAGCATCTGCCTCAGATCATGTGGGATTATCGCAACCAATACGAACATCATCTGATCCTCAAAATGGGAGGCAAAGGCGTAGAAGAAGCCCGCGAATACCTCAAAGAATATTTTTCCGATAAGAGCAAAGGAGCCTACTTTGAGTGTGATGCAGACCTAGCTCAGGCAGCCATGCTCTTGCGCTTCGCCGTGGCTTCGGCTGCTATTCGTTATCGCTCTGTACATGAGAAGGAAGTAGAAGATATTGTTGCCTTGGATATTGCCCTTAAGCGCAATGAAGAAGATTGGTTCGAACAGCTTCCTCCAGAATTGGACAACAAAATACTGCACAAGCTCTATTATGGACACTTCATGTGTCATGTATTCCATCAGGACTATGTGATTAAGAAGGGCTATAACTGTGAGGAGATAGAGGAGGAAATGCTCAAGATACTCGATCAGCGTGGAGCAGAATATCCTGCCGAACACAACGTAGGCCACCTATACCACGCCAAGGAACCTCTTAAAAACTTCTATAAGGAGCTGGATCCTACCAATAGCTTTAACTCAGGAATAGGGAAGACCTCTAAGAAAAAAGATTGGAAATAATGGGAGGCATTCGTGTTACACTCACTCGTACTAAGCAACAGATGGTTGCTTATCTGGAGCTTCAAAAAAGAATAGGAACAAACTTCTTTGTGCATTTTCGTCTACCAGAAGAGAATAGAAATGTCCCTATAGGCTTTGGTTTTGACTGGTTACGACAGGAATACCTCCCTGAAACAGAAGGAGGAAAAGGTATCTGTATATCGGATATAGATAAGCTCAAAGCAGAGTACCTCCGAGATGAACGTTATCCAATGGAAGAGGTACAGAATACCTTGGAAATAGGAAATCATAGGTACTATACGACTTTCCTGAATATACGTCCTGAAGAGAAGGTGACTCTACAGTTGGAGAGAGAAGATTTGGACGAACTCCCAAAGGATTACAATCCTAAGATAACTCTTGAAAGTAGTAATAGCATTAGTATCTCTCCTAAGGAAATTCGCTTAAAAGATCTCCCTAAGACTAAGGTGCAAATCTATTGTGTGAAGCCCCTACAAACCCCTACTGAGATAAAGGTAAAAACAGAAACAGGCAAGGAAGTGGGAAACCTTACTTTGATGAGAAACAATATCCAATATAAACTTAAAGTAAGGTTTGTGGAAGTAGCTTTTAGAGGAAGTGTTATAGATGATAATGAAGAGGCTAAAAATGAATATCATTTTAACATGAAGAGTAGAAAAGTACATTCTAAAAGACTACCAAATGAAAAACTGGAGGCTCCAGATATGGATACAGAGGGAACTATTAAAGGTTGGAAGGATTATATCAAAAACAATAAGGAACTATTTAGGAAATTACTTAACCAAAGCCTTATTTCCTATGATCCCGAGAGAGATATACAAAAGATAACCGTTGATTTTGGCTTCTTTTACGTAGGTTCTCCATGTATTTCAGTATCTGCAGAGAACAGAATAAAAAAATCCATTAAATCTTTAAATTCAGAAACGATGGTTTGTGATGTAGGGGAATTTGTAAAAGGATTGGGCGAATGTTATGAAAAGGTCTATAGTAGGTCACGGGGGATTACGGTTTTTCTAATTCCTATACGATTGTCAGAACCTATAGTTAAGAATAACCAAGGGAAAACTATATATGATGGGACAGCTCATGCTTGTTCAGATAGTGTCTTTAAGGAAGGACACTATGTAATGCTCTGTGATCAGGAGAAACTCCCTAAGGATACCCTTGTTCATGAGGCAGGACATACAATGGGATTGTTACATTCTTTTCCTCAAGGAGTTAATACAAGAAGAGAAATTTTCCATTTTTTCCAAAAAGAAAAAACAGATAACCTGATGGATTATACAGAAAACAATATCCAGTTCTGGAAATGGCAGTGGAAGCTTATGCAACAGGATACTATTGATTTAGAGATAATATAGGTATGAAAGGAATCGTATTTTTTATTTGTATGACAATAGGGTTTACCACTTATGCCCAACAGGATACTATAGTGGCATATGAAAAAGATATTACACGTATAACTAAAACAGGAAGTCATAGAGCAAAATTATCTCTTTATGTTCTAAAAGAAAATACAGAAAAACGATTAAATGGTTTTTATAAAGTAATTGTGGATGAAAATTCCTTTTATACTTGTTTTTTTTATAAAGGAGTAAAATATTTCTTTGATCAACCTAATTATAATATTGTAAAATATTATAGGAAAGAGGGAAAAGGTTATAAGCTATATCAATTAGATGTATATGAGCCTCCTTATATAAGAATTCGGTCTCATTTTTTAATAGAAAATTTCAGTTGTAAGGCAAAGAAGCTAAAAGTTTATCATATAGACACTTCTTCTGATGAAGTGTTAGAAAAGTATCATTTAAAGCTAAGGATTAGCGAGAAAGCTATAGTTCTAACGCGAAGAGGGGAAAATATATTGTTTTTTCCAAAGGAAGGTCTTTGTGAATAGGGGTATATTCAGTTTTGGAAATGGCAGCTTATGCAACAAGATACTATTGATTTAGAGATAATATAGGTATGAAAGGAATCGTATTTTTTATTTGTATGACAATAGGGTTTACCACTTATGCCCAACAGGATACTATAGTGACATATGAAAAAGATATTACACGAGTCTATGAAACAGGAGATAGAGGTGGAAAGTTTTTCTACTATGTGATGAAAGAAAATCCAGACAAGCCTTTAAAGGGTTTTTATAAGATAATCATGGATGAAGACACCTTTTATACTTGTCTTTTTGATAGTGGGATGAAGCACCTCTATGACCCATCAGATTATAATATTGTAAAATATTATAGGAAAGAAGGAGAAGGTTATAAGTTATATCAATTAGATGTATATGAGCCTCCTTATATAAGAATTCGGTCTCATTTTTTAATAGAAAATTTTAGTTGTAAGGCAAAAAAGCTAAAAGTTTATCATATAGACACTTCTTCTGATGAAGTGTTAGAGAAGTATAATTTAAAGCTAAGGATTAGCGAAAAAGCTATAGTTCTAATGCGAAGAGGGAAAAATATATTGTTTTTTCCCAAGGAAGGTCTTTGTAAATAAAGAATAACAAAAAATATATCAATAATGGATAAAAAGCAAACACATCTTTGGATAGTAGATGGGGCAACCTTTGTCTGTGGGCCTCATAAGGGTACTTTTAGAGCTTTTTTGGAAGGATATACCATTAATGATCTTCCTATAGGGCTACAAACAGATGTAGATCCTCGTAATTTTGAATTTGTAGATGGTTTCCAATTGCTTTCTATAGGTAAATGGCAACGTATAGGCCAAACGACTACTATTGAGGATCAATACCCTTTGTTATTTCGTTCTTTTATTCAGCTGACAGGCAAGATGCCAGGTAACTCACCTGTAGAAACTTATTTGCTAAAATTTACCAATGCAGGGCAAGATTTTATGTATGAGGATTTCTCTGATGAAGTATATCAAGATCAGGAAATGGTACAACCTCTAATAAGAAAAGCTTACTTTACAGATATTCAGGGGAATATAATAGAAAAAGGAATAGTTGGGCAGAATATTTATTTAGTGATAGAAGGTGAAAATTTGCAATATTGGGAGGGTAATTTTGATTTACAAGGTAGTGGAATGAATTTTGCTTATAAGGGAACTCCTTTAAAAGAGCAAGCTTTAGAAGGTTATCTCTTTAGTAACAATGAAAAGGAGTGTATTCCTCTGAGTATTATTTAGTCTTTTATCACAGTTGGCATGACTCATATTTTTATCTTACTATAAAGTATGTTCAAAATTCAAAACTCAAAATTGATAATTCTCTTAAGCATGCTATTCTTCGCCCAAGCAGGCGAGGGTGTGTTTTCTCAAGAAGGAAAGCCATTTTCTCAAAAGGAATGTGATTGTGATAACGTAGATACTACCGATAGAACCTCTCGAGAAGTAGTTTTAACCAATATCCAATTACTCAAAAAAGGAGCAGATTATTTTATACAAGGAAATTGCTGTGATATAGTTAGGGCTTTTGGGAATGACTTCGAAAGAGAATCTGTTATATGCATTTCAAAAAAGATACAGAAATTTCGCCTTCTTGATGCTATTCCGTATAGTCTTTTCTATGAGGATAAGGGGGAAAAGCAGGATATTTTTACTGAGAAGTGGGCAGAAGCCAAACCGTTTTTCCTTAAGGAGAAAGCCTTTTTGGCTACTGTCTTTATAGAAGTAGGTGTCTCGAACCAAGATAATTCTCTTCTCTGGGTCTATACAAGGAATTATGAATAACTTTAGTATATAGAAAGGTAATGATCGTATTTTTAGACAATACTTTTTCTCTTTCGGATGTATAAAGTAAGAGCATAAACAAATTAAAATTATATGAAATATTTTTTATTTATATCGTTATCAAGTTTTTTGTTTTGTTGTAATAGTAAGCAAACTAATGAAGGAAAATCCCAAGAGGAAACTTCCTCCCAAACCTCTGCTGCTCAAACAAAGGAAATAAAGCAAGAGGAAGAAACTGACAATGAAGAAAGATAAAACAATAGAAGATGATTTGTTGATGCTTAAAAATGTGGCTTTTTGTAAATGTTTAGGACAAGAACGGTTCAGTATAGAAAAGAAGGAACCCAATACTTACAAATTGATACCTGATGCTACTACAGGTGGATATCTACAGTGTAGTGAGCATCTTGATATAGAGTGGATAGTAGCAAATCCTACCCTTGATAAGCTCATTGAAAATTGGTTAAGTAAACCCTATTATAAAACCTTTCAAGAGAAAGGAAGTCCTAAACGCTATCCTACTTATATGAAGTGTTTAGATTTCTACAATAGTAAGGCACTTAAAAAATACTTAGATTCTGTTCGTGTAGTATTAGAGAAGAGATATAAGGCAAGTGATGAAAAATATTGCACAGCAGCAACAAAAACGGATGATATTTGTTATGACACCCCACTCTTACAGAAAAAGATAAAAAACAAGGATGACAAGCTATTAATTCTAAAAAACATTGCTTTTTGCAATTGTATGGAATACGAATATGAACAAATTGTAAAAGAAAACCCCGATTTATACTCTTTGTTCATAGATAGAAGTAGGGAGGATTATATTGCTTACGGAGGATTGGATGTAAATCTACTAAAAAACAACCTATCTTTTGATAATCTTGTAAAGGAATGGCATAAAAAAGAATATAATGCTTACCCCGCAGATGATAATAGAGAGAAAAGATATCTAACAATTATGAAATGTATAGATTTTTACAATAGTAAGAAGCTTGAGCTGTACATAGATTCTCTTAAAGTAAAAGAAAAAGAATTATAGTAAGTTAAGTATGCTCTCTACAACTTTGGATAGGATAGTTATGATAATTTGTAAATCCAGCACTGCTTTTTGCCAATTCGTCTCTAATTTTGAAAAACTGTTCAAATAACGCTCTCTAATATCTTCCTTTGTATGAACTAATTACCTTATTTTTTTGTAGTTTTACTTTATAAAAAAGGAAACAAATCAGTACAAATTTCTGCTATTAATGTCTTACTTAAAACTCAAAATTCAAAATACAATTCTTCTTGTCTTTCTGTGTCTGTGGATTGCAGGGAGTACTTCTATGCCCTTGTGTTATAAGTTTTTAGAACGTAGAATCTTTAGTGGATTGTGTATGTCCACTCCGTTGGAGGACTTGCTAATAACTCAGGAAAAATTACATATTCGCCTGTTTGATAAGCAAGGCGTCTCCTATCCTGATAACAAATACGTAGCTCTTTCAGATCGTTATCGGGTGCAATCTAAGAGAGAGGAGCCAGTGGTGTTCTTTTTTATAGCCTCTGATAGTGTACAACAGCGTGGAATCATTAAGGTAAATGGTCAACAGATAACTCCTATACCTTTAGCTCCTGAAAAGGACTATTCTTTTCTTAGTAAAGAAAAAAGTTATGGAGATTCTACCCATGTAGACTACCATGTCATATTTTCAGAATATACAATTCCTATTAGGGAGCTAAATGATGTGGTGTATTTCGAGACTCCCCTCAAGGTGGGAGAGAATATCATAGAAATCCAATATGAAGCAGCTTTGGATATAGCAGGTAGTGGTTTTCTCAATGATTTCTCTTTGCAATATTACACTCCTTTTGAAGGATATTCAAAAGATTATCCTCCAGTGGAAGTGACTATGGATTGTGCGAATGATTTGATCCTCAAACAAACTTCCTTAAAAGTTTCTTTAGAGGAGGCTAACAATACTTTTCGTTGGCAGGCAAGTGATAAAAATATAAGAGAAGGATTCTATTGGTATTTCAATAAGCAACTGACACCTTTACAGCAATTTTTTTTGAATATAGAGCCTATAGGGATAGCGCTTATTCTGATTGTAGTGGCTATAATTATTCATTTGTGTTACTTATGGCGCCGCAAGTACAACTTCTTTGATGTGGTGGGAATCCCCTTCTTATTCTGTATATTACATAGTTGGGCATATCATTTTATCAAAGATTTCATAGGAGACTATCCGCCTTGTTCTACGGATCATAGTGAATTCCTATTCTTCTTGATTCCCATTATGAGCCTGCTGTACTGGATTATAGTGGGCTGTTTCCGTGCCATATTTGTCAGATATCAGAAATCAACTAAAGACTAAAAACACCAAAACTCAAAGCTAATGAAGTCAATAAACTGTCGAGGAGAACTTCTCTCCTTTGATACCCCCAAAGTAATGGGAATACTCAATGTAACCCCCGATTCTTTTTTTGCCCAGAGTCGTGTACAGGGTACTGAAATCCTTGCTAAGGCTGAGCAAATGCTCGCTTTGGGTGCTACTTTTGTGGATATAGGTGGGTATAGCTCCCGCCCTAATGCTGCTGAAGTCTCGGCTGAAGAAGAACTACAACGAGTGGTGCCTGTAGTGGAAGCCTTGGTAAAACATTTTCCTGAGATTCGCATCTCAGTGGATACTTTCCGTGCTGAAGTGGCTCGCCAGAGTTTGGAAGCAGGGGCGTGTATAATCAATGATATTTCTGCCGGACAGATAGATCCTCCTATCTGGGACGTCGTTGCTCACTACCAAGTCCCCTATATCGTTATGCATATGCGAGGTACCCCACAGACCATGCAGTCCTATACGGAGTATCAAAACCTTACCAAGGATATTCTTTACTATTTCTCTGAGATAAAAGATAAAGCAAGACAACTGAAAATCAATGACCTGATCGTAGACCCTGGTTTTGGTTTTTCTAAAACCCTCCCACAGAACTACCAACTGATGCAGCACTTGGCTATATTCGATATTTTAGACTGTCCTATATTGGTGGGAATCTCTCGTAAGTCTATGATATATAAGCTTTTGGAAACATCTGCCGAGGAAGCTCTCAATGGTACTACTGTGCTTAATACCTTTGCCTTGCTCCATGGAGCAGATATTCTTCGAGTACATGATGTAAAAGAAGCTATGGAGTGTGTAAGGATAGTAGAAGCCTTGAAAGGAAAATAAAACAAGTGGTATCTCAGATACCACCTGTTTTGTAAAAGAACTAACTTTCTAAATTTATTTTATTTGTCAATTGCACCAAGTACTCTTTGCATAAAGGTATTAAGCGCTTCTTTCTGAGGGGTTCCTGCCTTGATGAGTTTTTCCACTTCCAAGGCTCCATACATATTGGAGAGTAGTTCCCCTATCACGTTCAATTCCTCTTCCTTAAGGGACGGAAGTTCGGTAAGATATTCCAAAACCTCTATTGCCTCTATCAGGTAATCTTCATCATTGGCTTCTACAAACTGGGCGAGATGCTTAATTACGGGTAATTTCATCGATTAATTCATTTAGTACCTCTTGCTTATTGGTCTGTACATCTCTTATGAGCTGTCCATCTTCAAAGATAGCAAAAGTAGGTAGGTTAGTTACATTGGCAAGCTTGCGTGATTCAGGGAATTGCTCAGCATCTACGATGACAAAGGCAATATCTTCCTTCTCTGAAGCGAGCTTTTTGAATTTCGGCTTCATGATACGACAGTTACCACACCAAGAGGCGGAGAACTGTACTGCCACTTTCTTGTTGGCTTGTATCACTTCTGCTAAGGTATCGCTGGTAAGTTCTACTAACATAAGATAAAATAATTAAGAGTAAGGGTTGCGTTTTTTATAAGACAATAAGATTATTAATTTTTGGCTAAGTACTCAGCAGTACTTTTTCTATCGGCATGCATAGCTTCCTTACCTTCTTCCCAGTTGGCAGGGCATACTTCTCCAAATTTTTGTACATGAGTGTAGGCATCGATAAGGCGGAGGTATTCCTTTACATTGCGCCCTAGTGGCATGTCATTCACACTCTCGTGGAATATCTTTCCGTTTTCATCGATAAGAAAAGTAGCACGGTAGGTGACATTGGAACCTTCTATTAGATAAGATTCTTGCTCTTCACTATATACATGCTCAGCATCCAAGATTCCTAAGGCATTGGAGAGGTTACGAGTCGTATCGGCAAGGATAGGATAGGTAACACCTTCTATACCTCCTTGATCTTTAGGAGTATTTAGCCAAGCGAAGTGTACCTCGCAAGTATCTACAGAAGCACCTATGATGATAGTGTTGCGCTTCTCGAACTCTCCACGAAGTTCCTCAAAAGCGTGTAGCTCTGTAGGACAAACAAAGGTAAAATCCTTAGGATACCAGAAAAGAACTACTTTTTTATTCTTTTTAGTAGCCTCCTCTAGGATATTGATACGGAGGTTGTCACCCATTTCTGACATAGCGTCAACGGTAATATTAGGGAATTTTTTTCCAACTAAAGACATATTTTTTTTGTTTTTAAAGATGAAACTTCTATTTTTATTTTCTGGGTGCAAAAGTATAAAGAAAATCTATACAATCAACCTTGTTTGTATAGATTTTTTCTATTATAGAATAAGTTTTAATAATAGAGATTTTACTATCTTTGCACCTTATAATTTAAAAACATTTTAGTTTATGGTAAAGAAATTTTGTTTTCTGTGTGTAGTACTGTTGGCTTTGTCCGCTCAGGCTCAAAATAAATATAAGTGTATGGTTCAGATGACCAATTATTCTGGAGAAGCAGCTTATATGGTGGTCTCCCTTATAGATCCCCAGGGGAGTTATCTCAAGACACTACATGTCTTTGGGGACAATAGTAAGTACTACGATGCTCTCAAGAAGTGGTATGACTTCTATACTGCTAAGAAAGAAAAAGTGGATGCGCTCACAGGTGCCTCCATCACTCAGGGGGATCGCAAGACGATTGTTTTGGACTTGGACAATAAGCTCTTGAATCAGGGGTATAAGCTTCGTTTTGAATCGGCGGTTGAGGATCAGTATTACTATACGACCGATGCAGAAGTTCCTTTCACCACCGAATCACTCAAAGAAAAAGTCTCTGGCACAGGGTACGTACGCTATGTACGCCTAAGTGAGGTGAAATAACTTTTATTCATGCAAATACTTGAAAATCAATATTTGTTATATTTTATATAACAATTGTAAGTATTTTTTAACAAAAAAAGTCACATAAAAAATTGTGCAAATAATAAAAATTCTTAACTTTGCAACGTCAAATATCCAACATGGATTTAGCTTTTAATAAGAACGAGGACTATAACAAGCTGGCACGGGATCAGGTGCGTCAGCGATGGGAACAGATAAAACTTGGAGGGGGAGAGAAAGCCCTTGAGAAGCTTCACAGTCAGGGAAAGCTCTCAGCTCGTGAGC
Source organism: uncultured Capnocytophaga sp. (assembly GCA_963528845.1). Taxonomy (GTDB): domain Bacteria; phylum Bacteroidota; class Bacteroidia; order Flavobacteriales; family Flavobacteriaceae; genus Capnocytophaga. The sequence continues at coordinate 15,819 of CAURXJ010000005.1, read as the reverse complement.
GCATTGACTATCTGTTGGACAAGGACAAGCCTCGCATGGAGATAGGGGCTTTTGCTGCCGAAGGTATGTATAGAGAATATGGGGGCTGCCCTTCTGCAGGAGTGGTGGTGGAGATAGGTTATGTGCGTGGTCATCAGGTGATTGTCGTGGCCAATGATGCTACAGTCAAGGCTGGCGCTTGGTTTCCGATGACTTGTAAAAAGAACCTTCGTGCTCAGGAGATTGCTATGGAAAACCGCTTGCCTATTATCTACTTGGTAGATAGTGCTGGAGTGTTCCTACCACTTCAGGATGAGGTGTTTCCCGATAAGGAGCATTTTGGACGTATCTTCCGTAACAATGCTCAGATGAGTAGCGAGGGGATCGTGCAAATAGCTGCTGTCATGGGGAGTTGTGTGGCAGGAGGAGCTTACTTGCCTATTATGAGCGACGAGGCCTTGATTGTCAACAAAACAGGGAGTATCTTCCTTGCAGGGAGCTACTTGGTGAAAGCTGCTATAGGTGAGGATATTGATAATGAGACCTTAGGAGGAGCTACTACCCATTGCCAGATCAGTGGTGTGACGGATTATCAATGTGAGAATGACCAAGATGCTCTTGAGGTAATTAAGAACTTAGTGGATAAGATAGGGGAGAGCTCCAAGGCAGGTTTTAGCAGGATAAAGAGTGCTAAGCCTAAGCTTAATCCAGCTGATATATATGGTATACTCCCCCAGAGTAGGACACAACCCTATGATATGAAGGAGATTATCCTCCGCTTAGTAGATGATTCCGAGTGGGAGGAATACAAGGAGGGATATGGACAAACCATTCTCACAGGCTATGCCCGTATCGATGGTTGGGCGGTGGGAATTGTCGCTAACCAACGCAAGGTAGTCAAAACCAAAAAAGGAGAAATGCAGGTAGGAGGTGTCATCTATTCCGATAGTGCGGACAAGGCAACACGCTTTATAGCCAACTGTAACCAAAAGAAAATACCCTTGGTGTTCCTTCAGGATGTTACAGGATTCATGGTAGGGAGCAAGTCCGAGCACGGAGGGATTATCAAGGATGGAGCAAAACTGGTTAATGCTGTGGCCAATTCGGTTGTCCCTAAGTTTACCATTATTGTAGGCAATTCTTACGGAGCAGGCAACTATGCCATGTGCGGCAAGGCCTATGATCCTCGTCTTATTGTCGCCTATCCTTCAGCCAATTTGGCTGTGATGGGCGGTGTGCAGGCAGCTAAAGTGCTCTTGCAGATAGAGACAGCTACCCTTAAGCGCAAAGGAGAGACACTCTCTCCAGAAAGGGAGCAAGAACTATTAGAGAATATTCAAAAAAAATATGATGAGCAGACCTCTCCTTACTATGCTGCAGCCCATCTCTGGGTGGATGCAATCATAGACCCCTTAGATACTCGACAATGGATATCTATGGGAATTGAGGCTGCCAATGGAGCCCCTCTTAAAAAAACATTTAATATGGGAGTGCTCCAAGTATAGTTTCATAAGTAAAAACACTATTTTAAATATTTACTAATAGTATGAGTACATATGCATACCTTAGAAAAAATGCCATGGAAATTCATGTTGATTTGAGAAATGTTCGCAGCGAGCGTGCTTTCTTGAACAAGATGAAGGAAACCTTTTCCTTGCCCGACTATTTTGGTTATACTTTGGATGGCTTGGATGACTGCATGCAGTCTTTGGAATGGATAGAACAAAAGCAGGTATTGGCTAAGTTCTACCATTTGGACGATGTCCGCCAGCACAATGAGGCCTTGTATGGGCAAATCGTCGATAGTCTGAATCTTTACAAGGCGTATTGGACAGGCAATCCTGATAAAAAAGTGTCATTCGAATATTAAGGTACTTCTTAAGAGAAAACCATAAGAGGAGAACTCCAGAGACTTCTGGAGGAGCTCCTCTTGTGTTTTTTGGAAGTGGGGAGGAATTGATGGTGTTAAATTACATATTTTTGCTTTGTTGTAGATGATTATTTATTACCTTTGCCTAAACACTTTAAAAGCTTTTGTAATGAAAAAAATTTATGCTTTATGCCTCTTGCTTCTGGCTGTAGGATGCAAGAAGGACGATTCTGAATCACTTCCACTGAATGCAGAAAAGGATATTCTTTCGTTTGTCTTTACTCTGGAAGATAAGCCCTATACGGCTCTTATCAAAGGAACAGATATTACAGTTTCTTTACCTGAAGATACTCCAGTGGAGGCGCTTAGCCCTACAATTACAATTTTCAAAGGAGCAACGCTTAGTCCTAATACAGGGGTAGCGCAGGATTTTACAAAACCAGTAAGCTATACTGTAACGGCTCAGGACAAGACCACTAAGACCTATAAAGTAGTGGTGACAGTTGAGAAAACTGAGCAACCACAAGTACCTATAGCTATAGAACCTATTCCTCAAGGATTTGCCAAAGACAAGCAAGGGGGAGAGGTAGTTTCTTTCAATACCAATACCTTACCTGTGAAAAAGGAGCAAATCAAGGTACAATTGGTCAACCGGAAAGATTTTTCTATCTCTTATGAGTTGAAAGTACAGAAGATAGATAAGAAGGAGAGAAGGGTAGATGTAGTTTTGCCTGCCTCTTACAAGAATGGTGAATATAGTCTTAAGGCAACTTTTGACAAAGAAGAGGCCTCAAGTGACTTTTTTGTCTTAGAGAATGGTATTCCTGTGTTGAAGGTGTTGGATATCAATCGTTTTGAAGGTCCAGTCACTCTATTGGCTACTACTCATTTGCAGAAATTTAATACAGTTATATATGCCAAGGAAGAGGATTTGGCCAAATATACTTATTATTTGAGAAAGAATGGGCAGGACTATCCTCTTGCTGTAACTTATACTGGTTCTTATAATGTTCATTTTTTGATGTTTGATACGCCTTCTACCCCTTTGATAGGTGGTAAGGACTTTGATTTTGTTATCAAGGGGAAGGGAAAAGAGTATGTACTTCCTTTTGTCAATAGCCAGAAAGAACCTATAGAAATAGAGGTAGCTCATGCACCTTTGATCCACTCTCTTTCTCAGACTTCTCTAAGGACAGGAGATACACTGACCCTCACTGGAGAATATTTTACTTATACAAGTGTGGGACGAACCAATGGTGATTATAGGTATTGTAGTCTGCTCCTATTTAAGGATGGAGAGCTCAAAGCAACTATAGATACTTTTGATCATAGGGACACAACGGCTACTTTTACTATTGATGATAGCGTGCCCGCAGGTACTTATAAGGTTGTCTTTTCCTCACAGATTAGGCTCTTGTCTGAGTCTTTTGCACAGGAGATTACTATACACTAATGTAAGAAGCACTCTTGTGATTTGTTTTTTTAACTTCTAAAGTCAATATAATGAAAAAACTCTTCTTATTTCTTTTGTTTATACTCTTAGTAGGTTGTCAGAAGGAAGGTAGTGGGCATAGTGATATTCCTTCGAGCTACTATCAGCTTAGCCATGATGGACTCACACTTGTAAAATGGAAAGATCAAAATCTCTCTTATATAGATATGCAAGCCGATAGCAAGTTGCGAGAGATCAATACCATTGCCGATGAAGCCTTCAAGGGTTGTAAGAATCTCAAAGGGATAACGCTCTCGGATAATCTTAAAGAAATAGGTGTTGAGGCTTTTGCTCAGACAGATCTGAGTGAAGGACTTCACTTTTATTCTTATTCAAATGTAGTCTTTGGGGAGAAAACCTTCTATCAGTCTAACCTTAGGGAGGTTATACTTCCTAATACTAAAGCGCTCTCTAATCGTATTTTTGCCGATTGCAAACAACTTAAAAAGGTTACTTTCGCCAAGACGAAACTTATAGGAGACGGAGCTTTTTATGGCTGTGAGGTATTAGAACAAGTAGACCTCACTCAAGCAAACGTGGAAGGAATAGGGAAGGAGGCCTTTGCCAATTGTAGCCAGCTGAAAAAGGTTGTACTCTCAGTAACAATGAATCTAAAACCTATAGGAGATAAAGCTTTTGCCAATTGTAAGACATTGGATAGTTTTACTATGCTTTCTCTGTATCCTCCTTATTATGAAGGAGATCCTTTCTATGGTATTTCCAAAGTTACCTTCCCAAAAATCTATGTGCCCAGTCAGCCAGAGGAGCTCCTTTCTCTTTATAAAAGAGATTATTATTGGAAGGCGTTCGCAGATTATATTCAGGTGATTCCATAACATAAGTATTTGTCAAATGAAAATTTTTTTATTACTAACCTCAATATTCTTCGCACTGATGGGGTGTTCCAAAGGTGATGGGGATAACAATAGAGCCAACTCCATTCGTTCCACCGAGAATTATGATATTAGTGGGGATGGGCGTACACTTATAAAATGGAAAAATCCTAATACCACTTCTCTTGATATGCAAGCCGATAATGAGCTTAGAAAGGTTAATACTATAGGAGAAGGTGCTTTCAAGGAACATAAGCACTTACAATCCATTACTTTTCCAGACAATCTCAAGGAGATAGAAGCCTTTGCTTTTGAAGAGGCGGATCTTAGTGGAGAAGTTGTATTCAACACGGCTGCTATGGTGGATTTTGGAGAAAAGGCTTTTTTCAATGCCCATCTTAAGAAGGTGACTCTTCCTAATATACGTTTGTTGTCTGACAGTGCTTTCTCTTTTGCCAAACTCGAAGAAATTTATTTCAATAAGGTAAACAAATTGGGTTTTGGAGCGATCAGTTGGAATTATTTCAAGGTACTCCATTTGGAAAATACAGAACTTACTGAAATACAAACAGTAGGAATCTCTGGATGTATGGAATTGGAAAGTGTTTTTCTGCCAGCAACCCTCACTGCTATAGGGTATGATGCTTTTTGGTATTGTAACAAACTAAAAACAGTGACTATCCTTGCGGTAAATCCTCCAGTTTTGGTAAACAACCCTTTCAGGAGTACAGCTCTACAGAAGATATATGTACCCTCCTCTTCGGTAGAACGTTACAAAAGGGCTAATTATTGGAGTGCCTTTTCTGATAAGATCTATCCTAAACCATGATAAAGAATATTTTACAAACAAAGAGGCTGTCTGAAAAGTCTAAAATATTGTTTTTCAAAGTTTAAATTGAATATTTTTAAATTTTATTCTATTGAAAATCACGTATTTTAGATTCTGTTGTAGGGGCGAATTGTAATTCGCCCGCTAAAAACAAGGCTTTTCAAACAGCCTCTTTAATTTTTTATAAATAGTTAGTTATTATACTTTATTTCTCTATTCCAATACACTTGAGGATAAAGGCGAATTCAAAGGCTGTATCCTTAATTCTACCATAGCGACCTGTGGCACCTCCGTGTCCGGAATCCATGTCCATGTGTAGCAGCAAGAGATTCTTATCGGTTTTAAGCGAGCGAAGCTTGGCTACATACTTAGCAGGTTCATGGAAGAGTACTTGAGAGTCATTAAGTCCACCCGTTACGAGCATATTAGGGTAGTTTTGTGCTTTGATGTTATCATAAGGCGAGTAGGAAAGCATATAGCGGAAATATTCTTCCTCATTAGGATTTCCCCATTCCTCATATTCACCTGTGGTAAGAGGGAGTGTATCGTCCAGCATGGTAGTTACCACATCCACGAAAGGCACCTGTGCTACCACGGTATGGTATAGGTCAGGACGCATATTGGTTACAGCTCCCATGAGCAAGCCTCCTGCAGATCCTCCTGCGATGGCTAACTTGTCAGCAGAAGTATACTTGTCTTTGATAAGCAACTCACTGCAGGCAATAAAGTCAGTAAAGGTATTTTTCTTATGGAGGAGCTTTCCGTCTTCGTACCATTGTTCTCCTAAGTCACTACCTCCGCGTATCTGAGCGATAGCAAAGACAAAACCTCTGTCAATAAGGCTATAGTAGGAAGTGCTGAAATACACTCTGGAGTTACTACCATAGCTTCCATAGGAATACAAGAGCGCAGGAGCGGATCCGTCTCGTTTGAGGCCTTTTTTGTACACTACTGCCATAGGGACTTTTACGCCATCAGGAGCGGTAGCCCATAGTCTTTCCACAGTATAATCGTCAGGATTGAACCCAGAGGGCACTTCTTGTTCTTTGAGTTTGTTGCTTTTTCCTTCAGCTATCTCATATTCATAAAGGGTAGTAGGGCGGTTCAATGAAGTGTATGAATAGCGGAAAGAACCAGAGTCATACATAGGATTTTCTTTCAAAGAGACCGAATATACAGGTTCAGGGAAGGAGACTACGTGTTTTTCACCTCCTGCTACAGGGAGTGCTTCTAACTGAGTAAGCCCATTTTTGCGCAAGGATACCACTACATAATCCTTCAGCACATCAATTCCCTCAATACGTGTGTTGGGATCATGAGCAAGGAACTCTTTCCAAAGAGTATGGTCAGTATATCCTACCAAAGGTAGTTTGTACATTTCTCCATTGAGGTGCTTATCATCCTTATAACGAAGGAAGAAGTAATCCTTATGTGGGTATACGGCATATTCCACTCCTTGGGTACGAGGCAAGAAGACTTTTAGCGGCTGGGTAGGGTTATCTGCAGAGAGATAACGTGTCTCTGAGGTAGAGGAACTTTCATTGAACACCCATATATGCCTTTTGAGCTTATCGGCAGAGACATAAGTAGAGAAACGAGCATCATCCTCTTGGTAAAGAAGCTCAGAGTTAGGGGCATCCAACACTTGACGATGGATCTGATGGGAGCGCAAGGACTTATCAATCGTACTATAGAAGAGGGTCTTACTATCATTCGCCCAAGCCACAGAAGCGACCCCCTCCACACGGAAGTTGATATCACTACCTGTGGAAAGGTCTTTGATTTTTAAGGTATATTCTGCATAGGAGCCTGTTTCATTATATAGATAAGCAGCTTTCTGATTATCTGGACTGATGAAATACCCCTCGAAAATGAAAGCATTTTTCCCTTCTGCCATTTGGTTTACATCAAAGAAGACTTCTTCAGCGGCTTCCATGGATCCTTTTCGGCGGCAATAGGTGAGATATTGTTTTCCTTTTTCGCTACGGTTGTAGTAGTAGTAACCATTGTCAAAGGTGGGATAAGTTTGGTCATCTTCCTTAATGCGCCCGAGAATCTCATTATAGATGGTCTCTTGCAGTTTTTTGGTAGAAGCCATTACTGTATCAGTATAAGCATTTTCTGCTTTAAGGTATTCTATGACTTTAGGATTGGTTTTGTCCTTAAGCCAGTAATAAGGGTCGGTACGCTTTTCTCCGAAATTCTCAAAAGTTTGAGAGATTCGCTCAGCTACAGGAGCAGGAGGAAACTGATCTTGATTGAAAGGGGTCGTTTTTTCCTCTTTTGTAGTGTGACAAGAAGTGATTGCTGCGAATGTAGCAACCAAAGGTAATGCAAGATGTATTCTTTTCATAGCATGTATATTGATGAATTATTATCTAAATAATTAGTACTAAAACTGTATAAAGTGATTATTAAAATTGTAAATATTTTTAATATTAGTGTATTATTCTAAAATAAATAGTATTTTACTGTTTTAATTTTTTGTGAGATGAGATGTGTGTAAAGAGTTTTATTCCAGTGGATTACGAGTACAAATATACGTTTTTTTGTAAATAAATAATGCTTTTAAGGATAATAATTTTTTTATTACTTGAACTAATTTGTGTAATGCAGCAAGTTCCATTGTTTTTTAGAAAATTAGAAAAAATGTTATTAACTTACAAGAGGAATTAACAAGGGCCAAAAATAATTAAAGAAAATATTGGATTGTAAAATTTTTTTTGTATCTTTGCTCCCAATTTGGAAAAGTATTCAAGAGAAGTTATTTTGACTTTTTTGATACATATAAGTACTTGTTTTTCATTTATTTATATAGAAAAACAAAGGTAGAGAAGGCAACATAATCAAGAGGTTGTGTAGCCTCCTCTTTTCGTGTATTTTTCCAAATGGGACAAATTTTGTTATTAAAAAGTGCTATGGCAAGAGTAAAAGAGAAAAATGCAACTTTGAGATTTGACAAAATCTCTATCGGATTGGCTTCACCTGAGAGTATCTTGGCCGTTTCTCGTGGAGAGGTGGCTAAGCCTGAAACCATCAACTACCGCACCCACAAGCCTGAGCGAGATGGTCTCTTCTGTGAGCGCATCTTCGGCCCAGTGAAGGACTATGAGTGTGCTTGTGGTAAGTATAAGCGTATCCGCTATAAAGGCATCGTGTGTGATCGTTGTGGAGTGGAAGTAACTGAGAAAAAAGTACGTAGAGAGCGTGTGGGGCATATCAATCTGGTAGTGCCTATAGCGCATATTTGGTATTTCCGTTCACTTCCTAATAAAATTGGTTATCTCCTTGGGCTTCCTTCCAAGAAGTTGGATATGATTATCTATTACGAACGCTATATCGTAATCCAGCCAGGGATAGCTAAAACGATTGATGGAGATCCTATTGAAAAGATGGATTTCCTTACCGAGGAAGAATATTTGGATATCATGGAGTCTCTTCCAATAGAAAACCAATATTTGGAAGATACAGATCCTAATAAGTTCATAGCAAAGATGGGGGCTGAAGCTCTCTTCGATTTGCTTCATGACTTAGATCTCGATGCACTCTCTTATGACCTTCGTCACAAGGCCAATACGGAGACTTCTAAACAGCGCAAGACTGAGGCGCTCAAGAGATTGCAAGTGGTAGAGGCCTTCCGTGATTCTCAGAAAAATCGTGAGAATAAGCCTGAATGGATGATTATGAAGGTTATCCCTGTGATCCCTCCTGAATTGCGCCCATTGGTGCCTTTGGATGGGGGACGCTTTGCAACCTCTGACCTCAATGACCTATACCGACGTGTGATTATACGTAACAATCGTCTTAAGCGATTGATCGAAATTAAAGCACCAGATGTGATCTTGCGCAACGAAAAGCGTATGTTGCAGGAATCTGTAGATTCACTTTTCGATAATACTCGTAAGTCTTCTGCTGTAAAGACCGATGCCAATCGTCCACTGAAATCTCTTTCAGACTCTCTCAAAGGGAAACAAGGACGCTTCCGTCAGAACTTGCTAGGTAAGCGTGTGGACTATTCTGCGCGTTCGGTAATTGTTGTAGGGCCTGAAATGAAACTTTACGAATGTGGTTTGCCTAAGAATATGGCTGCCGAGCTCTACAAGCCTTTTGTCATACGTAAGCTCATAGAGCGTGGTATCGTAAAGACTGTGAAATCAGCTAAGCGTATTATTGATAAAAAAGAGCCTGTAGTATGGGATATCTTGGAGAATGTGATCAAGGGACACCCTGTACTACTGAACCGTGCTCCTACTTTGCACCGCTTGGGGATTCAAGCTTTCCAGCCAAAGCTTATTGAAGGAAAAGCAATTCGTCTTCACCCATTGGTATGTACCGCTTTCAACGCGGACTTCGATGGTGACCAGATGGCTGTACACTTGCCACTGGGGCCTGAGGCTATTCTCGAAGCTCAAATGCTGATGTTGGCTTCCAACAATATATTGAATCCTGCCAATGGGGCACCTATTACTGTACCTTCTCAGGACATGGTCTTGGGTCTGTACTATATTACTAAGATGCGCAAGAGTACCCCAGAAGAACCTATCGCTGGTGAAGGCTCTGTGTTCTACTCTCCTGAGGAGGTGAATATCGCTTATAACGAGCGTAAGGTACATCTGAATGCCTCTATCAAGGTGCGTACTAAGGACTTAGATGAAAATGGAAATATTGTAACTAAGCTTATAGAAACCACTGTAGGGCGTGTCCTCTTCAATGAGGTAGTTCCTATAGAGGCTGGATATATTAATACGGTATTGACCAAAAAATCTCTCCGAGACATTATCGGTCACGTACTTAAGAAAACAAGTATTCCTCGCACTGCAGAATTCTTGGATGATATCAAGTCTATGGGGTATAAGTTTGCTTTCCAAGGAGGACTTTCTTTCTCCTTAGGTGATATCATTATCCCTCAGGAAAAACAAGCGATGATTGCCGATGCCAATGAACAAGTACAGGGAATCATTGGTAACTATAACATGGGACTTATCACCAATAACGAACGTTATAACCAGGTGATCGATGTATGGACTTCTACCAATGCCCGCCTTACTGACTTAGCAATGAAGCGTATCAGTGAGGACAGACAAGGGTTCAACTCTGTATATATGATGCTTGACTCTGGGGCGCGTGGTTCCAAGGAACAGATTCGCCAGCTTACCGGTATGCGTGGTCTGATGGCTAAGCCAAAGAAATCTACCGCTGGTGGGGGCGAGATCATTGAGAACCCGATCCTTTCGAACTTCAAGGAAGGTCTTTCTATCTTAGAGTACTTTATCTCTACCCACGGAGCGCGTAAAGGACTTGCCGATACAGCGCTTAAAACAGCCGATGCGGGTTATCTTACTCGTAGGTTGGTGGATGTATCTCAGGATGTGATTATCAATACTGATGACTGTGGAACCCTCCGTGGTATTGAGGTACATGCTCTCAAGAAAAACGAAGAGGTTATCGAGACTTTGGGTGAACGTGTATTAGGCCGTGTAGCTCTCAATGATATTGTCAATCCACTTAATGAAGAAATTATTGTCCTTGCAGGAGAAGAAATTCGTGAAGATGCCGTGGATAAGATCAATCAGGCTCCTATCGAATCTATAGAAGTGCGTTCAGCACTTACCTGTGAAGCTAAGCATGGTATTTGTGCTAAATGTTATGGACGAAACCTCTCTACCGGTAAGATGGTACAGATAGGAGAGGCTGTAGGAGTAGTAGCTGCTCAGTCTATCGGGGAGCCAGGTACTCAGCTTACCTTGCGTACTTTCCACATGGGGGGAACTGCAGGTAATATCTCCGAGGAAAACAAAATTATTGCGCACTTCGATGGTATCCTCGAAATAGATGACCTTAAGACAGTTAAGGGAGAAGATTATGACGGAAATCCAGTAGAGGTGGTGATCTCTCGTACTTCCGAGGTGAAGATCTTAGAACCTCATACCCGTATGGTACTAAGTACCTCCAACATTCCTTATGGTTCCTTTATCTTTAAGAAAAATGGGGATACTATACAAAAAGGAGAGGTGATCAACCAATGGGATCCTTATAATGCGGTGATTATCTCCGAGTTCTCCGGACAGATTGTCTACGAAAATATAGAACAAGGGGTTACCTTCCAGGTTGAGATAGACGAACAAACAGGATTCCAAGAGAAAGTGATCTCTGAATCTCGTAACAAACGACTCATTCCTACCCTACATATTCAGGATAAGAGCGGAAATATCTTACGTTCGTACACCTTACCGTTAGGAGCTCACATCATGGTGGATGACAAGGAAAAGATTAAAGAAGGTAAGATCTTAGTAAAAATCCCTCGTAAGTCCGCCAAGTCTGGGGATATCACAGGGGGTCTTCCACGTGTAACAGAGCTCTTCGAAGCACGTAATCCTTCGAATCCAGCTATTGTAGCCGAGATCGATGGGGTTGTTTCCTTTGGTAAGGTAAAGCGTGGTAACCGTGAGATCTTCATAGAATCCAAAACAGGAGAAAAGCGTACTTACTTGGTAAAACTCTCTTCTCAGGTATTGGTACAGGAGAATGACTATGTACGTGCAGGGATGCCTCTTTCCGATGGTTCGGTAACTCCAGAGGATATCCTACGTATCAAAGGACCTTCAGCAGTACAGCAGTATTTGGTTAATGAGGTGCAAGAGGTATACCGACTCCAAGGGGTGAAGATCAATGACAAACACTTTGAAGTGGTAGTACGCCAGATGATGCGTAAGGTAGAAATACAAGATCCAGGGGATACACTCTTCCTCGAAGAACAAATGGTTCACAAGGATGACTTCATCGAAGAAAATGATAAGCTCTTCGGTAAGAAGGTTGTCATAGATGCTGGAGATTCTGAAAATCTCAAAGCAGGACAGATTGTGACCATGCGCCAGCTTCGTGATGAGAACTCTCTCCTTAAGCGTCAGGATAAGAACCTTGTTGCCGCTCGCGATGTCATCCCTGCTACTGCAATTCCTGTATTGCAAGGGATTACACGAGCCTCCCTACAGACTAAGTCCTTTATCTCGGCGGCTTCCTTCCAGGAAACGACTAAAGTACTCAATGAGGCTGCCGTACAAGGTAAGGTAGATACCCTCGACGGACTTAAGGAAAATGTTATTGTAGGTCACCGTATCCCTGCTGGTACTGGTATGAAACGTTATGAGAATATCATAGTAGGCGCTCGCAAGGATTTAGCTAAGCAAAATATCAACCTATAATCTCATGGAAAAGCTCATAAAAAAAGAAATCAACATAGAGATTGATGATAAGGTGGCTACGGGTATCTATTCGAACTTGGTGGTAGTCAATCATTCAGAAACAGAATTTGTCTTGGATTTTGTCTCTATTATGCCAGGGATGCCCAAGGCACGAGTACAGAGTAGAGTGATTATGACCCCTTCACAAGCCAAACAACTCATGCAAAACCTCAGCACCAACCTCTATCAGTATGAGCAAGACAAAGAGGCACTTTCCGATGGGGAAGTCTTTGCTTCACAGACACACTTCTCTGGTTCAGGAGAAGCTTAAGGTCAGTTTAACAATCAGTATAACAATAAGTAAGGAGATGAATATAATTCATCTCCTTTTTATTTTTCACAAGCGGAATGTTAAATTTTGTTTTGTGAAAAAAAAATACAAAAAAATACTTGTGATATTAATAATATTTCATAAATTTGCCCGGAAAATATGTTTCATGGGAGAAAAGTATCCATGTGGTAAAAGACTATTTTATAGCTAAAAAAAAGTGTAGATTTCTCCTCTAATTAACAATTGATATTAATAATTAACAATTATAAGAAGATGATAGTAGCCAAATCCGATAACTATATTATGAGATCACTATTATACATACTTTTATTTCTTATCTCTATAGTAGGGAAAGCCCAGCAGTGCCGGGTGAATTATACTGCTACGGCGGAGAATACAACTTGTGGAGGTAATATAAAAGTTACTTTGGCCTCTGTCGATGCCAACTGTATCAATAACTATTGGGCGGTATTGGAGTATAATGGAGCTGTACAAGCGCGCCAGAATTTCTCTTCTGTGGGGAAGGCCGACTTCAATAATTTGTCTTCAGGAACCTATAAGATTAGAATCCAGAGAAAGAATAATAGTGATACCCATCCTACAGCTTTAGATGTCACTGTAGTAAGTACTTATCAGCGCTTCAGTGTCAATATGAGCCAAGCAACTCAGACTAAGGCTACCAGTGAGTGTATACCTGATGGAAAGGTCGCTCTCAAAATTAATAGAGGGGCGGGGCCCTTTGTGGTGAAGTTCTATGAAAGTGGTAAAACAACTCCTGCTTTTACTTCTCCTGCAACCCCAAAAACAGGAAATGAGACTACAATCAATATTACAGGCCTTAAGGCCAATACCAAGTATGATATAGAAGTAGAAGATCAGGCAGGTGGAGGAGCTTGTTCCTTAACTGAGCCAAAGAATGTACGTAGTATTACTACCTTACCATCAGATGGAGGTATCTCTATGTCGCTATCTACTTGTGGTATGGGGTTTGGTACTTCATCAAGGATTTCACTGGTTGGGAATATTCCAGGCGGTACTGTAAAAGTAACCAATGTTGCCACCAATGAGGTAATTGTCAATAATCAGACACTTCCTCCTTCATCGTTAACCTATATATATCCTGATGCAGGTAAGGCGTTTGAAGCGAACAAAAACTATAAAGTAGTTTTCCAAAATGGCTCATGTACAATAGAAAGAGTGCTTAAGAGCACTCATTTATATTCAGCGCATGCTTTGTTCATGAGTTTTACTCCTATTAGTCCTGATAATGCTACATGTACAACTCGTAAGGCAATGGCAGTAGGAGGGATATATCAGAATAGTACAAGAGACAAATCACAACAGTACTATCCTTATAGAATGACAATTAAGATACAGCCTACCTCAGGAACTCCTCGAATCATAACGGTGACGAATAATGATGCTTTGCCTCCAGGCGCAGAAGAAAATATCCCTAATGTAGGTGCTGTACGGTATTATGGAGCTAAGGAATTTCGTTTTTGGAAGCACGAAAGTCCTATGATACATACAGGAAGACAAGCTCGATATAATCAGACAGATGCCAATTGGATTGTATCAGATGGAGATAAGATTACTCTTACTTATGAAGACTGCGCAGGAGTGACTCGAACTATTACAGAGACAGTAAAACCTACCCCTGCACCTGTTACTACTATGGAGGAAGTTCCTCCTACTTCAGCTACCACTTGTGGCACAAAGACTCTTATCAAAACCCAATTCCAAACTAGAGGTGCGGCAATAGGGGGCAGTGGATGGGTTTCCTATCAGTCTTTTGTGAATATGGGCGGCAATGCTTCAGGGGGTGTCTATACACCTTCTGCTCGATATGAGCATGATGGGGTATCTGTTATTAACTTGCCTACCAAAGAGTTTATGTACTATCATGATCAGGTTAACCAAAATACACAAATCATAGAAGATGCACATTCAAGTAATCAATTTAAAGTAGAGTACCATAATACATACTTCAATCCAGGATTTTCTAGACAGAACTGTGTATATTATACAATCAATCTTACAAGAAATGCATCGCAGAATAGCTTCTTGAATAAAATTCCTATTGTATCAGACAATCCTCGCTTGGTCTTGGACGCTTCTAACAGAGGAAGTACCATTGTTTTTGGTTCTAATGATCCTTCGCAGAGTAGACTTACTGGTTTCATTACTGATAATCGTCACTTAGTAGTCACGCTTACACGTAAGGATGGAAGAACTTCTGTTACCTATAATACTACAGGACCTTGGAACTTAGCGGGGAAGACTTTTACTGTAAAGTTCCCTTATACCAAGGAATTTTATCCAAGTATGAATGGAGGAAGAGATTATGTCTATGTATTGGCCGATGTACCTCCTGGAGATTATAACATTACACTTGGCTACAAAGTAGGAGGGGTAGTCTGTGGAAATATTTCACGTTCTGTAAATGTACCAGAAGTTCCGTCAGTATACTATGATCTAAAGTATCGTGTAACTACCGATTGTAGCCAAGGGGGACAGTCTAGTAGAGGAAAAGTGGTCTTCGAAGGTGTTTATGATAAGAATACTACCTTAGGGTTTAATTCTATTAGAGTTTTTGTTGATACAGCTCCAGGTTCTACTATACCAGTGTACCAACGAGTAGGTCAAGAAAAAGGCGTCAAGCGACCATTGGATGTCGTCTCTAATCCTAATCCAAATCTGGTCTCTCTAAAAGGAGAGGTAGGAAATCTCCCTTCAGGAGACTATCTCTTAGCTATACCTATGGATGCAGCTTCTTACTGGTTCTCTATTATAGATAACCCTGAGCCTGATGGTTATGCTTATAGTTACAATCCTGCTGAAAGAGATGGAAGAAGGGTGGTAGGTTATACAACTATCTATAAAACATTTAAGATTAAAAATATTACAGATGTTACTCCTACAGTAGGGGTAGGTATGTGTGATCCATCAAACCCTAACTCTGGGACAATCCATGTAGAGTTCCCAACCACAGCAGTACCTCAATATCCTATAACCTATACCTTATATAAGGTATCTGGAGGGACAAAGACAGTAGTTACAGTAGGTGGTAATGAAGTAAAGAAAGTTGTAGATGAAGAACCTACAGATATTGCGGATGCGTACGCAACTTTCAATAATATCCCTACACTCTCTGCAGGTGAAAGCTATGAAATAAAGTTTGAATCAGGTTGTTTAAATAGGAATATTCCTGTCCCTGAGTTTGGTTCTTTGCAGAATCCACAGGTACGTACCTCAGCGACGACGGCATGTGCGGGTACTCCATTGACCTTGAGTGTGGACTTAC
>CAURXJ010000004.1:0-104375 GCA_963528845.1 uncultured Capnocytophaga sp. | reverse complement strand
TGCATCCATTCTTTTTCTATCTGTCTTCTATTCACTTTATCTTTTATCTATTAATCTTTATTTAATTCCCTTATTAAGTGAAAAACGAAGAGTGAAAAGTCAGGGTAAAACGCAATGAATTCTGTCTCTACAGAAAACTACGCCAATTAGGATTCCCAGCTATGAACACTCGCTCTCTTCACTCTTCACACAAAACCACTCTTTACTCCCTTCTGATTAATCCTTTTTTTTCCTGTTTTTATAGAAGTCACAAGAATAGAAATAATCTCATCACAATCTTTTTGAAAACTATTTTTTTATTTTCTCATCAAAATGTTCTGTATCATATAGCAAAGAAATCCAGTAAAGTGTTTCATTTGCCTCTTTCAAAGCTATGGAAAGTTTAGAAACAAAATCAGAAATACTTTGAGCATATTCAGCCTCTCTTATAAGAGCACCTATAGCAGTACCACTTCTAAGTAACTGTTTGCTCAGTACATATTCATTACTTTCTCTTAGAAATTTTGAAAGTTTTACAATCCTGATAGCAAAGTTATATGTTTTCTTAGACAATATTCCTTTTTTATCTTCCTGCAACTCTTTCTCTTCCATTTTCTTTGTATTTTTAATAATTCAAGTTTCCCAAGCTACTTTTAGGTTATAATTTTATTTATAACAATATGATAATCAACAACATGTAACCCCCTATCATATCCTCACGCGTCTTCACTCTTCACTCAAAACACTCTTCACTCTTCACTCAAAACACTCTTCGTTCTTCACTCAAAACACTCTTCGTTCTTCGTTCTTCGTTCTTCACTCTTCACTCCCCTCGCTTCTTCCAGATCGTCAAAGTGTGTCCTTACACCCTTGACTTCCTGATAGGTCTCATGGCCTTTGCCTGCTATCAGGACAATATCGCCTTTTTGGGCGAGGTGGCAGGCTACTTTTATCGCCTGTCGCCTATCGGTCACCGTCATACTCTTGTGCTGGTTCTCTGGGGTGATTCCCGCTTCCATCTCTCGGAGGATTTCCTCGGGGTCTTCCTCACGAGGGTTGTCGGAGGTGAGTATCACCTTTTCACTCAGCGAGGTGGCTATATGCGCCATGATGGGGCGCTTGCCTTTGTCGCGATTACCGCCACAGCCTACCACGGTGATAAGCTGCTGTGAGGGGTCTTTTATGTCAAGGATCGTTTCTATCACGTTCTGCAAGGCATCAGGGGTGTGGGCATAGTCCACGATTACTGTCACCCCGCTCGGGGAGACAAAGTACTGAAAGCGCCCGGCTACACTCCTAAGGGTGCTGATCTGGGTGAGTACCTCTAGAGGTTCCTCGCCCAAGAGTACCGCTGTGGCATAGATGGCCAAGAGGTTATAGGCATTGAACCTGCCTATGAGCGAAGTCCATACCTCGTGATTCCCCACTCGTAGGATCATCCCAGCAAAGGTGCTCTCCAAGAGTTGTCCCTTGAAGTCGGCGGCACGCCCAAGGGCATAGGTACTCTTGTGTGCCGAGGTGTTCTGGAGCATATACGCCCCATTCTTATCCTCTATATTGGTCAGCGCAAAGGCTGTTTTTGGCAAATGGTCAAAGAACTTTTTCTTCGTATCGCGATACTGAGCAAAGGTCTCATGGAAATCCAAGTGGTCTTGTGTAAGGTTGGTGAACACTCCGCCGGCAAAAACCAGCCCTTCTATACGGTGCAGGGCGATGCCGTGCGAACTCACCTCCATGAAGCAGTGTGTCACCCCTTGATCCACCATGCGGCGCAATACCTTGTTCAGGGTAAGCACATCCGGAGTGGTGTTGTGTGTCTCCTCGCGCTCTTGGTCTATATATATGGCTATGGTTGAGATCAGTCCCACCTTGTAGCCCAATTGTCGAAATAGCTGATAGGATAGGCTGGCTATGGTGGTCTTACCATTGGTACCCGTAACCCCTACCAAGCGCAGCTGCTCACTGGGATGCCCATAGAAGTGGGCGGCTATCTGTCCCATGGCGCGGCTCGTATCGGCCACTTGTACATAGGTTACCCCCTCGGCAAGTGCTTCGGGGAGGTCTTCCACGACCAACACCTTTCCTTGTTGGGCAATTACCTCTGGGATGAAACGATGCCCATCGGTATGTGCGCCTTTTATAGCAAAAAATAGCGTATTAGGGGTAATATCTCGAGAACTCTGGGTGATATTTCCCACTTCTTGTGAGGTATCTCCTATGGTTTGGAGTACTTCTACGCCTTGTAATAGCTCTTTGAGTAACATAATTCCCTATAAAAATTTCAATCGTATGGTTTTGCGTCCGCCTATATACTCCCCTCCTGCGATGGACTGACTGGTAACACGCCTGCCTGTACCCTCTATGGTGACACTCAGTCCCAAGTTCTCCATGATGGCTATCGCATCCATAGCTTCCATACCCAATACATTGGGCACTATGGTCTTGTACTTGCTCAGGATGTCATTATACTGTCCGTAACTCTTGGCCACTTGTGGGGAGGTCGTCTCTATATCGTCAATGGTGTCAATGAGCAAGGAGTTGGTGTATATCTTCTGGGCTATACTCTTGAATACAGGCCCTGATACATCGGCTCCATAATACCCTATCTGCTTGTCAGGGTTGTGTATGACCACTATACAAGAGTATTTCGGGTTTTGAGCAGGGAAAAAACCTGCAAAAGAGGATATATACCCCAGCTTGGACTTATCCTTATAGTCTTTCTGTGCTGTCCCTGTCTTCCCTGCCATGGAGAAGTTGGGCGAGTAGAGGCTCTTTCCTGTCCCGTACTTGACGGTATTCTCCAGCACCTTCTTTACCACCTCGGCGGTCTCTGGCGTACAGATGGAGCTGTTGAGCACCTCTACGTCAAATTTTTGTATCGACTTATTCCATTGCTTCACCTCGCGTATCATGCGTGGCTTGAGCATCATTCCATTGTTGGCAATGGCATTGTAGAAGGTGAGCACCTGTAGGGGGGTCATCTCCAGCCCGTAGCCAAAGGCCATCCACTCCAGAGCAATCCCACTCCACCCACGCTGATTGGGCTGCGGTACGAAGGGCGTCCCTTCTCCCAGAATAGGCATGCCCAGCTTCCTATTTAGGTGCATCTTATTTATCCTTCCGACAAACTTCTTAGGGTCTTTCCCGAAGAGGTCATGCACCATCTGCACGATAGCCGTATTGGAGGATACTTGCATGGCTTTGGAGAGGTTGATCGTGCCATATCCGCGGCGGTTGGAGTCCCACACCTCTCTCCCATAGAAGGAGATCACCCCCTTCTTGGTATCCACCGTATAGGTGGTATCTATCTTGGCTTCTTCTAAGGCGACTACCAGGGAAACGGTCTTGAACACTGAACCGGGTTCGTAGGTCTCTCCCAAGGCATAGTTGAAGCGCTCCCCATAGCTACCATCCTTGTTGCGCCCCAAGTTGGAAATAGCCTTGATTTCTCCTGTGGCCACTTCCATGACCACCGCACAGCCATGATCCGCTTGATAGGTCTCCAGCTGCTTGAGTAGGGCGTGGTGCGCTATATCTTGTATATTTATATTAATGGTCGAAACCACATCATAACCGTCCTTGGGCTCTATCTCATTGCTGTCCTCTATGGGCTTCCATTGCCCTTGGGCTATCTTCTGTTTCAGATGCCGGCCTTCTACTCCGGAGAGGTATTTGCTGAAGGCACCCTCCAAACCTACCTTGAAGGTATTCCCTTGCCCATCGGTGCGCTCATATCCTACGATACGCTGGGCTATCGCTCCCAAGGGATATTCCCGTGAACTGCGCCCCTCCACGATGAGCCCCCCTTTGTAGGCTCCCTTGGAGAAAAGAGGAAACTTGCGAATGCGCGCACACTCATCATACCCGAGCCCCCGCGCGATAAGGAAATACTTATTCTTGTTCTTGCGTGCTCCCCTAAGCGCCTCTTGGTAATAGGACGAAGGTCGAGAGAAAAAACGCCCCAAAGAGTCGCTCAGCGCCTTCAGATGCGTATCAAAATTCTTCTTCGAAGGGGTCATCGCATCAAAATGAATATCATAACGCGTGATCGAAGTCGCCAAAAGACTCCCATCATCCGAATACAGATTCCCCCGATTGGGCTCTATGACAAATTCCTTGATGGTATTCTCGGCGATCAAGTCGCGATACTTCTGCCCATTGAAATACAGCCCGATAAGCTTGGAGACAATCGCTATAGCAAAGATAAACAGCCCTATGCCCACCAAGATGGTGCGCAAATTCACTATCCTATCTCTTTGTATTTCCTTACTCATCTTTGACTAATACCTTTATTTTATTCGGTGGTGTCGGTGACTGCTTCAGCCCTGTGTCCTTCAGTGAGGAGAGTATCGTAGACTCCAGCTTTACTTTCTGCAGGCGCGAACGTACGTCCACAAACTCGCTGCGGAGCTCCTTTACCTCCCCTTCCAGCTTGGCTATGGCATATATCTTTTGGTCTATCAAGTGACCACTATATATCATGATGATACCTATGAGCAAAACAAAAAGAATCACTGCCCAATTCCTCATAGCATGTGCCCCTATGAGAAAATCTGCCTTGAACAGTTTTACAAATTCTTCTTTTATTCTTTGCATTGTATTCGGTTGTCAGTCGTTAGTTTTTAGTTTTTAGTTTTCAGTTTTTAGTCGTTAGTCGTTAGTCGTTAGTTACTCACTCTTCACTTTTCACTCTTCATTCTTCACTCAAAACTCAAAACTCTTTTCACTTTTCACTCGTTCTGCGATTCTGAGCTTGGCGCTACGGGCGCGGTTGTTGCGGGCTAACTCCTCGGCAGTGGGCAGGATGGGCTTGCCTACCTTGCGGAAAGGCACTTGTATATTCCCATAAAAATCCTTCTCTGGCTCTCCTGAAAACTGCCCATCGCGGATAAAGCGCTTGATGAGCCTATCCTCCAGAGAGTGGTAGCTGATCAGGGCTATACGCCCCATAGGCTTCACTATATCAGGAAGTTGCAAAAGCAACTCCTCCAAGGCGCTCAGCTCCTGATTCACCTCGATGCGAATAGCTTGATACAGCTGCGCTAAATGTTTGTTTTCCTGATTTTTAGGAAAATATCGCTGCACCACCTCCTTGAGATCGGCAGTGGTGGCGATCGGTGCGGTCTCTCTGCGCTGCACAATGGCCTGTGCCAATTTCCTACTCTGGGAAAGCTCCCCATAGCGAAAGAAAATCTCACTAAGCTCCTCTTGCGAATAGCCATTGACCACTTCCTTTGCTGAGAGCGGTTGCTCAGGGTTCATACGCATATCCAGTTCCCCCTCCATACGAATGGAAAAACCGCGTTCGGCGGTGTCAAACTGGTGAGAGGAAACCCCAAAATCCCCCAATACCCCCGATACTTCCTTCACCCCATAGAAGCGTAAAAAACGCTTGATATGCCTGAAGTTCTGCCCTATGAGGGTAAAGCGGTCATCGGCGATCGCATTGGCTTGTGCCTGTGGATCTTGGTCAAAGGCAAACAACCTTCCCTGGGGGGAAAGCCGCTCCAAAATGGCACGCGAATGCCCCCCTCCACCGAAGGTTACATCCACGTAAGTACCTGCTGGATCTATCGATAGCCCCTCGATACACTCCTGAAGGAGTACCGGTATGTGATAACTATTCTCCTGCATCTGCTCCCATAATTTTTTCCGTCAGCGCCATGAACGCCTCCTCATCGATACTGGCTATTTCCGCCTCATAACACTCTCTGTCCCATACTTCTATGAAGTTCAGGGCAGGAGCCAAAACGACTTCCTTATCAATCTTGGCAAATTCCAACAAAGGCTTAGGAATGAGAAAACGCCCTGAGCCGTCCACCTCTACTTCCTTGACCCCCGCCGTGTACTTGCGCAAATAATCCAAGTGTTGCTTGGAAAAAAGATTCAATTTCGAGCGCATCTTCTCCATGATCTCCTGCCATTCGCCCTGCGGATACAGCTCTATACACCCCTTAAAAATCGAAGGCTTTAGAATAAATCCCTTGTGTAACTCACTCTCTAACACGGCTTTAAGCCCCACAGGGATCGTCACACGCCCCTTGGAGTCCGCCTTGCATTCGTATGTTACAAAAGTCTGTATCACTTTGAGTCATTTTATCGGGTCAAAGGTACAAACTTTTTCCCACTTTCTCCCACTTTCTCCCACTTTTTTTATCAACAAAGATTTTTTTGACTTTTGTCCATAAAAAACTTTGCCAATCCCTGTAGGTATTGGCAAAGTCGATGAATTAAAAAATAGTTAATGATGAATATTCGCAATGCGAAAAATTAAGAATTGAGTATCTTAGTAGAATTTAGCTCTATTATCCTTAATATCGGCAGTAGCTTCCAAGGCAGAGAAAAGATCCTGAGAAGCACGGTTGAGCTTCTGGTTTCTCAAAGGCGCCATGTAACTACTATAGTTAGGCAATGCAGGAGCGATGTCCTTCTGTGTCACTTGAATAACGTATACTCCGTTATCCCCTGCGATTGGTTGGCTTACTTTTCCTTGAGGCAAGGCAAAGGCAGCGCCCAACACACTTGGTTCACTTCCTTGTCCGGGAAGGGCAGGATATTCTTGGGTTACATTCTCTGCTGTTTGTATATTTCCAGCCTGTCCAGAGGCTTGCGCTACTTGCTCCAAGGTACTTCCCTTGAGCTTCTCTGAAAGCTGTTTGGCTTTCTTCTCTTTGATAAGGATAGGCGCTACTATAGGACGCGCATCGGAGGCTGAGGCTACTCCCTCGCTGATCTTCTTAGTAAGCTGCGCGATTATATAACCATCCTTAACATCTTCACGGTGTATATCACCTACTTTGGTATCATCTGCAAAAGCCCATCTGACCAAGGCGCGGTTGTTACCCAGACCTGGGATATCTTCAGCCATAGCATCCAAGTTATTAGCAGGCAATACATTGTATCCCGCTTTAGCTGCCAAGGAAGCAAAGTCCTTAGGATGCTGTAGCGCTTGTTCGTTGAAGGCGGTAAGCTTGGTATAGATTTCGTTCTGTGTCGCTTTAGAAGGCTCGATATTGCGTACAATGGTAGCCAATTGTACCCCTTCTCTCTGGTCAGTAATCTTGATGATATGGAATCCGAAATTCGTTTCCACAAGCCCTATATCACCTACTTTTCCATGGAATACATAGTCGTTGAAGGTAGGTACCATCATCCCTGGTGAGAAGAAGTCAAGGTCTCCCCCATTAGGAGCGTTGGACGAGTCATCGGAATTAACCATTGCCAAGGCTGCATAGTCCTCTCCTGCTTTTACTTTTGCCAAGATATCTTCCGCTTTTGCTTTGGCTTCTTCTTTGGTACGAGTGATGGTCTCATTACCTGGGAGAGAACCCTTATAAGCGATAAGAATATGGCTTGCTCTCATCTGGGCATTAGGCTTTTTGGAGAGCATACGGGTATAGCGATAAGTATTGGCTTCTTTGTAAGGGCCATAGAGGTCTCCTACAGGGAGGTTGTAGAGTGCCTCAGCATGATCGGCAGGAAGCCTGTCCTTACTTACATAGAGGCTATCGAAAGGCACATCAGAATTTTCATTTACGAACTGTGGCACCTCCTTAGCAGCCAAGGCGCCGAAGCCAGGAAGGGTATCGTTGGCTTGTCTTTGGCTATTATATACCACTCTGGGAGCGTTAAGCGCTTGTAGGCTTTGCTCTACTTGCTTGATATCCGCTTCAGAGGCAGTCTCAGTAACCCATACGAACTGTATATTGCGCATTTCTTTCTGCTCGAACTGTTTTTTGTGAGCTTTTACATACGCATCTATCTCAGCATCGCTTACCTTAACCTCGCTATCAGGAATACTTGTGTAGGGCAAGGTTACATAGTTGAAGCTTACTTTGTCCGCTTGGCGGTGGTAGGCATCCTCTCCGTCCTTGAGAGTCACACCCAATCCAGCACGAATTAGGCTAAGGTATAGCTCACGCTTGGCGGCATCCACGTAGGATTTCTCTTCTGCTTGCCACTGTTGGTACTGAGCGGGGTTGACCTTCTTGATCTGAGCGATCACTTGGGCAAACTTAGCTATGGAGAATTGCCCTTTTTCGTCCTGAAACTGAGGGTCTTGTGCATACTGAGGTACACGCTTGATCATGGCAAAGATCTGCTCTTTGCCCACTGAGATTCCCAGCTTTTCGAACTGTTGGTCTATGATTTTCCCTTGTACCGCCTGTTGCCATAGAGCATTGACGATATAGCCTTGTCCTATGCTTCCCCCCATGTTGCGGGTGGTGTTCTCCACTTGAGTAGAGAACTCTCGATAGGAGATATCATCCCCATTTACACTCCCTATCACCAATTGGTCAGGGGTGGTGTTACGGCTAAAAATACCGGAGATAACAAAGGCAAAAAGCGCTAATCCAATTACCAGGATTAGGAATACAGTACGTTTTCTGATTTTTTCTAAAACGGCCATTTTTTTAGTTTTGAATTTTTAGTTTTGAATTTTGAGTTCTCATCCTGTTCACTGACAACTGTTCACTGACAAACTGACAACCCAAAAAATCGGGTGCGAAATTACAAAATTTTTACCAATTTTGAAAGTTTTATTTCCTTTATTTATTCACACCTTATTCTAACAGAGAGAGATATATATAAGTATTTGATTTTATGAAATATACAACCTTCCCTTAACCTCCACCCCTCTAAAGGTCTTCTTTGAGGGAATGGTATTCTTTTCTTTTTCCCAGCTGATGTAAAGCCAATTCCTTTATTTTTATATCATTAGTCTCAGATGCTAATTTTTCTAATGCTAAAAGACTCTCAGGCTGTGGTTGCGCTCCTATAGCATAAATGATTTTTCGTATATAAGGATATTTAAAATCTTCTGGCTCTAAATACTCAGGGATATTATCTATTGCTTTTAGTAGAATAGGTATGTTTTTGGTACTATTATTCCACATTGTTTGAAATAAATCAACAATATCTTCATGGGAATCATGAAAATTTAATAAGAGTAATCTCCTTAAAGGTTCTTCGTTAGAGGGATTAAAACAATTTAACAACCACCCCGTTAGGATAACATTTTGAACATCTTCCAAACTTTTACCATCTTCCAATAATAAAATAGCTTCGTTAAAATCTTCAATACTTATGGTGTTTTTTAGCATTGTTAACCTTTCCTCTCTTGTGATTTTATCCGTATAATACAAATTGAATATCTTTGTAATTTTCTTTATGTTTTGCATAAATTGTTTTTATAGATTTAATTTCTTATGCCTGTCCAAGGCGAGGTAGTGTTTAGCTTGCTGTTACTTATTCTCCTTTATAAAAGGATTGGATTCATTTTCTAAATGAGTGATTAAATAATCAAATCCTTGTTTGAAAACGGTACCCCTTTTTACCTTAAACTGAACTAATATTCCTTCATAGCCTTCTGAAAAAGCCATATTAGGTGAGGTAGTAGTCTCTCCTGTAGCCCTCATTCTATTTGTTCAAAAGTTCATCATAATGTTTTTTGGACATTGTACGATAAAACACTTCTCTGTTTTCAGAACATCATATGCTGATACTTCATAGCCTGTTATATTGTTTTCTATAAAGGCGTTTAATAGTTACCCTATTCCTCTTCGTAGATAAAAAGGTTATAGCCTGTATCTGTAACAAACATCTTATCGTCATAGAACTTTATATCCAT
Source organism: uncultured Capnocytophaga sp. (assembly GCA_963528845.1). GTDB lineage: Bacteria > Bacteroidota > Bacteroidia > Flavobacteriales > Flavobacteriaceae > Capnocytophaga. The sequence continues at coordinate 94,765 of CAURXJ010000004.1, read as the reverse complement.
AATCTTTTCATAGGTTTCTACTTTGTGAATCCACTGATAATTAGCTGTTTCAGGGTCTATAGCAATGATAAAAGACTCTCCAGAGCTATACACAATATACCATAACAATCCTTTGTGATATACTACCCTATGACCTGCAGGTAGATAGTTTTTTTCATTGTATTTGAAATCAGGAAGAGCGGCATATTCTCTATCATAATCATAAGATTCTCCCGTATCTAAATCAACACGATAAAAGGACAAGCTGGTACATACATAGCCATAATGTCCTACAATTTCCATAGTCCGTGCATAATAATTGCACTTCCAAATCAAAGAACCATCTTTTTGAGAAAGACAAACAATCCCTACTCTTGCGATGATGATAAAAGTATCTTTATAAGAATAGATCTCAAGTATAGATAAATCTTCTTCCCCTGGAAAAAAGTCTTGTATATTCTGTTGCCTTAGTAAAGAATAGTCACTTTTTACATATATATAAATATATGGATCATATTTTTTGACAACATATTTTTCTGTCACTAAGAGTGTTACACCTATAGTTGGCTTATCTATTTTCTTTAGAATTTCCCCTTTCAATATATCAAAGACAATAATATTTTCATTTGTATTACTATTTAAAATATTTTTATTAAAAAATATATATGATATATTCAATTCTATTTCTCCCTTGAAAATTAAAGTTTTTTTTCTTCTATCATATATAAATGTTCTATCATATGTATATTTATCTTCTAAACTTTCTAAGTTGAAAATAATCACATCATTATTTACATAATAGTATCTGACCTCTGTTTCTTCTGATTCCCAGAGAACTTCTCCTGTTAAAGATAATTCTTTTAATATACAATTTTCTTCCGTTTTAACATATATTTTTCCGTCTATATAAAAATAGCTAAATATATTTTCCCATTTTTCAATTTGTCTATACATAACTAATCTACTATTTCAAAGAATTTTTTAAAATTTTCCGGTTTATCTAACCATTCTAATAATAGTTCAGCAGAAGATTTATCTCCTCCTATCCATCTTTTTATTTTCTCTGTAAAATCATTTGGCTTCACAAACAATTCCTCTAACTCCTCAATAGGCTTTCCATCAGCTGTTTTAAGAGCTGCTATTACTTTTGCCTTTAAGGTCTGGAGATCATTTATATTGTTTGTCTTAGCAAATATCCACTGAATATCTCCTAAATCTTTCATTCCAATTTCAGAACATCATATGCTGATACTTCATAGCCTGTTATATTGTTTTCTATAAAGGCGTTTAATAATTTTTCGGATATAATATTTCTTCCCTCAAAATGAAATATATCATATTTGGGGAAAGAATTTAATAAGTAAACTTCCTTAATTATGAGTTCTGTTTCAAAATCTTCAAAAGTTTTTTTCTTTTTTGATTTAAAGAAATCCTTTGATGTAAAATAGAATTCTTGAGAGACATCTCTCCACTTTAGTATGAATTTGGATTTCTCCATATCTATATATTGGAAAATATCATCGTAAAAATTGAACCAATAATAGTCTTTTACATTAATTTTATTACGGAATAAAACTATTGGATAAAATTTATATTTAGGAATATTAAACTGTTCTAAAATATTTTTGAACTTCACATTAACAATTAGACCAAAATAAGGTGTTGTACTGCTCAACATATCTGTAATTTTAGCATTCTTATAAAACTCCAACTCTAAATAAGGAATTTCATTAGGAATGTTCCCATAATTAATTCTTTGTGTAGAAAAAGGAGAGTTAAAAATGTTATTCTCAGTTTGTGAAATTTGTGGATAAGAACCTATGGTATATAGGTTTTCTGATGTTCCTAAATTAAAATACATTACTTAATACCTATTTTTTTGTTTATTTTTTTAAAATATTCGTTTAAATTGATTTCCAATAATATAAGAATATCTCTTACTCTAATTTCAGAACATCATATGCTGATACTTCATAGCCTGTTATATTGTTTTCTTGAAAGGCATTTAATAGTTTCTCGGATATAATATTTCTTCCCTCAAAATGAAATATATCATATTTTGGAAAAGAATTTAATAGGTAAACTTCTTTAATGATGAGTTTTTTTTCAAAATCTTCAAAAGTTTCTTTTTCTTTACTTAGGTAAAATTCCTTGGATGTAAAACAGAATTCTTGGATGACATCCCTCCATTTTAGTATGAATTTTGATTTCTCCATATCTATATATTGGAAAATATCATCGTAAAAACGGAATAAATAATAATCTTTTATAATTATTCTATTTTCCAATAAGATAAAAGAGTAAAATTTAGAAGTGGGGATATTAAAGTTTACAATAATCCTTTTCATTTTCTTATTAATCAAAATTCCCCAGTGTGAATTATAAGAACTCAATAGATCTGTTTTTTTAGCCCTTTTATTAAACTCTAATTCTAAATAAGGTATTTTATTAGGAATCTCTCCAAAAGAAAGTCTTTCATTGGAGAATGGAGAGCCCAATACACAATTTTCTGTTGGGGATACTTGTGGATATTCTCCAATCATATCTAAGTCAATAGATTCATCTATAGTAAAGTATCTCATTTATTATTTTTTTTAAAAATATCCATTCAAATTCATTCCTGATTTTTTTTGCTTCTATGATTTTTCATATATTAAGGATATTTTCAAATCTTCATAGATTAGGAAATATTCTCTAAGAATATTTTTTAAATCTTCATAATTTCTAAAACAAGGTTTCCTTATGTACCCCTCCATTTCTTCTCCTCTACTTATTTCTATCAGTTTACACAATCCAGCAAAGTCCCCTCCGCCCCATTTATCTTTATTATTTATACTATTCTTTTAAAAATATAATTTCTATATCGTATCTTTTAGCTATCTTCTTGTAATCTTGAATTTGATTAAAGGATCTTATTACTTTCAGGAACACCTAATCTATCATTATTCCCAGAAGTAAAAGGATAATTCCACAGATAAGGTAGACTTGTAGTGCATCTCCTCTTTCTAATGTTCAACCAACCAGACACCTTTTTTCTTGAGATAAACAATAGGTTCTTCCTCAAATTTAAACCCTTTTATGGGAGTTCTTTCTTCCCATACATCGGTAACTTCGGTTACAAACTTATCATAGGGAACATCAACACTATTGTCGTTATAAATATGAAAACCTATTTTACGTTTTGTTTCTAAATCTGGAAATAGAATAACTGTGTTATCTGCGATATTAGATAAATCATATTTCCCTTCTTTATAATTACAGTATGTTCTCACTCTATAGGCTGGATAATCATATTTTTTACCATACTCTAATCTTAATACATAAGCATTATAATCTTTCACAAATCCTTCCTTCAAAAAATTAGAATTACTTGTATAAATATTCCAACAAGGAGGATCTTGTATATGACTATAACAAAGGTTCATCTTCTCTTGATCAAATGAAATAAATTGCCCATTATTTAGTTTTAACTGCATAAATTATTTATTCTATAATTATAAAACTATTATTTTTATAAACTCCTCTTAATCTTTGAGTCCCATCATTAAATACCTCCCAAATTTCGTCTCCATCTGTAAATTTAATTCTTTCAGGAAGATTTCATTCAGGAACACCTAATCTATCATTATTCCCAGAAGTAAAAGGATAATTCCACAGATAAGGTAAACTCGTAGTGCATCTCCTCTTTCTAATGTTCAACTAACCAGACACCTTTTTTCTTGAGATAGACAATAGGTTCTTCCTCAAATTTAAATCCTTTTATGGGAGTTCTTTCTTCCCATACATCAGTAACTTCACTTTCTTTTATTTCGTATATAGGGTCATAACCTTGCTTTGGAAAATCATTAAAGAAAATCATAGCTTCCTCTAAAGGACATAATATAAAAATATCATTTTTTATTACATTCTCTACAAAAAACTTTAATCCTTTATAAAGAGCATAATAGTAAATACTATAAGCACTTATTATTTTTGTATTTTTGATAACTAACCCATAATAATAGTCATATTTCTTAAAATGATATTTATTTATCAAAGAAGTATCTTCTGTTATAAATAACCAATCTTTCTCTTTCTGAAGTCTTAGTAAATTATCATTCAAATAACCAAAATCTCCTTTTCTTCCTATAGTTGCCATAATTATTTTATTTTGTAAAATCTTTCAATATTATTTTCTTCTTTAAACACTCTTAGTTCCTCAGTTCCATCTGGTTTAATCCTCCAAATTTCTGATCCTATTTTTGGGGAAACACGCTTATCTAAAACATATTCTGGTATACCTAATCTGCCATTATTGCCTGATGTAAACCCATTTCGAGTAAAAGGATATTCACTTGTAAATCTACTATCTATAGGGGGTACTAAATTATCCAACTTTAAAGTTTTCTCATAGCCTAAACGCAAACCATAATAGTCCCTTCAATAGTTTTTAAATGTTTTGTATCTACTGCTCTGACCACATCTTCTGTAATTACTTTCCGCATTAAAGTATTTTCATCAGGTTTAGGAATAGTTCTTCTTATTCTGGTAAGTTTCTTAATTTCATAATGAAAATCATCCATTATGAGTCCTTCTTTCTTCAGCAAACAAGACACTATCCCGTAAACTCTCTACTTGAGAGAATAGCTATTTTATCCTCCCAACAATTTATAATTATTCATAAGGCTTATCCAAGAATAATTGATACATCTTTTTGTATTCCTCGAATAATTCATCTAATCTATATTGCTTGTACTCTTGAGTATCTTTTACTTTCTCTATTAAAGGTTCAAAAATTTCAAAGGGAACATGACCTTTAACATTTTTTATATTGATTGGATATAATGCTAATTCTTTTTCACAATATAGTAAGTTTATTATTCTGAAAAAAAATACATTTTTCTTATAGAATCTCTGTTTTTTTCCCTTTAAATTTAAAATAGAATCTACTAATGAAACTAAAGCCTTTTCATACTCTAAATTTTTTTCATAATAAAAATGTACATCTTTCATTTTTATATATTCTTTTCTGTTTTCTTGCTTTTCTAAATCATTCATAAGATTCCATTTTTTTAGTTTTTCAACTATTTGCAAATACATTAATTCTTCTGTATTTATATATTGTGTACTATATGTGTGTATTATTGTTTCTAAATCACTTATTTTCATATTTAATCAATTTCTATTATTAGTATCGTTTAATCTTTTTGTTGCTTAAATAGAATTTTCTAATGTTCTTTCCCTTCTGTTCAGTCCATTTCAATATCTTCTCTGCGGAATTAGTGCAACCTAAATTTAATAAAATTCTGTCTCATTAAATTTTTCTTCTAATTCTTTCAAATAATCTAAATAATTTTGTTTTTCTATATCATTCATAAGTTTCCATTGAATATCTTTTATTTCCTTAGTTATCTTCATTAATTCAACAAACATATTTATATTTTCCTTTACAAAAAGATTATATTCTTTTTCACTTGAAAATGAGTGACTATTAATTGTTTTCATAAGTTGGTCTTTTCTCTCTTTTAATAAAAGAAGCTCTTTTTGATAATCTTTCATATTATAATTTTTCTAACCAAATTATTTTTATAGGAATCATGTAATCTTCTGGATTAGGTATTTCACTCTCATTAATCCCTTTATTCAGAAATTCTTCTTTATGCTTTCCAAACTTCTGCTCGCTTCTCTACTAATTGCTTTTCAGCCTGAGAAAGATTGTCTAATTGAGTTACCTATGATAGTTTTTGTCTAACGAGAACAATGAGAATTTATTTTATAACCCGTTGTGCATTTTAAATGATAGAGGTTTTTAGATTATGAGTTTCTCTATATAAACTCCCTATGTATTTTGATTTAAAAAAATAAAAAGCGGCTCATTTGATAAAAAATCGTATATTTGATTAAATTTCAATCCGTTAAACACAACTACTACCAACATGGAACAAAGTTATAAAAATTTCTTGAAGTAGTATCCTCTTCCACTAAAAAATAAGATTTGGTGTGCAAAAAATCTTTGCACACCAAATCCTACATAAAGCCTCCGCTCACTGTTCACTGACAACTGCTCACCGTTCACTCTTTCCACTCCCTTAAGTCATTGATCATTGAACATTAATCATTAATAAAGACTCTCACGGTAATAATCCTATTATCAGAGACTTCTTCTACCAAGAAGCGGAAGCGATCTATCTCTATCTCTTCGTTACGCTCAGGGATCGACTCATGTACGTCCATCACCAAGCCTCCTAAGGTGTCGTAGTTCTCGCTCTCGGGGAGGGCTAACTTGTATTTCTCATTGAGGTACTCCACTTCCAAGCGTGCTGAGAACACATACTCCTTGTCCGAGATAGGGAGCTCCTTGGTGTGTATCTGGTCGTGCTCGTCCTCTATCTCCCCGAAGAGTTCCTCCACGATGTCCTCAAGGGTCACCAAGCCCGAGGTACCCCCATATTCGTCAAAGACAATGGCCATACTCTGGTGCTTCTTGATCAGTGTATCCAAGAGCTTGGAGATGTATATCGTCTCCGGAACAAAGGTAATCGGACGTAAAAACTCTCGTATGGTCTTAGGCTTCTTGAAGAGGTCAAAGGCATGTACATAACCGATGATATCATCTATATTCTCCTGATACACAAGGATTTTTGAATAATTCGAACGTACAAAAAGGTCTCTGAGACAGGCCACACTCTCCTGTATACTGATGGCGATGATCTCCGTGCGGGGCTTCATGATATCCCGTGCCTTTACTTGGGAAAAGCCTAAGGCATTTTGGAATATCTGTACCTCACTATCCATCGTCTTATCCTCGGACATGTTCTCTATCTGCTCTGAAATGTAGTTTTCCAATTCTTCCTTGGAAAAGGTCAAACGAGTCACATCGCCTTGGGTGTTGAAAAATACGTGTAGGATATTGTCCGACAACCAAATAACAAAAGCTGTGATCGGGGAAAATATCAAATAAAGCACATAGGTCACCGGCGAGAGGGCTCTAAGCAGTGTATTGGAGTATATCTGAAAGAAAACCTTCGGCAGGAACTCTCCTGTGATGACAATCACTAAGGTCGAAATAATCGTCTGCCAGAGTATCCCATGGAAATATTCTGGGAGGTAGCTTAGAATCAACTTGCCCATCTCTATTCCATAGATCACCAAGGTGACATTGTTTCCTACCAACATAGTTGCGATAAACTTGGACGGCTTGCGGGTGAGTTTCTCTAAAATACTTCCGATAACCCCTCCTTGTTTCTTCTCTATCTCCAGTTGTACCTTGTTCGAGGAAACATACGCTATCTCCATCCCTGAGAAATATGCAGAGAAGAAAAGCAATACAAGTATGATAATAATCGATGTTAACAACTTATTTAATGATTAATTTTTAATGTTCAATTTTTAATGATTAATGCTCTGTTCACTGACCTCTGACCTCTGACCTCTGCTCACTGCTCACTGACCTCTGACCTCTGTTCACTGACCTCTGACCTCTGTTCACTGACCTCTGACCTCTGCTCACTGTTCACTGACCTCTGTTCACTGACCTCTGACCTCTGCTCACTGATCACTGTTCACTGATCATTGATAACTACTCTTTCACGGGTATAATTCCTGTGATTTTATGGGCTTTTAGGTGGGTGAATCGCTTATCGAAATCCATGCCTATCCCCTTGGTAATGGAGCCTTGTAGGCTGTCTATATACTCAAAAGGTTGCTCGGTGAATACCCAGTCGGTATTGGCTTGCCAGAAGAGCTCTGAGGTCTTGAGTACCTTGCCGTCATAGGTGATAATCTCCACACTATCACGCAGTTGCACCATCTGAGTAGGCAGGTAATAGATGCCATACCGCGCCTTGATGATATTCTCATGTGCCTGCTCATCATAGAGCTTGAGCACCAAGCCCTTAGGAAACTCCGTATAGGGAAACTTCTGAGTGGAAAAATCCTTGTTCAGTGCACTCTCCAGTACCGTCCTTACCTTGGTCGAATCGGTGTAGATAAGGCGGAAATTATACGTCTCCCCATTGGGTATTTTTTCCTGTGAATCTGTGCTTTTCTTAGCCGCCTCTTCACACGAGAAAAACATTGTAAGGACAAGAAGCCCTACAATGTTCTTAAGCAAATATACCTTTATATATGTGTGTATCATAACTGTGGTACCTTAACCGATTGGCCTATCCAACACTTGAAGGTGATAGTCTTCCCTGCCAAGCCTGAACTAAATATATCGGCACGTGAGGGAGCGAGCTTATCATAGTGTGCTGCCAATTTCTCCAAGCCTCCTTTTCTTGCGGTGGAGGCTGCCAGCCAGTATACAGCGCGCTTTTCGAAAACAGTAGTACCACAATCATTCGCCGCAGAGGCATACGCCTGTGCCATCACCTGATAAGCAGAGGCATTGGACGGATTGAAGGACAAGGCTTTCTGTGCATAGCTCACCGCAGTGCTGCCAGAGTATTTGGTAGCTATTTTTACTAAATAGCTTGACTTCCTCAAGGGGTCTTTCTCCAAATCCACCGCTTGGTTGAAGTACTTCACTGCCTCAGTCGTATTCTTTTGTTTTTCCTTTAGGATACCCAAGTATAGCGCAGAAGAGGCCGATGGGGCTAACTGGTTCAAGCGCTCTACGATTTTGACAAATAGCGGATCGGTGGTACACTCCTTGTCGGAGAGCTTGCCTGCTGCACGGCGCAACCACTCGGTGTTGTCCTTGTTAGCATCATATACCTTTTGGTAAAGAGGTACAAGGTTCTTACAATCTGCCAATTGTCCCAAGGAATTATCCACACTCTCGGTGATGTTCTTGAGGTTCTCCACACGAGTACGGGCTACTTGTAGCTGACCTTTTTCCTTATCAGTCAATGTATTAGCTTCTTCCTTAGGCAAAAGCTCATTCATACGTACTGAGAGCTTGTTGTTCTCATTTTCTATAATTTCAGATACATTGTCATACACATCGAACACCTCTTGTAGGGGTTTCTTATTAGCCTTGTATAGGTCTAAGGCTGTAGCAAAGTACTGATAGATAGCTGTATCATCAGCAAAAGCATCCTTATCCTGCTTATATACCCCGTCCAGAAGGGCAAAAAGCTCCTCTTTGGTACCCTTATTGTGCTCTATAAGTATATATGCCTGATGGATTTGGTTGTTAGCGGCAGAGAACTTTTGTGGAAAATATTGATTATATTTATTATAAAGCTCTTGTAAGTCTTTGATATATTTATCCTTATCCACTCCCTTACTAATCTTATCCCTGAGGATACGCTCCCCATATTGGAAAGTAGACTGGTAGAGTTCAGGGCAATTGTCATAGACAAATTTCCAAGAAGGATACGCCTCATCATAGTTTTTTAGCTTGGCTGCCTCCACATATACGGAGGCCTTCATAGGGCAATCTTGCTTCTGCGCGAAAGCCGTCACTGTCCCCATCAAGAGGAACCCATACAATAATTTCTTTTTCATTTTTCTATTTTTTAAGAGGTTATATCAATTGTTAATTATCAATTATTAATCATTGTTCATTAATCATTAATCATTGTTCATTATTCATTAATCATTGTTCATTAATCATTGATTAGTGGTATTTTGTTCTCTGGAACCACTTATCGCTAAGGGTAAGGGCTAAGTGTAGGGTAAAATAGTTTTCCTTAAGGAGAGAAGTATCTCCCTTGCGCCCCCAAGTAGCCCCAAAGGAAACATTGGAAAGTCCTTTCATAGGTAGGGTAGCTCCAAAAGTCATGCCATAATCGTTGATGGACTTGTCTCGAAGCACGATTCCTGTGCGCTCATAGTAGAGCCCAGCACGATAAGTAACTCGTTTCCAGTATTTTGTATATGCTGTATTGTGTGGCAAATAAAATCCTCCTACTGAGAATTTGTACGCATTTTCATAACTTACAAAAGAGGAAGTTACAAAAGGATTGGAAAAATTCTGCATTTGTACAAAATTGGCAGTAGCTCCGACAAACCACTCATTAGGGTTGCCCACTCCTGCCGAGATTGCCCATTCGGAGGGCAAAGTCAGGTGAGTACGCCTCAGAGAAGCATCGGTCACCTCTCGACTATCTTTGATGATAAAATTGCCATTATTAGGCAAAAGCGAATAGAGGGTCAGGTTGTTATCCGATCTAAGGGTGGTCTGTGGCTTATAGGAAAGTCCTGTGTTGAGGCTGAGCTTTTCGGTGAGAGCACGCTCATACTGCACTCCCATGGTAAAACTGCCGCCACGGTATAGGGACTGACTGTCCTCACGGGTGATGTACGCCAATACAGGTGAGCTATAGAGATTGCTTAGGTTGCTACGACCGAAGTTGAACCCACCGGCCACTCCTATGCGAAGCCCATTTATAACCTGGTAGCCCAAAGCCATATAGGCTTGGTTCACCCCGCCACTTCCCTCATAGGAATAGTACTGTTCGCGCCCCTGTACTGTCTCTTTCGACAACAGTCTATACCCCACAGAGGTATACGGACGCAAGCCTACTGAAAAACCTAAGTTCTTATAGATAGGAAACGAAAGGTTCACATAGTCCAATAGGAAAGTACGCTCCGAATAGCTATCACTCTGGGAATGCATACGGCGAATATCGTAGGACGAAGCCAAAGAAAATACGGTACGCTTGAGCTTGGCCAAAGACGCCGGATTGCGCACATCCACACTGGTAGAATCCACATAGGCATTCATCCCGCCCATCAGTGCATTCTCAATATTTCCCTCATAACGCCTATCTCCTAATCCATAATAGGAAAAAGGAGAGTTCGTGCCCTTCTGCCCATAGGCAAAAGAAACCATGAGCAAAGCTAAAATAAGTCTTATCTTCATAAAGATTGATCGTTAATGATGACCGCCTACACCCCTGTTTTGGGCAGACAAGCCGTCATTATTGTTACGAATTGCAAATATCCAACTTTTTTAGCATTTACACAAGAAAAAAGAAAGGTTTCCTTGTTAAACTTTTGTTTATTAAAAAACACAGATTTTAAACCACTGAAAAACAATAAAATAGAAATTAATGAAAAATTTTTTCGAATTTTTCTTGAAAAACACTTGCAGGAAAGAAAAAAAGTCGTACCTTTGCACCCGAATTAACCAACCATGGTGCCTTAGCTCAGTTGGTAGAGCAAAGGACTGAAAATCCTTGTGTCCCTGGTTCGATTCCTGGAGGCACCACCATTTAAAAACTAAGAGACTACTTTTCCTCAAGAAAAGTAGTTTTTTGTTTATCCCCATCATTGATCATTAATCATTAATCATTGAACATCAAAATGCGTATCATTCTCTCCGGCGGGGGTACAGGCGGTCACATCTTCCCTGCCATCGCCATAGCCAATGAGCTAAAAAAAAGATTCCCTACGGCCGAGTTCCTCTTTGTGGGTGCTGAGGGGAAAATGGAAATGCAGCGAGTACCCCAAGCGGGCTATCCTATCGTGGGGCTACCCATACGTGGGCTACAGCGCAAGGCGAGCCTCTCGACCTTAGCCTTCCCCTTCAAGCTCCTCTCAAGCCTGTGGAAGGCCTACCGCATCCTCAAGAAGTTCCGTCCCGATATGGTCATCGGTACCGGTGGCTATGCCTCCGCCCCTACCCTGAAAATAGCCCAATGGCTCGGTATCCCCTCCTTTATACAAGAACAAAACTCCTACGCTGGGGTCACCAATAAGTGGGTAGCCCGTGGCGCTAAGGGTGTCTTTGTCGCCTATGACCACATGCAGCGCTATTTCCCTCATTCCCCTATCTTCCTCACTGGCAACCCTATCCGTGAAGAGGTAATCGATATCAAGGACAAAAATCCTGAGGCTTTTGCTTCCTTTTCTCTTGCCCCTGATGCCTTCACCCTTGTGGTGATTGGTGGGAGCTTAGGGGCTCGAAAAATCAACGAATTGGTAAAAACACACTTGGACTTTTTCCAAGAGAAAAAGGTGCAAATCCTCTGGCAATGTGGCTCTTACTACTTCGAGGAATACCGCCAATACGACAGCCCCCAAGTGCGTGTCCTCCCCTTCGTGGAAGACATGAAAGCTGCCTTTGCCATCGCCGATGTGATTCTCTCCCGCGCAGGAGCCAGTACCGTGAGCGAACTGGCCGTCGTAGGCAAGCCCGTCATCTTCGTACCCTCCCCCAATGTCGCCGAAGATCACCAAACCAAGAATGCCCAAGCGATAGCCGACCAAAACGCTGCCCTACTGCTTCGGGAAGCGGATATTGCCTCGCACTTCGCCCCTATGTTCTCTACACTCTGGAGCGACCCTGCCAAAAGAAAAGAGCTCTCCGATAACTTCAGAAAGCTCGCTCGACCCCACGCTACACAGGAAATCGTAAATATAATGATTAATGAGCAATGATTAATGCTCACTTCCATACATTCAGTGTCCTAAATACAATAGACGATAATTCACTAATAAATTATTATGAAAACAATATTTTTCTACCTTTTCTTAATGAGTTTTACTGCCTCTTTTGGACAAAAACAAAGAACGGATCTTCAAGAAGAAAATCTAAAAGGAAAAGTAAAAACAACAATTACTACCTACTATAATGCTGTTCTCAGAGATGGAAAGATAGTACGTGATGGCTACCCAAAATATAGATATTATTCCAAAGAGGTTGTTTATAATAAAGATGGTAACATGCTAAATGTCAAAGAAATAGGAAAAGACGCCTTTGTACAACAATATTATTTCTATGACAAAAAAGGTAGAAAAATAAAGAAACAAGAATCTAAGGATCATGGAGAACCAGAACTTGCTTCCAAGTATAGCTATGTCCAAGGAAAATGCATTGAAAAACTCTATATAATAGGAGAGCTTTATTGCATTGATACTTTCAAGTACAACGCACAGGGTGATCCTATCGAAAAAAGATCTATAGGAGTAGGGCAATATAGGCAAGACTATGACTATAGGGTTAGCCTGAAGTATGATTCTTCCAGAAGATTGATTGTCACCAATTTATCAGAAGAACAACGGATTACCAAATATACTTACAACAAAGAAGGGCATTTAGAAAAAGAAATACTCTCTGAAGATGGTGATTGGATAGAAACTACACTATATAAATACATTTCTTTTGACTCACAAAAAAACTGGACAGAACGTATTATGTATTTAACAGATGATGCGGGGGTAAGCAAACCTTTTTTTATAGAAACACGCAAACTGACTTACTATGAAAAATAAACAAGCCCTCTCGCTCTAAAAGAGAGAACAATGTTCAGTAATTAGCCTGTTACTTCGTTCACTGACCCCTGTTCACTGTTCACTGCTCTCTGCTCACTGACCCCTGCTCACTGACCTCTGTTCACTGTTCACTGACCCCTGCTGAGTCTCTCTATTTCTCTTTTGACTACCGCCAAGTCCTCCTGATAGGTCATACCGAACCATACAGCATCGGTAGGCACTACCTCCACTACATAGCCCTGTGCCATGGCATAGCTCACCAAGGTAGGTATGTAGAACTCCGCCTTGGGATCGTCCTTGTACTGAGCGATAAAGTCCTGAAAGAGAGGCACTCCCATTTCGAATATATCAGGAGTGAAGCCCCAGAAGTTCATCGATACGAAGCTCGAGAGGGCAAAGCGCTCTCCTGTACGTTCGTCGGTAGCCTCATCAGCACTTGTTTTAAGGAGCTTGGTGCGCTCTTCTATGCTAAGGAGATGGTTATCAGCACTTACCGTACAAATACCACGGGATACCGTACCATTCTCACTTAGGGTATTGCCCAAGCGATAGCCTGCCGAGTAGAACGTTTTTTCCTTGCCTGTACGCAAGGCTTCTGCCATCATCTGGAAAGAATGACGCCCATAGAAGTCGTCCGCATTGATGATAAGAAAAGGAGTATCTACAAGCTCCTTAAGGCATAGCAAGGCATGTCCTGTCCCCCATGGCTTCTTACGCTCCACAGGGTTATGCTTGTCTTGGCATACAAAGGCAAGCTTCTCGGAAGGAAACTTCTTCTCAAGGTGTGTTCTTAGTGCTTCCTCTATCTCACTACGTACAATCAGTACTACTTGGTCAAAACCTGCCGCAAAGGCATCTTGTATGGAGTAATCCAAGAGAATGGAGTCTCCATGTATGGGCACGATTTGCTTATCTGCCCCAAAACGCGACCCCAAACCGGCCGCAAGTATCGCTAAGGTTATCTTCATCAATAATAATGGTTAATGGTTAATGAACAATGATTAATGAGCAATGATTAAAGATTAATGATTAATGGTTAATGAATAATGATTAATCATTAATCATTAACCATTAATCATTAAATAAAAAACTTTCTAAGGCTAATCTGTAACTCTCCATACCAAAGCCTACAATTACCCCTTTGGCTACCGCAGATATATAAGAGTGGTGGCGGAAGGCTTCACGGGCAAAGGTATTGGAGATATGTACCTCCACCACAGGGGTGGTGATGGAACGTATGGCATCGTGTAGCGCCACGGAGGTATGGGTATAGGCTCCCGCATTCAGGATAATGCCGTCGTAGCTAAAGCCCACCTCATGGAGCTTGTCCAAAAGAGCCCCCTCGTGGTTGGATTGGAAATAGCTTAGCTCCAACTGGGGGTAAGCCCGCTGAAGGGTGGCAAAGTATGCCTCAAAGCTATCTGCTCGATATACACTGGGCTCCCGCTGTCCCAAAAGGTTCAGGTTAGGCCCGTTGATAATAATCACTCGCATAGGCTATTCGTTCATATGTGGGAGCACTTCTTTGCCGATTTCGTCCAAGACTTCTGCCATAGGACGCGAACAAAACTTGGCAATGAAGATTGTATGGCTTACTCCCATAAATTTAAGAGTTTGTAGCAAGTCAATCAGATAGTTACGCCCCAATCTGAAGCCCAATTCTATATTGATAGGCTCCGCTGATGGATCCTCCAAAAGGTCTATATATAAGGGTTGTATATAGGGCTTATCCACTTGGTGGTGCTTCTTGAGAGCTTCTTTCCAGTTCTGTATGATATTCTTGGTATAGGCGAACTCACGAGGGTAGTATATCCAGCCATCGCCATTTTGGGCGATCCAGTCGAGGTTGATTCCTCCAGCATGTCCGGTGATATACATCGGGATACGCTTGTTCACAGGCTTAGGAATCACATCTGCCTCGCCCTGCATCTTCCCGAAAGAGGTATCATAGTGTGGAAAGTCATCCTTCCAAAAAGTACGTATGGTCTCTATCTGTCGCATGAAGTCTATACTACGGTTCTCATACGGCTTATTGAAAGCTGGGTACTCTATAGCTCGGTCTCCTGAGGCTACTCCCAGATGCAAGCGCCCAGGAAAAAGCCTATCTATACTGGCTGCTGCTTTGGCAAAGTGGATCGGGTGGCGTAGGGGCAATACCATACTGGCAGTACCAAGCTTGATACTCTGGGTCAAGGTCGCAATATGTGCCATATAGATCCACGGATCATAGATCTGCCCTACATCACGGAAATTAGGATCAAAAAGAGGTACATCCCTCACCCAAAGAGTATCAAACCCTAAGGACTCCGCCTGCTGAGCCAACCTAATCTGTTCTTCTTTATTCATCTGAGGTATTGGCCCCTCAAAAGCCTCTATAGGGAACAACACCCCCATGGTAAGTTTGTCCGTTGCTATCATTTTGAATTTTGAGTTTTGAATTTTGAGTTTTTAGTTATTTAGGATTAAAGGGTTTTTAGCTATTTTAGATTAAAGAGTTTAGTTCTTTAGAATTATAGGGTTTTAGCTCCTGCTCTCTGACCTCTGCTCACTGTTCACCGTTCACCGTTCACTGACCTCTGCTCACTGCTTACTGACCTCTGCTCACTGACCTCTGTTCACCGTTCACTGCTATAGTGTCCATAAGCCGATAATAATTCTACTCGTTTTTCCTCTTCGAACACCTCATAGACCAACCTATGTTTTTGATCAATCCGACGAGACCACACAGAACGTTCTCCATAATACTTAAGTCGCTCTACTTGTCCTGTACCTTGAGTTGGCTCCTCTTGCAATTCTCTAAGAAAAGAAGCTATTTTTTTTATTATTTTTATCTGCCCTGCTTCTTTATGTCTTTGAACATCCAAAGAGAAAGTAGGTTTTTCTTCTAAAATGTACAATTCCTTTTCCATAAAGAATTACAAGTATTTTGCTTCAAATTCCTCTACTGTGATTCTCTTCCCTTTTTGCTTACTGGCCTTATCTATTTTATCAAAAAAAGCCTCTTGTGTCATTTCTGTATCATCTTTTTTTGATTCTACAACAATCTTCTTTGCTTTGAGTCTCTTGAATAAAGCTTCAAAGATTGGAATATCTGACACTTGTATTTCTGCACTAATAATTGCGGTTGTATTCATAATATTTTAAATTTTATATAGAAAGTAATCATCACCAACTCTGCTCACTGACCTCTGCTCACTGACCCTGAGGTTGCAAAGTTACAATAATTTATTTATAAAAAACTATTTACTCAACAAAATATCCGCTGTGCCTCCCTAAAAGTATTCGTATGTGCCTCGAGGATAATCGAGAGCTTAGGCGAATACCCGCCTCCCATGCTGCATTGTACCGGTATGCCTCGCTTTTGGCATTCTTCGAAAACAAACCTATCCCGCTGAGCACAGCCCTCTAGGGTAAGGCTAAGCAAGCCAAAACGATCACTCTCTAGTACATCTACTCCCGATTGGTAGAAGACAAAATCCGGCCGATGTTGCTCAAAGAGTACAGGTAGGGTCGCTTCCAAAAGAGATAAATACTCCTTATCCATGGTCTGTTTGGGGAGTTCTATATCCTTGTCCGACTGCTCTTTGACAAAGGGATAGTTGTCCCGAGCATGCATAGAGAAGGTAAAGACTTCCTCCCGATGGGCAAAGATCTCCGCAGTGCCATTGCCCTGATGTACATCCAAGTCGATAATCAGAATACGCTTAGCACGGCCTGTCTTAAGCAGATAAGCAGCTGCCACGGCTTGGTCGTTGAGCATACAAAAGCCCTCTCCCCTATCCGAGTAGGCGTGGTGTGTGCCTCCGGCTATATTGAAGGCTACACCTTCCTCCAAGGCGTAGTGTGCTCCATCTATAGTACCTTGCACCAAGGTTAGCTCCCGTGCTACCAGCTGTGGACTCTGCACAAAGCCGATGCGGATACGAGTACGTTCGGGCAAGTGTAGCCCCACGAATGCCTCCACATACCCCCGATCGTGCGCCAAGGAAGCATCTGCTATACTGACCTTGGCAGGGGCAAAAAAATCCTCCACCTCAGCAACCCCTTCCCACAGCAACTGCTCATGCAAAAGTGCGTACTTCTCCATAGGAAAACGATGGTTCTCAGGCACGGGATGCGTGTATATAGGATCAAATGCTATTTTCAGAAATTATAGAATTTAAGGGTTATAGGGTTATAGAATTTTTAGAATTATAAGACACAATAAATAACATCTCTACGCAAGTATTGACTGCTCACCGCTCACTCTTCACTCTTCACTCTTCACTCTTCATTCTTCATTCTTCACTCTTCATTCTTCATTCTTCACTCTCAAAGCTGCCATATAGAATCCATCATACCCTTGGGTAGCGGATATCTTGTGTTGTTCCACCAGTGTAAAGCGCTTACCTGCCTCACTGGCGAGGAAGTGTTGCACTTGCTGCTCGTTCTCAGAGGGAAGTATGGAGCAGGTGGCATAGACCAAGCTACCTCCTTCCTTGACAAGCAGACTGTATTGAGCAAGCAACTGTGCTTGTGTCTTTCGTATCTCCTCCAAGAACTCAGGGGTGAGCTTCCACTTGGTATCTGGGTTGCGGCGCAGTACGCCCAAGCCCGAACAAGGAGCATCGATAAGCACCCTATCGAAAGTGCCTCGCTGGCGCTTAAGGTACTTAGCCTCTATCAGGCGTGCTTCTATATTGTAAGCTCCATTGCGCTTTGCCCTGCGAGAGAGTTCGTCGAGCTTCTGTGGATAGATATCCATAGCTACGATCTTACCCTTGCCCCCCATCAGCGCCGCCAAGTGAAGGGTTTTTCCCCCTGCCCCTGCACAGCAATCGGCTACCTTCAAGCTGCCTTGTGAGGGATTCCACGCACCTAAGAGCAAAGGAGCCACTCGCTGTGACGAGGCATCTTGTAGCTCAAAAAGCCCCTGCTTGAAAGCCTCCGAGAGGAATACATTGGCACGCTTTTTCAGCTGAAGTGCATCGGGGTAGCCCTCCAAGGACTCTGTCTCATAGCCTTCCTTAGCCAGCTGTGCACGTAGGGCTTCCCTATCTATCTTGAGGGTATTGACTCTAAGTACCACGGCCGCCTGTTGGTTCAGGGCGTGAAGCTCCTCGCCCCATGCCTCCTCTCCAAGCTCTGCCACCCCAAGAGCGTCTAACCAATCAGGAACAGACTCCCGAAAGGCACGCACGCGGGAGAGCTCATCAAAGCGTCCCTTGATACGGCGCTCTGGTGTACCTTCAAAATACCACTCAGGCAAGGTAATGCCACGAAGTACTGCCCATACGGCAAAAACCCGACGGCTGCTCTGCACTGTAAAAGGGGCTTTCTCCTGTGCTATCTCTGTATAAAGTCGCTTATAGCGCACCAGCTCATAGAGCGTCTCGGCGATAAAAGCCCTATCCTTGCTCCCCCAGCGCTTATCACGCTTGAGCAACCGCTCAATGACCTTGTCGGCATACAAGCCGTCATTATTAATTTGCATAAAGCCGTCCACTACGGCATCTACTAAGTTTCGGTGTAGTCGCATGTTTCTTTTTCTTCTGTGGCAAAAGTACGTTTTTTTTTCTATTAACAATTAACAATTAACAATTGATAATTGATAATTAATATCGTATCTTTGCCCCCTATTTCAGTCAGCAGTGACTGAACTGTCACCTAATTTAAATAAAATGTTTCAACAAATCCTTTCCTTTTGCCTTCCTGCAGTAATTGTTGCCGTGTTGGCTTATTTTTTCTTTCAATTGTACTTCAAGAACGAAGACAAAAAGCGCAATTACCAACTCCTCAAGGACTTACAGCGAGAAGCACTCCCTTTGCGCTTGCAGGCGTACGAGCGCTTAGTGCTCCTTTTAGACCGCACCAGCCCTCAGAAGCTCGCCCTAAGAGTAGCCCCTGCTACTGCGGACAAGCAGGCGTATGAGTTGCTCCTTATAGAGCATATCAATGCTGAGTTCGAACACAACATTACCCAGCAGATTTTCGTCAGCGAGAACCTCTGGAATGTCATCCTCATTAGCAAAAATGCCACCTTGCAGATCATCCACCGCATCGCCACCGATACCAATATCCCAGATGCACAAAAACTCCGCGAGGCGATCATCACGGAGTTCACTAACAAACCTGCTCCTTCAACCAATGCTATCTCTCACTTAGTCAACGAGATAAACACTTTCATAGGAAAATAACACTATACATTGTCCACCGCTTCTACGGTGAGCTTGTCATCCTTGAGCTGCTCCCTCAGTAGGCCTTCTATCCCCTGCTTGAGGGTAATGCGCGAGGAAGGACAACCATTGCATGCCCCTTGGAGAACGACCTTCACTTTGTGGGTCTCTTTGTCATAGCTAACAAACTCTATATTTCCTCCATCGCTGGAGACAGCAGGGCGGATATATTGGTCTAAGAGGGCTACTATTTTCTTACTATAAATATCTCCTAAGCGAGGCAATCCCTTCGGGCGATCTTCCTCACTGACAGCCACTTTCACCACTGTTTTACCTTCCATAAGGTACTGGCGGAGGAACTCTCGTGTCTCCATCATCACCTCCTCCCAAGGGGTGCTGCGGGGTAGGCGCGTGATGGATACATAGTTGGCGTCAAAGAATACAGATTTGACGAAGTCAAAGCCAAACAAAGCCTGCGCCAAGGGAGAATTCTCCGCCTCTTCTATCGTTTTGAACTCATACGGACGACTTACCAGCTTCTTATTGGCGACAAACTTCATTGCCATAGGGTTCGGCGTACTCTCCACATAGATAGTCACCGGAATACGCTTAGGCGTCGTTTCCTGGGTTTCCTCTCCAGGGAGATACACCAAGGCTTCCCCTCGGCTAAGGGCTGTCTCTATCTGTCCTACAAGCTCTGGAGCGACTTCCTCCCAGCGGATATTACCGGTGGATTGCAGCGCAATAAAGTTGGCCGAAAAGTATACTGTCTTGATAAAGGGCAAGCGCAATAGCTCACCTGCCAAGGGAGAATCCTGTGTATTATCCCCCTTGCTATATTGGTAGTTCCCTTTGACCAACACCACGGGTGCTTCTAACTGAACAATGGTAGGGTCTGCTGTGTATTTTATTTGTAATTTCATAAGTGTCTGTTGGTTGTATATTATACTTCGTTAGGTTCTACTATGACTACGGCTTTTTGCAAAAGGACGTTGTTAGGTAGGGAAATGTGCTCGCCAGAGGCGGTTATCAGCAGCGTATAGAAGGAGTTGATATCCTTGATCTCGGCTTCGATAGGGCATTCCTTGTCCAAGATACGTATTTTGTCACCTATCTTGAAGGGGAAGGAGAAAAAGATGATAATCCCCGCGGTGACATTGCTCAGTATAGACCATTGGGCGAAGAAAGCTACCCCTATCACCGTAAGAATGGAGGAGATAAAGAGGAATATCTGGTCAGGCTTCACCCCCCATATGGAGACTATCACCACTGAGACTAAGGTCGCTAAAAGGAAATCAATGTACTTCTTCACTAACTGCACACGTGCCTTGGGGAAATGCGCCCTTTGCCCAAAACGATTTACCAAGGAATCAGCAAAGCGCTTAAGGATAAAAAATAGGATCAAAGTAACTACCGTAGCAATGATCTGCGGGTATCTCTCTAATACAAAATCAAATATCATAAGCTATATAAAAGAGTTCAGGCTGCAAAGATACAACTTTTTTAATGATTAATGTTCAATGATTAATTCTCTGTTCACAGCTCACTGATCTATGACCTATGCTCACTGACTATCAATGTATTAAAAAATATTTTCTTTCGATTGAAAAAAATATTTTGATTATTTAAAAAAAAGAAGTAATTTTGTCAGACATACTACGCAAAAAAAGAACTGTTATTTTACAATACTTTTTAGATTATGAAGACCGAATTTATTTCCGCTAAGAGAGTTATTATCCTACTCTTAGCTACACTTTTCTCTGGCTCTATGCTCTTGTGGCTTCCCTATGAAGCTCAGACAAATAGAGGGATAGCTCTCCTGATATTAGTGGCTATTCTTTGGCTTACCGAGGTGATTCCTATCACCATCACGGCGCTGGCAGTGCCTATCCTTTCTATTTTCTTAGGACTGGTAGAAACCAAGCCTGCTTTGCAACACTTTGCCAACCCGACCATCTTTCTCTTCTTTGGAGGATTTGCCTTGGCGACCTCACTGAGTGTCAATGGATTGGATAGGTATATAGCTCACAAAGTGTTATCCTTAGCACGGGGCAACCTTTTAGTAGCCATATTGCTACTTTTCCTTGTTACAGCCTTGCTCTCTATGGGTATTAGCAATACCGCTACTGCGGCGATGATGATTCCCTTGGGTGTGGGCTTGCTTAAGGGATTGCCTTATGAGGAAAACAAAAAAGCGTACTGGTTTGTTATTCTGGGGATTACCTATTCTTCCAGTATAGGAGGGATGGGTACCTTGGTAGGTAGTCCACCGAATGCCATCGTCTCCTCAAACCTTCATATCACTTTCCAAGAGTGGCTATGGTATGGAATGCCTGTTGTAGCAGGACTTCTGCCACTGACTATTATCTTTCTTTACTTCTTCTTCCGCCCCAACCTCAAGGATGCTATTATCTCTCCCAAAGGAGAACAGACACATCAGGTAGCAACAACCTTAGGAAAAAAACAGTGGGCAGCGATTGTTATATTCGCCCTTACGGCACTCTTCTGGGTGTTCTCCACTCAGATCAACCCAGTTCTCTCAGGCTTGTTTGGCTTGGAGAAAATAGCCGACTTCGATAGTGTAATTGCCATGACTGCGGCTATCTTGGTCTGCGTGTTCAACGTGGTAAGCTGGAAACAAATCCAAGAGAATACCGACTGGGGGGTACTGATGCTCTTCGGGGGCGGACTTACCCTAAGCGCGGTGCTCACCTCCTCCGGAGCCAGCAAGGCGATGGTGGATTCCATCGTGGAGGTGATACGTTCGCAAAACTATTTCATAATAGGATTGTTAGTATCAACTTTCATCGTATTTCTCACCGAGTTCACCTCCAACACTGCCTCTGCGGCGCTTCTGGTACCTATCTTTATTTCCATCGCCGAGCAGTTAGGGGTAAATCCTACGGGCTTGGCCATGATCATCGGGATAGGGGCTTCCTGTGCCTTTATGCTCCCTGTGGCTACTCCACCTAATGCCATTGCCTTTGGTACGGGATTGCTCCCACAGCGCGTCATGCTCAAGACTGGTTTCTGGCTTAATATTATTAGCATCCTCTTTATCTCCATAGTAGGATACTATTTTTGGAATAAGTAAGCAGAGGTGATAAAAAATTAATCACTAATCATTGAAAATTGACAATTATTTTTGTATCTTTGCGCACGCAAAAAATGAATTAAAAGAAAGCTATGGCTAACCTTAAAGAGATCCGAAACAGAATATCTTCGATCAACTCCACTATGCAGATTACCAGCGCCATGAAGATGGTATCTGCTGCTAAGAGCAAGAAAGCACAAGAGGTCATCACCGCGATGAAGCCCTATGCCAATACTTTGGGCACCTTGCTTCAATCACTCAAAGATGCTTTGGGCAATGAGAATCCATTCCTCGAAAGAGCCGAAGAAAAGCGTATTCTTATAGTGGCTATTACCTCTGACAGAGGTCTCTGTGGAGCGTTCAACTCTGCTGTGGTTAAGCATACTCTTTCTCTCCTACAAAAATACCCAGGAAAAGAAGTAGAGGTGCTCACTATCGGAAAAAAAGGAAACGATATCCTCAAGAAAACAGATAAGGTAAGCCGCTATTGCGAAGGATTCTATGACCACATGGATTTCCAAAAAACAGCCTCTTTGGCTCAGGAACTTATCGATGCCTACCTATCAGGTAAGTATGATCGTATCCTATTGGTATACAATAGCTTCAAGAATGTAGCTACCCAGATCCTTACCGAGGAAGTGTTCCTTCCTTTGCAAATCTCAGAACAAGAAGAGGCAGCTCAAAGTGAATACCTCTATGAGCCTTCTGCCCAAGAGATTGTCCAAGGGCTGATTCCTAAGAGTCTCAAGTTGCAGATTTACAAAGTATTGCGTGATTCCTTAGCTGCTGAGCATGGTGCTCGTATGACGGCTATGCACAAGGCTACGGACAACGCTACCACACTACGTGATGAGCTCACCCTCACTTACAACAAAGCCCGACAAACAGCCATCACCAACGAAATCCTCGAAATCGTTTCTGGTGCCAACGCACTTAACGGGTAAGCAGAGGTCAGTGAACAGTGAACAGAAGTCAGTGAACAGGGGTCAGTGAACAGAAGTCAGTGAACAGTGAGCAGAAGTCAGTGAACAGAGAGCAGTGAACAGAGAGCAGAAGTCAGTAACCAGAAGAATAATCTTTAATCATTGATCATTAACCATTGAACGTTGATCATTATTCATTAATCATTGAACATTAATCATTATTAAAAGTTGTACACTTGTAAAATATACCAAGGAGCCATTATTGTGAATGGTTCCTTTGCTTTTGAGATGTTGGGAGGTGATTTTGCCACCTTTGCCAAGGGCGCCTATAAGCACTTAGGGATTGACTATCCCAAGTTCTTCAAGATGGACGCCCTAAGCAAGCTCGCTTTCTTGGGAATGGAGTACCTCCTCCCTACCCTACCCTCTGAGGAAAAAGAGGATATGGCGCTGCTCTTTGCCAACCACTCCGCCAGCTTGGACACCGATCTGAGACACCAAGCCTCTATAGAAGACCCTAAGAACTACTATCCCTCTCCTGCAATATTTGTATATACCCTGCCTAATATCTGCTTGGGAGAAGTCGCTATCCGCCACAACCTAAAGACGGAAAACTCTTTCTTCGTATTTGACCAATATCCCGAGGATTTTTTTGATTCCTATAGTCAGTACCTTCTCCAAGAGGGCATCGCAAAAAAAGTCCTCTGCGCATGGGTAGAACTCATGGCGGAGGACTATAAGTTATTAATTAACGTATTAGGATAAAAGTATTCTCTTAGTAGGTATAAGTGGTAACCGTATTTCCACCTTCAAATATTTCTGTTTTCTTGGTAGGATAGCCTTTGTCATTAGTCTCATAGGTATACGTATAAGTTCTAGAATTTGTGTGACCATTGTCATTATAGGAATCTGTTCTCTTAGTATACATATTGTAGCTATGATCTGCATCATAAGGACTATAGTTGTAGAAATAGCTAGGATCAAGTATTCTACGCTCAAAAGAAGCATCAGGATTCTTTACAGCAGTATTATATTCGTATTCTTGGGTATTAGTGAATCTTACAGTACCTAGGTCATCCTTACTTTCTTGCAAAAATTTGGTCACATTTCCATTCACTATGGTATAAGTATTGGTGCTATTAGGAGTAGAGCTGTTCTTTTCTACCACTGTAGTCGCATTAGGATACTCATAGGAGACTTGATAGGTCGGGTGAATAGCTTTAGAGACCTTACCTTCGGCATTGTATTCAAATTTTACTACCTGAGTAGAACCTTCTCTGGTATTCTTCATCTCAGTGATTTGGTTTTTCTCATTGTAAGTATATTCTGTTTTATTAGTAAGGCTTCCATTATAGGTTTCTTCTACTACTGTAGGATATTTCTTGTCCGTGTAAGTAACATTAGTAGTTCTGGTAGCAGTAGCATCTTTTACCCCATTTTGGTAACGTTCTCTAACAACCGTTTTTACCTTGTTGTTCTCTAGGGTATAGGTAGTTTGGCTGTAGTTTTGGTCATCTCCTCTTTTTTCAGTAGGATATACTGCAGGTACTTCTGAAGGAGTTACAGGGTTACCCCCTCCATTATTTCCTCCCCCATTGTCATCACTTTTACTGCAAGCCGCTCCCAAAAGAGCTATACTTGCTAGGATAAACATTTTTTTCATGATATTTTTACTTTTAAAATTACATGGCAAAGATATTTATTTTTTCGATAGCTACAACAAAAGTATAAAAAACTACGCACGAATTGTAGAAAATGGTGCACGAACGGTAAAAAAAGTGCTTTTTTAACAAAAATAGGTTCTCCTTAAGAAAATCCTCTTATAGTAATAAAAAAATCCTCTGTACATGGAGGAATCCATCACAGAGGACTATAAGTTATTGATTAATGTAGATAAAAGTTATCTCTTAGTAGGTATAAGTGGTAACCTTAGGAGTATTTCCGGCTTTTGTTTCTGTTTTCTTAGTAGGATACCCTTTATCATTTTTCTCGTAGGTATATGTAGCAGATATTCTTTTAGGGAGTTCATACTGACCATCGGTTCCTGATTTAGTGATTTCAGTAACTACATTTTTGCTTCTTTCTGGAGAATAGCGATCTTCCTCAAGATAATAATTAAGGTCTACTAATTTCAGCTCTAAAGAGGCATCAGGATTTTTTATAGTAGTGTCATATTTGTATTCCTCTATGGCACTACCTACGACATTCCCTTGGTAGAATCTTTCTAGAACCTTTTTAGTAAGATTTCCATTTTCAAAAGTATAGGTCAAGGATTCATTCGTATTTGTACTATTTTTTTCCACTACAGTGTTTGCCGTAGGATATTCGTAAGTAATCGTATAAGGCTGTTCATTTGTAGCAGAGAAAGTCATTTTAGAGAGTCTTCCCTGAGCGTCGTACTCATGTACATATCTTGCTGTTGTATTATTATGAGTAGCTTTGATCTCTTCGATCTGATTTTTCGCATTGTAGATGTACTCTATTGTACGAGTAAGGCCATCTTCCGTTTGTTCCAATTTGGTGGGAAGCCCTTTGTCATTGTAGGTAACATTGGTAGTAATGGTCTTTTTATTTACCTTTTGACCATTTTGGTAATGATCTATAACCACACTCTTTACTTTGTTGTTTTCTAGGGTATAAGTAGTGATGTCGTATTCTTGGTCAGTTCCTTCTTTCTGAGTTGGGAATACTGCAGGTTCTTCTGTAATGAAAGGGTCTCCACTTATGGTGCTGCTGCTTATTGCTTTATTTCCTCCTCCATTGTAGACACCCACGTTGTCATCATTTTTACTACAAGCCACTCCTATAAGAGCTAAACTGGCTAGGACAAACATTTTTTTCATGATATTTATTTTTATTATTTATGGCGGCAAAGGTACTTATTTTATTTGGTAACTATACTTTCCATGCAAGAGAATTTGCATGAAATGTATAAAATTGTACATGAACGGTAAAAAACACTCCTTTCTTAACAAAAAAGAGGCTACCCTTTTCGGATAGCCTCCATATCAGTAATAAAACCAAATAAATTTCTATATACTAATAGTGAAAATGTTCACTCTCATGCATAAGAGGGTGATTTTTCTCCACTAAAGGAGCCTTGGTAAGGGTGCGGAAGGTAACAAAGGTAAAGAGTCCAAAAAAGAACAATACACTACCTATTTCACCTGCTCCTATGCACCACTGATCCCCTACGGTAGCAGGCATGATCATATTGAAGAAATCCAAATAGTGTCCTACTAGGATAACCACTGCCATGGTTCCTACTACCCAAGGTTTGCGCTTGATATCGGAATCCACCAAGATAAGCAGTGGCAAAAGGAAGTTGATAGCAAGCATACTCAGTACGATAGGTTCATAGTGCTCTAAGCGAGTTACAAAGTAGGTTACTTCCTCTGGGATATTGGAGTACCAATACAAGAGGTATTGGGAGAACCAAAGATAAGTCCAGAAGATAGAGAACCCGAAGAGGTATTTGGCCAAATCGTGCAAGTGACTGTCATTGACATGCTCTAAGTAGCCTTGGCTTTTGAGGGTTACAGTAACTAAGATAATAGCCGCAATAGCTGAAGCAATCAAGCTACCAAATACATACCAACCGAATAGGGTACTGAACCAGTGAGGATCCACGCTCATCACCCAGTCCCAAGACATCATGGACTCACTCACAAGGAAGAATACCAAGAAGCCTGCTGACCATTTGAAAGCCTTGACGAATGGACGATTGTCATGTGCCTGGTCCTGTGCTTTGGAGAGCTTGCGAGTAATCTGGCGATAAGCAATCCAGCCAAGCATATATACAGCAGCACGCACCAAGAAGAAAGGCACATTCAGGTAGCCTGTCTTGCCCTGAATTACCTTATCATGCGCCACTACCGCAGGATCCATCCAGATAAAAAGGTGATTGAAGTGTAGGCCTGAGAATACCAATAGGAGGAAGAAAATAAGTGCTCCTATAGGCAAATAGCCTGTGATACCCTCCATCACTCTAAAGAGAATTGGAGCCCAACCTGCCTGAGCAGCTCGGTTAATGGCGTAAAATGCCAATACCCCTAAGGAGATAAGCATAAAGAACAAGGCCGCTACATAGAGGGCTGCCCAAGGCTTATTCTGTAATAAGTGTAGCACATGCTCAGCGTGAGCGGGATCATGGCTGGCATGAGCGCCCAAAGCCTCCACTGTACTGGGGGTAGCGATAAAGCTATACCCTATGCCTAAAAGCCCCACTACCATACTGATGATGGCTACTAATTTGATTTTTCCTGAAAACGAATACATAATTCTTCTTATCTTAAGTGGGTTATTTGTTTAAGAGTTTGTTACGGAGTTGCTCCACATAGAGGGCTACCTGCCAGCGCTCTTTCTCAGTAATCTGAGAAGCGTATGAGCCCATGGCATTGCGTCCGTGATAGATAACGTAATAGATACTTCCTTGGGTAATCTCCCTATCCTTATAGTTAGGCACCCCTAAGTATTTGTCACGCTGTACCAAGATTCCCTGTCCGTCCCCTTCAGCACCATGACACACCATACAATAGATGTTGTAAAGAGCAGCCCCTTCCTTGAGGTGATCCTTTAGGGCTAAGCTATCGGCCAGTAGTGGGTTCTTTAGGTTCGCCTTAGCCTGCTCATACCCTTCGTTTGTATTAGGGTAGAGAAAAGGCATCCACCCACGCTTAATAGTGTGTTCTGGTGGAAGCTGTGCCTCCATGCCATTCTTGAGGGCTTGGTTCCCTTGGGGAGCTTCCTGATAGGTCTCGTAGCCCACAGGGAAATACATGTCCGTATCGGCCATGTACTGATAGTTAGGCTTGTCCTTATGGAAGCAAGAGGTAAGGGCACAACTTGCTATCAATAAAGAGAGTATATATCTTTTTTTCATATCTGAATTGCTTTTTTGTCTGCTAATTTTACCTCTACTGCTCCGGTGGATTCTAAGAATTTCACCACTTCTTCCTCGTTGCCATCACTGGCTACTTCCATAAGAAAATGGTCATCGGTGGTACGAGGATCTGGATTCTCAGCCTTCTTATAGGGATATAGCTTACTACGCATGTAGAAAGAGATTACCATAAGGTGGGCAGCGAAGAATACTGTCATTTCGAACATGATAGGCACGAAAGCAGGTAAGTTCGTGATATACGTAAAGTTAGGTTTTCCCCCAATGTTACGTGGCCAGTCATCGATCATGATATATTTCATCATCAGGGTAGCCACAGTGAGCCCTATACACCCATAGATGAAAGAAGCGATGGCAAGGCGTGTGTGCTTGAGTCCCAAAACCTTGTCAAGCCCATGTACAGGGAAAGGCGTATATACCTCCTCGATCTTGAGGTTGGCTGCGCGCACTTTCTTGACGGCGTCCATCAGCACGTCGTCGTCGTTATAGATTGCATGTACTACTTTCTTACTCATAACTAATGGGAATTATTAGGGTTAGCGTCTCTTAATTTTTTGTATTTCTCTCCGGAGGATTTGAGGATGGATTTCACTTCAGCTTGTGCTATCACAGGGAAAGTACGTGCGTACAAGAGGAAGAGCACAAAGAAGAATCCGATAGTTCCTGTATAGATCCCTATATCGATAAGGGTAGGAGAAAACATCGTCCAAGAGGAAGGTAGGTAATCGCGGTGCAAAGAGGTTACGATGATCACAAAGCGCTCGAACCACATCCCTATATTTACTACAATAGAGATACAGAAGGAGAAGAGGATACTACGGCGTAGCTTCTTAATCCACATGAACTGAGGTGAGAATACGTTGCAGGTCATCATCATCCAGTAAGCCCACCAGTAAGGTCCTGTAGCACGGTTAAGGAAGGCATATTGTTCATACTCTACTCCAGAGTACCAAGCCACGAAGAGCTCAGTGATATAGGCACAACCTACGATGGATCCGGTGATCATTACCACAAGGTTCATCAGCTCGATGTGTTGTAGGGTGATATAGCTCTCAAGATTGCAGACCTTACGCATGATGATAAGCAAGGTATTTACCATGGAGAATCCCGAGAAGATCGCCCCTGCCACGAAGTAAGGTGGGAAGATGGTGGTATGCCAACCAGGGATTACAGAGGTAGCAAAGTCAAAGGATACGATGGTATGCACAGAGAGTACCAAAGGGGTAGCCAATCCTGCTAGTACCAAGGATACTTCTTCAAAGCGTTGCCAATCCTTAGCACGACCACTCCAACCGAAGCTCACCAAGCTATAGATTTTCTTTTGGAAAGGTTTTACCGCTCTATCGCGTAGCATAGCGAAGTCAGGCAAAAGTCCTGTCCACCAGAACACCAAGGATACAGAAAGGTAAGTAGAGATCGCGAACACGTCCCAAAGCAAAGGAGAGTTAAAGTTCACCCAAAGCGAACCGAATTGGTTTGGTATAGGCACAGTCCAGTAGGCCAACCAAGGGCGTCCCATGTGGATAATAGGGAAGAGACCCGCCTGTACTACTGAGAAGATGGTCATCGCTTCGGCAGAGCGGTTGATGGCCATTCTCCATTTCTGACGGAAGAGTAACAATACGGCGGAGATTAGGGTACCAGCGTGACCGATACCTACCCACCATACAAAGTTGGTGATGTCCCAAGCCCAACCCACGGTCTTGTTCAATCCCCATACGCCTATCCCCGTAGATACGGTATAGACGATACAGCCCAATCCCCACAAGAAAGCAGCGAGGGCTACTGAGAATACTATCCACCAAAGGCGATTGGCTTTCCCTTCGACAGGGCGCGCTACATCCACAGTAACATCGTGGTAGGTCTTGTCGCCTACTATTAGTGGATTGCGTATAGGTGCTTCGTAATGCGATGCCATATTTTTTAGTTTTGAGTTTCGGGTTTTGAGTTTTGAGCTACTAACTAAGCACTCAAAACTCAAAATTATTAACTATATTAATCGTTGTTTCTTACTTTTACTTGATAGAATACGTTAGGACGTGTACCGATATGTTCGAGTAGGTGATACATACGCTCGTCCTTGCTTAGGGTTACGATAGGATCCTCTGGGTTGTTCATATCTCCGAAGGTCATCGCTCCAGTACCACAGGCTGATGCACAAGCACAAGCGTCGTTGAACTCTCCTACCTTCACCTGGCGGTTTTCACGCTTAGCACGTAGGATTACCGCTTGGGTCTCTTGGATACAGAAAGAACATTTTTCCATCACCCCACGAGAGCGTACCACTACATCTGGGTTGAGTACCATCTTACCATAATCATCGTTCATATGGTAGTCGAACTCATTGTTATTGCTGTATAAGAACCAGTTGAATCGACGTACCTTGTAAGGGCAGTTATTAGCACAATAGCGAGTACCTACGCAACGGTTGTAAGCCATGTGGTTTTGTCCTTGCAATCCGTGAGAGGTAGCTCCTACTGGACAAACAGTCTCACAAGGGGCATTGTTACACTGCTGGCACATTACTGGCTGGAAGACCACTTGTGGATTATCAGAAGGAGTTTCCATTTCTCCGAAAGTAGAGAGTGAAGCACTTAGCCCTTCTATACCTTCTACTTTCTGCATATCACCCTCGAAGGACTCTTCTGAGGAGTAGTAGCGGTCGATACGCAACCAGTGCATATCGCGTGAACGCCTTACCTCACTCTTACCTACTACAGGTACGTTGTTCTCAGCATGACAAGCAATCACACAAGCCCCACAACCGGTACAAGCATTTAGGTCGATAGAAAGGTTGAAGAAATGCCCTGTAGAGTTGTCAAACTCTTTCCATAGGGTCACAGAAGTAGCTTTTACCTCCTTGTGATCAAGGGATACTTCTGGTTTTTTGTTCCACTGGTGGGCATCCTTGGTAAGGAATTCCTCTAAAGTGGTTTCCTTGACGATATCTCCACGTCCCATAAGGGTATTGTGGAGCTGTACGCAAGCATATTCGTGAGTACCCTCTGCTTTTTTGATAGAGGCTACGGGTTGTACTGGGTTAAGGTTGTTGTAGAGTGCATACGCATTGACCCCTACTTGCATTTCTTTCTTCATGCCGGCCTTTCTTCCGTAACCGAAAGCAAGTCCTACCGAACCTTTTGCCTGTCCTGGTTGGATAAGTACTGGTACTTTGAGCTTCACATCGCCTACTTGGATTTCGGCATAGTCTCCATCGAGACCGCCATTGGCCACGTGCCAGTTCTTGATACCGAGCTCTTTAGCATCGGCTGCGGACATGGTTAGGTAATTATCCCAGCTCACACGGGTGATTGGGTCAGGGAGTTCTTGTAGCCAAGGGTTGTTGGCTTGTTGTCCATCCCCGAGACCAGTTTTGGTATATAGGGTAAGCTCGAATCCTTGGGCTGGAGCAGCTGTAAGTGCAGTGAGCATAGGGGCTACATCTTGCACAAAGGATTTTTCTGCTAATACACGCTCTTTGGGAGAGTAATAGAATCCATCATGTTGTGCTTTTTCCCAAGCATATCCCTCGGCGAGGATATTGGCTTTCCAGAAAGCTTTGATATATTCGTAGTAATTGGCATCCTTACCAGCCCATTTGAGAAGCGCCTCTTGCAATTGGCGGGTATCGAAGAGTGGGCGGATGGTAGGTTGCATGAGGGAGTAATAGTCTGCACGCATGCGTACATCTCCCCAAGACTCCAAATAGTGAGGAGCCGCAGCCAAGTAAGTAGTTTTCAGCGCTGTCTCATCTGCACGGAGTGTGAAAGCCACAGAAGTACCTACCTTCGATAGGCCAGACTCAAAAGCCATAGCATCGGCAGCAGGAAGGGTGTAGAGAGGATTCACATTCGAAGTAATCAGTACCCCTACCTTACCGGCATTCATATCGGTCAAGAGCTGTTTTAGGGCAGTGGTATTTCCTTGACGGATATATACAGGGTTATCATAGTTAAGCGCTTGGCTGTGAAGCACTTCTTCGTTGATTTCCAGTGCAAGGCTTTGTGCATTGACATCCTGAATACCTGTAACCACTACCGCTTGTCCGCCTGCTTTCATAGCTTGCTCAGCGGCTTTCTTAAGGGCTGCTTCTGCACGCTCAGGAAGGCTTCCACCTACGCTCTTACCACAGAGGTATCCGTAGAATTTAGCCAAGGCAATCTTAAGTTCAGAAGGTTTTAGCGCTACACGTACATCGGCATTGGCACCAGAGAGAGACATGTTGCTTTCGAATTGGTAATGCTTGGACATCTTACCGGTTTTGGTAGGGATACGTCCTTTGGCATATTCCTCTTCGTAGCCTCCTTGCCAGTCAGCGATGAAGTCTGCTCCGAAGGAAACAATTACTTTCGCTTTGGAGAAATCATAGTCTGGTAAGGCACGCTCGCCATATTTCTTTTCGAAAGCAAGTACTGCAGCTTCTTCTGAAACAGCATCGTAGATTACGTGCTTAGTATTAGGATATTTTTCCGTAAATTCTTTGATAAGGTTCTCTGTAGAGGGGCTGGCGAGAGTACCTGTAAGGATAACAATCTGTTTTCCTTGTGCTTGCGCGTCATTGAGCGCCTTCACCATGGCTGTATCGAGTGTATCCCAAGTAATATTTTCAGACCCTTTTTGAGGATTTTTGGCACGTAGGCTATCGTACATAGAGAGTACAGAAGCTTGTACACGGGCATTACCACAGCCACGGAAAGAGGCTTCGCGATTGTTCTCCACACGGATAGGGCGTCCTTCACGAGTTTTGACAAGGACAGAAGCAAAGTCAAACCCATCGGCCATAGTAGTGGCATAGTAGTCAGGGATACCTGGGCGTATCTGCTCGGGGAGTACTACGTAAGGGATCGCCTTGTGTACAGGTCCTTCGCACGCCGCTAAGGCAGCCGCAGCAGTAGTGAAACCTACATACTTAAGGAAGTCACGGCGTGTAGTGGAGCTCTCCTCCATCGCTTCTTGGTTGCCCAAGAATTCATGTTCGCCTGAATATAAGGTAGGGAGCTTATCGACAAACTCATTTTGATGAATCTGCTCTATCACGGGGTTGTTCGTATCCAACTCCTCTACACTTCTCCAATATTTTTTTTCTGATGACATCTTTTTCAAGTTAAAAGTTAATAGTTAAAAGGTAATAGCATTTGGATTAATTAGGTAAAAGACTGTTACTTTTTACCTTTTACCTTTTACCTCTAGTAGTGGCACTTACCACATTCTAGACCACCGAGTTCAGCGATGGTGAGTTTTTCTTTACCATATTTCTTAGCCAATTGCTCATGAATTTTTTCATAATATGGATTGGCATCATTCACTTCGGTAGTACGGTGGCAGTTGATACACCATCCCATGGTAAGGGGTGCATGTTGCTCAACCACTTCCATAGTTTGTACGTCGCCATGGCACTGTTGGCAAGCCACTCCTGCTACAGTAACGTGCTGAGAGTGATTGAAGTACACATGGTCAGGAAGGTTGTGGATACGTGTCCATTTTACAGGTTTTTGTACTCCTGTATAGGCCATATTTTCAGGATCCCAGCCCACTGCTTGGTATAGCTTTTGGATTTCCCCATCGTAGAACTCTTTGGTATATTGAGCGGTTACAGGTCCGGT
This sequence comes from uncultured Capnocytophaga sp., assembly GCA_963528845.1. Classification (GTDB taxonomy): domain Bacteria; phylum Bacteroidota; class Bacteroidia; order Flavobacteriales; family Flavobacteriaceae; genus Capnocytophaga. The sequence continues at coordinate 60,965 of CAURXJ010000004.1, read as the reverse complement.
ATACTCATCGATAGTCTTATGACAGTTCATACATACGTTCAGGGAAGGGATACCTGCAGTCTTGGAAGTACGTGCTGCTGAGTGACAGAACTTACAGTCTATCTGGTTGTCCCCAGCATGGATTTTGTGAGAGTAGTGAATCTCCTGTATAGGCTGATATCCTTGGTCTACACCCACTTGCATAAGATAGCCATAGGCAAAGTAAGTAGAGGTAAAGAACAAGAGAAGTCCTACCACAACGGTAATAATTTTATTCTTTACAAAGACATTCCACAAAGGATAGTATTTACTTTGTTTGAGGTATTCTTCTTGGTTGTTTTCTTTGGCTAACCTCTTGATTTCGCGATTGGTCTTGAAGACAATAGCCAAGAAGATAAGTAGAAGTGCTGCAGAGGCGATTCCCAATACCAAAGCAAGAGCTCCTTTGCCTTTAGACGCCGTAGGAGCTGCAGCAGGAGTGTCAGCAGATGCAGTAGCTGTATCTGGAGTAGCAGTAGCTGGAGTATCTGTAGCAGCAGGGGTAGCAGGGGCAGCAGCTTCTGCTTTAGAAGGATCAGCGATATAGGCCAATACATTGTCAATATCCCCATCGGAGAGGATACCGTCATAGGCAAGCATAGGTACTTTATTGTACTCTTCGAAGATAGCTATAGCGTCCTTATCACCTGCATCGATAAGGGCTTTGCTATTTTTGATCCACTTGTGTAGCCACTCTGCGGACTTCTTTTCAGTAATACCTCCCAGTGGAGGCCCTACGAGCTTGCCATCTAACTTATGACAAGCCGCACAGTTGGCTTTGAACAAGTCCTTCCCCTTAGCTGCATCCCCCGAGGCGTCTTGTCCAAATAAGTAAATAGGGAGAAATGCTGCTAAAAGCCAGAGCTTCTGCAACTTACTTCCCTTATGGTTCTTACTCTTTTTCATATAAAAAAGCTATTAAAAAAACAAAAACTATCGATTTTTTATGTATGATAACTAAGGGAACTCCCCCTATATATATCACGGTGCAAAAATATAAATTCTTAATGAAATTTAAAAGAGGGTAATGGCTTTTTCTTGTAATTTGTAAAAAGTCTAAATAAGATGAAAGTGAAGAGGTAAAAAGTGGCTATTCCTTTTCACTTTTCAGTTCTTCTGAGGTGAAGTGGAAGTATTTGTTTTCCTTTTGAGTAGCTTCCTGCTGAGCAGCATTGTCCTTGACTACATAGAAATAAGTGCCTGTCTCCAAATCCTTAACTAAGGCTACATCTCCTGTATATCTTCCTACAGAAAACTTCAAACAGACTCTATAATGCGGCAACTTGAGTACTTGTGCTACGTAAGTGGCTACTTCTTCTTTAAAAGAACTTTTTTCTAATAGCGACCAGAATGAAATTCTTTTTTGGGGTTAGGAGTATTAAGTGTGAGTGGTTTGGCATTGTTTTTGTATTTCATCTCCTGAAAAAGAAAATCATGAAAAGAATCTTAGTAACATTTGCGTTATTTTATACGATCTTAAGCTCTGGACAAGAACTTATAGGAAAAGTATGGAATAGCAATCATATATTTGGGAAAAATCCGAAAGAAAATAATTTGTATATCTTGACTAAACCCTACGATCCTGAAGGGGATTGGGGGGATCATATAGAACTTTCCCCTGATGGGAGGTTTCATTCATAGTATTCTGCTAAGTGTGGGAATGATTGTTTTACAGACTCTTATGGTACTTATGAAAAAATCAATGCGTTTTATATTCGCTTTCATCTTAGCAAAATAACCAATAGTTGTGATGTAAGAACTCAAAAAAAGAAGGAAACTAGCCTTTATTATATACATAAAGTATCTGAGAGAAAAATATACCTTATCAAAAGTACAGGCGACCTGATAAAAGACCAACAAAAAGCAATGAACAGTGAGCAGTGAACAGGGCTAAGTCAGCGAATTGTTCTTATACTCCGCTCACAAGAGCGTCTTAGGCACTCTTTTCTATTCCTTTATCTATCATAGTTTAGTTCTATGTACCAATTGTCACCTAATTCTTTAACTAAGTAACAGTTTTTCATTGAATCATAGCGCTTTTCGGACATATCTACCTCTGGCGGACAGATTTCTACATCACTCATTTGGCTGAAATTCTTTTTTGTATAAAGAAAATTTTTATCAACACCCCAACCTATTCCTCCATAGGAATAATAATTGAAACTGATCTCATTATCAGAAAGGACTGTTATTCCAGTACATTGTATATTTTGTAGCAAGGAATCCAATTTCCTTTTTTTGCTTATACTCAATTGATTGAAATAAATGGAATCCTTTACATTTTTATATTTTCCTTCCACTAAAACAGGGGGATAATCAAATGCGGAAATTGTATCTTCTGCGATGACTTGCCAAATCATTTCAAAATCAGTTTTATGCTTGTTAAAATGATGCATCATTTCCTCGTCAGTAGGGTCTTTCACAGCTGGTTTGCAGCTTTTTATAGCAAAAAATATTAACAATAGGATTTGTATCCGCATGGTTCTATAATTAAAAGGCTTTTTTATTTCTACATTCCCCTATAATGGTATCAGGTTCATAGAAATTACCATATTTTTCGTAATATCTTATGATACCAACTTGTTCTGAGGTATCTTCCTTACATTTCCCCATATAAAAAACACCTATACCGTTTTGCTCTTGATAATGATGTATATATTCTCTAAGATATCCACCTACTCTTTTGCTTTCTATAAAAGCTTTGGTACTTGAAGAATATTCATAGAACTCCATAAAATCTTTTCCTTTTTGATTTTTGATGTATTCTATAATTGCCTTTTTTACCTTATCCGGAGATTGGGACAGATTTTTTACTAAAACTAACCCCTTTATGGCCTTAGATTCTACAAATTGCACTTTTTCTCCCTCACAAGAGAGAAAAACTACCAAAAATAGTAATAATATCCTCATAGCAAACCTTGTTGTGTATTTATTCTGGCTTTATAAGCCAACAAAACGCACTTCTCTCCGTTACGAACTTTTTAATAGTTAATGTAAGTTCAATATAACGAAAACTCCCACAAATCCAGCAAGTAGCCTCAATTGGCATGAGGGGAAACCTAATTGGCATAGTAGAGACGCCATAAATTGCGTCTTACCCTATTAGCCCCACACTGGCAGGGAATTACCCTACCCTATTCAAGGGCGAATGGCTCGAGCTATTCAAGGGCGAATTACACGAACTATTCAAGGGCGAATTACACGACCTATTGAAGGGCGAATTGCAATTCGCCCCTACTCACTCTTCACTTCATCGTAGATCACCTCTTGGTCTTGGCAAAGAGGTTTGAGTTCTTTCTCTATAAAAGGAATAATGTCCGCCTTGTAGGCTTTGGGGTAGAGTAGGTGTATATTAGCCCCAGCATCGAGGGTAAAGCAGAGAGGTTTCTGAGTGCTGGCGCGTAGATACCAAATCTTCTCGATGGCAGCAATGGTATTAGGACGCATGAGCAAGTAGTAAGGGTCTGAAGTCATCATCATGGCGTGTAGGGCGAGGGCTTCGCTCTCAACTAAGGCCATAAAGCCCTTGAGGTCTCCCTTTTTGAGAATGCTCTTAAGGGCAGCGATATGTTCACGAGCCTGTAGGAAACGAGCCTCAGCATAGGGATGCCCTATCATGAGCTGATGCCCCTTGGTGCTACTTACAGGCTTTTGCCCCTTATCAATAAGTAGAATGGTATCCTGATAGGTATTGAAAACCTCATGTACACCCCCCATAGGGATTCCGTAGAGGTCGGAGCTACCCATCACGGCCGAATGTTCCCCCCAGAGCACTACCCCTGAGTAGGTACTACGGCAGGCACTACCCGAGCCCAAACGGGCTAAGAAAGAGGCTTTTTCATGAAAAAATTGCTCTGTCATCTCAGGGTCAAAGAGCTTTTCTATTTTCATCAAGCATACCGCCAAAGCAGCCATAGCACTGGCAGAAGAGGCTATACCGGCACTGTGAGGGAAAGAATTGCTTGAACGGATCACAAAGTAATAATCCCTGAGAAAAGGTATATAGTTGCGGATACGGGTAAAAAAAGTCTCTATTTTGGGTAAGAAATTATCCTTAGGTTCCTCATCGAAGAAGAAATCAATTTGGAAGCTACTGGTAAAGTCCGTTCTGGGCGCCATCTCTATGACAGTCTCTGTATAAGAATGAGACAGCGTGAAGCTAATAGAGGGGTTCATAGGGATTTGTTCATCTCTTTTTCCCCAATATTTCACTAAAGCAATATTGCTATAGGCACGATGACGCACCTTAGCGGCCTCTACCCTCTCACTATAGGCCTTAGGGATGAATTTTTCTACAAGCATTTATTTAATGTTCAATGATTGAATGATCAATAATTATATGGTTATTTGTGTGTGCAAAGATACAAAAAAGAACCATGTCAAGATAAAATGAAAAACAAAGTGTGAAAGAGGCTGTCCGAAAAGTCTTATTCATGAAGAGCGATTCGCAAATCACCCCTACAACAGGATTTAAAACAACTGATTTTCAATAGAATAAAATTTTAAAATATTCGATTTAAACTTTGAAAAATAATGTTTTGGACTTTTTGGACAGCCTCGCTCACTGTTCACTGTTTTACCATATTTTGATTCTTTCCTGAGGTTTTCTATAGAGTTTGTCACCTTCTTTTACTTGGAAAGTCTGGTACCAAGCCTCCACGTTGGTCAGTGGGGCGAAGGCACGGAGGTAGTCAGGAGCGTGTGGGTCTGTCTTGATCTGGTTGGCAAGGTTCTGATCAGTAGTCAGGGAGCGCCATACGGTAGCCCACGCGATGAAGAAACGTTCGTTTTGGGTGAATCCGCTTATTTTTCCTACATCACCATGGTCTTTTAGGTACATTTGCAAAGCATCGAAGGCGATATTGGCACCGCCAAGGTCTGCAATATTCTCTCCATTGGTGAAGATTCCATTGACAAAGATTCCCTTGACAGGTTCATATTGGTCATATTGCTTGGCGAGGGCTTGTGTTGCTTTTTCGAAATTTGCCTTATCGGCGGGGCTCCACCAGTTTTGTAGATTTCCATCAGCATCGAACTCGGCACCACTATCGTCAAATCCATGGGTTATCTCATGCCCGATGATCCCCCCGATAGCCCCAAAGTTCACGGCAGGATCCGCCTCGAAGTTGAACATAGGTGCTTGTAGGATGGCCGCAGGGAAGACAATCTCGTTGTAGAGCGGATTGTAGTAGGCATTGACTGTTTGTGGGGTCATGCTCCATTTGGACTTATCCACGGGCTTGCCAACCTCGTCAAGGCTCTTTTGGTAATACCACTGGGAGATGTGTTGTAGGTTTTCGGCAAGGGAAGCCTTAGGATCTATGATGAGCTTGGAATAATCCTCCCACTTGTCAGGATATCCCACCTTCACTCCGAGTTTGTCGAGCTTGACAAGGGCTTTTTTCTTGGTTTCCTCACTCATCCAAGAGAGGTTTTTGATATGCTCCACAAAGCTCTTTCTTAGGTAGCTAATCAGGGTAAGCATCTGTTCTTTGGCTTCTTTAGGGAAATATTTCTCTACATAGAGTTTGCCAAAAGCTTCTCCCAAAGATCCATCGATGATTCCAAAGGCGCGCTTGGTGATGGAGCGTTGCTCTTGTTGGCCACGGAGGTACTTGTTATAAAACTCGAAGGAGAGGTTGTCGAGCTGCTCATTGAGGTTGGTGATATTGCTCAGTACCAACATATACTTGAGATAGTCCTTAAGCAAGGGCAAGTTGGCGGCATTGATGAGCTTGTCATAGTCTTTGTACAAGCGCATTTGGGTGAGGATCACCTTGTCCTGTGTCATCCCTACATTCTTGAGCAAAGCAGGCAGGTCGAGGTTCTTGACCAAGGCTTTGAGCTCGGTCATGGTCTGAGGGTTATAGCTTAGGTTAGGATCACGGCTTTCCTCATTGGTGAGCATGAGCTTGGCGATACTTTTCTCAAAAGCCACCTGTTTGCTTGCTTTTTCCTTAGGATTCTTTTCTCCAATGGCTTCGAATACCTGAGCTACAAAGTCTTCATACTTTTGCAAAGCCTCGGTATTACTAGGGCTTTCCTTTTGGTAGTAGTCGCTGCCCATCCCTATGGAGAACTCACTCAGATAGGCAACATTGGTATTGGAGTCCTTCATATCGGCATAAGCACCCCAGCTACAGATAGGGTTATTGCCTGTGAGCGTTGCCTCCTCTAAGTATTTCTGTAGATCGGCGAGAGAGGCGATAGCGTCAATCTTCTTGAGCTGTCCCTCGATAGGGGCAAGACCTTGTGCATTGCGCGTAGGCCAATCGATGTATTGGCGGAAGAGGGTTTGTATCTTTTGACCTTCAGAGCCTTCAGGATATTCTTTTTTGTTCAGGTCATCAAGAATCGAAAGACAGTTGTTTTCGGTGATTTCATCCAGCATGTAGTAGGTACCCCATGAGGTCTTATCGGCTGGAATTTTTGCTGTTTTCATCCACCCTCCATTTACATAGTTGTAGAAGTCGTCTTGTGGGCGGACAAGGGTATCCATCGTCGAGAGGTCAAGTCCTTTTTCTTCGACCTTGGTCTGTGCTTCCTTAGCTGGGTTGCCACAGGCAGCCACTAAGGAAAGTGAGAGAAATAAAGAAATTTTATTCATTGTGTTTCTAATTTAGATTATAGACTTTGTTAGATAATTAGGTAATTGGGATTCCATTTTCAATCTTCCTTAAGTTCTCCACGCTGCCACAAGCATTTCGCTCATGCCTATCACAGGGGAGCTTTTAGCTGTTTAAGAGAGTTAACTCTGGGTGCTGGCATTCACCGCTCACCACTCTCTCTTCACTGTTCACTGTTCTCCGTTCACTCTAATTGGAGTATCCAAATCGGCGGAGCTGTCCTAAGTCGGAGCGCCAGTTTTTATTGACCTTCACATAGAGTTCCAGGTGGATCTGCTTACCAAAAAATTTCTCCAAGTCATAGCGGGCTTGCGTGCCTACTCTCTTGAGGGCTTCACCGCGATGACCTATGATAATACCCTTCTGACTGTCGCGCTCTACCATGATGATACTACGGATACGAATAATCTCGTCCGTCTCGCTAAAAGTCTCTGTCTCCACCTCCACTGCATAGGGGACTTCCTTCTTGTAGTTCAGAAGGATTTTCTCGCGTATAGTCTCATTGACAAAAAAGCGTTCGGGCTTATCGGTAAGCTGGTCTTTGGGATAGAAGGCGGGGGATACAGGCAGTAGCTCCAAGATACGATGAAAGAGTGGCGCTACGTTGAAGTTCTCCAAGGCTGAGATGGCATAGATCTCCCCCTTAGGAACTTGCTGTTGCCAATAGGCAACGGCTTGTTTGACAGTCTCCTCATCGGAGCGGTCTATCTTATTGATGAGCACCAAGACAGGTACTTTTGCTTGGTTGATCTTGCGGAAGAAGTCAGCATCCTTGAGTTCCTTCTCCCCTATCTCGACCATGTAGATCAGGATATCAGCATCCTCGAAGGCATCCTTGACAAAGTCCATCATAGAGTTTTGCAACTCGTATGCGGGCTTGATGATTCCAGGAGTATCGGAGAAGACCACTTGGAAGTCGTCCCCGCTGACAATCCCAAAGATACGGTGCCGCGTGGTCTGTGCCTTGGAGGTGATGATCGAAAGTCGCTCGCCTACAAGAGCATTGAGCAAGGTAGATTTCCCCACATTGGGGTTCCCTATAATATTGACAAATCCTGCTTTATGTTCCATTTTCTTTTAGGAGTTAGAAGGGTTAGAATAGGTAATAATATCATTGATCATTAATCATCGTTTTATATTGACAATCTTAACAACAGCCATGATGAGGGCACCCATTGCGACAAAGCTCAGGAGAGTAGCCCACCAGTAACTAAGGAATAAGCCCCTGAGTACCACAGCAAAAACAATAGCAAAGAGCAGCAAGGTAGCCACCTCATTAGCCATGCGTAGCTTCACTGAGCTATAGCGGGTGCGCCCCTGTTGTAGTTCCCTGAGGGTACGCCAACTCCAATAGTGGTATACTAACAAGAGCACCACTCCTAAGAGCTTGATATGCATCCACCCCTGAAGGAGATATGCCCACTGTGTCGCCCACAGCATGTAAGCTCCAGTGAGCACCACAATCACCAATGCTGGCACCGTGATGATATTCCACAAGCGCTCTTCCATAAAGCTATACTGCCTATGGAGGATACCTCGTTCTGGCTCACTCTTGCCCTGTAGCGCTTCTGTATGATAAATCAACAAGCGCACTATATAGAATATCCCTGCGAAATAACTAACAACAAAGATAATATGTAATGACTTGATTATTAAATACACTTTTTAAAATGTTCGATGATTTCTTACTTTCACTTTGCAAAGTTACGAAATTATTTTAGAATATAAGCCATTAATCATCATTGATTGTTCACTAATCATGATTCTCAGTTCTCCTCTCACTTCTCTGTGCTTCTTTGCTTGACTTCACCCTGTGTGATATCGTACTTTTGCAACATAAGCAGTGTTAGCCAAATTATTATTTATCATGTTTGATTCTCAATTTTCTTCTCTTTCACCTTTGCAGGCGATACAGTTTCTTCAATCAGGGAGAGACACCACAGCACCAGATCCCGCTGCGGCACGTCGGGCTCTTGATCCACGACAACACCCTGTGAATAATCCCCTCTTGCGTCGTGATAAGCGTGTCTCCACCTCCGAGGGGCTCTATACGGAGCCTGTTGCCCGTATTGCCCTGCCTTTGCAACAACTCATCATCAAGCGCTCAGTGGCTTTCCTCTTTGGCAAGCCAGTACGCTATGAGTACACCAAGGATACCCAGGAGCACGAGCAGGCTTTTGCTATACTGGAGAATATACTCGCCCAGGCCAAGGAGAACAGTCTGAACCGCCGCTTGGCACGTGCCGTGTTTTCCTATGGAGAATGTGCAGAGCTATGGCATGCCCTACCACTGGCTACCCCCTCTCTCGCCTATGGTATCCCCTGTGCTTTCAAGCTCCGCTGTTCGCTCTTCTCCCCTGCCTTTGGCGATAGCCTATACCCCTTCTTCGATGCCGTGGGAGATATGGTCGCCTTCTCCCGCACCTATACGGCCGACGATCCCTCTTCTTCCCTACATGGCAAGGCCGCTTACTTCGAGACCTACACTGCCGATTTTCACTATCTGTGGAAGAATACCTTAGGCGACTGGACTCTCGAAGAGGGATACCCCGTGGCCAATCCTATCGGAAAAATCCCCGTGGTATATGCCCGCGAGACACAGATAGTGGATCCTCTTATCGAACGATTGGAACACCTCTTGTCCAACTTCGCCGAAACCAACGACTACCATGCCTCGCCCAAGATTTTCGTCACCGGACACATTCAGGGATGGAGCAAAAAAGGCGAAGCAGGTTCCATCATAGAAGGCGACAAGGATGCTTCTATGCAGTACATCTCGTGGAACAGCGCTCCCGAGTCGGTCAAGCTCGAGATGGATACCCTACTGAGAATGATCTACACCCTCACCCAGACCCCAGACATCTCTTTCCAAAACCTCCACTCCATGGGTACCCCCTCAGGCGCTGCCCTTAAGCTCCTTTTCTTGGATGCCTCGCTCAAGGTTCAGGACAAGCGCGAAATCTTTGATGCCTATCTGGCACGCCGCCTGAGTATCCTCAAGGAATACCTCGCCCTGCTCCACACCCCCCTGAGAGAGGCCGCCGCCTCCTTACAAGTAAAAGCAATGATACAACCCTTAATTAATGATTAATGAATAATGATCAATGAATAATTAACCATTGAACATTAATCATTGAACATTAATCATTGAACATTAACCATTGAACATTAACCATTGAACATTAACCATTGAACATTAATCATTAAAAATGAAACGTATCGCTATTTTTCTTACTCCTTTAGTACTTTTGTATGCCTATGATAAGCAGATAGCCCTACGGGATAGGCTGTACTATCTATGGCATACCCTTTCGACTTGCGCCCCCATAGTGGTGCTCGCTAACTATTTTTATGCATGGCAACAGACCCATCAGGCTTTTATCATCGCCTTAGTGGTAGCCCTCTCGGTCAATCTCGTCATTGGAGCTCTCTACCATATACGTAACCACTCTTTCTCTTGGAGAGCTCTCTTGATCAAAAACGCTCAGATGCTTGGAGTTGTCGCCGCTGTATATCTCCTCTTAGACCTCTTGAAAGTCCCCTTGAGAGAAACCTCCACCGGCGAAGTCTTCGAAAGCACCCTACAGATGATGACCTTGCTATACCCTGTGAGCAAGGCCATCAAGAACATCTTTGTGCTCACTCATGGCAAGTATCCCCCCTCTTGGGTGATCAAAGCATTGTATAACTACGAAAAAGAAGGAAAGCTCAAGGAGTTCTTTTGTCAATGAATAGTGTCAATGATTCATATCCCCTACAGAAAAAAAATAGGAATAAAAACTGAAAAAAACTTTCTCATCTTAGAAAAAAAGTTATACCTTTGTGAGGAAAAACAACTCTTAAAATAAAATGCTATGATAAAAAAGCTACTACTCCTTAGTCTCTTTTGCCCTACCCTGATGTGGGGACAAGAATATCTGCGTAAGAACCTCAACGAGGAAGGTACCACCTATATCAAGGCCAGTCTCTCGGCCACCTTTTGGGCAAGATACTACGAAGCAAACCCTCACACACAGATCAATGGTACTGAGGTGAGCCGTGTCACTGACTTCTCGGTACGTCGCTTACGTATCAATGTACAAGGACAACTCACCCCTAAGCTCTATGTATATGGGCTCTTCGGGGGGAACAACTACAACTTCACCAGCAAGAATGAGGATCGTATAGGTATCCTTGACCTCTATGCCGACTATCAGCTACTGCCTGAACTAACTCTTGGATTGGGAAAATTTGGCTGGAATGGCAGTCGCAACGCTATGAAAGCCAGTGGTAGTATGATGGGATTGGATGCTCCTAGCTTCCCGCTCTTCACCGTGAACAAAAACGATGATGCCGTCCGTAGCCTCGGTGCTTTCGCTAAGGGACAGATACAACAACTCAGCTATGTCTTTACCATCAAAAGCCCATACACCGTAACTACTGAACCTAAGGAAGGGGTAGTGGATTATGCCAAAAATGCTCCTCATAAACAATATTCTGCCCACCTAAAGTATGATTTTTGGGAATTGGAAAGCAACAAAACTCCTTATACAGCAGGTACTTATGTAGGAAAGAAAAAGGTACTAAACCTCGCCCTAGGGGGTGTATACCAAAAGGATATGATGAGTGAACTCCAAAATAGTGTAGTTAAGTACTACGATTATAAGAATTTCTCCACCGAACTCTTCCTCGATACCCCTCTTTCCGAACGCAACGATGCTATTACCATCAATGCAGGCTACTATTATACTGATTTCGGCCGTGACCATATCCGATACATAGGCAATAACAATGGAAGCCCTTCGATCATGAAAGTCTCTTCCAACGAATACCTCAATGGTGCAGGAGCCGCCTATCCTATGATGGGATCAGGTAGCACCTATACCCTCTTAGCAGGCTACCTTTTTGGCAAAAGTGAAAAATTCGATACCCGTATACAACCCAATGTCAGTGTACAATACTCCAAATTCCATGGACTTAACGACGCTATGGTAGCCTATGACCTCGGTGCCAATATCTTCTTCAAAGGACATAGCAACAAGCTCAGCTTCTGCTACCAAAACCGCCCTATCTATAACCAACAGAAAAAAGTAGCCATGCGTAAGGGAGCCTTTATTGTTCAATATCATATTGTTTTGAACTAATACAGTTAAAAGACAACTAAAGTAGAGAAAATAGGCTATCCGTTTCGGATAGCCTATTTGTTAATTAAGGATGCATTTTTAAGAAAGACTTTTTTACAAATCAATTATAAAATACCTACTGCCAAGTACAAAAGTAGCTTTGCCATCATTCACCATAAGTTCTTGTATTTCATACACCTCTCCACATTCATTTCCTTGAGAAGCGCCCTTTATTAGTATTGTATAGGTTTTTGTCCTATTTTTCAACAGAAGGGTTTCACCGCTATTATCTTTAAAAAAATCCCTTGGAAGAGTACCACCATCCAACATAATGTCGTTTGCATTATAACCTTCTATCCAAGACAACCCTTTTTTTATGGAAGATATATGCTGCTCTCTTTTGTCCCTTATCTTTAGGAAAATAGCATTGTCATCTATCTCCCCTTGTTTGAAAAAAGAGGAATATTCTGGAGAATTCTCCTTGACTCTGATATATAGTTTATAAGGCCCCATGTCACATGGATCTGAATCCTTTTTGTAACTACAATTACAAAAGGAAATCACTAAAAGAAATAATATAAAAAACTTTTTCATAACTAATAGATATTATTGATTATTCTAAGTATATAGGTATTTTCTCTCTTTGTATGTCCTTACTGAAAAGTACATTCTTCCCATAGATATAGAATTAGGGAAGAACCCTAATTAGAAAAGTATATACTCCTTTTTGTAGTTCTGTAGCTGTTAGTACAGTTTTCTTTTTCTTAAAGAAAATCAATCTTCACTATTTGACTACAAAGGTAGTTGTTTTTTAGAAATATTCAAAATAATTTATGTTAAAAATATTGTCTTCCTGAGCGAAAAAATGATTCTTTTCTTTTTGGTAGAAAAAAGGAATTTTGTATCTTTGCCTTTAATTGTATCATAAATAATATAGGGGCGAAAAATTCTCAGAGAGTCCTCTCTTTTGGACTTTGCCCCAAAAAAGAGATTGTATGAAAGCCGTATTTTTAGACAGAAACACCCTATCCTCCCACATGGAACTCTCCGTACCTAAGGGAGTTACCCAGTGGGTCATTTATGAGAGCACCCGCCCTGAAGAGGTCATTACACACTTGGCAGAAGCGGATATCGCCATTACTAACAAGGTGAAGATAAGGCGAGAACATCTCGAGCAACTTCCTCAGCTCAAGCTCATTCAGCTCACTGCCACTGGAATGGACAATATAGATACCCAGGCCGCCAAGGAATTGAGCATAGAGGTCAAGAATGTCGTGGGCTACTCCACTGAGAGTGTGGCCGAACACTTCTTTATGCTCATGCTCGCTTCGCTCAGGGGGCTCAAGCCTTACCATACCGCCGTGGAGACAGGAGTATGGCAAGCCGATGGACGTTTCTGCCTTACCGAGCCTACTCTCTTGGACTTGCATACCCGCACCTTGGGCATCATAGGAGTGGGACATATAGGCAAAGCTATCACCGAGCGCGCCAAAGCCTTTGGCATGCGCGTACTTTGGGCAGAACGCGAAGGAAAAGACCCTCGCAATAGCGACTATACCCCCTTCGACCAGGTACTCGCCCAGAGCGATGTCCTCTCCCTGAACTGCCCCCTCACCCCCGAAACCCACCACCTGATCTGTGAGCGCACCTTAGCCAAGATGCAGCGAAAACCCTTACTTATCAATGTAGCTCGTGGCGCTGTAGTAGATCCTCAAGCGGTATACGATGCCCTACAACAAGACAAGCTCCTAGGCTTTGCCTCCGATGTATTCGAACAAGAACCCCCTCGAAAGGACGACCCTCTCATGCAACTCGCTCAGCACCCCAGAGTACTGCTCACCCCTCACGTAGCTTGGGCTAGCGAGTATGCCCTAGACAAACTCTGGAAAAAAATAAAACAACAAATAGAACAGTTTATCCAATGAAAAACAAAGAACAAAATGTAACTTTCCGCTCTTCTCTCTTTTTTCTGTGTTTGCTCCTCTGTGCCTGCAAGCAGTCTAAAGAAAATACCCCTGAGAATAGTACTCCTGCCCCTGCTCCTACTGAGGAGGGAAAGATCACCTTCCTTAGGGAAAACCCCTCACCTGTAGTGGCGTATGACTCTATCCCCAAGCCCATCTATACAGATGATATTGACTTGTATGAGCCTAATCGGAGCTTTGACTTCAAGAGTATATACTTCTCCATCTCCACTATATATAACAACGATTCCTTAGATATTCCTCCCCAATATATCAAGGAACAGAAGAAGATGAGCCGAGAGGCATTGAGCTACTTCCCTTTGGAGGGCAAGTACCGCCAGAATATCTTCGAGCGAATGAAACTGACGCCTAAGGATACTATTTTTCTCTATAGTTATCAGGAAAATCAACTTAGAAAATACCCTCTAGCGGATACTCGCTCAGTAGCAGCGGTGAATGTATATGCCGATATAGAGAATATCAGCGCTTGGGATTATGAGATAGGCTTTGAACTGCAACACGCCAAGGATTCTATTGTGTCCCCCTTGTCCGATGTCTTTTTCAATTCCTTTGTCTATATAGGGAAAGAGAGTCCTTTTTCCTTAGAATCGGGAATAAGACAGATGCAGTGGAAAAAAGTCAGTCCTAAGGAGTTTCCAGCTTCTTATAAGCTATTGAATAACAATTACTTAGTAGGTAGTACCTACAAGTATGTGTCGGCTGAGGTGATTTGTTATGTACAGGATTTTGATTTTGATAGTAGTAAGAGTGAGGACACCTACTATGGTAGCAAGCGCTATTTTGTGGCGGTAGATGCCAAAAGTAAGAAGATTATCAAGCGGGCTTTCTTTGAAGAAGGTGAATCTACCTCTTTTGCTCCCTTAGACAATGGTCAGATGTCCCCCTTTATCGGACGATTTCTCAAGGGTAAACCCTTAGCTATCTACGGATTGGTGTATGAGAGCTTTGGCTGTAATCCGATTATCTTCTTGGACGATGCCTATGAGAATATCTACCCAAGATGTGATAACAGACACTGATATAATGATGACCCATAATCATATTTTTTTCGTACCTTTGCCGCTAATCCCCTAACATCTAAAACCTAACACCTGAGAATGAAGAATCGAGTAGTGATCACCGGAATGGGTATCTATTCCTGTATAGGCACCTCCTTGCAGGAGGTACAAGCGTCCTTGTACGAGGGGCGTTCTGGCATCATCTATGATGCCGAACGTAAGAAATATGGCTATCGCTCCGCCCTTACAGGGGCAGTGCCTGCTCCACAGCTCAAGGAGCTCTTGGGGCGTAGGGAGCGTATCTCCATGGGGGAAGAAAGCGAATACGCCTATATGGCCACTCTTGAGGCTATGGCTACCGCTCGGATAGATGCCGACTACCTCAAAACACACGAAGTGGGAATCCTCTATGGCAACGACAGTGTCGCCGAATCGGTGATTCTGACCAACGACCGCATCCGCGAGAAACAGGATACTACCTTAGTAGGCTCGGGAGCTGTATTCCGTACGATGAATTCGACCGTAACGATGAACCTCTCCACGCTCTTCGCCCTACGAGGGGTCAATATGACCATCAGTGCCGCCTGTGCCAGTGGCTCCCATGCCGTGGGCTTGGGTTACCTACTCTTACAGAGTGGCATGCAGGAGATGATACTCTGTGGAGGAGCTCAGGAAACGAACAAATACAGCATGGGCAGCTTCGATGGCTTAGGTGTATTCTCGATGCGCGAGGATACCCCTGAGCAGGCCTCCCGCCCCTTCGATGCTTCTCGCGATGGCTTGGTGCCCAGTGGGGGAGCAGCAACACTGGTACTGGAAACCTACGAGAGTGCGCAGCGCCGTGGGGTACCTATCCTTGCCGAAGTGGTAGGCTATGGCTTCTCCTCCAATGGCGGACATATATCCACCCCCAATGTGGAAGGCCCTGCGCAAGCAATGGCTCGTGCACTGGCCAATGCCTCTATGCAAGCCTCCCAGATAGACTATATCAATGCACATGCCACCTCCACCCCTATAGGGGATGCCAATGAAGCTAAAGCCATTCATCAGATATTTGGCAGCCAAACGCCTGTGAGCTCCACCAAGTCCATGACCGGACATGAGTGCTGGATGGCCGGCGCTAGTGAGATTATCTACTCCATACTGATGATGCAACACGACTTTATCGCCCCTAATATCAATATAGAACGCTTGGACGAGGATTCCCAAAAGCTCAATATCATTACCCATACCCAAGAGCGCCCTATCAAGGCCTTTCTTTCCAATTCATTTGGATTTGGAGGCACCAACTCGGCTTTGGTAGTGAAGAGTGAAAAATGAAAAGTGAAGAATGTAGCCAGCGAGTGCCCACAGCTGGGTATGTGGTGAAAAGTGTAGCCAAGCGAATGAGCTTGGGTATGTGGTGAAGAGTGAGTAACTGACTACTGATCTCTGATCACTGACTACTGACTACTGATCACTGACCACTGATCACTGACCACTAACGACTAAAAGAATGAGTATCCGACAATTATTCAAACATACCGCCATTTATGGCTTGGCTACGGTAATGCCTCGTTTGCTGAACTTGGTACTGACCCCCTTGCACACCAGTGCTCGTACGCTTTCGCAGGCGCAATATGGGCTCTATCAGGGACTTTTTGCCTATATGATATTGGGCAATGTACTACTAACCTATGGTATGGAAACTGCCTTCTTCCGCTTTATGAACCGTGAGGAAGACTCCAAGCGTGTCGCAGCTACCTGCCTGACGTCCTTAGTCGTTACCACCCTTGTCTTTTTAGGGGTAGGCTTACTCCTATCTCAGTCTATAGCTGTATGGTTGAGCTACCCTGCTATCTATATCCGTTATGCTATATGGATACTCGCTTTGGATACCTTGGTAGCGATTCCCTTTGCTTGGTATCGGTATTCAGGACAATCACTACACTATGCTTTTATCAAAATTGGCAATGTAACGGTGAACTTAGGGCTGAACCTTCTTTTCCTCCTCTATTTTCCTTTTCTAGAGAGCAAAGGCTACCGACTCCCCTTAATGGAGCTTGTCAGTGACAAAACTCAATACATTTTCTTGGCAAACCTCATTGCCAGCCTACTGACCTTTATCTACATGTTACCCCTATATAAGCGTATCGGATTCTTGTGGGATGTAGCTCTATGGAAGCGACTTTTCCAGTATGCTTTCCCTGTACTGATAGCAGGAATAGCCTTTTCTATCAATGAGGCTTTTGACCGTGTCTTTATACGTATGCTCTACCCTGCCTCCCAAGCCGATGCCGTGGTGGGGCTCTATGCAGGTTGTTACAAGATGGGCGTATTTATGACCCTTTTCATCACTGCGTATAAGCTAGGGGTGGAACCCTTCTTCTTCTCCAATGCTGCTGATAAGAATGCCCCACAGACCTATGCCAAGGTAACCGAATACTTTAGTATCTTTGCCGGTGGAATACTCCTCTTTGTCTGCGTATATATAGACCTCTTCAAGTGGTTGCTCATCCCTAACCGTGCCTATTGGGAAGGGTTGAAGATTGTTCCCTTTGTCCTTATGGCCAATCTGTGCTTAGGACTCTATCATAGCTTATCAGTATGGTACAAAGTCACCGACCGCACCCATTGGGGAGCGATTATCTCGCTTATCGGAGGAGGGATCACCATCGTAGCCAACCTTAGCCTCATCCCACTATGGGGCTATATGGGAGCTGCGGTAGCTACCTTCCTAGCCTATGGCGGGATGATGCTCCTATCGCTCTGGATAGGGCAAAGGAAATACCCTATCCCCTACCCTTGGCAGCGTATAGGTGGCTTTCTTCTGTTATCGACAGGGCTCTCCTTAGCTTATTTCTATATAGGAGGGCGCAATCTTTTTGTAGGAAGTACCGCCGTAGTAGGGTATGCTTTCTTAGCTTACAAAAGCGTAAAGAGAGTGAAAAATGAAAAATGAAGAATGTAGCTAGGCTCATGAACTTAGTTACCACCATCTATAGAACCCTATAATTCTATAACCCTTAATTTCTATAACTCTATAACCCTAAAAATTATGGAAGTAAAAATTATCAATCATTCTGGGCATGACCTCCCTGCCTACCAAACAGCCCAATCGGCAGGGGTGGACCTGCGTGCTTGCCTAAAGGAGTCCGTGGTACTCCACCCTATGGAGCGCAAACTCATTCCTACAGGACTCTTTATAGAACTCCCCGACGGGTACGAGGCACAGGTAAGACCTCGTAGTGGCTTAGCTCTCAAGCATGGAATTACAGTACTCAACAGTCCTGGCACTATCGATGCCGACTACCGCGGTGAAATCTCCGTACTACTGATCAATCTCTCCCAAGAGAATTTCGAAATTGCCAATGGAGAACGCATTGCCCAGATGGTCTTTGCTCCCTATACTGCCGCAACCTTTGTCCCTGTTGAGGAACTCTCCCAAACAGAAAGAGGCACAGGAGGGTATGGAAGCACAGGAAAGCAGTAAAAAATTTCCTCTCTAAGGGGTAGAAAAAGAAAAAAGACTTGCTGGTGGGCAGGTCTTTCTTCTTCTTTCTGTATGAAAAAATGCACTTATTTTAGGAATCAGTTTTTGAAAAATAGTAGGAAAATTGCCTTTTATCCTCCCTTATAAAGAATCAGAGTGATATAAATAATAATTGTTTAGTTTAGTTGGAATCTTTAACTCTTTCTTGTTAGTTGTTTGTTTCACGAAAGCCTTTGCTAGGCGGACAACACACTATTCTTTGTAAGGTGACAAAAGGCAATACATATACCTACCTTTTCATTCTACTACTTATAATTGGTTATATAAAAGGAATTGCCAGGCAATATCCGATATTCTTTTTGAAGAAATTTGTGCTATTAGAGTCGAGAAAGACAAGCCTCCTTTTGGGTGAGGGAGACTTATCTCCTTTACTCTAATCTAAAATAAAAACACAAAAAATCTAATTACTATATAAAGAGATGAAAACTTCTTTTCTTAGTCTATCTTTGTTTAATACAGTAAAGAACCAAGCACCCGTAATATTTTGGTGATTTAGTTTTTTTATAATTTCAGGTGCTTTATCCCTTACTGTCTAAAATAAAAAACGCAAAAAAATCTAATCAACTTTAGCGAGAAAAATAGTAAATTTTCTTATAAAGAAATTAACACCATAGCAATAGTATCTATAACTATCTTTCTGTTTTCTGCTGCAAAGGTAATAGTTTTTTTATAGATGTCAATAGGTAAGGGTAAAATTTGTCATGAACTGTATGTATTCGCTCACGAACGGTAAAAAAAATGTTTATTTTAAGATTTTCCGTCCTTATTTTCAGCCTCCAGAGCCGCCCATTGCTCTCGAGACACCTGTACACGCAAGCCTCCTTCGAGCCATAAAAAAGGTTTATTGGTACGGATAATATAGTCTCGGTTGACAATCGCCTTACGCGCATTGGCCAAGAAAATAGGTAGGTGATATTCAGCACAGAAGCGATGGATCTCTTCCCAAGTAAGTTTGAGCTGAATTGCTTGTCCGGAGAGCGTATGAAGCACCTTCAGGCGAGGATTCTGTTCGTCCTGCAAGAAACAAAGGATTTGCTTGGGGAATACCCTGACACTCTGTTTGAGATAGTTCTCTATAAAGACAGGCGTTTCCTTTTCTCCCTCGGCGAGCGCCTCCGCCTCGGAGACATACTGAGAGAGGTTTTCTGTCAGTTGTAGAAAAATAGGTTTAACCAAATACTTTTTTACCAACGGAAACTCATTGAAGACCACCTGAGGAATTTCCGGATTCTCCCCTTGGTAGCCTGTAAAGAAGATAATATAAGGGGTATATCCTACCATATTGCGGTGGATATGAGAGAGAATGGGGTAGGAGTTGCCCCCTCGGATACTCCAATCGGTAAAGATAAGTTCTGGACGGTGTGTCTGGATCAGTTGTATAGCCTCTTCCAGATTGTCCGTAGGCGATACAGGGTGCCACTGAAGATAACGCTCCATACGAGCGGTAATATTTTTCCAGATGTTTTTATCATCCTCTATAATAATGTACTTAAAGACTGATTTTTTCATAATTGATAGATTTTTTGAGTTGTATAATAGTCGTAGTTCCAGGATACTTGAGGTCATCTTTGTCCCTTTCGGTCATGGTGATCGTAATAGCATCATCGAAATGCTTGTCAAGAATCTTGAGGATACGTTCTATATTCTTCAGTCCTGTTCCATGGCGCTGCACGCCCGCCATTTTCTTGGAAGCCGCCACGCCAATCCCATTGTCCGAGATACTGATCCCATACATATTGGGGCGCTCCCAGAAGGCGATACGCAGCTGGTAAGGAGGTTCAGTACGATGTCGCAAGCCATGCAGAAGTGAGTTCTCCACAATCACCTGAACAATCCCCATCGGAAGGCGATAATCGGGAGGGATCGGTCCAAAATTCTCTACCTGTACCTCAAGGTCTGGAAGGAAGATTTCCTTCTGAATGGCGATGGTATTCTCGGTGAGTTTCCACTCCTGTTCGAAGGGGATAAAAGGGGTCTTGTCCTGCGAATAGCGGTGCATAATCGAAATATTCTCCCCTATATGTGAGAGGATTCGCTCAGCATGTGGGTTGTCATAGAGCTCTGCCCCAAGGCTATTGAGAGCATTGAGCATAAAATGAGGACGGAACTGCTTGCCTAAATTCCCTATAGTGAGCAAGGCGATCTCCTTGTCCTGCCTATCCATACGCCTCATGTTGTGAAGCAAATAACCTCCTGTAAGAATAGGAATCAATATAATCAAAAGCCAAAAAAAGGTATCTTGCCAGAAATATTTTCTAATAATAATAGGGTATTCATAGCGAGTGAAACTCCCATCTGTTTGGCATACTATCAGGGAAAAGACATAGTTGCCGGTGGAGAGATTCTGGTAGCGGTATTCGGTATCGATAGAGATAGCCCCTTGGTCGATGACATCATCACTATTCTCCTTACGCAGAGAAGCATTGACATAGCGGGGGAGGTTATCCTTGCTTTGGTAATGCAATCGTATATCAAAAGAACTCTCATTAGCCCCGAGAATAATAGGGGCATCGGCACGGGAGTCATAAGTATTTTTCCCTGTATTGATCGTCAGGGTAGGCTCCACGGGATAATCAGGTAGGGAGAGCCACTGGGCGATATTCCACTGAAAGAGCATATTGGAGGAGGCAAACCAGATATGATCATCAGAATCTCGGCTGGCCACACAGGTATGTTCTATAGGTGATTGCAAGTTCATGGCATAGGGATTCAGGTAGCGCACCCTAATCTTCCCCTTGTAGAAATCCGAGAGCGAGAGCACAAGGATACGGTTGGAGACCCCCACGATGAGGTAATCCCGCCACTGATGAAGAAAGACAATGGGGCGGATATTCCCTGTCAACAGTGGATGATTGACTATTTGGAAATTAGTCAGATCCAGCTGATTAGTCCCCTTGGGCACCCACCGATAGAGCTGTCCTTTTTCGGTACCGAACCAAAGCGTACCAAAAGAATCCTTCAAAATCGCATAGCCTCGAATAGGCGTTTGTTTTTTATCAAAGAAAAGTGTTTGTGCCTTATCTTTTTCAGGGATATAGCGAGCGATACCCTGCATGGAGATCACCCAGATATTCCCCTGGGAATCCTCGGCAATGCCCTGACAGTGATTCAGAGCAAGCCCCTCCTTGTGGGTGACACGTCGCCAAGGAGTGCGGATCTCCAGATGTTCCAGTGCCTTGTAAGCCAAGCCATTGCCCTGTACCGCCGTATAGAGCACACGACCCGAGGTCAGGAAGTTGCAAGTAGAAACAATCGTATCACTCACCTTTTGGTAAGCCGTAGGAGAGCGGAAGAGATACATTCCCTTTTGTTGGGTATTGAATAAGACCTTTTCCCCAATAGCCAAGGCGCCATTGGCACACTGTAAGTTGCGCAAAGGGCTCTCCTCTATCTTGAGCGAATCTACCACGGAAAAACCACCGTTATAACTTCCTGCCCAGAGCTTCCCCGAAGGGGTGAGCGCAATGGCGAGCAGCCCGTCGGTATTGGTATGATTATAGAGCCTTGTATAGATCCTCAGATAGGTGAAAATACGGTAGAACTGGTTCCCCCCAGCGATATAGAGACTATGTGAATCCTCAGAATAGGCCTTGTAGGCAGCCGATTTCATAGTGGTAGTAATAACCACTGGCGAGAGCTGTTTTTCCAAATCATAGAGTGTCAGTCCATTGCTATCATTGTAGAGATAATAGCGCCCACCATTCTTATTCTCGCTCTTATTGGCAGGGAGCACTCGAGTTATGACCGTATGATTATACTGGAAAAGTCCTTCATTATCTGGTCGGATAAAGTAGAAATCGCTCAAGGAGCGCATATATATAGGCAAAAAAGGTTCTGGAAAGGTCGTTTCTGGTTCTTTGCTCGTAAGGGATCTCAGTGAGGTTGTCGCCTCTGAGAGAATACAGCGATAAGGGACACTATTGACCGAGATAGCGAAGATAGGATCTGGGTTTCGCTCCACCTCCTGAAAGAACTTGCCATCATAGCTCATGAGCTTGTAGAGATTCTCTGTGGCGGAGTAGATGGTGAAATAGATTATTTTATCAATAAGAACAAAGTGGCTATACTCCCCATCAGGAAAGCCTATTTCTCGTTGTTCAAGGTTTTTATAAGAATTTCCCGTATAGATAGCCTTGGAAAAACCATAGAAATAGTTGTCCAAAAGCTTGTATTTTTTATGGAACACGCCTACATTTTCTCCTTTGAAGAGCAGTTCTACCTCTGTATTGTGCAAAGCATAGAGCTCATTTTCTTCTGAAGAGAAGAGCAGTTCTCCCTCTGAGCCTACCTGTAGGGGCTGGTTCATACTGAAGAAGTCCTTATTGATATTATAGCGTGTGTACTGCAACGCTCTATGTTCCCACTGCGGAAGTGACTGGGAGAGAGACACGTGAACAGTGAGCAATAAACAGTAAGCAGTAAGCAGTGGACAGTAAGCAGCGGACAGTAAGCAGTGAGCAGTGAGCCGCGAACTATTTTTCCCTTTGGGGGTAGGGAGAGTGAAAAATGCTTTGAGTGAAGTGTGATTAGGGCATAGTAGGGCGACCTTTGGAACACAAAGGCTTAGCAAGCCATTTTTGAGGGCTTCAAGGAAGGTATGAGCTAATCTCTTCATCTTTTAGGAGTTAGGGGCTATAAACTGTAGACAAGGGCTACTCTGGTGCAAAGATAATTTTTTTTGAAAAAAAATCCAAGTAAATCTATAAAATTTATATTTTATTCCTAATAAAAGTTAATTATCAATCAAAGTATGTTAATAATAGTTAGGGGTTAGTTGTCGTAAATTTGTTTTTAGGGTGGCAAAGGTACAACAATTATTAATGAACATCCGTGAATATCTGAAAAATAATTCTTATCTTTGCACTCAACAATTTAATATTAAAATTTATGGGTATTATTGCAACACTTATTATTGGTGCCATCGCTGGATGGTTAGGTGGAACTATCTACAAAGGTAGTGGATTAGGCCTTATTGGGAATATCATTGTGGGTATTCTTGGAAGTGGCGTTGGGTATTGGCTTTTAGGAAGCGTGCTTCACATCTCTCTTGGAGAAGGATGGATTGGTGCTATCTTGACAGGAGCTATCGGAGCTATTGTTATTTTATTCTTGATAAATCTGATATCTAAGAAGAAGTAATAAGGAAGAATAGATAGTAAAAATGAAAAATCCCCGAAATATATAATATTTCGGGGATTTTATTAGAGATTTCGTTCTTTAGAACTATCTTTTTGCATTAGCTGTCCAGGTCTTTCCATCTGTAGTATAGAGCATGGTCAATGAAGAGGCATCAATTTTAATGTATTTTACACCATCTTCGAAATCGATGTTCACCAACCTGTTATCTCCTTCTTTTTTGAAACTAACACCTTTTAGGTCTTCAATACCATCTGAAAAACGGAAATAATAATCATTCCCTGTTTTTACAACTGTCACTGAACCATTGTCAAAAGATTTTTTCTCTTCTCCTTTTAAGAAAGAAATTTTACCTTTGTAGGTTCCTACAAAAAGATCATTGTCTGCTGGGTCATCATTCTTGCTACAAGAAATAGACGAAAATGCTACTAGTGATATACAAATCAAAGTAACTAAAGTGAATAACTTTTTCATGTCTGATAAAATTTAAAAATGTTTCTATTAATATTTGCTCAATTATTTTTTAGCCTCTTTTTTCATAGAAGCTATTTTTTTCTCTAATAGATTAATGATATCTTCTGATTTATCCTTCGATTCAGCTAAAAGATTATCTACCTTTTCTTCTAAAGATTCTTTTAGATCGGATGTTTTCTTACGCAAATTTTTAGTAAGACTTTCTACTTGTTCTTTCAATTCATCCACTTTATCAGTTATAGAATCTTTAATTTTTTTACGTGTGTTTTTTCCTTTGTCTGGGGCAAAAAGAATCCCCAAACCTACTCCTACAGCTGTTCCAGCTGCTAAGCCTAATAATGTGTTTGCTATCTTTGACATAACTTAAAAATTTAAAAAATTAGTTTGATTTTTGTTTTTAAATAAGCTTTTAAAGCTCTAATTTTCTGCAAAGGTACAAATTAAAAATGATAAAAACAATTTTTTGCATGATTTTTTTTAAAAAAAGAAGAAAAAGAAAAAAAATATATTATATAAATTGCTGTTTTTTAGATAAATAGTTGTTGAAAAGCATTTATACCTAAAATATTATACAAAAAATAATTGAATCCTATTCAAAATATATAAAAATACTTTTACATAACCCAATTTTTAGTCTATAAAATAGTGTTTCAGAGCTATAAAGTACGAGCAAAACGCTCCCAATAGAAAAGACTCAAGCTACAAGCTCGCTCCTATGGAGTTCTATTCACTGTCCACTGCTCACTGTCCACTTTTTTTTGTACCTTTGTGCGCTGATAACGATAAAAAAATATATTATGGCAGAAACCTACACCTATGAAAGCTATAAAGAGCTGATGGACAATCTATTAAAAGAAGGAAAAACCTCAGGAGAAGATCAATCCGAGTTCATGGTATCCCTCACTAAGCTTAACCGCCAGCGTATCAAGCGCTTGGACAACACCTTGGAGCTCACGGCTGAGCAGACTGCTTTTTTTGCCAACCTTACAGGAGAGCAGTCTTGGGTGGTTATCTCCGAATGTTGGTGTGCGGATGCAGCACAGATCCTACCCGTAATTGCCAAGGTGGCCGAGGCAAATCCGCATATTCACCTTTCGATAGTGCTCCGCGATGAGAATCCTGAGCTGATGAACCAATACCTTACCAATGGAGGCAAGGCCATTCCTATCCTTATCATCTCTGACAAGACTACCGGAAAAGTATTACACGTATGGGGACCTCGCCCCAAAACCGCTACCGCCATGGTAGAAGCCTACAAAAAGGAGCATGGCAAGCTCTCTCCTGAGTTCAAGGAAGACCTCCAGAAGTGGTACAACCAAGACAAGGGACAAAGTATTATCCAAGACCTTATCACTCTTTTTTCCTAATGAAGATTCTACTATCCCCTGCCAAACGAATGGCTGCCTCTTCCGCCTCTTACTCCATGGTAGGCCTTCCCACACAAGCGCTTTTCCAGAAGGAAATAGCGCAGGTTTTGGCTCCCCTAAGAGCCCTATCGCCACGAGAGCTGGCTCCCCTGATGGACATTTCCCCTCGTATAGCCGAGCAGAGCTGGCAATACCACCAAGAGATCGCCCTGCCCCTGAATGAAAAGAACGCCAAAGAGGCTCTCTTTGCCTATAGGGGCGATGTATATGACGGGTTGGATGCTGATACTCTCTCGAGCGAGGAGGTGCTATGGCTACAAGATCGATTGCGCATTCTCTCTGGACTCTATGGGATCGTAAGACCCTTAGACCTGATTGCACCATACCGCCTCGAGATGGGCACCAAGCTCTCGGTAGCCGGAAAGGCTACCCTGTACGAGTTCTGGGAAGAGAAGCTCACCCAAGCCTTCAAGGACGAACTTGAAAAGGACGAACCTGTGGTGAACCTCGCCAGCGACCAGTACACCAAGGTGATCAACCGCAAGAAACTACCCCTACCTGTGGTAGATATTGTCTTTAAGAACTGGAAGGGCGACACACTCAAAACTATTGTCCTATACACCAAGCGCGCCCGTGGGCTGATGGTACGCTATATAGCCCAAGAACGAGTGACTACTCTTGAGCAGCTCAAGGGCTTCCAAAAAGGAGGCTATCACTTCTCTGAGGAACTTTCTCATGAGAACAAATTGGTGTTCGTAGGAGGATAAAGGACAAATAAAATATTTACATAGATCTCACCTTGATTTTATAGAAAAAATGTTGTTATACGAAAAATTTCAAGAAAGTAAGGGGGTCACTACCGATACCCGCAAGGAACTGAAGGACACTCTTTTTTTCTGCCTTCAGGGGGAAAACTTTGACGGCAATACCTTTGTCCCCTTAGCCCTTGAGAAAGGGGCTAAGTGGGTTGTTACCAACGATCCCCAATGGAGCTCAGAGCCCAAGGCTATCGTGGTGAAGGACACCCTATGGGCGCTCCAAGAGTTGGCGACTTATCACCGCCAAAAATTGGGTACTCCCATCATTGCCCTGACAGGAAGCAATGGAAAAACTACTACCAAAGAGCTCATCTACAGTGTGCTCAACCAATCTTTTCACGCGCTCAAGACGGAAGGAAACCTGAACAACCACTTAGGCGTACCCCTTACCCTGCTGCGCCTGACCCCCGAGACGGATATTGCCATCGTGGAGATGGGCGCCAATCACCCTGGGGAGATCGCCCGACTCTGCCAGATAGCCGATCCAGATTTCGGTTATATCACCAACTTCGGTCGTGCTCACTTGGAGGGATTCGGTTCCTTCGAGGGGGTGATTCGTGCCAAAAGTGAGCTATACCAATACCTGAAGAAAGACAATAAGTGTATTTTCTTTTCCGAGGACAACTCTTTGCAGCGAGAGCTACTGGAGGGCTACGAGCCCACCTATTCGTTTTCACTGGAGGGCAGAGAGGGCGCCAACCTCCAGCTAAGCCTCCTAAAGAGTATCCCCACCGTCACCCTTGAGTGGGCAGGGCAGGAGTTCTCCAGCGCTCTGATAGGCAATTACAATGCCACCAATATAGCCGCGGCCATGTGTATAGGGCGCTACTTCAAGCTCAGTGCTGAGGCGATTCGCCGAGGTGTGGAGGGGTATATACCCACCAACAACCGCTCCCAGTTTGTCGAAAAGACTCGGGGCAATAGGGTACTGATGGATGCCTACAACGCCAACCCCAGCAGCATGCACGCTGCTATAGAGGCTTTCCAAGCCCTCCCCTCTGCACATAAAGTGCTCATTCTGGGAGATATGAAGGAATTGGGGGCTTACAGTGAGAGAGAGCACCAACAGTTAGTTACCGATATAGCCACCTACCCATGGACGGCCGTACTACTCATAGGAGAGAATTTCGGGCGGACACAGACCGACTTCCTTAAGTTTGCCTCCCCAGCAGAGGCCAATAGCTACTTAGCAGCTCATCCTTTTTCCGACACCCTTTTCCTTGTCAAAGGCTCTCGCTCTATGACACTGGAGAAGATAGAAATATAACCCCATGAAGATACTACTCTTGTCCGATACTCATAGCTATATGGATCAGGCCATCCTCCAGCATGCCCTATGGGCAGATGAGGTATGGCATGCCGGGGATTTTGGCTCCCTTGCGGTAGCCGAGCAGCTACAGGCGGTAAAACCCCTCAGGGGTGTCTATGGCAATATAGATGGAACCGAGATACGCGCTCTTTTTCCTGAGCGACAGCTTTTCGAATGTGAGGGGGTACGGGTGGCCATGACTCATATAGGGGGCTACCCCACGCACTATGCCAAGGGCATTCCCCAATGGCTCGTGCAGGAGAAACCAAAGATATTTATCGCAGGCCATTCGCATATCCTAAAGGTCATCTATGACAAGAAATATGAACTGCTACACCTGAACCCTGGGGCTATTGGCAAATATGGCGCCCAAAAGAGCCGTACCATGCTGCGCTTTGAGATTACCGAGGGGAATATCTCCCATATGGAAGTAGTCGAATATGAGAAGTGACCAGCCTCTATTCCGGCATTAGAAAGTCCTTTGGGAGAGCAGAGGAAAAGGTAAAATTTTTTACAGCTAAAATTTCCATAGTCTTAAAAAAAGATGTACCTTTGCACTTTGAAGCGTGAAGAATAGCTACTCATTTGCTTTTTAACTATTGATTTGCATCATTAATCATTAATAATTATTACCTTTGCCAAAAATAAAAATTATGAGTGCCATCAGATTACAAGCAATAGTTCAAGAGGCTGATATTCCTTACATAGAGAGATTCTTAAAAGGAATAGCAACTGATATTAATTTTGAGGAAGAGGAAGATTATTTCAGCATCCTTACCCCCGAAGATATTGAAAATATAGCTATATCAAAGGAGCAAGGAAAGTTGGGTATGGTAACAAAGAATGAAGATGTTTTCAATCAAATTAGAGAACTAAGGGAAAGAAAATGGAAATAGTTTGGACAGACAAAGCTCTGGAAAATTTGAAAGAAAATCTTGAATTTTGGGACACCCATAATGAAACTCCCTCCTATTCTGACAAAATATTATTTGAGATTGAAAAATTAATCTATGAGCTTTCCAACAATCCTTTGTACTTAGGTAGATACAATGAAAAACTTAATCTCTATGTAAGACCCATTCTCAAAGGAAGATTTCTGATATTTTTTGAAGTTAGAAACAAAAATGGGGAAGATTTTATAGAAATTCAGTATTTCAGAAGCTCAAAACAGCAACCACTAAATTAAAGGCTATATCTAAAGAATAGCTACTTACTTATTTGTTTTGTTTAATTATTCTTGCATTATTACCTAAATTGAAAGTTATGAGTTTAGAATCAAAGATAATGGAAGCCCTTAAGGAGGCGATGAAGGCAAAGGATACTATTGCTTTGGAATCCTTACGTGCTGTAAAATCAGCTATCCTTTTAGCCAAAACAGAGGCTTCTGCAGGAGATACTCTCTCAGCAGAAGAGGAAATAAAACTCTTACAGCGCTTGGTAAAGCAGCGCAAGGAGAGTGCTGAGCTCTACCAGAAACAAGGCAGAGAGGACTTGGCTACTCCGGAGCTGGCACAAGCGGAAATCATCGCTAAGTTCCTTCCTGAGCAGCTCTCCGAAGAAGCTGTGGAGACCGCCATACGTGCCATTGTAGCCCGCCTGGGAGCTTCGTCCATGAAAGACATGGGCAAGGTCATGGGTGAGGCCAACAAGGAACTCGCCGGTAAGGCCGATGGCAAGCTCATCGCCACTGTAGTAAAGCGTGTACTATCATAAAATATAAATATTTCACTAAAAAGGCCGCATAGTTCAACTGGATAGAATATCAGATTTCGGCTCTGAGGGTTAGGGGTTCGAATCCTCTTGCGGTCACTAAGTGTAACACTCTTCCACTCAATGTGTTACAGCTATTTTAAGGCTAAAATTTCGTTTGTAATTTCACCAAAACGGCAAGGTAAACGGCAAGGTAAAAATTACAAGCAAAATGATAACAAATACTATTCAAGGGTGTAGCTATACCGAACTTTGGGTATCTCCTGCCAACTGGCAAAAAGCTACTAAAAAAGATTTGGACAAAGATTGGTATGTACAATGCATGTTCTTTGACCCTCGCTATGAAAAGAAATATCCTAAAGGTTTCCCCTATCGTAAAAAGACTAATAAGCCATAAACAATAATACTGAGATTGTTACCCGCTTTTGGAAACGAAATGTAAAGGATAAACTCGGCATTGAAGCTGACTTTTACGCCCTCAAGCACTATATGCTTGATAATTTGGATAGTGACACCGCTATGTTATTGGCTTCCCATACCAATAAAAACACTACTGCTATCTATCAGATCAATAAAGCCAAGAAAGATAGGGAGATGCTTAAACAGTTGAAAATAGAGATATAGAAAAAGCCCCTATTAAGGGGCTTTTATTATGGCTTCAATTTAATGCCTGTCTATTTTTGATAGAACGCAGCTGGATACTTTTTAGATAGCTTATTTTTTACAATACGAGCGATAGCGTGTCTTGTTCCTGAATATCTATAAAAAGCATTAGAGAATCCTTTAACCCATTCTGTGCTAAAAACCTCTTTTTTATTACCTAAATATATTAGAGTTATCTTAGCCTTTCAAGCGTCTGCAAATCCTTTAATTACGGATAAGTTCATTAAAAAATCTGCTTCATCTATAGAATCAACAACCATGCAGCTTGTCTCGTCTTTTAAATATTCTTTCAACATCTCCTTAGCATCAGCACCATTTACGTTTTCTTCATTTTCAGTAGGAATAAAGTCTAAAAAAATCCTTGAACCTTTAATTAAATTAGGCTCTTTTTGTCGTTTAAAATAATTAGTATAGTTCTCTACCATTCCACTCTGATAAACAATCTTGTGAACGTTTTTTTTAGAGGTTGAGTATAAAGCTCCTTCTATATTTTCCCATTTTTTATACTTAATATCAGTATCATTAACTTCTATTATTTTAGCTAAGATACTATCTTTTGAAATAGTATAAATAATATCCTGAGCATTTATTTTTAGACAGATACACGAGAATGCTGTAAAAATTATAATCTTTTTCATTTGAATGAAAGTTATTTATTTCTCCCGCAAAGATACGTTTTTTTCTCAAAATAGGTTTATGTCCTCATCTTTATTCCCTTTGTTTCTATATTCCCAAGAATGGTTTTCATTCCCGATATATCCTTTTTCATCTCGTGAAGTTGAAAAGTATTAGCTTCAATTCCTGCAAGGTGTCTTAGTTGCTGTGTCGCGTTGTTTTGCATAGATTTGTTTGCAATCATTTCCCCTCAACCATTTTCCTCTCTTTATTATATAAACCACTGACTGACAAGTATATAAATCAAAAATCCCCTTACACTAAGTTTGTCTAAAAAATACTTTGGGAATATGATAATTAATTAGTACTTTTGCACTTTGTGTCAGAGTTTTTTAATTTTCTAATTTTCAATAGATTACAAGTTCTAATAGCCTAAGATAGAACGATATCTTCACAAGCCCAAAGACATGTTACGTAACTGTTCGCCTTATACCTTTATCATACTCTCCTTCCTCGCCCTAATCATGGTGGGCACCCTGCTGTTGTCCTTGCCATTTGCTCATGTGAGTGGAGGCGGTTTTACCTTCTTCGAGGCTCTCTTTACAGCGACTTCAGCGGTAACCGTCACAGGGCTTACTGTCTGTGATGTACACAGCACTTTTTCTATATATGGGGAAGTAATAGTACTCTTGCTCATACAATTAGGCGGATTAGGAATCCTCACCCTATCCTCGGTGATTATACTGCTCATCACCAAGAAAATCAGCTTTTATACCAAGCGCTTGGTCTCGGAGGGACTCAACCACGAGGCCAAGATAGACCTATATTCGCATATCAAGAAGGTTGTCTTCGTTGTGCTACTTATCGAGGCCATAGGAGCGGCACTGCTCTTTTTTGTCTTTGTGGGACAATATCCGTGGTACAAAGCTCTTTATTATGGCATATTTCACTCAGTATCTGCATTTTGCAATGCCGGCATCTCTCTGTTTCGTGATAGCTTGGAGGGGTATACTATGCATTGGGGCATGAATATCATCATCTCCCTATTGGTTATCTTCGGAGGCTTAGGTTTTACAGCCATTATTGAGCTCTACGAATACCTCATAGGCAAGAGGCGGAAGATCAGTGTTAATTCCAAGTTTTCCACCCTAATCACCTTACTTCTCTTGGGAGTGGGTACTTTCTTATTTTTCATTTTAGAATACCGCTATACAGGGGAGCTAACGGATGGGAGTGTTCAGCAGCGTCTTTTGGTAAGTTTTTTCCATTCGGCGTCCCTACGCACGGCGGGGTTCAGCACGGTATCTTTAGCAGGTATCTCAGGGGCTACAGCATTGTTGTGCATGCTACTGATGTTCATAGGTGCTTCGCCCAACTCCACTGGGAGTGGTATCAAGACAACAACCTTTGGGATTCTCTATCTTGGGGTACGCACCTCCCTACTGAACAAGCGGTATATAGAATACTCTAAAAGGCGTATCTCCTGGCAGTTGTTCAATAAGGCATCAACCTTGGTATTTATCGCCTCCTCCTATATTATGATAATGGCAATCCTGATGATGTATTTTGATAGGGATAAGGAACCTATCAAGGTACTCTTCGAACTGATGTCGGCTTTCTCGACCTGTGGCCTTTCGATGGGACTTACCTCGTGGCTGAGTACTCCCTCGCAGGTGATCTTGCTCATTACCATGTTCTTAGGTAGGGTGGGACCTCTGACCATTGTCTTGGCTTTCTCCCGAGAACGCAATGTAGGCAAATACAAATATCCTAAGGAAAACATATTAATCGGATAAACGTATGAAGAAGAATTTTTTAGTGATTGGATTGGGAGAGTTTGGCAAGTCCGTTGCCAAGACCCTATATAAGAACAAAGCTACCGTGATGGCGATAGACTCGAACGAGGAACTTATCAAGCAGGCGCTTAACGAGGGTATCCTGGACGAAGCGGTGATTCTGGACGCTACAGACGAGATTGCTCTGAAGAATGTAGTCAAGGACGATTTCGACATGGCTTTTGTCAGTGTCGGGGACAATATACAAGCAAGTATTCTTATCACCCTACACCTGAAGGAGTTAGGGATTAATCATATTATCTGTAAGGCGGTAAACCATACCCAAGGGAAGGTCTTGGAGAAGATAGGGGCGACACAGGTAGTCTTCCCCGAGGAACTGATGGGAGAGAAAATCGCATATTCGATGCTGCACCCCTCTATTATAGAGTACTTTAAGTTTTCGGAGGATTATTTTATCTCGGAGGTAAAGATCCCCAAGAGCTATGTAGGCAAGTCACTGATGGAGCTGAACTTGCGACACAAGTATGAGATCAACATCCTTGCGGTAAAGCATTCCGATGGCAAGATGAACGTGACCCCCGACCCCAATGTACGCCTAAGTCAGGACGACCTGCTGATCGTCTTAGCCCGAGAGAATACTATTGGGAAAATCATGTAAGAAAGTAGTCATCCGTAGAGATGCCATTTATTGCGTCTTAACGAATTAGATGCTACAAAAAAAATTAAACCCTTGATTCGCATTATTAGCTGTCACCTCTTCCCTGTTTTTAAGGATCTACATTATAGGAAAGCATTACAGGGCGGAAAAGCGCTGTGGAGTAGAAACTCTGTTCTAAGCGGAGGATATAGTCCTTAACCACGGGCAAAGGCACTTTAGGGGCTATCTTGAGCAAGATATGCTTGATATACTCATTGCGA
Source organism: uncultured Capnocytophaga sp. (assembly GCA_963528845.1). Classification (GTDB taxonomy): domain Bacteria; phylum Bacteroidota; class Bacteroidia; order Flavobacteriales; family Flavobacteriaceae; genus Capnocytophaga. The sequence continues at coordinate 27,898 of CAURXJ010000004.1, read as the reverse complement.
ATACGCGAGATAGGGGGAAACTCTGCCCCGAGTACTTCCACGGAATAAGCAGCAAGCCCTGTACGCAAGCCGTCTGCAAACCACTGTCCTGCCTGATTGATACGCTCAAGCTCCCTATGGCGGAAGGAGATACGTATCAGGCGATAGTAGGGAGGGTAATGGAAATCATGCCGTTCAGCCAGTTGTGTGGTTATCATTCCCATATAGTCGCCCTCCTTGACCCTTTGTAGCGTTTCTTGGAAAGGGTTATAGGTCTGTATGAGTACCCGCCCTTGCTGCTTGCGACCGGCACGGCCTGCTATATGGCTTAGCAGCTGGAAAGCGCGTTCGCTGGCACGAAAGTCCGGCTGATGAAGGAACAAATCGGCATTCATCACCCCAACCAATCCTACCTTGGGAAAGTCCAGTCCCTTGCTCACCATCTGTGTGCCGACAAGGATATCCGTTTCTCCCCGCTCGAAGTGGTGGATAATCTTCTCAAACCCATATTTCCCCTTGGTGGTATCCATATCCATACGCTCTATACGTGCCTTAGGGAAAAACTGTAACAACTCTTCCTCTACCTTCTCAGTACCGAGTCCTTTTGTCTTGAGGGAACTATGCTCGCCACAAGCAGGGCAGCTCATAGGAGTAGGAATGGTATACCCACAGTAGTGGCAGCGCAATTGGTTCTGCAATTGGTGATAGGTGAGGGAGACATCACAGTTGGGACACTGGGGAATTGTATCACATTTGTCACATTGTAGATAGGGCGCATAGCCACGGCGATTTTGTAGGAGAATCACTTGTCTATGCTGGGCGAGTGTCTGCTCGATAGCTGCCAGAAGGGTATCGGAGAAGTGTCCTTGGAGCTCCTTTTTCTTGGTTTTCTCCTTGAGGTCTACCAACTCGATCGTGGGGGCTTGTATCCCCGTATAGCGCTCAAGGAGCTGTACAAAACCGTACTTTTCCACTTGAGCATTGTAGTAACTCTCTGCAGAAGGTGTAGCCGAGCCTAAGAGTGTCTTTGCCCCGTGTAAGTGTGCCAACATCAGTGCGGTATCCCTTACCTGAAATCGTGGGGGGGTCTGTTCCTGCTTATAGGAAAGATCGTGTTCCTCATCGACAATAACCAGTCCCAAGTCGTAGAAAGGTAAGCAGACAGCCGCTCTTACCCCGAGCACAAATTGTGCCTTGGGCTTATTGGCCAAGACATTGTTCCACACCTCGACCCGCTCATGGGAAGAATATTTGCCGTGATAGACACTCATTTTGTCCCCGAAGAAATGTTCCAAACGGTTCATCAGCTGTACGCTGAGACCTACTTCGGGAACCAAGTAGAGGACATTTTTCCCCTGAGCGAGTGTTTGCTCTATGAGCTGGCTATAAAGGAGGGTTTTCCCCGAAGCCGCCACCCCTTGTAGTAGAACTGTATTCTTCTGAGCGAATTGCTCCTGTACCTCTTCTAAGGCCTTTTGCTGGGCAGGAGTGAGCTCCCATGTATCGCTATCGGAGGCAAAAGAGACCCTATCCACCGCCTCGGTATACACTTCCAAGATTCCTTTTTCCACTATTTTTTTCAGTACAGAAGCACTTACCTCAGCCTTTTCCAAGAGCTGTTGCGGGGTGATGCGCGTCTGTTTCTGAGAGCGCAAGGCCACAAAAGCCCAGAGGAGCTTTTCTTGTGCCTTGGAGGTGAGGGTATCGCCCTCCAAAAGGGTATTGAGCGCATTCCTATCCTCATAGACAGGGGACAAGCGTAGGTATTTCTCTACCTTGGGTTGGTATTTCTCAAAAATCTTTTCACTTAGGCGAATGGCATCCTTCTCGAGTAATGACTTAAGCACCCCAATGGGGTTTTTCTTCTGGAGCACCTTCCCTACTTCCTTGGTGGTCAGTGCAGAGGCCTGCCCCAGCGCCTCGTAGACCAAGAACTCCTCATCGGAGAGAGTGGCGACAGTGATTGGCGTAGAGGTCTTCTCCACTATGGTTTCACTCTCTAAGAGCAAGGAAGAAGGCATGCCCATCTTGAGCACTTCTCCGAAGGTGGAGAGGTAGTAGGCACTTATCCATGAGAAGAGTTGTAGCTGTCTGGAAGAGAGCATGGGCTGCTCATCGAGAATAAACTCAATAGGTTTCGTAGGATAGGACGGTTTGTGCTGATGTACACGGATGACCACCCCTGTATATATTTTGGCTTTGCCAAAAGGCACCACCACGCGCATTCCTGCCCTGAGGAAATCCGCTTGTTCGGGATTGACCTCATAGGTAAAGGCTTGGCGTAGGGGTAGCGGAAGGGCTACATCGGTATAGTACATAGGCGGCAGGGGTTAGGCTTTTTGCTCGTTCCAGTAATAACTATCCGGATAGATACGCTCGCCGAAAATTGCGGTTCCCACCCTTACGATGGTAGCTCCTTCGGCAATGGCAACTTCCAAGTCGCCGCTCATCCCCATGGAGAGTTCATAAGGCTGTACATCGGGGAGGTTCAGGGCAAAGATCTGTTGTTGGATGCTCTTGAGTAGCTGGAAGCACTTGCGCACCTTGTCCTCTTCCGCACTGAAAAGGCCAATGGTCATCAGCCCACGGATATGGAGGGTAGGCAGCTGTGCCACTTGCTGGGTAAGCGCTAAGGCCTCCTCAGGAGCCACGCCGAACTTGCTCTCTTCGCCAGAGGTATTCACTTGTATAAATACGTCCATCTCTCTTCCTACCTGAGAGAGCTTTTGGTGGAGCTTCTCTGCTAAATCGTAGCGATCCAAAGACTCGACACAGCTAACGTCATACTTGAGAATATCCTTGATCTTATTGGTCTGTAGGTGTCCTATGAAGTGGTTGGTATGCGGGGTCGCCTTGAGCGCCTCGTATTTTTCTTTGAGTTCCTGTACCTTATTTTCCGCAATAAGGGTGTAGCCGGCAGCAAATGCCTGCTGGATGCGCTCAGGAGTAACAGTCTTGGTAGCCAGTAGGAGCTTGACCTCTTTAGGGTCGCGGCCAGCAGCCTGACAGGCCTTATCGATACGTGCTTGTACGTGCTGAAGATTGTGTAGGATAGTGTCCATTTTTAGGGAATTTTAGGGATTCTTAGGGTTGCAGGAGGTAAGGGGTTTTAGCCCATAAGTTCTGAAAGCTAATAAATAGTTACAAGCTATCGAGAGCCCTCTATCCTGAAACCCAAAAAGCAAGGGCAAATATACAATTTTTAATTGTTAATTGTCAATGGCTAATTGTTAATTATTAGAAAGCAGTGAGTGGTTGTCATTAATCATTGATTATTTATCATTAATCATTGATTATTAAGAAATATTTTTGTATTTTTGCGCTTTAAAAATAACCTTATGATTATGGATTCAAATTATAATTCAGGCTACAACAAAGGTAGCTACAATTTTCATTATCAAAAGGATAATAAATTAGTCGCTTACTCTACAGAGAGCGAAAGAGCGGCATTCTACCGCAAGACCTATACTCATGTAGCCTTGGCTATTTTGGCGTTTATCCTTGTGGAAACGGCTTTGTTTCGCTTGATTCCTCCATATTTTATTGAGGATATGTTTGCAGCACCCTTTATTGCTTTTTTTGAGGTTGGCATTTTATTGTTGGGGTCTTTTATGGCTACCAAATGGTCTCATTCGCTCAATAAGAATACCCTATACCTAGGTTTGGGATTCTATGTGCTTTTGGAAGCGATATTTTTTTTCCCGTTTATCGGCGCGGCCGTAATGATGAGTTATACAGAAGTGCTTTGGCAAGCGGTGATTATTACCCTATCGCTTTTTACAGGGATTACTACCGTGGTTTTCATGACACGCTTGGACTTTTCTTTCCTTAGAAGTGTGCTTATCATAGGCGGTTTTCTTTCCTTGGGACTTATCGTAGCTGGCGTTCTCTTTGGAAATGATGTAGGTCTTTGGTTTTCTATAGGAATGGTGGCATTTGCCGCTGGATCTATTCTCTATGAGACTTATCGTATCAAAAATAAATACACTACCGAGCAATATGTAGGTGCCGCTCTACAACTATTTGCCTCTGTCATGGTTCTATTCTGGTATGTATTGAAGATTCTCAGTCGTTTTCCAAGAGGTCTGAGATAACAATAATAGCAAAATAGGCAAGAGAAGTCTTATCTCTTGCCTGCTTGCTGTCTTATAAGACAATATAAATTAAAAATCTATGAATTAAGATGCAATGAATTAAGAAACAACAAATTGCATCTCTGTTATGAGATCACGCTGCTAATACTCTTTAGTATCTATATCCATAAGGGTCACACGCCCTGTGAAGATTCCCATTCCTACCCTAATGGCTAATATATAGCCACAGACTCTTGAGATTCTCTTATCCAGAAACCCAAAAAGCAAGGGCAAATATACAATTTTTAATGATTAATTTTCAATGGTTAATTGTTAATTATTAAGGAGTATTAATCATTGAACATTAAAAAATATTTTCGTATATTTGCGGTCTAAAATAATGTCATTATGGAGACAAATTACAATTCTGGCTACAACAAAGGTAGCTACAATTCTCATTATCAAAAGGATAATGAATTAGTTGCTTATTCTACAAGTAGTGAGAGAGCAGCATTCTACCGCAAGACCTACACCCATGTAGCCTTGGCTATTTTGGCGTTTATCCTCGTGGAAACGGCTTTGTTGCACTTGGTTCCAGTGGAGCTTATCGAGGCGATGTTCGGCAGAAGATTTATTTGGCTTTTGATCATAGGCGGATTCTGGTTGGGGTCTGTTATGGCCGCCAAATGGTCTCACTCGCTGAATAAGAATACCCAATACTTAGGCTTGGGATTCTATGTGCTTTTGGAGTCAATCATCTTCCTTCCGTTGATCTATATGGCGTTAGCTTATGTAGGTACAGAAGTGCTTTGGCAAGCAGCGATTATCACCCTTTCGCTTTTTGCAGGGCTTACTGCGGTGGTTTTCATGACACGTTTGGACTTTTCTTTCCTTAGAAGTGTGCTTATCATAGGCGGTTTTCTCTCCTTAGGGCTTATCGTAGCTGGTGCTCTCTTTGGGTTTGAGCTTGGTCTTTGGTTTTCTATAGGAATGGTGGTATTGGCCGCTGGAGGTATTCTCTATGAGACTTATGCTATCAAAAATGAATACACTACCGACCAATATGTAGGTGCCGCCCTACAACTATTTGCCTCTGTCATGCTTCTATTCTGGTATGTACTGAGAATTCTCCTTTCAAGAAAGAACTAAGTCTGAGATAACAATAATAACAAAACAGGCAAGAGATATGACTTCTCTTGCCTGTTTGCTGTTTTCTAAGACAATATAAATTAAAAATCTACGAATTAAGACGCAATTTATTGCATCTCTACTACGGGGTCGCTCTGCCAATACTCTTTGGTCTCTATATCCATAAGGGTTACACGCCCAATGAAGCCCGCCCCTGTATCGAGGTTCCATATATGGTGGCGACACATAGGTTGGACTGAGCCATAGTTAAGGGTAGGAGTATGCCCTATATAGATTTCCTTGTATAGGCTAAGTCGCTTAGGGTAATATGGATCAGAGAGAGGCATATCTTCAGGGGTAGCAAGGGCTAATTCCCATAGGGTTCTGTCCCAATAGAAATTTTCCGTAAAAAACTCGTGCGCCACCCCTCCCCTATCTGTAAAGCCTGCATGGAGGAAAAGGCGATTTTGCCCATCCAAAAGGTAGTTCCTCAGTGACTGAAGGAAGTCGATATGCGGCTGTTTGTCGTCCTTAGTATACTCCTTATAAGCCTCTTCGGTAGCCTTGCCCCCATGAGAACGCCAGAGGGGGGACATGGGTTTGCCCAAGAGGAAATCACAACACAAGACATCGTGGTTGCCCCTGAGATAGATCACCCGATGGGTGTCTTGTAGGGCGATAAGGTAGTCGAGTACCTTAGGGGTATGGATGCCCCTATCGGCATAGTCGCCCAAGAAGATCAGTAGGTCATCGGGAGTAACCCCAGCCCGCTCCATCACCTGAAGCAGAGGGTAATAAGCCCCATGTATATCACCAATAACAAGTGTACGCATCAGTTGTTAATTATTAATTATCAATAAGTTTAGTAGCTCATTGGCTAATTAGCCAATGATATCCCTTTTTCTTTACAGAAGTTTTTTACCTTCTCAGACATAAGAATAGCGGTGCCATCTATCGTCTTTAGATTAGGGAACTGGCGGATATCCTCTTCTGTAAGGGATTCAATGTCAAAATCATCGCTCTCTCCATCCCAAAAGGGTATCAGCTGTGCATAGATCTCATTGCCTCCATCAAAGTACAATTCTGTCACCAAAGAAGCCAAAGAAGCAGGAATCGGCAAGTCCTGAAACCATTTCTTTACCTCGGGAATGATTTCAAAGTAATACCCCTCAGGGTCTATGTCACGCTTGGTATAGTTCTCACAGAAATCATATACATCGAACTTGGGCTTTAGCACCTCTTGGACATACATGAGCTCCTGTACAACGGCCAATTTAAAATTAAAGTTCTTAAACTGTAAGCATTTTTCCTCTGGCTGCGGAACCGCCCATTTGTTGGGGTCTTTTTCCTTACTTGGATAAGCCTCATCAGGGACGTAACTCACCTCATAATCACGAAAAGGCATTGCTTCCTGTGCTACCCGCCCCGCTATCGCCTTCTTAGAAAGGTCTTCAAGCACTTCACTTAGCTTTTCAGTATAGACACAACTAACAGTCCAAGTATCCAACGCTACATCAAGTCCAAAAGGATCTGTACATCGCTCCTTGGAGATATAGGACAAAGGAGATTTCCCTGCTATGGTAAAATCCCCCGTAAAGAGTCCCTTGGGTCGGAAGGCAAAGTAATCAAAGGTAACCCTCCGCTGCCAATCCTTATCATCCACCACTCTAAAGGCAAGGGTGGAAAGCGTTTCGTCCTTTTTCTCAAAGACATACACTCCCAAGCTATCCCATAGATACATAGCCTTATATGGAGATCCCTCATCGGTGATAAGAGAGATCCGAGGTTTGCCGAATACTTCTGTAAGTCGAGGCACAGAGAACTCTAACAAAAGTTCGTTATTGATGAGCAGCCCTGAATCGCTGACGTCTATATCGAGTTGTTTTTTTATTATTGACCCAAAAAAATTCTTTATGTTCATAAACCTTAGATAACAATTTATATTACTTAACCTTCACCCAGTAATATCGCTTTTCTTTAGCAAAAAAGACATGCCATTGTCCATTGATCTTAAAGGCTTTTAGGCAACTTGGCGTATTTACGCTTGAAAGCTCTTCCACAGGAAAATACTGGTATAACAAAGAGCTTTCTCCCTTCAGGGCGTGTGTATCTTTGTCAAGGCGTTGCATCTTTAGCCCGCTGAAAAAGCCATCATAATACTCATAAAAAGCCACAACAGACTCTTCGTCCTGCTCCATAATTTGGGTGTCATAGATATCATCCGGTGAAGATACACTATGCTTTTGCGAAGGAGAGGCAATAGAGTAGAAGTCAAAAGTATCATTGGCATCCATATCTCCATAATACTGTTTTTTTCCCCAGCTTAGATAAGTAGTTCCCCACTCAAATTCCTTTCCTAAAAGAGTCTTTTCAAGTAGCTTGGTAGCATTGCACTTTAGAAAATAGACCCCCTTTTCTGTTTTCAACTGAAATACAAAGTTATCTGTCGCTCCTGTGGCAATATCTTGTGTGTGGTGCTCTAACTTCTTAGGATTGTCCAGTAAAGGGTTGAGCGGTATCTTCCCCTCTATCTTACCTGTTTTAGTATCGAGCGTCATCACTTGAAACTCCTTTGTATCTATTTTTTGCACAAGGGAATACATACATTCAGCAGTGGTGTAGGCCTGTACTATTTCATATTCAATATCTTGATAAGAAGCTTTACGATAGGATTTGTTAGCCACAGGAGCCACCTCGGCACGGGCTATCTGCTGGTAGAAGAGGGAATCATTCACCCTTTTAGGAACATATTTTGCCCAAACAAAATGACTATTAAGCGTATATAGTGTATCATTTTGAGCATAAAAAGTCACAAAAGCAGTAGCATCAGGCTGCTTTTCCGAATAGATACGTCCTCGTTCTACTTTGTCATTTTGAACATCAAACACCAAGAGTTCTGGGACTGGATAATACTCAGTTCCTTGGGCAAGGTTATATACTTTCTGAGTCTCTTTGTCCAAAGCATAGAGCCTATAGCTGTCAATAAATTCCTGAAAAGTTTCTATATGAACAGGTAGGTGTTTGACCAAGGGAAAGGAGTAGTTTTGGAACCGTTGCCACCATTTCCGCCAATCTTCTTGGGTAGGCTTTTCTGGTAAAGGTACTATACTGCTTAGAAAATCCCTTATATAACTTAGCTTTTCTTGAGCCAACTCACTCATTAGCCTTTCTTGCTTATACTCCTTGGAACCTCCGACCCTTTTTCCATCCTTGCTTACCCCTTCCCAATTTTTCTGATTTATGATAGTAACCTTTTGTGTGGAAGACAACGTCTCTATCCACTGGGGGATATCCCGAAAGTCATCTCTATTGTTAATCTCTTGATAGTAGATAGGGATTCCTTTTTTGATTTTCTCCATAGGGGATAAGGGCAGTTCTTCAGGATAAGAGAGGGTTATTTTCTTGCCTTGCTCATCGGTATAGAAGGCTTTCTTAGTATAATAGACATCAGGCGCATTAGGAATCGGGAGTATCTCAAAAGAAATAGGGATATCGTACTTGTAGGTAATTTTGTCCCCAAAGAGAGGAATCAACAAGATATGAGAAGTCCCCAACCTCTTAGCATCCAAGGGGCTGAGCTTAAGGAAATAGGCTCTATCCTCAAGAAGATATACATTGCCTTTCTCTAATACAAAGAGTGCTTTTCGGATATTGCCATAGAGGTTAATCGTGCGATACTCCTGCTTGAACTCACCTGTAACTACGCTACCTTGTGCTAAAGCCGTACAGGAAAAGAAGAAAAAGAAACTAAGGATACATATTCTCATAATGATTTATTTAAGCTAAGGGCAAAGATAATGAAAATTCCCCTAACTTTATAAGGGAGTTAGGGGAATTTTTAGAGGAGATAAAAAATACCCTTTTATTGTATGCCAATTGAATAAAAATTCGTAACTTTGCGTGCCTTTTCTTTTTAAGAGTAGGCTTTTAAGTTTGTTAAGTATTAACTATCAATCTATTTTATAATGAGTACAAGCATTAGAGAATTAGAACCCAAAGAGGTATGGAATCGCTTTGCGGACATCAACGGGGTGCCACGTCCCTCTAAAAAAGAACAAAAAATCACTGCCTTCATGGTAGATTTCGGTAAGAAATTAGGCTTAGAGACTACTTCCGATGCTATAGGAAATGTGATTATCCGAAAACCTGCTACCGCTGGTTTGGAAAACAAAAAAACAATCATTCTGCAGTCACACTTGGATATGGTATGTCAGAAGAACAATGACACTGTATTCGACTTCGATACCCAAGGAATAGAAACCTATATAGATGGCGACTGGGTACGTGCCAAAGGTACTACTCTAGGGGCAGACAATGGTCTGGGTGTAGCTGCCATCATGGCCATCCTTGAGAGCAAGACTATCGCACACCCTACCATAGAAGCGCTCTTCACCACTGACGAAGAGACAGGTATGACAGGAGCTAAAGAGCTCAGCCCTAAAGCTCTTACAGGAGAGATCCTCCTAAACCTAGATACAGAAGAAGATGACGAGATAATCATAGGCTGTGCTGGTGCAGTGGACGTTTCCGCTTACCACGACTATACAGAGGAAGCGACCCCTAGTGGGGTAGTAGCTTACCAGCTTAGCGTAACCGGCCTGATGGGAGGTCACAGTGGACAGAATATCCATATGGGGCGCGGTAACGCTAACAAAGTGATGAACCGCCTATTACTCGGTCAATATGAAAAATACGGCTTACGCATCAGCCAATTGCATGGTGGAGGTTTGCGAAATGCTATTCCTCGTGAGAGTGAAGCTCTTGTAGTGGTTCCTGCTGAGCACAAAGCTGCTTTTGAGAAAGAATTTGCAGAAAATGCAGCTCTTATCAAGAAAGAATTGCACCCAGTAGAAGTGGATCTTTCTATCACCTTCAAGGAAACAACTGCTCCTAGCAAAGTAATGGATGTGAAGTCTCAACTAGCCTTTGTTAGAGCGGTAGCTACGGCTCACTCTGGTGTATATGCTATGAGCCGCAGCGTAGAGGGCTTGGTAGAGGCCAGCAACAACATCGCTAATGTAAAAGTAGAAAATGGCAAAATGGCTATCTTGTGTATGACTCGTTCTTCTGTGGACAGTAGCAAACATGATTTGGCTACTAGCTTGCAAGCAGCATTCGAATTGGCTGGATACCGAGTAGAATTCTCCGGATCATACCCTGCTTGGGAGCCTAATGCAGATTCTCCTATCTTGCATGTACTCACAGATATATATGAACGTATGTTCCAAGAGAAACCAAAAGTAGCTGCTATCCACGCTGGATTGGAATGTGGTCTTCTAGGAGAGCACTTCTCACATATCGATATGATCAGCTTCGGACCTACCATCCTCGGAGCACACTCTCCTATCGAAAGAGTATGTATCTCCTCTGTACAGAAATTCTGGAAATATCTGTTGGAAATCCTAAAAAATACTCCTAACAAATAATCAATGATTAATGATTAATGGTTAATGGTTAATGATTAACGATTAATGGTTAATGGATTCAGACGTAATAAGTTGCGTCTCTACTCTGACGCTGACTAAGACAACCCCTTGATTGGCGTAGTTTTCTGTAGAGACGCAATTTATTGCGTTTTATTATTGCACCCTATTAATTAGGAAAATATTGATCATTAATCATTGAAAATTGATCATTGATCATTAATCATTGATCATTGAAAATTGCTTATTAACAATTGCCGATTAACAATTAACAATTAATCATTGACAATTACAAAAAAATGCGTATCTTTGCCCAATGAATATGAAAGGAAAAGTACTTGCTTTTATAGTGGTTCTTTCGTTTGCTTTTTCGAGCTGTGGTGAATACCAAAAAGCTTTAAAATCAGACGATTACGAACTAAAATACAAAGTTGCCAAAGCGCTCTACGATAAGGGAGACTACAATCGTAGTATGCGACTTTGGGAGAAGGTGGTGGGCTACTATATCGGTCGTCCCCAAGGAGAAGACGCTTTGTACATGTATGCCGATAGTTTCTATAAGCGAAAGAAATATCTATTGGCAGGGTATCAGTATGAGCGATTTCTAAAGAATTATCCCCGTAGTGAAAAGGCTGAAGAAGTCTTGTTCCTGCAGGGGAAGTGTAATTTTTTGGAGTCTCCTAAGTACAGCTTAGATCAGGATGCTACCTACAAAGCTCTCGACCAGCTACAAGAGTATATTGATAGATACCCCAATGGTGCCTATCTCAGAGAAGCGAACAATATGGTCTTGGAACTACTGAACAAGCTTCAGCACAAGAGTTTTGAGATTGCCAAAGGATATGACAAGATTCGCGACTATCAGGCCGCAATCAAGTCCTTTGACAACTTCTTGGTAGAGAACCCTGGTTCTACTTTCCGCGAAGAAGCGATGTACTACCGCCTACACTCCGCCTATGAACTGGCCAAAAACAGTATCAAGAGTAAGGAAAAACAACGCTTTGAGGAAGCCAAAAGCTATTACGAACTATTCTCACGTACCTACCCTGAGTCCAACTTTATGACAAAGGCAAATAGAATGTATCAAGATATTTTAAAGAAAATAAGTGAATTATGATAAATTTGAAACGCATAGATGCACCACAAAGCACTATTACCTATGACAAAAACAAGATAGATGCTCAGACAGGGAACATCTATGAAGCTATTTCCATCATAGCCAAGCGTGCTTCACAGATCAATGCAGAAATTAAGCACGAATTGGAAGAAAAATTGGAGGAATTCGCCATTAATAATGATAGTTTAGAAGAAGTTTTTGAGAACAAGGAACAGATAGAAGTCTCCAAGTTCTACGAAAAACTTCCTAAGCCACAGGCTATTGCTGTAAAGGAATGGCTCGATGGGGAGATATATTATCGTTATACAGATGAGAAAAACAATCATGAATATTCTTCCCTCGCTTAAGGGGAAAAAAATACTTATAGGAGTCTGTGGCGGTATTGCTGCCTACAAGCTCCCGCACCTCATACGCTTGCTTGTCAAAGAACAGGCAAGCGTTAAGGTTATTATGACTCAAGCTGCCCATGATTTTGTGACACCGTTGACACTTTCGGTAGTCTCAAAAGAGAAGGTATACACCGATTTCAAGACAAGTGACGCACAGTGGAACAACCATGTGGAGCTTGCCCAGTGGGCAGATGTAATCCTCATCGCTCCAGCCACTGCCAATACCTTAGCCAAGATGGCTACAGGAGGCTGTGACAACTTGCTTTTGGCCACCTACCTCTCGGCCAAGTGTCCTGTCTTCTTCGCTCCTGCGATGGACTTGGATATGTATGAGCACCCCACCACCCTGCACAATATCAACCTCTTGACCTCTTATGGCAATCATCTGATACCCAGTGAACATGGAGAGTTAGCCAGCGGCCTGGTGGGCAAGGGGCGCATGGCGGAGCCCGAGACGATAGCAAGAGCCCTATCTGAGTTTTTCTGGAAAGAAAAGCACCTTTTCCAAGGAAAAAAAATCCTTATTACCGCCGGACCTACCTACGAAATGATAGACCCCGTGCGCTTTATAGGCAATTTTTCTTCAGGCAAGATGGGAGTAGCTTTGGCGAATGTCGCCACCAGTATGGGTGCCGAAGTTACCTTGGTCTTAGGCCCTACCCCTCCCCATGAGATAGATCCTCGTGTAAGGGTGGTCTCAGTAGTGAGTGCTGCTCAGATGTATGAGGCTACCACTACTGCCTTTACCCATACCGATATCGCTATATTGGCGGCGGCTGTGGCTGACTATAAGCCTCAAGAGCAGGCCCCCGAGAAGATCAAGAAAAAAACCGATACACTGACCCTAACTCTCGTCAAAACACAAGATATCTTAGCGTCCTTAGGCAAGAGTAAGCAGCAACAGCTCTTGGTGGGATTCGCCCTGGAGACAGAGAATGAGCTGGAGAATGCCCGAGGTAAGCTCGTTCGTAAGAACTTAGATGCTATCGTGCTTAATTCGCTTAGAGATAAGGGTGCTGGATTCTCTGGTGATACTAACCAGGTGACCTTTATCACCGCACAAGGCAGAGAAATCCCCTTCCCTCTACAGTCCAAGACCTCTATCGCTGAGGAAATCCTCAAGGCTATCCATGAGCAGCTCTTGAGAGAGACCAAGAAATAATTTTTAAATTTTATCCTTATGAGAAAACTTATCTTACTCTGCTTACTTATATTCACAATGACGGCAAATGCACAAGAGCTTTCCTGTCGTGTGACTGTCAATACCCAGCGTATCAACCAAACCAACCAGCGGGCTTTTGTAACACTACAGCGTGCCCTACAGGAATTTGTCAATAAAACCCAATGGACGGATATCAAAGCCAGAGAGAATGAGCGTATCAACTGCTCTTTTGTGCTGACCCTCTCCTCCTATGAGAATAACAACTTCAAGGCCGACCTACAGGTACAGGCTTCCCGCCCTGTATATGGCAGCACCTACCCCACCCCGCTGATCAACTACCAAGAGAAAGATATCACTTTTTCCTATTTGGAAAACGAACCGATCTACTTCAACCCTAATACTTTCACTTCCAATCTCTCCTCTATCATCGCCTATTATGCCTTGATTATCATAGGCTTGGATGCTGATACCTTTGCCCCCAACGGAGGAAACCCTTACTTTGAACAAGCTCTTGCGGTGGTGCTCAATGCCCAAAGCAGTTCCGATAGTGCTTGGCAACAGAATGGTTCCAACAATCGCTGGCAAATGGTCACCGACCTCTTGGCTGAGGACTTTGCCGGTTTCCACAAGGCTTTGTACACCTATCACCGTCAGGGATTAGACCTCATGGCTCAGGATATACAAAAGGGAAAAAACCAAATCGGTGCTGCCCTCTTGGAGCTAAGCCAGATCAACAATAGCCGTATCAACCGCTTTGTCTCTCAACTCTTTTTCGATGCCAAGGCCGATGAAATCTCACAACTACTCTCAGGCGGGAAACCCTTGGACAAGAAGGAAGAAGTACGTGCTGTATTGCTCAAGCTTGCTCCTACACGCGCCCAAGAATGGAACCAAATAAAGTAAACGGTGAGTGGTGAACAGTAAATGGTCAAGCATGAAAAACATTTTATTTATCCTATCTATATTCCTCTGTGCGGAGGGGTTCTCTCAAGAGGCCTTTGCTTTTTTTACTCAAAATGGCAAGCGAACCTCCTACAGGAAGCTACTGAGAAAAAGTAAGAAAGCGGACATTGTGCTCTTTGGAGAATATCACAACAATCCTATTGCTCATTGGTTAGAGGTAAAACTCACCAAAGACCTCTTAGGCAAGCGTTCGCTGATATTAGGAGCGGAAATGTTCGAGCGAGACAACCAAGATGCCCTCGATGGCTACCTTGAAGGAACTATTGACCAAAAAGGATTGGACACCTTGGCACGCCTATGGAAGAACTATAAGACCGATTACAAGCCTTGGGTGGATTTGGCAAAAAGAGAAAAACTCCCTATTGTAGCGACAAATATCCCTCGGAAATATGCCTATCTCGTGTATAAGAAAGGATTACAAGCTCTTGACACCCTTCCTTCGGCAGAGCGAAAATGGATAGTATCGCTCCCCTTTCCCTATGATGGCAACCTTTCCCAGTACGAGAAGATGAAAAAGATGGCTCGCCACAACCCCGAGAATCTTCCTATGGCACAGGCTATTAAGGATGCCACTATGGCCGAATCCATAGAGACACACTACAAGAAAGGGAGTCTGTTCCTACACCTAAATGGGAGCTATCATTCCGACTTCTTTCAGGGTATTTATTGGTATCTGCGTAGGCAAAACCCTAATCTCAAGATACTCACTATCAGCACTCTATCACAATCTAATCTAAAAAAACTACCCTCAGAGGCTTACGGACAAGCCGACTTTATTTTAGTGGTAGATGAGGATATGACAGGCAGTTATTAATCATTACATTATCCATACTTTACATATTTTTACAACGAATCAAGAATGTTCTCATGAAAAGACTTTTACTCATGTCATTACTTTCTTTGGCTGCTATAGCCTGCCAAGACAAGAAAGCCCCCACTACAGCAGCGGCAGAAACGCCACAAGAAACTCAAGAAAAAGCCGCACCAACGCTGACCTACTCTAACTTAGTAGATACACCTACTCAAGAAAAAGTGCTGCAAGCCCTTATCGCCGCAGGGATATCCCAGGCTCACGCAGCTGCTTTCTTAGAGAGTGTTGCCCTCTTCAACCAGACAGCAGGAGCAAAGGCAAACCTTGTCCCAGAGGGTTTTGCTACTATCGATAGCCTACTGCCTAAGTATGACGAGGTGGCTATACAAACGGACTGGATGAGTAAATACCCAGCCTTTCAGGGGTATAACTGTCGCTTGACCTCCTTTACCCTTTTGCGTGACTTGATCTCCTTCCCTACTGGAAAAAAATTCGACAACAAAGCAGAAGACGAGGTACTCTTTATAGATCGTGAGTCCTTGCGCAACGCCCCTAAAAAACTCTTTACCCCAGCCGAGGAAAACGACTTCTTCGCGCTCTTCACTGAAGTACCTACCACTAATACCAAGGATATAAACCTCCATTTGCAAGCGATGCAAAAGGCATGGCAAGCGCGTGGTATTGCCTTCCGCTATGCCAATGATCCTACAAAAGCCTCCCTTATCTCTGTTGTTTTCCACTCTCAGCTCACCCCTGAGGAGAATATGATCTTTGTAGGCCATGTGGGAGTACTCCTCCCCTTCGAAGGGAAACTTCTTTTTATCGAAAAGCTCGCCTTCCAAGAACCTTACCAAGCTATCCTCTTTGCCAACCGCACCGAGCTAAGCGATTACCTGATGAACCGCTACGATGTAGAATGGGAACAACCCAATGCAATTCCTTTTATCATGGAGAATGACCAGCTGATGGACGGCTATCGTCCCAACCCCTATAAAGTAGGGGCAAATAGCAATTCGCCCTCCCTTTAAGAGGCCATTCACTCTTACGTAGAACCCTTATGAAAAAATTATCTCTTATCCTTTTTGCCTTGTGCCTTTTTGCCTGCAAGCAAGCTCCCCCTATCACTGAGCAGCCTATGAGCCCAGAGATAGAGGCAAAGCTCTATGAACTACTCAAGAGAGTCTCCTATACCTCGCATGAGCTCCCCGATTATGAATTTTTCTATAGCAATGTCGCAGATATACCCTCTCATTTAGATCCTGTCTTTGGGAAAGTAGATATTTCTCTACTGCCCAAAACAGCAGCGTTCAATCCCTACATTTTGGAAAATTTTTCCGATGATCTGCTACTAAGCGAGAACCTTACCCAAGCCATACATAAGCTCTCCCCCAAGGAGATCGCTCGCTATTTTGATGTATATATCTCAGCTATCGACAACCAATATTTTTCAGGAGAAAAAGAGAATGAGACAAGTGATGAGCAAGGGGCTATCTATGTTCCTTTCAAGCAGGTAACCTATCTGCTCAAGGATGGTGTATGGAGCAAAGGAGATTCTTTCTCCGCCTCTACCAGAGAAGAAATCAGCACTCTTGAGGAGAACCAAATAAGCTATTGGCGGGGGATCATCACCCCTTACAAGGAGATATGCCAAGTGGAGAAACCCACTGACCTATCTGAAAGCATTGTCCGTATGGGGAAATATGACTTAGAGCAACAGCTCTCAAGCTGTGACCTTAATGAGGATGGACAGGGGGATTACCTCTTTGTCTTCTCCGAGCAGAGAAACGACCCTAATGCACACCAAAGAGTGGTAATCCTGCTCAGCGGAGAGGGAGTACATAAGTATAGGCTCTTGATAGCACCCGATTTTTGCGACAAGGAGTGGCCGCTCCACCAAATAGTGTGCAAAGGCAATTACTTTACCATAGAGTTCAAGGATGACAAATTTGTCGCAGAGCTATATATCACCTTCAAGTACGATAAGCATACCAATAATTTCCTACTCCATCGCTACGGATATATAGACCTCAGTGGAGGCACACAAGAACCCAAAAGGGAAGTACAGCTTACCACCAAGGACTTTGGAGAAATCTTCTTTGAGGACTTTTATGCAGAACAGCTCGATTACCTCATTGATGACAGATTTTCAAAGATGGAAGAGTGATGATTAATAAAAGAAATTGTCATTTGTTATTAAATTTGTATTTTTGTAGTATAAAAAACAAACACTATGGATAGTATTTATATCAAAGGTTTTAAATCTATTAAAGAGTTAGATCTTCCTTTGCGCCCTATCAATATATTAATAGGAGCCAATGGGAGTGGAAAGTCTAATTTTTTATCTTTTTTTGAGTTCCTACAACAGATATACCATAAAAATCTACAAGGATATACAGCCCTAAACGGAGGAATAGATAAGTTTCTATATAATGGAAGTAAGATAACTCAAGAAATAAAAGGAAAACTAAGTTTTCCTACTAATTCATATGCT
The DNA here is from genome assembly GCA_963528845.1 of uncultured Capnocytophaga sp. Lineage (GTDB taxonomy): Bacteria > Bacteroidota > Bacteroidia > Flavobacteriales > Flavobacteriaceae > Capnocytophaga. The sequence goes on along the minus strand of CAURXJ010000004.1, from coordinate 10,362 downwards.
TTTGTTTTACAAAAAGGGGAAAATAATGTGTTTTTCAGCAAGGAAGTACTAGGATATTATAATAATGATTATGACATAACTAATTTTTCTACAGAGACCTATCTACATAATTCAGCAATTCCCCGTGCAGAATATATAAAAAACTATTTAGAACAGGTGCGCAAATACCATTTTCATGATACCGGGAAGAATTCACCCTTTCACCAAATATCCAATATTCGAACAGATGCTTCTTTCCTATATAGTGATGGTAGAAATATAGCCGCTTTGTTGTACAAAATTAAACAAGATAAAGAAGGAGAGATCTCAAAAGTATATCAGAGGATTGTAAGAATTATCCAATCCATCGCACCTTATTTTTTAGATTTTGTATTAGAACCCAATGAAAACGGCTATATAGAACTTCTATGGCGTAACAAATTCAGCGAACAGCTTTATAACACCTATAATCTATCCGATGGAACGCTTCGATTTATTGCCTTGGCTGTACTGCTTTCACAGCCTAAACTCCCTAAGACTATCATTATAGACGAACCCGAATTAGGGCTACATCCTTTCGCTATAGCCAAGTTGGCAGGACTTCTCAAATCAGCTTCACAACAAGGATGTCAAGCAATAGTAGCAACCCAATCAGTAGAGCTGATCAACCACTTTACCCCTGAAGATATCATTACTGTAGATTACCACGAAGGAGAAAGTACTTTTAAGCGATTAGAGAAAGAAGCACTTTCTGTTTGGTTAGAAGATTTTAGTTTAGGTGAATTGTGGAAAGGAAATTTTATTAGTGGACAACCCTTTTAGTATATGAAAACAGTAATTATTATTTGTGAAGGAGAAACGGAAGAAGAATTCTGTAAGACACTACTTTCTCAGTATCTACAAGGAGTTTGCAGAATAGAAGTACGTTTGTTAGGAGGTAATTGCAATTGGGAACGTATAAAAAATTTTGTTGAGAAAGCACTGAAAGAACAAAAAACAGCAGTAGTGACTACTTTTTTTGATTACTATGGAGTAAAAACAAAGAATTTTCCTAATTGGGAAGAGACTTTGAAGTTTAACAAAGCAAATGTAAGAGACCGCATAGACCTATTGGAGGAAGGAATGCTTGGAGCAGTTGCTAATAATTTGAGTTATCGCTTTATCCCTTATATACAAATGCATGAGTTTGAGGCTTTTCTATTTAACAATATAGAGGTATTTGATGCTAATTTTACTCAGAAAGAGTTTAATAGAACAGAATTGCTAAATCTTCTTAATAGTTTTCCTGATCCTGAAATGATTAATCAGGAGACTGAAACCAGTCCTTCTCATAGACTTATAAAGATTCTTCCTTCATATAACAAGATTGTATATGGTAATATCTTAGCAGAGATGATTGGGATAGGTAATATTTGTCAAAAGAATAAACATTTCAACGATTGGATAGAAAGATTAAAAAAATAATTGTATTTTAACTTCTTTATTTAATTATTTCTTCGTACCTTTGCTTTTTGAATTTCAAAACTAGCAACTCAAAACTTAATAGCATATGAACAAAATTCACTTGTATTCTTGCCTCGCCCTAATGGTGGCTTGTGGCAATCCTGCTAAAAAAGACAACATGAAAGAAGAAACAACTGACAAAGGTCTTGACCTCTCGGCTATGGATACTTCCGTACGTCCGCAAGATGATTTCTACAACTATGTCAATGGAGGGTGGATGAAAACTGCCAAAATCCCTGCCGACAAACCTTCTTGGGGTACCTTCTATATGCTCCGCGAGGAAACTGACCAGCAGTGCCTTTCCCTCTTGGACAACCTACTGAAGGAATCCTATGCTGATGGCTCTGAAGGACAAAAAATCCAAGCTATTTACAAAACCTATATGGACATGGATGCCCGTAACAAGGCAGGTTTGGAGCCACTCCAACCTTATCTAAAGAAGATAGAGGCTATCAAAACCCTTGCTGACTTGCAGGCTTATCTGGAAGAGGCTACCCCGCTGGGAGAAAACCCTGTATGTGGCTGGGGGGTCTATGCCGACATGAAGGATTCCAACCAAAATGCGGTATATCTAAGCAACTTTGGCTTAGGTCTTGGTCGTGACTACTACCAAAAACAAAGCGAAAGCAATACGGAAGCCATAGGCAAATATCAGATCTTTGTTGCCGATATCTTCAAGCTCCTTGGCGATGCTGCCGCTGATGAAAAAGCTCAAAAACAAGTAGCTTTCGAGAAAGACTTGGCCAAACTTATGCTTACCAATGAGGAAGACCGCGACCCGAACCTTAGCTACAATCCTCAAACCATGGAGGAACTCTCTAAGCTGGTAAAGAACCTCAATATCCCTGCCTTACTCAAGAAAGTAGGGGTAAATACCGATAAGGTAATCGTAGGAGAAATACGCTTGTACAAGGAGTATGACAAGTTCATCAACGAAAAGAACTTGCCCCTACTAAAGGATTACCTACGCTATCAATTAGTATCTTCCAACGCAGGCTACCTCAATGCTGCCCTGGACGAACTTTCATTCAACTTCTATAGCAAATACCTCAATGGACAGCAGGAACAACGCCCTATGAACAAGCGTGCGCTTTCTCTTATCAATGGGGTAGTAGGAGAGGCTTTCGGAAAACTCTATGTAGAGAAATATTTCCCTGCTAAAGCCAAAGAAGAAATGGTTACTTTGGTGGATTACCTTAAGAAAAGTTTCGCAGAGCATATCAAGAATGTTACTTGGATGAGTGATGCTACCAAAGAAAAAGCACTCCATAAGCTCAGTACTTTCAAGGTAAAAGTAGGTTATCCAGACAAGTGGAAGGACTATTCTAAGATGTCTCTCTCGGCGGATGCCTCTCTCTTTGATAACTTGCTCAAAGTTGCCCAGTGGGCTTACCAAGAAGAGTTGGATAAGGTAGGTAAGCCTGTGGATAAAACCGAATGGGGTATGACTCCACAAACGGTTAATGCTTACTACAATCCGCTCTATAACGAAATCGTATTCCCTGCGGCTATTTTGCAAGCACCTTTCTTTAGTTTTGAAGCAGATCCTGCTGTGAACTTCGGAGGAATAGGGGCGGTAATTGGTCACGAGATTACTCACGGATTTGATGATAGTGGTGCCCAATTTGACGCAGATGGAAATCTACAAAACTGGTGGACCCCTGCCGATAAGGAGAACTTCGATAAGGTAACCAAAGCACTCGCTGCTCAGTTTGACAAATATGAACCTGTAAAAGGTGTCTTCGTGAATGGTACCTTTACCAATGGAGAAAATATCGCTGACCTTGGTGGGGTGAATATCGCCTTCGATGCGCTCCAAATGTATCTCAAAGACCATGGAGCAGTTGCCGATATCAGTGGATTCAACCAAGACCAACGCTTCTTCCTCTCTTGGGCAACTGTATGGCGTACCCTCTCCACCGACCAGTATATGACCAACCAGGTGAAGACTGACCCCCATACCCCAGGATACTTCCGCGCCTTCGCTCCTCTGACCAACGTAGATAGCTGGTACAAAGCTTTCGATGTAAAAGAAGGAGATAAGCTCTACCGCAAGCCTGAAGACCGCGTAAAAATATGGTAGTCTCTTTTTGAGAGAAAAGATAAAAAGTAAAAGGTAATAATGTTTTACCTTTTACTTTTTTTATTTATAAAAGGATTAATACCTAACAAATAATTTAAAAGAAATGAAATCCTATCTTATTTCAACGATAACTGATTTTATTGATGCGCCTATTGCATTGGTATATGACATTGTTACAGATAATAGTAATTTTCAGTGGCGAGAGGAAGTTAAAGATATAGAGCTGTTGGAAGAAGGTTTTATTGAATATTACAAGGCAGGAGGGCATACACTCTTTAGTAATATTCGAAAGATAGAAAATGAGTATTATACCTTTACTATGCGGCATAAGCTATTTATTGGAGAATGGGAAGGGAAGTTTGAATCCTATAGAGGAGGTACTAAAATTTACTTTCAAGAGAAGATACATATCAAAAATTTCTTTTTAAGGCTTATAGCTCCTCTTTTCTGGAAGTTGAAACGGATACAACAGAACTACATTATTGCACTAAAACAGGAAGTATATGCAAACAAATAAGTATTTATCATTATGGCTCCCGATAATGGGACTCCATGCCTTGCACCAAGTAGAAGAGAGTATATCCTTTTGGCAATGGTATATTGATTTTGGGGATAAAATACCCACTTGGTTACAGCTGCCAAGAATCTCGGACAATGCTCATTTGGCACATGACCACCCCGAATATTTTGTAGGAGCTTCTATAGGGCAACTCGCTTTAGTGACCCTTGTTGCTTTTTTATGCCGAAGGAGCGAAAAAGCTACCAGAATAGCTCTCGGGGGATACCTTGTAGATCTTAGCTTTTTCTTAGTATGGCATATCTTGATAAGCTACTTTACCCATTCCTATTCACCTGTAATGGTCACCTGCCTTATGGGAGTATACCTTATTCCCAAATGGATTTACAAAGTAGTGAAAAAATAACAATACTTTGTCTTGCATAGTACTGTTATAATTCGTACCTTTGCGGGGTAATTCAATTTCATTTTTCTATCATGAAAAAAATAAACTTCAAAATGGGTTGGTTCGCATGCCTTTCCTTGGTAGTGGCTTGCGGTAATTCCAACAAAGAAGAAGCCCCTAAAGTATTTACTGAAAAAGGACTTGAACTCTCCGCTATGGATACTTCCCTACGCCCTGGAGACGACTTCTATAACTATGTTAGTGGTAGCTGGATGAAAACTGCTAAAATTCCTGCCGACAAACCTGCTTGGGGTTCCTTCTATATGCTTATGGAGAAAACCGATGAGCAGTGTCTTTCTATCCTTGACGACCTTCTCCAAAAGGAATATCCCAAAGGAAGTGAAGGGGAAAAAATACAAACCCTCTACAAAGAATATATCTCTTGGGATAAGCGTAATGCTGACGGATTGAAGCCTTTAGAATTGTATTTTCAAAAGATTGATGCAATACACTCCTTAAATGATTTGCAAAACTATTTGCAAGAGATGACCTCTAAAAGAGCAAATCATATCTGCCCTATAGGTGTATATGCCGATATGAAGAACTCCAAAATGAATGCTGTATATTTAGGAAATTTTGCTTTGGGGTTGGGTAAGGATTACTATCAAAAGGAGAATCCAAGCAATACCGAAGCCTTAGCCAAGTACCAAGACTATGTAGCTGATATCTTCAAAGTCCTAAAAGATCCCCTTCCTCAGGAAAAAGCAAAGCAAATCGTAGCCTTTGAAAAGAATATTGCCAAATACATGCTTACAAGTGAAGAAGAGAACAATCCAAATCTCAGCTATAACCCTGTGACAACAAGGGAATTAAGCACCTTAGTGAAGAATCTTAACTTACCTGAGTTGCTTGAAAAAGTGGGAGTTCATACCGATGGGGTTATCCTCACGGAAATAGGTCTCTATAAGCATTACGATACTTTTATTAATGAGAAAAATCTACCTCTGATTAAGGATTATCTCAGGTACAAATTGGTTACTCTCAACAGTAACTTCCTCACCCAAGAGCTCAATGATCTTACTTTCAATTTCTATAACAAATACCTGATGGGACAGCAGGAGCAACGCCCTATGAACAAGCGCGCTTTGGAACTGATCAACGGAATTCTTGGAGAAGCTTTCGGTAAGCTCTATGTGGAAAAATACTTCCCTGAAAAAGCTAAGGATCAGATGCTTACCCTGATAGATTATCTAAAGAAAAGTTTTGCCCAGCATATCAAGGATGTAACTTGGATGGGGGATACTACTAAGGAAAAAGCGATGGAGAAGCTCCACAAATTCTCTGTAAAGGTAGGCTATCCTGACAAGTGGGAGGATTATTCTAAACTCACTATGAATCCTGAAGTATCTCTATTTGAGAATATCACACAGGTAGGAGAATGGGCTTTTCAAAAAGCCTTGGACAAAGTAGGAAAAGAAGTCGATAAAACCAAGTGGGTGCTCCCTCCTCAGACTGTCAATGCTTATTATGACCCTACGAGCAATGAGATTGTTTTCCCTGCTGGAATTCTTCAACCTCCTTTCTTCAGCTTTGAAGCAGATCCTGCTGTGAATTTTGGAGGAATTGGTGGGGTAATCGGTCATGAGATGACCCATGGCTTTGATGTCAGTGGAGCTGAGTTCGATGCCAATGGTAACTTACAAAACTGGTGGGAACCTGCCGATAAGGAAAACTTCCAAAAAGCAACCGAAGCTCTCGCTAAGCAATATGACCAATACGAACCTGTAAAGGGAATCTTTGTCAATGGTACCATGACCAATGTAGAGAATATCGCTGATCTGGGTGGGGTAAATATTGCCTTTGATGCACTACAGATGTATCTAAAAGACCATGGATCTGTAGGGAAAATTAGTGGCTTTACTCAGGAACAACGCTTCTTCCTCACTTGGGCTTCTGTATGGCGTACCCTCTCTACCGACCAATATATAACCAACCAAGTAAAGGTAGACCCTCACTCCCCTGATTACCTTCGTGCCTTTGCTCCTCTGACCAATGTAGATGCTTGGTACAAAGCTTTTGATGTAAAAGAAGGCGATAAGCTCTACCGTAAGCCAGAAGACCGCGTAAAAATATGGTAGTCTCTTTTTGAGAGAAAATCACATAGGCTCATTGCTTTTCCATTTATGAGGCTGCCCTTTTCGGACAGCCTCATTTTTATCTCCCTTGATTACCTCTCCTATTATCCTCATAAGAAGCACAGATAAGCCTACTTTAGAAAATCACTCGTTTTTACGATAGTTCACATAACCTTATTTTAATCTTCTATCTTCATTATATGCTATAAAAAACACTCCAAAAAGATTTTTTTGCCAAAAACATTTTTATATATAGATTTTTTGTGTTATTTTTTCAAAATGTTGTTTTTTATCTTTTTTTATTATACCTTTGAGGCAGAAAATAACCAAGATAAATTTTAATCATTAATACTATAAGTTGATTTTTACTCTTTGTGTTGACTTTAGGGCTTCTTATCTGCCAACTTGAAGGAGAGTTTAATTAATTCTATTTGATCATGAAAAAATATTTATACTTTCTACTGGCTATAGCAACTCTCTTAAGTTGCCATAAGGATAATAAAGAGAAAGAAATCAATGAATGTTGTGGTGCACCCTTCAAATATTTCTATCTCAAAGTAAATAGAAATCTTGTAAATGAGGATTTTACACCAAAGTTCTCTCTCACAAAAATAACTAATGTTGGAAATGAAAAAGTAGAACTTAGGGACTTTAAGAGGTTTGATAGCGCAGTCATTTTCGAGTTCGCTGTAATTTACGATCTTGAGAGGTCATTGATAGAAAGAAGTGAAACCTATGACCTTAAAACTACAGACCTCAAAACTGCAAAGATTACCATTACAGGACAATTCAAAAGCATACCTAACTGCTGCAATACTCCACAAATTAATAAAGTGCTTCTCAATGGCAAGGAATGGGTTCCTGAGAAAGACGCTGAACATGGGTATAATATTTATACCTTAGAGGAAAACCAGCTCAGTGAATCTCCTGCTAACCCTAAAAGTAGGATGATTCCTCATTTCTTTAATGCTAAAGAATCTCCTAAAACAAAATAGATCATAAGGAGGAAATATCAAAGAGGCTGTCCAAAAAAGTCTAAAATATTGTTTTTCAAGGTTTAAAATGAATATTTTAAAATTTTATTCTATTGAAAATCAGTTGTTTTAGATCCTGTTGTAGGGGCGATTTGCAAATCGCCCTTCATGAATAAGACTTTTCGGACAGCTTCTTTTTATTTCCTTGTAATGGTCACCTGCCTTATAGGAGTATACCTCATCTCCAAATGGATAAGAACAGTAGTCTATAACAAATGCCAATAATAATTCATATTTGTATGAATCATTATTGGCATTAATCATTGATCATTACTCATTACTCACTGAATCATTTTTTCAAACTCTTCTTCCGATAAGATAGGGATGCCCAATTGGGTCGCTTTCTCGAGCTTACTCGGCCCCATATTCTCTCCAGCTACTACATAGTTTGTCTTGGAAGAGATGGAAGAGCCGACCTTGCCTCCGTGACTCTCTATCAGTGCCTTGATTTCATCACGCGAATGGCGTGCAAAGACTCCTGAGACTACGAGTGTTTTCCCCTTCAGCGCCTCGGAAAGAGACGTTTGTGCTGTTTCCTTAAGGGCGAACTGTAGGCCATAGCCCTGTAAGCGTTCGAGGATTTCCTTATTTCTGTCATCGGCAAAGAACTCAATGACACTCTGTGCGATACGATCTCCGATTTCATCTACCTGGATAAGCTGCTCATAAGGAGCTGTGCGGAAGGCATCGAGGGTCTTATAGATACGGGCAAACTTCTTGGCGACGCTCTCCCCTACCATACGGATCCCCAAGGCAAAGAGCACTCTCTCGAAGGGTACTTCCTTGGATTTTTCTATTCCTGTAATTATATTCTGTGCACTACGAGTACCCATACGCTCGAGGTTTTGTATCTGCTCGGCTTTGAGCTCATAGAGGTCGGCATAGTTGTGTATGAGCCCTGCTCGGAACATCAGCTCTACCGTCTCGGAACCCAAGCCCTCTATATTCATCGCCTTGCGGGAGATGAAGTGCTGGATACGCCCTGTGATCTGTGGGGGGCAGCCATAGGCATTGGGGCAATAGTGTTGTGCCTCGCCCTCATTGCGTACCAGCTCACTGCCACACTCAGGACAATGGGTGATAAAGGTCACAGGAGTAGCTTGCTCGTGACGTGCTTCGAGCTTTACTCCCGTAATCTTAGGGATGATCTCTCCTCCCTTTTCGACAAATACTTGATCGCCGATATGGAGTCCGAGCTTGGCTATCTGGTCTGCATTGTGCAGAGAAGCGCGCTTTACAATAGTCCCCGCCAAGAGCACCGGAGAGAGATTGGCTACGGGGGTAATAGCGCCTGTACGCCCTACCTGATAGGAGATACTCTCCAGGGAGGTAGTTACCTCCTCGGCCTTGAACTTATAGGCTATCGCCCAGCGAGGTGACTTGGAAGTGTAGCCGAGTTCCTGTTGTGCTTGATAGTCATTGACCTTGATCACCACCCCATCGGTTTCATAGGGGAGGTCATGGCGGCGGGTATCCCAATAGTTGATGAACTCCATTACCTCGTCGGTGGAGTGGCATAGCTTGGACTGAGAAGGTACCTTGAACCCCCAGTCACGTGCTTTCTGGAGACTGTCGAACTGGTTGTCCACAGGGAGATTGTCGCCCACTACATAGTAAAGCAAGCAGTCAAGCGGTCGCTTGGCGACCTCGGCGGTATCTTGTAGTTTCAAGCTTCCGCTGGCGGTATTACGCGGGTTCATATAGGGGTCTTCCCCCTCAGCAATACGTTGCTCATTCATCTTCTTGAACCCTTCCTTGAGGATGATAATCTCCCCACGAATATGGAAATGGTCAGGGTAGTCGCCCTTGAGTGTCAAGGGCACACTGCGGATGGTACGTACATTGGCGGTAATCTCATCGCCCTGTACCCCATCGCCACGAGTGGTAGCCTGTACCAGCTGCCCATGGTCATAGGTGAGATCTATCGAAGCACCGTCGTACTTGAGCTCACAAACGAAAGAGACCTTGTCCGTGCCTAAGCCCTTAAGAACACGCTTCTCCCACTCCTCCACTTCTTCCTTGGAATAGGAGTTGTCCAAGGAGTACATGCGGAACTCGTGGGTTACGGTAGGGAAATTCTTGGTAATCTCCCCCCCTACTCTCACAGTAGGCGAATTGGGGTCTTTGTACTGGGGGTATTGTGCTTCCAAATCCTGTAAAGCCTTGAGCTTTTGGTCGAACTCATAGTCGGAAATAGAAGGGGTGTCGAGCACATAATAGTTGTAGTTATGCTCATTGAGCTCCTTGCGGAGCGCTTCGATTTGTTGTAAAATAGAATCCATTTCTTTTAGGGGTTAGGGATTAGTGACTGACCACTGATTTCTGATAAAGTGCAAAAATACAAAAAATATCTTGTTCCCCTAAAGATAAATACGTAAATTTGCAGCTAGAGAATTATCTATAAAATCCTTTGTACTATGGGACATTCATTATCCAATGCAACTGCAAAGAAACAAACTGTAACACAAGCGGTTATCTTTGGTTTAGGACTATTTGCTTTGCTCTTTTTAGTCCTTAAGTTTGTCAATGGCTACTCAGCTATGGGCGCTCTCTTTATCTCTGGAGTAACAGCCATATTGGCGGCTATCACTTGGGGAATAGTAAGCCACTATCTGAAGAAATAGTGGTTAGTGGTTTCAAGAGTAGAACTACAAATTCAACTCTTGATTGGCATTAGTAACTCAAAATAAAAACTCAGAACTTGAAAAGTATTGCATTCATATTAG
>CAURXJ010000003.1:0-105458 GCA_963528845.1 uncultured Capnocytophaga sp. | reverse complement strand
TTCACTCTTCACCACATACCCAAGCTCATTCGCTTGGCTACACTCTTCACTCTTCGTTCTTCACTCTTCACTGCCCCCTGTCTTCTTAGTATGTTAAATCTCTTGTTTTCGGCTTTAAAATGTTGTAATTTTGCAACGTTTTTAATGTCGATTAGTAGTCTATTACTCATTAATCGTTAATCATTGAACATTGCTCATTAATCATTACTCATAAGTTTCGAAAACTATTTTTAGGCTATAATTTTATTAACGAAAACTAATAATCAATAATATACAAAACAACCTTCCCCTTTACATACTCCGTTCTCGCGGACTTCCTCCAAAGGGGGAGTTTAAATTCGCTTAAAAGACTAAATTTGTTATCCAATATGAAAAATATTTCCTTCTATAACTTATTGAATTTCTAATACTTATTAATTCCCCCTCCATGAGAGGGGGAGGTTATAAAAATCAGCAACTTATAGAACTTGCGTTACTCATTGAACATTAATCATTAATCATTGAACATTGATCATTATGAAGGATTCATTTGTATTTTATCGTGATTGGCTCAACGTAATGGAGCAATTACCCGCTGAGATTCAGCTCGAACTATACCAAGCAGTAGCCCAGTATGCCCTCAATGGCAAAACGCCTACGCTCTCACCCATGGCAAAAATCGCCTTCGGGTTTATACAACAAACCCTTGATAGAGATGAAGATAAGTATCATAAAACAGTCGTATCAAGTAAAGTGAGTGGGCGCATGGGAAATCTTAAGAGATGGCATAAAGATCTTTATCAGAAAGTGCTCAAAGGAGCTCTTTCTTTAGAAGATGCTGAGGATATCGCCCAAGCGATGAAAAAATCGCCCCCCGATAAGAAAAATCGCCCCCCGATAAGAAAAATCGCCCCCCGAAAAATTTATCGCTTAATGATAATGATAATGTCAATGATAATGATAATGTCAATGACAATGATAATGATCTTTCTTTTTTAGAAAAAAAGAAACAAAAAAGCGCGAGTGTAAAAAAAAACGGTATCGAAGAAATTGATTTTGAAGAGCTTTCGGTAGAGACGCTTAAGGAAGAAAAAGAAAAAAATTCCGCGCAAAAAGAAAAAGAAAAATCCTCGACCAAGGCATTCACCCCTCCCTCTCCTGCAGAAGTGGCGGCCTATTGTAGGGAGCGCGGCAATGATATCTCCCCTGAGAGCTTCTGTAGCTTCTATGCCTCCAAGGGCTGGCGCGTAGGGAATCAGCCGATGAAGGACTGGCGCGCTGCTATACGACACTGGGAAACACGGCGCTCCCATGAGAACAAACAGCCATCTTTCCCCAAAAACAAACAATCTCAACCCTTAGTTATCGATGAAAATGGAAACATCTTGTCCGCAGAGACTAACAACAATACCACACAAGCCAACACTTATGTGGCAGGAAGACAAACCGCAGCTTCTCTTAGCGCAAATCTCCAAGGTTGGTAATGGGCTTTCTCCCGTGGGCTTTGTCGAGAAGCTCAGGGACTTTACTCCTTTGCGAGAACAACCCGAGCCGGTAGCCCGTATGGCTATTGGGCTGATTGTCACTCAGCATGCGGCTTTGATAGGTATCAAGGGCACTATTGATGCCATGAACAAGGAGGATATCTCCAACCTTATCTGTAGCCGCTTTGCTCACTTGGCTTTGGAGGAGCTCCACAAGGCTTTTCAGCTCGAGCGCTATGGGGAGCTGGGGGAAGCTACGGCGCACTATAACCTGATCAATGCTCCCTATATAGCTCAGGTACTCACCAAGTATGTCTCTTGGCTGAGGAAAACGCGCCAAAACCATCCTCACCTCTCCCTCGAGAGGACTCCCCGAGAGGAGACTCCCCCTGCACCTCCCTCCCGAGAACGCATAGAAGCACTCGCCCAGCAGATGCAGCAGCAGTACCTGCAAACCGGACAAATGCCGCTGTTCTGCTCTTGGCTCTTCGATGCCATGCGGCAGGTGGGCATACTCCCTGATTTCTCTCCAGAGGAAAAAAAACTCCTACAGGCTCGCTACCAGAAGGAACGACACGAACTCTGTAAAGAGAACAGACCCAGATACAACCCCTCCGCCTCCCTTTATGAGGAAATCGCACTGAAAAAAGAAATCGCCTTGAAATACTTTTTTGAACAAAGGGCAGAGGATAGTGAAGAGTGAAAAGTGAAGAGTGAAGAATGAAGAGACAAGAGTGAAAAGTGAGCAGAGGTCATTAATCATTGAACATTGATCATTAATCATTGATATTGGCATGAGGGTTTTGCGTTCTATTGTAGGGGCGATTTGCAAATCGCCCATATTGACAGGTGATCATTAATCATTAAAAATTAATCATTAACCATTGAACATTGATCATTAAAAATTAATCATTAAAAAAAATGCTTTATATTACCATTCCAGAAGAATCGATAGAGGAATCCTATCGAGAAGTTTTTGTACATTTGTATACCACCGTTCAGGCCTTGGGGGGTAGTATCCGCTATAGTCTTGAGAAGGCCAAGAGTCCTTTGCAAGAGAGGGAAAGCAACGGGTCATCTTCGTGTGAGTCAGCGAGTTGTCCCGCAGGGCTGAGCCATGAGCGTCTTGGGCAAATCCTCACGAAGGTCTGCCGGCTGACGGGCTGTTTGGCACAGGAGATATGTTCGACCAGTCGAGTGCCTAAGCACCTGTATGCGCGCCTGTTCTTGGTGCACTTAGCCTGCCAAGAGGGTGCCACCGTCTCCCAGCTCTGCCTGCTGCTGGGGCGCGCTCCATCGACCATCTACCGCCTACGTAAGCAATACGACCAAGAAGCCCTCTATAATCCAGCCTTTAGGAAGATAGTGAAGAGTGAAGAGTGAAAAGTGAAGAGTGAGCAGAAGTCATTAATCATTGAACATTGATATTGGCGTGAGTATGTTTGCGCACATTGTAGGGGCAAAGTCCGCGAGCTGGCGCAGCGGAGTATGTGATGCAATTCGCCCATATTGCAATTCACCCATGTTACAATTCACCCATGTTACAAATTGCCCCCATGTTTTCAATTGCCCCCATTCCAAATCGCCCTTGGGATAAAAAACTCGAAAAAAGTTTTTTATTATAAAAATAAATTTGTATCTTTGCCCCCTTGAAAGAAGTATATGTCTTGTAATACACACAGCTGATTGCACTCAGTCCTTGGGATAGTTCTGTCCTGAAGGCTGTGTCTTTTCGTGTATATTTTATAGCTAATGATTGGTGGCAATACCTACAATGATGAATATTGTATAAAATCTAATCATTGAATTAGGAGTCAGAAAGCCATTGATCATTAATCATTAATCATTAATCATTAACAAAAAGATGCTTACGAACCAATCTTCCAGAATTAATTTTGCTTCAACCAAGCATGTGCCTGACTATCCGGATTTTTTGGATATTCAGGTGAAATCATTCCAAGATTTCTTCCAGATGGAGACCAAGTCGGATGCCAGAAGTGGCGAGGGGCTATATAGCACCTTCAAGGAGAATTTTCCTATCACCGACACCCGCAACCAGTTTGTACTGGAGTTCTTGGACTATTTCATAGACCCTCCTCGCTACTCTGTGGAGGAGTGTATAGAGCGTGGACTTACTTATAGTGTTCCCCTCAAGGCTCGTCTTAAGCTCTTTTGTACTGACCCAGAACATGAGGATTTTGAAACCATTGTACAGGATGTATATTTGGGTACCATCCCATATATGACAGGTAGTGGTACCTTTATCATCAATGGGGCTGAGCGTGTGGTTGTCTCTCAGCTACACCGTTCGCCAGGGGTGTTCTTCGGGCAGTCTTACCATGCCAATGGTACCAAGCTCTATTCGGCTCGTATCATTCCTTTCAAAGGATCTTGGATAGAATTCACCACGGATATCAACAATGTCATGTATGCCTACATCGACCGTAAGAAAAAGTTACCCGTAACGACCCTCTTCCGTGCCATAGGCTTCGAGCGTGACAAGGATATCCTCGAAATATTCGACCTGGCAGAAGAGGTAAAAGTCTCTAAGACAGGTCTTAAGAAATACCTCGGTCGCCGCCTTGCTGCCCGTGTGCTCAACACTTGGCATGAGGACTTCGTGGACGAAGATACAGGCGAAGTGGTATCTATCGAGCGTAATGAGATCATCCTTGACCGTGATACCATCCTCGAAAAAGAACATATCGACCAGATTGTAGAATCCAATGCCAAGACCATCCTCCTTCATAAGGAAGATGAGCGCAGTGTGGACTACAACATCATTCATAACACCCTCCAGAAAGACCCTACCAACTCCGAGAAGGAGGCCGTAGAGCACATCTATCGTCAGTTGCGCAACGCAGAACCACCCGATGAGGAAACTGCTCGTGACATCATCGATAAGCTCTTCTTCTCTGACCAACGCTACAACTTGGGCGATGTAGGGCGCTATCGTATGAATAAAAAATTAGGGCTCGATATCCCTATGGAAAAACAAGTACTTACCAAGGAAGATATCATCACCATTGTTAAGTATCTCATCGAGCTTATCAACTCCAAAGCGGAGGTTGATGATATCGACCACCTTTCCAACCGTCGTGTGCGCACCGTAGGCGAACAGCTCGCGGCTCAGTTCGGCGTAGGGCTTGCCCGTATGGCACGTACCATCCGTGAGCGTATGAATGTACGTGACAATGAGGTCTTTACACCACTGGACTTGATCAATGCCAAGACCCTTTCTTCGGTGATCAACTCTTTCTTCGGTACCAGCCAGCTCTCCCAGTTCATGGATCAGACCAACCCGCTGGCCGAAATCACCCACAAGCGCCGTCTCTCTGCCCTCGGTCCTGGAGGTCTCTCCCGCGAACGTGCAGGCTTTGAGGTGCGTGACGTACACTATACTCACTACGGACGCCTTTGTCCTATCGAAACCCCTGAAGGGCCAAACATCGGTCTTATCTCCTCTTTGGCCGTATATGCCAAGGTGAACAACATGGGATTCATAGAGACTCCTTACCGCAAGGTAGAAAATGGAAAAATAAAACTCGACCAACTCATCTATATGAGTGCTGAGGAGGAAGAAGGTCTTAAGATTCCTCAAGCCAATATCCAAGTGGACGACCAAGGAAATATCCTCGACGAACGCTTGGTAGTGAAAGAAGATGGGGATTTCCCTGTCATCTCTCGCGAAGAAGTGGACTACATAGATGTGGCGCCTAACCAGATCGCCTCCATCTCCGCTTCCCTTATTCCTTTCTTGGAGCACGACGACGCGAACCGTGCGCTCATGGGATCCAACATGATGCGCCAGGCGGTACCGCTCTTGCGCCCTGAAGCCCCTATCGTGGGTACAGGTCTCGAAAAACGTGTAGTTACCGACTCTCGCGTACTTATCAATGCCGAAAGAGAAGGTACCGTAACCTATGTGGATGCCGACAAAATTGTCATCAAGTACGACCGCACCGAAGACGAAATCCTTGTTTCCTTCGATAGCGAATTGACTACCTATAACCTTATTAAGTTCCGCCGTACCAACCAAGGTACCTGCATCAACCTAAAACCTATCGTGCGCAAGGGTGACCGCGTGCACAAGGGGCAAGTACTCTGCCAAGGATATGCTACCGAACAGGGTGAACTCGCCTTAGGCCGCAATATGAAGGTCGCCTTCATGCCTTGGAAAGGATACAACTTCGAGGATGCGATTGTGATCTCCGAACGTGTAATCCGTGAGGATATCTTCACCTCTATCCATATCGACGAGTATACCCTCGATGTACGTGATACTAAGCTCGGGGTAGAGGAACTCACCAACGATATCCCTAACGTATCCGAGGATGCTACCAAAGACCTCGATGAAAACGGTATCGTACGTATCGGAGCCAATATCAAACCTGGGGATATCCTTATCGGTAAGGTGACTCCTAAGGGAGAAAGCGATCCTACTCCTGAGGAAAAACTCCTTAGAGCGATCTTCGGTGACAAAGCCGGCGACGTGAAGGATGCTTCTCTGAAGGCTTCTCCATCCCTCGAAGGAGTGGTTATCGGTAAAAAACTCTTCTCCCGTGCGGTGAAGACCAAACAAAAACGTGCCAAAGAAAAAGACGAAATGGCAGCCCTCGATGCAGCGTTCAACGCTAAAGCAGAGGCGCTTAAGGATGTCCTCCTCGAAAAACTCTTCTCTTTGGTCAATGGAAAAACCTCTCAAGGGGTATTCAATGATTTAGGGGAAGAAATGATTCCTAAGGGTAGAAAACATACCCAAAGAGGTCTCAAAGAAATAGAAGACTATACACACTTGATCTCTGGCGGTTGGACTACCGATGAGCATACCAATGAGCTTATCAACGACTTGATTCACAATTACAAAATCAAGCTTAACGACCTTCAGGGTATGCTCCGCCGCGACAAGTTCACCCTCACTGTAGGGGATGAGCTACCTGCGGGTATCATGAAGCTCGCCAAGATATACATTGCTAAGAAGCGTAAACTCAAAGTAGGGGACAAGATGGCCGGTCGCCACGGTAACAAGGGTATCGTAGCCCGTATCGTACGTGATGAGGATATGCCTTTCCTTGAGGACGGAACTCCTGTGGATATCGTACTCAACCCGCTTGGGGTACCTTCTCGTATGAATATCGGTCAGATATACGAAACCGTACTCGGATGGGCAGGACAGAAACTCGGCAAGAAGTTTGCTACCCCTATCTTCGACGGAGCTTCCCTCGAGCAGATTACCGAATATACCAATGAGGCAGGTGTACCTGCTTTTGGACATACTTACCTCTATGACGGAGGTACCGGAGAGCGCTTCGACCAGAAGGCTACCGTAGGGGTGATCTACATGATCAAGCTCGGTCACATGATCGACGATAAGATGCACGCCCGTTCTATCGGTCCTTACTCTCTTATCACCCAGCAACCACTCGGTGGTAAGGCACAGTTCGGAGGTCAGCGTTTCGGGGAAATGGAGGTATGGGCTCTCGAAGCCTATGGAGCTTCCAGCACCCTTCGCGAGATCCTTACTGTTAAGTCCGACGATGTCATCGGTCGTGCCCGTACCTACGAGGCTATCGTACACGGCGATACCATGCCTGAACCAGGCTTGCCTGAGTCCTTCAACGTACTCATGCACGAACTCAAGGGATTGGGCTTGGATATCCGCTTAGAAGACTAAAGAATGATCAATGGTCAATGATCAATGATCAATATAAAAGTGAAGAGTGAAGAGTTACCATTGAGAGTAATTCTTCACTCTTTTCGCTTAATATAAAGCGTAGTAGAGATGCAATAAATTTTTTATTAATTTATTGATTTTTAATGAATTAGATTATAAAAAGTTTTTTACCCTTGATTTACCTCTTTGATTGAAGACTAATATCATTAACTCATTATGAAAAGGTTTTTATTTTTAGCCGTTTGTATATTTTCCTTGCTCCCTCCTTCGCTGGCGCGAGCTTGCAGTCCTTTGCTGCTCACTGATTCCTCTCCGCTACAGGAGAGTGTATATCCTTTGGATAGCTTGCAGCGCGATACCATAGCTGCAATAGCGCCTACTGAGCCAGTAGTGGCAAAGCCGTATGTAAACCCCTGGTCATTGGCTGTTCCTGCGGTGCTCATCGCTCGTGGTGCCTTTTCTATCGATTCCCATTTTGACCACAAATTGCAGCGCTATGTCGTGCAGAATGTAAAGGGCAAGGTACGTGCCGATGATTATGTACAATACCTCCCCATCGCCAGTGTTTTTGCATTTCCCAATTTGGGCTTGCCTCCAGCCCACTCTCTCAAGGAACGCTTGGTCATAGGGGCTACTGCCTATGCCCTTACCGCCATATTTGTCAATGCAACCAAGTATACCGTACGCCATCATCGTCCTGATACAAGTACTCACAACTCCTTTCCTTCAGGGCATACCGCCACCGTCTTCACCGGAGTGGAGATACTCTATCAGGAGTACAAGCACTACGATCCATGGATAGGCATAGGCGGCTACGCAGTGGCGGCAGGAGTGGGGCTCTTGCGTATCCATAACAACCGCCATTGGGCTTCCGATGTCGTAGCAGGAGCGGGGATAGGCATTCTCTCAGCTAAGCTCTCTTACCTGCTTTTCCCGTATACATCCCGTATTTTAGGAAAAAGAAAACAACCCCTCCCCACAGAAAAGGCTATACCAGAGACCTCGTCCTCCCTCTCGGTGCTCCCCATCTGGGAACCTACACATAACACCTTTGGCGCCGCCCTGACCCTGCAATTTTAAGGGAGCGGTATAGGTACGTAGAGACGCAATTTATTGCGTCTTATATGCAATTTATTGCGTCTTATATGCAATTTATTGCGTCTTATTATGTAATTCATTACGTCTTATTATGTAATTCATTACATTTTGTCTGCATTGGCCGATAAAAGAAAAAACAAAAAGTGAAGAACTACTTAGTAATTCTTCACTCAGATTTGTATAGTTTTTTTGATTTCTAAATCTCAAGAATGGCAGAGATGTCATCACTGTAGAAATTCCAATTTGTAGCTCCTTTGTACCTTTGTACACTTGAGGAGGGTACAAGGATGTTTTTTCTTATTTGGGAACTATTATTAAGAGCATTTGGATTTACTAAAGTAGGTACTTCAATTGCTTTTACGATAAGAGTAGACAAGCGAAAACAAGCAAAAAAAGCCATTTTATCTATTTTCTTGATAGTGGATGGTAAGATTACTTTTTCTACATTCTCACAACCAGCAAAGGCGCTTTCTCCTATTTCGGCAAGGGTGGTGTTGTCTAAGTTGAGCTGAGTAAGAGCTACACAACCTCGAAAGGCGCTTTCTCCTATTTTTTCAGTCTTACCGAATTGTACTTCTTTTAGACTCACACAGCCAGAAAAAGAGGAGGCAGGTATTTCTTTGGTGTTAGGCAACTTTACGGAAACTACTTGAGTATCTTCAAACACAGCTTGTCCAAAAGTAACAGAGGATGAAGTATTAAAAGTAATCGTATGAAGTCTTGAATTCATAAAGGCATAATTTCCTATCTCCTTCAGGTTATTAGGGAGTGTAATGTTTTCTACCTTACTATCTCTGAAAGCATTTGCAGCTATTGTATTTACTTTTTGAAGTTTGCTATCTGCTTGCATATCAAGAGAAGTAGTGTTAGTATCTTCCCATTTCAGAAGTGTAAGTCCATCCTCGCTAAGTTTGTAATAACTTGCAGGAATTCCGTTTTCTTTTGGGTCATCGCTACTTTTGCTACAACCAATAAAAGCAGCCACTATTAAGGCTAAGAATAGAATTTTTTTCATTATAAATATGATTTAATTTGTTTCTCTGGGGCAAAAATACAAAATAATTACCAAATAACAAAAGATATTTAAAAAAAGTGAAGAATTACCTTTATTGCAATTCTTCACTCTTCCTTATTCATTGAACATTGAACATTATTCATTGAACATTATTCATTGAACATTAATCATTATTCATTAATCATTGTCCCGAGTTTTCCTTGTGCTTTCAGCAGCTCTATTTCGGCGAGCTTATAGGAAAGTAGAGCGTTGGTATAGCTATTTTTAGCATCGGATAGGGCTCTTTCGCTTTCCAAAAGGTCATTGAGAGAGGCGAGGCCTTCGTGGTAGTTATTTTGGGTATTTTGGAGTACCTCGTTGGCCAATTTCACATTTTCTTCCTGTGTCTGTATGGTTAGTAGGTTGTTAGCCAGCTTTGTCTGGGCACTCTCTTGGGCTAAGTCTAAGGCAAGGCGCGTATCCTTCAGGGTCGCTTCGAGGGCTTCCTCTTCCATCTTAGCTTGTTCTATCTTGGCACGGGTACCGAAGCCAGAGAAGATAGGTATTTTTAGTCCCAAGGTAATGGCCGAGTAGTCAGACCAATACACTTTATCAGTCTTCCCGTAGAAGATAGGGGTCTTAGGTCCCATCCCTAAGTAGCCATAGGTAGCTTGTAGGGCGAGAGACGGGTAGAGTCCTCCACGCTGTGCCTTAGTACTGAGGCTAAGGAGCTCTTTTTGCTTCTCGAGGACTTTTATTTCGGTACGCTCTGAGGCATTTCCTTTTTCGAAAACCAAGGAATAATCGGCTTTGAAGGCTTCCTTAGGCAAGGAGATAGGCTCATTCATAGGCATACCTATCATGTATTTCAGGGCGAGGGTAGCCACTTGTAAGCCACTCTTGGCTTGTTGCTCAGCGGAGCGTAGGTTGTTCAGGGCTACAGTTACGCGGTCAAGGTCTATTTTTTTGGCCAACCCCGCTTTGTAGGAACCTTCTACTATCTTAGCCGTTTTCTCGGTAAGTTCGAGGTTTACACGCACATTTTCAAGGACTTGTTCTCCTTGGTATACTTGCCAATAGGCTTGAGCTACTTTTTCGATAATATCGTTTTGGGTGAGCTGCTCATTGAGCTGATAGAATTCACGGGTGGTACGAGCCGCTTTCAGGCCGATAAATACCGCTTGGTTGAAGATCACTTGTGTGAGCTTCAGCTCCGCAGAAGAAGCCCATTTCTGCCCCATTTCGAGCTTGATAGGCTCATTGGATACAGGCCTTCCAGGTATGGGAAAGGCGCTCCCATCTATATAAGTAGCCTGTAGCTTAGGGTTATAGACGAGCCCCGCAGAGCCCGCGATAGTAGGCAAGGCATTGGCACGTGCCTCTTTGATCTTGTATTCACTCTTGCGGACTTCTATTTGTGCCTTTTGAGCAGCCGCCTTGTGCTGGAGAGCATAGCCAATAGCTTGCGAAAGGGTGAGCTCTCTGCCTACCTCCTGCGCCCATAGGGAACTAGTCCCCACGCAGATACTTAGTATGGTAATAAAAATATGTTTCACGGATTATAAATTATTCAGTGTTCACTTTTCATTCTTGACTAATAAAAGGACTCTTTCGAGTTCTTTCATTCCTTTTTCATTGACGATGATTCTAAAGAAATACTCCATCATGGTATAGACAGTCTCCCAGAATGGGAAATCTTTTTCGTCAAAAGCATTTTCAAAGGAGCGCAATCGCTGTACTTGGGTGTAGAACTGCTTATAGAACTTGATATTGATATTCTCTCGAAAGAAACCTTCCTTCAAGCCTTTTTCAATGAGTTGGTTTATAAAGAGCGCGTCAGACTTGGCAAATGCCACATCCATTCGTTCGTAGGTCTTTGGGAAATAGCGCTTGAGTTCCCATAGGGGGCGCCAACTCTTCATATTGAAGAAGTTCTTTATTTCCTTTTGCCTCATAAAGATGTTTTCTATGACAGAGCCTTCTCCAACTAAAAATAATTCTGTTCTTTTGCAGGACATCTCCAAGGCATAATCCAAACAAGCATCTACTAAAATCTGTTTCGAGGCAAATTGCTCATAAAGAGTTTTCTTCGAAATTCCTAAGTTATGCGCCAGATCATCCATCGTAAAGGTCTTAAACCCATATTGCAAAAAATAGCCTAAAGCACGAGGTACTATATCCATTATCTCAGTCGTTAGTCGTCGGTTGTCAGTCGTTAGTCGTTAGTTCTCAGTCGTTAGTTCTCAGTGGTCAGTGGTCAGTGAACAGTTACTCACTCTTCACCACATACCCAAGCTCATTCGCTTGGCTACACTCTTCACTCTTCACTCTTCGTTCTTCACTTTTCACTTTTCACTCTTCACTTTTCACTTTTCACTCTTCACTTTTCACTTTTCACTCTTCGTTCTTCACTTTTCACTCTTCACTCTTCACTCTTCACTCAAAAACACTCTTCACTCAAAAACACTCTTCACTTTTTCGGGTGCAAAGGTAATACAAAAAACTAAATAAACAAAAAAAGTTTCCAAAATTTTTTCGGAGGATATTTTTTCTCTTTTGAAGGGCAGGGGAGTGTTATAATTTTGTATCTTTGCCCTGTAATACTCTTATTCCTCTCTTATGATCCGATGGTTTTTTCTTTGTTGGCTTTGGCAACTGCCTCTGCAAGCGCAATATATACTCGATGCTCAGCAGGTAGCACTGATTACTTATACAGATGAAAATGATATCAATACAAGTTATCATTTCTATAAGCAGACGGGTAGGGATGCTTTTGTCGAAATGTATCTGAATCTTGGGGTTCTTCCTCCTGAGAAAAAAGGGGATGAATTCCTTCAAATCTCTTGGAAATATGACTCAAGAGTACTTTCCCTCAAGCAAATCAAAAAAGAAGAAGGGCTGCTACTCTATCCTAAGGACTTACCAGTGAGTTCCTATACGGATTTCTTAGGGAAGATGTACGGAAACTATGCTTCTTCTGACAAAATCAGGGGGATCTTCCACCTGCTTAACCCTTTTCAAGTACTGCGTTATATAGTGGAATATGATCAAAGGCGCTATTTCCATGGGGATAATATTGCCTATGCCGACGATGACCACTACCTATGGAGGGCAACTTATGAGAGATTCCTTACGCCAGTGGTCCTAAAATTCTCCCAAGGGAAAGAAGGGTATCTGCTTTTGGGGGATGTGCGTACAAACTTTTATGTTTTGCTCCTTCCTCACAAGCGACAATCCTTACGCATAGGCGAAAAGAAAATCCTCCAGCCCAAAACAATGTCCTTTCAATCACATCTGGGGGAATTGTATGAAGATGGTTATAGTTATAATGAAAAATTCTTTCAGGTGAAGGAAGAAAACGGACAATATACACTCATGGATAGGTTTTCCCAAAGGCTTCTTCCTGAACACTACGATACTCTTGTCTGGGAAAAGGGTTTTATACTCGGACAACGTGCTGGTAGGACTCAGGTGTACAACGCCCACTTGGAGCGCTTGGACAAAGGTGAGGTTAAGGATGCTCATGTCCTCCCTGCTCAGGTAGAGGTACTTACCGAAAAAGAGGCTTTCTATATGGACGAACGGGGGCAGAGAGTCCCCCTATACCGCCATCAGGGATTTTTAGAGTGTGCTTCAGGAGAAGCAATGTACGAGTACATCCTTACCAAGGACACCCTACAGGAGCGGATCCGCCCTTGCATAAAGGTACTTGCTTATATAAGTGATGGATATCAGGCCATTGGTGATACTTTCTTCCTTATGGATCGCTCTAATGTTCCCTTTGCAGAATCTGCTGAAAAAGAGGAACTTAGTTTGCTTTCGGAGCCTCCTCAGGGGCGTAATCCTACTCCTGTGCTTGTGAGGGTGAGGAAAGGGGGGAAGGAAGGAGTCTTTTTATATAAAATTCCTGCTTACTTTGTCTATGAAAAGGACGAGGATATCACCGAGGAAGCATTGCGTAATTATCGTAGTCTCAAGGGAGAAGAGATTGTCGCTTGTTTGTACGATAGGGTAGTGCAAGATGAGAATGGTATTATTTTCCTCCACCAAGGGGGAAAGATATTCGTTCATGGAGACCCTACCCATACAGCTTATGATAGTATCCACGCGGTCACGAAATCCTTCTATAAGTATACCAAAAATGGCAAAGAGGGGTATATTTCAGTGAACAGAGGTCAGTAGTCAGTGAACAGAGGTCAGAGGTCAGTAGTCACATACTCGCTTATGCGACTTCACTCTTCATTCTTCACTTTTCATTTTTCACTTTTCATTTTTCACTTTTCATTTTTCACTCTTCACTTTTCACTTTTCATTCTTCACTCTTCACTCTTCACTTAATCATTAAGTACTGTTTCTCTTTCTGCGGGGTTATAGCCCCATGGGGAAGAGGTATTTTCCATTTGGGTCATCATTTTGTTCAGTGAGGCGGGAGCGGCAGATTGTTCCATGACGATATAGCGGCGCATCTCCACAATGATCGACAGGGGACTGATCTCCATAGGACAAGCCTCTACACAAGCGGCACAAGTGGTGCATGCCCAGAGCTCTTCAGGGGTGATGTAGTCGCCCAAGAGCGCTTTTTGGTCAGGGACAAAAGTACCCTTGTTGTGCCTTATATTCTCCGCTACCTCTTGGCTGCGGCGGCGGGTGTCCATCATGATTTTCCGAGGGGAAAGGAGCTTGCCCGTTTGGTTGGCAGGACACTCATCCGTACAGCGCCCACATTCGGTACAAGCATAGGCGGCAAGCAGCTGCACACGACTTAGGTGCATGATGTCTGAAGCACCAAAGGTAGGCGTGGTCTCCTCACCTTCGCCTGTATCTTCTATCGTGCCGAGCATCAGTTGTACCTCCCGTGTTACCGTAGGGAGGTTGTCCATAGCACCTTTGGGTTTTATGGGCGCAAAGTAGGTATAAGGGAACGCCAAGAGGATATGTAGGTGCTTGGAGTAGTATAGATAGTTCAAAAAAGCTAAAATCCCGAGAATGTGTCCCCACCATGCCCCGCGCTCTATGAGAATCAGGGTAGGGGAGGAGAGAGAAGCAAAAAGCGGAGAAAGCCACTGGCTTATCGGGAAGGCACCCGCCTGCACATAGGGGGTGACACCTCGCTCTTGCAAGAGTAGGTCACAGGCGTTCATCACTAAGAAAAGGGTCATCATCACCGCCTCAGCATAGAGGATCATATTGGCATCACGACGAGGTCGCCCCTGAAGTTCTTTCTTCTGAAAACGTGTGATTTTCAGTATGTTGCGACGTACATAGAAAACGGTTACCCCTATGAGAACCAGCAGTGCCAAGACCTCGAAACTGCCGATAAGCACGTTGTAAAACCCTCCTAAGAAGTGTAGCACCCTATGGGTACCAAAGATTCCATCGATGAGGATTTCCAGTACTTCTATATTGATAATGATAAAGCCTATATATACGAATAGGTGGAGGATTCCCGCCACAGGGCGTACCCCCATTTTTCCTTGTCCTAAAGCCAAGCGGAGCATACGTAAGAGCCTTACCTTAGGGTGGTCAGTAGTATCCTGAGCTACCCCCAAGTGTATTGCCCTGCGAAGTCTCAGCATATTCCTTACAAAAAAGCCTATGCCCGCTGCTAATATAAGTATAAACAATAGTATAGCCACTATGAGTTCTTTAGGATTTAAAAGGTTTTAGTCACTGCTCACTGACGACTGATTACTGCTCACTGTTCACTGATTCACTGATTCTCTCCGAGATGGGTGTTTCTACCTTAGTGGGGGTCTCATACTCTTTGTTTTTCTTTCCAAAGATAGAGATATGTACATAGCGCTTGGGGTTCAGGCGGATATCCTCCATTAGGAGTCCCAGTTCGGAGGTTGCTGTCTGTAGGTTGTTGTATAGCTTAGGGTCACTCAGGAGTTTGCTTACGGTACCACCGCCTTTTTGTACTTCCTTGAGCAGGCCATCTACCTGAGTAAGGGTGCTTTCCACATGTGCCATGAGCTTGCCTACTTGGAGCTTGGAGAGCGAGTCACTCAGTTGTACGAAGTTGCCAGAGAGGGTCTCTACATTGTGCAAGGACTTGTGCAGAGGAGCTTGAGCGGACGCCAATAGGTTATTGAGGCTCACTGAAGCACGACTCATCTGTTGTAGGGTCACGTTCAGGTTGGCCAAGCTCTCCTTGATATCCTGTTGTGCTTTGGCATCGAGGGTGCGGGAGAAGGTCGTCATGAGCGAGTCGGTGGAGGAGAGTACCTTGTTGAGGTTCTTGGCGGTAGGCTCTAAGTTGGCTCCGATAGCATCCATCAAGCTCGCTTGGATATGCGAGGGTAGGGTATCCCCAGGCTGTGCCTGTGGGCCGCCATCGAGAGCAGGGAGTATCTGTAGCCCTGTGTTGCCAAGCAGACTGCTATAGATCTCCGCTTGGCTATTCTTGGAGAAGGTGAAGTCCTTCTTGCAGGAAAAGCTTACTATGATCTTGGCGGTAGCAGGGTCTATTTGAATCTTCTTCACAGCCCCTACGGTAACCCCATTTACAGTGACATTCGTCCCTGTCTGCAAGCCCCCAGAGTGGGTGAATATAGCATGATAGTTCTTGTCCGAGCTGAACAAAGGCGTGGACTTCAGGAAGTTATATCCAAAAATAAAACTCCCTACTCCTAAGAGTATGATAATTGCGGTTTTAGCTTCTTTCGATATTTTCACGGTGATATATTAAATTATTTGGGGGCAAAGATACAACTTTTAATGATTAATTGTTAATTTTCAATTGTTAATTATTAATCCCCTCCCCCCAAGGGGAACGGCTCATTTATTTATAAAGTTTTTCTTTTAACTCCTTTGTCGTTATACAGATGTCATATCCTTTTTCTTTAAGACCTGTAGAGAGCACTTTGTCACAAGTCCAGATCTTGTGTCCCTCTTGTAGATGAAGAGCTACAAAAGCACTATCATCTATATCTATATCCGCGACAATCTCTTCAGCTTTCTTCCCATATTTCTTAGAAATATCCTTTTTCTCATAGAAAAGAATGTTTTTGGTGATTTCTTTTAGAAAGGATAATGCTTCTTTTTTAGACCTATGGGTGTCTTTCATTATCTTAGAGAGGTGTTCTTTTACCTCTTCTAACAGATAAGAGGGAGCTATGAACTGTATTTTTTGCTTTTTTGCCGTTAGTATATGAGCAATGACTCCATTGGGAGCATAAAAACAACTGATGATAATATTAGTATCAGAGATTAGAATCATATCGCTTAGATTTCTTCTTTGTACTTAGCGGCTTTCCAGCGAGCTCCTACTCCTTTTTTTACCTCCTGAGAGATTTCCATAATTCTCTGGCGATATTTTATAGGAATACCATCTTCGTCCTCTTCTAATTCTTCCAAAGAGAGGGCTGCTTCTTTCTTCTTATTCTTCTTAATACTCACAAAATCAAATGTCTTTAACAGCTCCAACAGTGCTAAGCTCTGTGGAGATTCTTCATGAATGGTTATGGTATAAGTCATAATTTTAATGATTAATGTTCAATGATTAATTCCCCTAAAAATCTAAAAACCTACCCTCAGAAACCTACCTCAGACATTGAATCTAAAGTGCATGATATCGCCATCCTTCACTACATACTCTTTTCCTTCTACACGCATCTTGCCGGCTTCTTTCACTTTGCTTTCGCTGCCATAGGAGATAAAATCCTCGTAGGCAATCACTTCTGCACGGATAAACCCACGCTCGAAGTCGGAGTGTATCACCCCTGCTGCCTCGGGTGCGGTGGCACCTACCGGAATAGTCCAAGCACGCACCTCCTTCACTCCTGCGGTGAAGTATGTCTGTAGGCTCAATAGCTTATAAGCCGCACGGATAAGCACCGATGCCCCTGGCTCGTCCAGTCCCATATCCTGTAGGAATAGCTGGCGCTCTTCATAGGTCTCCAATTCAGCTATATCGGCCTCGGTGGCTACAGCAAGGATAATCACCTCTGCATTTTCATTCTTAACCGCCTCACGTACTGCCTCTACATATTTGTTGCCTGTGGCAGCGGAAGCCTCATCTACATTACATACATATAGGATAGGTTTGGCCGTAAGCAGCTGATAGCTTTGGCTGAGCTCTTGCTCTTCCTCGTTTAGCTCGACCGCACGTGCCGAAATCCCCTTGAGCAAGGCCTCGCGATAACGCCCCAAGAGGGCAAGCTCCTTTTGTGCTACCTTGTCCCCCGCCTTGGCGGCACGGGTCACCTTCTCCAGGCGCTTCTCTACCGTCTCTAAGTCCTTGAGCTGTAGTTCTATATCTATAGTTTCTTTGTCGCGAATAGGATCTACCGAACCTTCTACATGTACGATATTGTCATTGTCAAAACAGCGTAATACATGTATGATGGCGTGACATTCGCGTATATTTCCTAAGAATTGGTTGCCTAAGCCTTCCCCCTTGCTTGCACCTTTGACAAGCCCTGCGATATCCACGATTTCGACCGTAGCGGGTTGTACACGTTCGGGATGCACCAGCTCCTCGAGCTTCTCCAAGCGTGCATCAGGGACATTCACCACCCCCAAGTTCGGCTCAATAGTACAAAAAGGAAAGTTTGCACTCTGTGCCTTAGCGTTTGACAAACAATTGAATAAAGTGGATTTCCCTACATTGGGGAGCCCTACAATACCTGCTTTCATTCTGTTGATGTTTTTAAAGGGCAAAGATACAAAATAATTATTAATGGTTAATGATTAATTTTTAATGTTCAATGATTAATGTTCAATGATTAATCGTTGCTCTCTGTTTCCGTAGTAAGACGTAATGAATTGCGTCTTACTCTTGATTTGTATTTTCAATAATTTTTTAAGATAAACAAAAAACACTGCAATTTTCGTTGCAGTGTTTTTTTATTTGTAAAAATTTTTAGCTATTTAGTTTCCTCCATTGTTATTATTAGCAGTAGCTAAAATAGCATCTAATTGAGCTTGGGTGATTTTTTTATATTTGAGAATAGTTTTTTTCCCATTGTTTACTGATTCAATAGTTAATGTATTTTCTGAAACAGAGAAAGGAAAACTTATACTGAAATCTTGATTACTTTTAATAGCATTCCCTTCTATTTTGTAGGTATGAAGTTGTTTAGTATATCTACAAAACCCTGGTATTTCGCTGAAATCATGAAAAGTTAACTGATTTTGGGTAAAAACAACCGCAGATTTCTTTTCACAATCATTAATTGTCTGAGATTGTCCATTGATTGTTTCAGATTCTATTTGCCAAATACCTTCCAAATTTTGAGCATTGTTGTTTCCTCCTCCATTGTTATTTCCTCCTCCATTGTTATTATTAGCAGTAGCTAAAATAGCATCTAATTGAGCTTGGGTGATTTTTTTATATTTGAAAATAGTTTTTTCCTGACCGTCTACTGATTCAATAGTTAATGTATTTCCTGAAACAGAGAAAGGAAAACTTATACTGGAATCGTCATTACTTTTAATAACATTCCCTTCTATTTTGTAGGCTTCAACATGTTTACTATATCTACAAGCCCCTGCGTTTTCTATAAAATCATGAGAAGTCATCTGATTTTGAGTAAAAACAACCACAGTTTTCTTTTCACAATCATTAATTGTCTGAGATTGTCCATTGACTGTTTCGGACTCTAATTGCCAGATACCGGTGATATCTCCAGAGGAATCATCACTTTTCCCACAAGAGGAAATTAACAAGGCTATAGAAGCCATTGCTGCTAATAAAATTCTTTTCATAAAACTTAATTTGTTATTTTATGCCGCAAAGGTAGTAAATTTTTTGATAAAACAAGAGAGATGGTATAAAATTTTCATTTTACCAATTCTCCCCGCTCCGCTCTTGTTGGCGCGAGTGTTTCGCTTGTGCCTATCATAAGGGATCTTTTAACTGTTCACCATTCACTGCTCACTGACGACTGACCTCTGTTCACTGCTCACCATTCACTGCTCACCATTCACTGCTCACTGCTCCCTGACCTCTGCTCCCTGACCACTGCTCACCGTTCACTGCTTACTGACCTCTGCTCCCTGTTCACTGACTACTGACCACTGACTACTGAAAATTTAACAATTAACCATTACTCATTGATAATTTTTTTTGTATCTTTGCCCCAGAAAAAAACAACAACATGCAAGTAGATTTTTCTTTTCAAGAATATTTAGGCTTTTTAGCCTTCTTAGGAATTGCTACTATGGGCTTTTGGCTTATGATCTTTTTGCTTACTTATGTAGTGCCTTATTGGGTATTTGGTGCTGCTATAGAGCGCTTTAAAGAAAAACGTGCTGCTAAAAAGCTACAAAAAGAACAAGCTGCCTAAGGCAAGTAACAAGTAGAAAAATATCCCTTACAGAAGCTCTAAAAACTTCTGTGGGGCTTTCTCATACCTATACAAAACAATACACTATGTACAAAGAGGTCGAAGAAAAAATAGATAAAATTCCTATTCTCAACAAATTAGCCTGTTTCCTCAAGAAAATTTCCTTGGGAAAAGGACAGCAGTTTTCCCTATACGACTTGCTGTTGCTCTATACAATAGGAATTGTAAAGGGGGCACTTACTTATAGGGCGAGTGCTATTTCTTATAGCTTCTTCGTGGCTATTTTCCCTTTTTTGCTCGTAGTGCTCAACCTGATTCCCTATATTCCAATTGATGATTTCCAGCAGGATTTCTGGGTGTTCTTGGACAATCTTCTCCCCCCTGGTACCCATGGTTTCTTTGAGGAGATATTTTTTGATATTGCAGGAAAGAAGCGTGCAGGCTTGCTCTCCACCGTGTTTGTCCTCTCTATCTTTCTGACCACCAATGGGATCAATGCCGTATTTGGAGGCTTTGAATACTCTTATCATGTAAAGGCTACCCGTGGGGCGCTCAAGCAGTACTTTATCTCCATGGGAGTGGCGATGCTCTTGGTATTCTTGATTCTCTTCTCGGTCATTCTTTGGCTGGCTTTTGAGTATATACAAGGGATGAAGATCTTTTCTTTTTTCAATAGCAATCCTTATTTTTTCCCAGTGGTGAAGAAGATCTTTTTTATTTTTGTAGCCTATTTGGTGGTTTCTATCTTGTTCCATTTTGGCACCATAGATCGGGGCAGACGCTTTTTCTCGGCGGGTTCACTGCTGACCTTGATTCTTTTTATACTCACCACTTATGGCTTTGGGGTGTATATAGAGAATTTTGCCCAATATAACCAACTCTATGGCTCTATAGGGGCGCTGCTCATCTTCCTATTGTACATTTGGCTCAATGCGACTATTCTCCTATTAGGCTTCGAACTGAATGCCTCTCTCTCCAACCTTAGGAGAGTGAAGAATGAAGAATGAAAAGTGAAAAGTGAAGAATGAAAAGTGAAAAGTGAAGAATGAAAAGTGTATCCAAACTCATTTGCTTGGCTACATTCTTCGTTCTTCACTTTTTACTACATACCCAGCTGAGAGCACTCGCTGGCTACATACTCGCTTATGCGACTTTATCATATACCCAAGTTCGTGGGCACTCGCTGGCTACATTCTTCACTTTTCACTCTTCGTTCTTCACTCTTCGTTCTTCACTCTTCGTTCTTCGTTCTTCACTTTTCACTCTTATGGTACTTCCACAGTATTGACTATCTTGTGGATGATTTCCATAGAGGAAATATTTTCGGCTTCTGCCTCATAGGTGATACCAATACGGTGACGAAGCACATCGAAGACTACCGAACGTACATCCTCAGGAATCACATAGCCGCGGTGGTGGATAAAGGCATGACACTTGGCCGCTACAGCGAGGTTGATACTACCACGTGGAGAAGCCCCAAACTGGATAAGCGGGCTTAGCTCCGCAAGCTGGTATTTCTCAGGGTAACGAGTAGCGAAAATAATATCAAGGATATACTTCTCTATCTTCTCATCCATATACACCTCGGAAGCTGCCTTCTGTGCATGAAGAATCTGATCTGTAGCCACCACAGCCTTCACCTCCGGACGCTCTCCGGCGAGGTTGCCACGCATGATGTATTGTTCCTCATCGATTTTAGGATAGTCTATCACTACCTTGAGCATGAACCTATCCACTTGTGCCTCTGGAAGTGGGTAAGTACCCTCTTGTTCCACAGGGTTTTGCGTAGCCATGACAAGGAAAGGCTTATCCAAAGGGAAAGTAGTATCGCCTATGGTCACTTGGCGCTCTTGCATAGCCTCCAATAGGGCAGACTGCACCTTGGCAGGAGCTCGGTTGATCTCATCGGCCAAGACAAAGTTAGCAAAGATAGGCCCTTTCTTGATTGAAAACTCGTTCTGCTTTACATTGTAGGTCATCGTACCTATCACATCGGCAGGAAGCAAGTCAGGGGTAAACTGGATTCGGCTGAAGGTAGCCTGTACGGCTTTTGACAATGTATTGATGGATAGAGTCTTAGCAAGTCCCGGTACCCCTTCCAAGAGGATATGTCCACGACCTAAGAGACCTATAAGCAGCGCATCGACCATGTGGTGTTGCCCTACGATTACCTTGGACATCTCGGCTCTGAGGGTATCTATGAATACACTTTCTCGCTCTATTTTCTCATTGATTTGGCTGATATCTACATTCATGATATGTTTTTTTGTATGTGTTTGAATGATGGCGCTAAATTATTACTTTTTTCTCAATTATCCCGTTAAAGTAAAGTGAAATCTATTTTAATGATTAATGATTAACGTTTAATGTTTAATGATTAATGTTTAATGTTTAATCATTGCTCATTAATCATTGATTATTATTTTCGATTGACTTTCGAAAGGGATTACCTTGCCTTTTTGGTGGGAGAGGTCGCCCTCTACTTCTGTTTCTCCCTTGAGGGTCTGTAGCGCGGTAGCCTTGAGAATCCACTTCGTCTGGGCATCCAGCCAAATATCTATGTCCACCTGTCCTTGCATGGTGAAGAATACATATTGTCCTTGCTGTAGGATTACCTTCTGTTTGTCAGTGGCGATGACGGATTTCCCTTGGATATGGAGCTGCCCATTGAGTGCTTCTACCAGAGTATATCGGGTCTTGATAGGTACATTCATTTCCTTGGAGAGGAAGGAGGAGATCTCCCACGAGTCCCCTATAGCAACCCGCTGTCGGGGCAATATGGAGAGCACATTGGAGAGGTTCGATTGTAGGGTAGTCTCCGAGAAAGCTGCCTCCAGTTGCATCTGTACCTGCTGCTTTTCAAAGGAAGTCAAGGGGTTATTCTTGGCATGCTTTTTCTCCAAAGTCCTCATGGCACGCTCTACAAGGGGTTGCAAAGGCTCTATTTTGACAATTTTCCCCTTGGTGCTTAGCTCTCCTTTGAGGGGTTGCTCCAGTAGCTCCTTGACTGCTTGGTTGGTATAGTCTGGAATCTTCTCTAAGGGCATCTCCTTGCCATTGACCTTGGTAGATACTTCTAAGGATGCCTCTTCATAGCGCAGAGTCATCGGGTAGATCAGCTTGTCCTCCTTGCCGAAGGTATAGCGAATGCGCATGCGACTAAGTGCTTTGGTCTCCACCTGTGCCCCATCTATTTGTTGTGTGGAGGATACCTCGGAGGAGATTTTATGCACATATTTCTCTTTGTTCTTTAGCGAAAGACTCAGGTCTATCGCTTGCGAATATCCCAATATAGGGAGTAAAAATAATAGATATTTTTTCATATTTATTTAGTTGAAAATCAGTTGTTTTTTGGTTCTGTCGTAGGGGTCGTAGGGGCGAATTGCAATTCGCCCACTCAATTTTCAATTCTCTCACTTGATTTGCAATTCGCCTACTCAATTTTTCAATTCGCCCATTCGATTTTGCAATTCTCCCACTTGATTTGCAAATCGTCCATTCAATTTGCAGTTCGCGCACTAAAAACAAGCCTTTTCGGACAGTCTCTATATTAATGTTCAATGATTAATATTCCTCTCCCAAATCACATAGTCGCTTACGTGACTTTACTCTTCATTCTTATAGATATACTCAGCAATACCGAAAAGAAAGCAACTAAAAAAGTTGTCAGCATAGGTACTTTTATAGCTAATAGCACCGTAAAAATGCACAGGAGTATATTGATAAGGTTACAGTAGCGGAAGGTTAGCATTAGTTGCAAATGATAATGCATAAGGTTAGCTATCCCTGCAAAAAGGAGTGCCAAACCTGCACTGAAAAACCAAAAAGCTTCTGCTGAAAAACTCTCATACTTTTTGAAGCTTAGCGCTGCATGTGCGATTCCCAACAGCATCAGTGCTATAATCGAAATAAAATAAAGTTTTCTCATAGTCTAATTCAGTAATCAGTGAACAATAGTCAGTGAGCAGAAATCAGTGAACAGTAATTCCCCTCGCTGGTGGGAGTGTTTCACTCATATCTATCCTTGGCTGGGGTTTCCTGAAAAGTCTAAAACATTTGTTTCCAAAGTATAAAAGATGTCTGATTTAGATACTTTTCAGATTTATTTCATTGATAAACAGTTGTTTTGGGTTCTTTCGTAGGGGCAAAGTCCGCGAGCTGGCGCAGCGGAGTATGTGATGCAATTCGCCCACTCAATTTTTCAATTTGCTCACTCAATTTTACAAATTGCCTTTTTTAAGAATATGCCTTTTCGGACAGTCCCTATATTAATGATTAATGTTCAATGATTAATGCTCTCCTGTCAATAGGGGCGATTTGCAAATCGCCCCTACAACAGAACGCCAATATCAATGTTCAATGATTAATGATTAATAACCTCTGTTCACTCTTCACTCTTCACTCTTCACCACATACCCAAGCTCATTTGCTTGGCTACATTCTTCACTCTTCACTCTTCATTCTTCACTCTTCATTCTTCACTCTTCACTCTTCACTATAAAAAGAGTAGCAACAGCCCTCCTGCGAGGATACGATAATAGCCCCATAGGGAAAAGCCATATTTCTTGATAAGGTTCACAAAACCCTTGATGGCAATGATTGCCACGATATACGCCACTACGTTGCCTATGAGAAACATAGAGAGCTTGTCGCTGTTCTCAGCCAAGAGGGTATAGCCCTTGATAGGGGTGCCTGTACCGTGGTATTCCTTGAGAAAGAGCGAGTATACAGTTACCGCAAGCATGGTAGGTACGGCTAAGAAAAAGGAAAACTCTGCCGCGAGTTCTCTCGAGAGTTTTTGCTGCATCCCCCCTATGATGGAGGCTGCTGAACGGCTCGTGCCGGGCATCATCGCAAGGCACTGCCAAAACCCTATAATTACCGCTTTCTTGATGGTGATATCCTTCTCCTGAAGAATGGTCGGATGCTTGAAAAATCGGTCAATGAATAGGAGAACAACTCCTCCGACAATCAGCATGATAGCTATATACACGGGCGCTCCCATGACCGAATCAATATAGTCATCCAAGAGCTTGCCCAAGAGGAGTGCCGGAAGTACGGCAAATCCTAACTTGACAAAAAACTGCCAGCGGCTGAAGTCGAAAAACTTGCGCCAATATAGGGTGACTACTGCTAAAATAGCACCAAACTGGATACATAGGGCGAAAATCTTGAAAAAATCGTCCTCCGCAATTCCCATAAGCTCTCGGGTGAAGATCATATGCGCTGTGGAGGATACCGGTAGGTACTCCGTAAGCCCCTCTACAATTGCTATTATAATTGCTTGTAGTAAGTCCATTAGCTTTCTTTTTCCTTTTTATCGGTGTACAAAATAGCCCATACTTCCACAGCAAAGCCCAATAGTACCAGGGCTGGGGCTAAGCTGATACGCTGAAAGTTAAAGATGTCGGGGTTGAAGACTTTCGGATCGTCACTCCCCCCGCCACTCATGGTGATAAAGCCAATGGCGATAAGGGCTAAGCCCAAGGCCATCCATAGGTAATTTTTCTTTTTGAAAACCATTATATTCTTTCTTTTCAAATTATTGTCGGTACGAAGCTACAAAATCCATCAGTTGTCGCTTGTAACTATCGTAGGTAAATATATCATATACAATAAAAAAGTTTCCGCGATCTGCACACAGTGGGAAGAGGGTCTTACCCATATCTACTTTATTGTTATCGAAGTCGAATCGGGATAAGAGATCCTTGATCTGTGCCGCTGTATAGGCGGTATTTTGCTGCTGACGGATGAAGCCGATACGCTCGTTGTCGAAGGTCAGTCTCTTATAAGCAGCGAAGAAGTTGGCGAAAACCTCCTGTGGCATTACCTGTATATGAGGGGCATGACTTAGCTGGCGTCCTGCACGGTAGGGGTTGTTCCAGATATCATTCCATTCGCCTCCGTACCAATCCTTCTCTATAGGGTAGCGCTCGAGCTCATAGAGGCCATATTGTACAAAGTAGTCCAACACACTGCGTTGGTTTTCAGCAGTTCTCAGGGTAGTCTGGTACACTAAGAACCCATTGAGATAGATCGAGAGTGGCAGGGCTCCAGAGCGCACATCGAAGAAGCGAAACTTCCCCGAGGGGCTGCTGATCTGCTGGTCGCCCAGAACTACTGTGAAGTAGCCGCGATCGGCAATACGCAAGAATACCTCACTATACCCATAGGGTGCAGGATTCCAGGTATACTGGGAGGGAGGGGTGCGGTAGTCTCCCAAGTTGGGCTTGCGCTGTGAACCCCCTTGTACATCCACTTGAATACGTACCGAGTTGATATCCGATGCCTTTGCCTCATTGCGCAAAAGGGTACCTATGCTCCCCGCCTCTTGGCTATATCCCATAGCAGCAGCCAAAAAGAGGATGCTACAGAATGCCTTTTTCAAAAATGTCTTTCTCATGATTTTTCTTTTTTCAGATTTCCCACTACTGATAGCAAGATGTATGCCAAAATAATAAGAGGGAAAGCACTTTCTCTCATAAGAACCAGTAAAACCACACTTATAAGTAGCAAAAGATACTTGAGAAGGTTGTTTTTTATAGAAAAATCCTTGAACTTTAGTGCCAAGAGTCTTAGGTTGCTATTCAGTAGCACACAACTGGCTAAGGTGATAAGCAGGGTGCCCCATAGGGGAATGGCTTTCAGGTAGACAGCTTGTTTTACGATAAGTCCTAAGGAGATGATAAAGAGGGCATTAGCCGGAGTAGGCAGCCCTATAAAGGAATCACTCTGGCGGGTGTCAAGGTTGAAACAGGCCAAGCGATAGGCGGAGGCCAAGGTGATAAGGTATCCCGCAAAGGGCAGAAAAAAGTGTAATGTCTGTCCATAATGAGCCGCCGAATAGCTGATCAGCCAATACATTACCTGCCCAGGAACAAGTCCTGAGGTTACCAAATCCGCCAAAGAATCCAGTTCCTTGCCCAGAGGGGAGGAGACTTTCAGAATACGGGCTACAAACCCATCGAAGAAGTCAAGGGTGATGCCTAAGAAAAACCAAAATAATGCCCAGTCAAAGGCTTGTGATAGCGCATATCTCAGGGCGATGATCCCACAGAAAAGGTTTAGCAGGGTCAGTAGGTTAGGAATTTGTTTTTTCATGATAGTGTCATTCTTTGTTAGTTGCAGTTGTAGGCATCTAAGTAGTCCACAGTACCATTGCCATTGCAGTCAGGAAAGACTATGGTGCCATCTTCCTGATGGTTAATCTCTTGGATAGAAGGCTTGCCGTCTCCGTCATGGTCATAGTTGGCCGTGGAGATAAGTTTGATCTCGAATATCAGAGGGGTGTAGGCCGGTAGTCCTGTAGTACCTGCAAAGTAAGCCAGTCCCGAAGGCAAGAAGAAGATACCCATCCCTCCGTCGGTAGGTGCTTTCAGGGTGCCATCTCCCACCTCGGTAGGTTTAGCAGTGGAGGCCTTGAGGGTCGCTACCGCTTCGCGAAAGCCGATGATGGCTCCTCCTTGGTAGGCGCTGGCACGGGTGCCGAGCAAGTCCATCCAGTTGCTCTGGGTAAAGCGCATGCCGTCTTCAAAGACTTTATCCTTGAGAGTCAGTCCCTTGTAGAGCACATAAGAGCGGTCAGCGATGGTTGCCTGTGCCCCTGCTCCCTCTTGTAGGATAAGGTAGTACATCGTATGGTTGATGTAGTTGCCATGTATATCTGGCACTTTCAGGGTCTTACGCTTTAGGTTGGGGCTGTCCCATAGGGAGGTTTTCCCTGTATTGCCCGCCAGAGTGCCTAAGACTATATTCTTATCAGCGTCCAATTCGCAATAATGACTCTTGAGGTAGGCTTGTATGTCATTGTCATTCTCCACCACTACCTCGGACATTTCTCGTAATTTCTGGCTGTCATCACCACTTTTCTTGCAGGAAAACAAGGAGATAGCCCCACAGCTAAGTAATAGCAAACTTCTTCTAATCATCTTATGAAAAATAAATATTCGAATTTGGGCGCAAGTTACGAAAAATTCTTGTATTTTTGCATGATTTTTTAATCAATTTAGGTTTCGGTAGGCAGTCAGTGGTGAGCACAGAATAGAGTTCATCCTCTCCTATTACCTAACCCCCAACCCCTAACTAAAGTGAGAATAGACAAATACCTATGGTGTGTGCGCTATTATAAGACACGCAACATCGCCACGGAGGCCTGTAAGAAAGGACATGTCCGCATCGGAGGGGAAATCGCCAAAGCCTCCAAGGAGGTCTTCCCACAGGATAAGATACAAGTACGCAAGGGTGCCATTACTTACGAGATAGAAGTCTTGGACATCCCCACCAGTAGGGTAGGGGCTAAGCTCGTAGGGCTCTATTGTATAGACCACACCCCCGAAGAAGCCTTTGAACAAGAGGAACTCCGACAGCTCGCCCAAGAGTATTATCGCAAGAAAGGCGAAGGTCGCCCTACCAAAAAAGACCGCCGCGACCTCGACGATTTCTTCTCAAGCGAAGAAGACGAAGAGTGGGGGAGTGAAAAGTGAAAAGTGAAGAGTGAAAAGTGAACAGAGGTCAGTGATCATTAATCATTGAACATTAATCATTGATATAGGCATGAAGGCTTTTGCATTCTGTCGTAGGGGCGATTTGCAAATCGCCCTATGTTGGCATGTGGGGGAGTGAAGAGTGAAGAGTGAACAGAGGTCATTAATCATTAATCATTGAACATTAATCATTAATCATTGATATAGGCATGAGGGCTTTTGCGTTCTGTTGTAGGGGCGATTTGCAAATCGCCTTATGTCGGCACATGAGGGAGTGAAGAGTGAAGAGTGAAAAATGAAAAATGAAGGAGAATCAGAGGTAATTATCAATACCTAAACTCTTTTTCCTCTTAATTTCTAAGACCTTATAACCCTTAAATTCTAAAACCCTATAACCCTTAATTTCTATAATTCTAAAACCTAAATCTCTATGACTATCATTTTAGATGCAACCCAGATAGAACATAAGATTCGCCGTATCGCCTATCAGATATACGAGGCGAATATTCACCAAGAGCGCTTTATCCTTGCGGGGATAGCCGAAAATGGCTATATCTTAGCCGAAAAGCTCTATGAGCAACTGCAACAGTTTTGCCCAATTCCTATCACCCTGTGCAAGGTCTTTGTCAAGAAAACAGACCCCTTAGCCCCCGTGACCACCTCTCTGCCGGAAGAAGCCTACCGAGGAGAATCCGTGGTTTTGGTCGATGATGTGCTCAGCAGTGGTGCTACCCTGATCTATGGGGTACGACACTTTCTCTCTGTCCCTCTCAAGCAGCTCAAAACAGCCGTTTTGGTGAATCGTAACCATAAGAAATATCCTATCAAGGCCGATTTCAAGGGTATCTCCCTATCCACCTCCTTACAAGAACATATCGAGGTGAGCTTCGAGGGCGACCCCGTGGCCTTTTTACAATGATTAAAACAATGCTTTATCTTTTACTTTTTTGTATTCTTATCAATTCCGTGCTCAAGTTGAGCTTCTGGAAGTTCTGGCAGATAGGAATCTTCTCCTTGGGGGTAGGTGCCTTTCTCTATGGAGTGTCTGACTTTGCTACAGAACAATCACAACTGACTATCTCTCAATGGCTTAGCGATACTAAGGTACTGAGCAATATGGCCGTACTGGTCACCATAGAGTCGGTCATAGGGCTCTTCTTCTGCTTTATCTCCCTCAAGGCCTTCTATGAGGAGAAGCGCAACCGCTGGGCAAGAATTTTGCTTTGGTTCCCAGGAGTGCTACTCTTTCCATGTCTTTTCTTGGGACTTACAGAGAGTTTCTTTTTCTTTTCAG
Organism: uncultured Capnocytophaga sp.; assembly: GCA_963528845.1. Classification (GTDB taxonomy): domain Bacteria; phylum Bacteroidota; class Bacteroidia; order Flavobacteriales; family Flavobacteriaceae; genus Capnocytophaga. The sequence continues at coordinate 76,160 of CAURXJ010000003.1, read as the reverse complement.
GAGTTGATTTTGGGGAAGTTACATTTGTGTTCATCGCTCTTACCATAGCAGGCTTTCTTCTGGGAGCTTGGGGATTCCGCGCCTTGGTACCCGAGCGTGAACTTCGCTTGGAGCTGCATTTGCTCATGAGTATATGGGTAACCCTGATGGGATTGGCGATGACTGCCAGTGGACAGATTGTCTATGTGCCTAAGAGTGATCCTATCAACCTATGGCTCATAGGGAAAGTATTTCTTTTCTTCACCTCTCTTTTCTTCTTGGGCTGGCTTCTAAGCAAAATAAGAAGACGCTGAATAATGATTAATGTTCAATGATTAATGATTTGTGTATGATAGGGTCTTGGTAGAGATGCCTATTAGGGTGATGCAATTTCACTTTTCACTCTTCACTCTTCACTCTTCATTCTTCACTCTTCACTTTTCATTCTTCACTTTTCACTCTTCACTCAAAACGTTTTTCATCGCCTGATCAGCGCAATGCAGAACACCCCTACCACGATGATAACTTTCAGGAGGTTTCTCAGAAAAGCATAATGTATCTGGGTGCGTCCCTTCCAGAGTATTGGCAAAAATCCCCCCAGAAGGATGATGGCTGTCAGAATAAAGTAGTACTTCATACTGCCCGTGTCCGGAAAGGCTGTCAGAAAGTAGATGCACACAAGGGTAAGACCAATGAGCACAGTAATGAGCTGCTTGGAACTACGCTCCCCATAGTCGGTGGCGATGGTATGGTAGCCTAAGGCAAAATCCCCTTTGATATTCTGCAAGTCCTTCACAAAATCCTTCGCCAAGAGTAGGTAATAGAGAAAAGCGGCATGGACAAAGATAATCTTTTGGAAATTGTGATAATATACAAAAATAGCAAAGAAAGGAATGATAGAGAGTATCCCTGATACGATATTTCCTACCAATACTATCTTCTTGATTCTGTGGGAGTAAAACCACATCATAAAGATATAGATAGAGAAGAACAACACCGCTCGGAAGGATACATAACTGGCCACTATTACAGAAAGAAAATTCAGGATAAAGTATAGCGAGAGCTTAGTATGCTGCCCTACCATGCGCTCCATTAGGGTACGTGTAGGCTTATTGATTAGGTCTTTTTCTTGGTCATAAAAAGCATTGATGATATATCCACCAGCCACCGCCAAAGCTCCTGCCAAGACAATGGCAAAAAGGCGCGGATCCAATAACACCTGCCTTAGTGGCTGGCGCGAAAGGATAAAGATGGCCGTCAGATACTGGGCGATACAGATCATCATGATATTATACCCCCTGACCACCGAAAAAAGGCCTATGAATTTTTCAAATGGTAGCATAGTGTCGCTTTAGTAATAAAGCTCGTCGGTATGTAGGTTCAAGAACCGCTGAGCTGCAAAATAGGTACTGATCCAGCTGAGGAACACCCCAATAAGGAACAGGGCAGCACCCACCCAGATAAAATCTTGATAGTGCATGATAAGCCCCCATTCTGGCCACGATTGGTCTATGGCATAGAAGGTAAAAGCCAAGGCTGCACATGCCAATATAGCACTGAGAATCCCCAACCAGATGTTGGTGATGATAAAGGGACGCCTGATAAAGGCTTTGGTAGCTCCTACCAGCTGCATAGTCTTGATAATAAATCGCTTAGAGTATACGGAGAGTCGTATAGAAGCATTGATAAGCAGCATGGCCACCACGGTGAAAATCGCCGAGACTGCCAGAATGACCAAGCTGATACTCTGTATATTGGAATGTATCTTCTTGACCGAATCCTTGTCATAGTTCACTTCCTTGACCGAGGCATTCTGTAGGATGCTCTCCTTGACTTCTTCCATCTTCTGAGGGGTTACATAGTCGGCTTTCAGTGCCAGATCAAAAGAGTTCCCCAGAGGATTGTCCCCTATGAAGGAGATAAAGTCCTCCCCAAGTTCTTCACTGAAGGACTGGGCGGCTTGCTCCTTGGAGATAAACTCTACCTGCTTGGTATACGAGGCTAAGGAAAGACTCTTTTGCAATTGCTCTATGTCGGCTTCCTTGGCCGTATCCTTGAGAAAAACATTGATAATTAGGTGTTCCTTATAACTATCGGTCAAGTTTTTCACATTGATAAGTAAAAAACCCAATAACCCTAAGAGGAATAAAACTAAGGTAATACTTAGGGTGACAGAAAAATAAGAAGAAATGAGCTTCCTACGATTGTAACGTTCGGTTCGGGTATGCACTTTTTAATCTACTTAGAAAATGAGCGTAAAAGTAATAAAAATCCTTTATTTGGCGATTTTATTAGTACAGATACACACAAGTTTAACTTTTGTTAATTGTTTTTTAAGAGTAAACAAAGGGAATTATAGCGATTAGGTATTTATTTTTTTGTACATTTGCCCAAAATTTAATCACTATTCTTTTTATGACAATAGTACAGTTTCAATATATATTAGCTGTAGCTCAGTATAAGAATTTCAGTGTGGCCGCCCAGAAGTGTTTCGTCACTCAGCCTACACTCAGCATGCAAGTACAGCGCTTGGAGGAAGAGCTGGATGTGCTTATTTTTGACCGTGCCAAAAAGCCTCTTCGCGTCACAGAAGTAGGGGAGAAGATCCTTCAGCAGGCCGAGAGCATTGTCAGTGAGTCCGAACGTATCAAGGACATTATTGCCCAGCATAAGGGGTTCATAGGCGGGCGTTTCCGATTGGGGATTATCCCTACAGTAGCACCAACCTTGTTGCCCATGTTTCTGAACAATTTTACTAAGAAATATCCTAAGGTGGAGCTCAAGGTGGAGGAGATGACCACCCGAGAGTGCATCCGTGAACTCGCAGAAGGTACCCTGGATGTGGCTATTGTGGCTACCCCCTTGCACGAAAAGCATCTTATAGAGCGCCCTCTTTACTATGAGCCTTTTGTCGCTTATATCCCCAATGCAAAATATCACCTGACTGAAAACCAGAAAATCCAAGTCTCTGACCTTCATCTCAACGATATCCTTATGCTACAGGATGGACACTGTTTCCGCGAGAGTGTATTGAATATCTGTCAGGAGAATGGCTCCTCGGATAAGGGCAGGGACAACAGCCTTGAGATCAAGAGTGGTAGCTTTGAGACCTTGATCAAGCTTGCCAATGAGGGCATGGGCATGACCCTCTTGCCTTATCTACATACCTTAGACCTCTCTGAGGCAGAAAAGAAAAACCTTCACTACTTCGAGGAACCCTCTCCCGCTCGTGAGATAAGTCTGCTGTATCATAGCAACGAACTCAAAATAAGCATTATAGATGCACTATACAATGTCATTTCAGGGGTCATAAGGGGGGCTATCACCTTCGAAAATCTCAATATCATAGACCCTATCCTTAAGAAGAAAAAGAAACAGTAAGCAGTGAGCAGTGAACAGTAAGCAGTGAACAGTAAGCAGTGAGCGGTAAGCAGTGAGCGGTGAACAGTGAACGATGAGCAGTAAACAGTAAGCAGTGAACAGTAAATGGTGAGCCTGACCACTGACAACTGACCTCTGCACTGACCCCTGACCCCTGATCACTGACAACTGATCACTGTTCACTGGACAAATAGAGTTGTCTTACAATCCCATCGGCCAGACCGACTTTCGGAACGAGGATATGCTTTATCTTTGCCCATTTCATGGCTTTGATGTAGATAGGCAATGCCAAAGGAAGGATATCCGCGCGGTCAGGGTTCAGTTCTAAGTCACGGATACGCTCCTCGTAGCTTAGCGAGTTGATTTCCTTGAGGTAATCCTCCAAGAAATGCAGCGAAAGAGGGCTGTCCTTGCGCTTGCCGGAGACCTTGAATATCTTGTTGATATTGCCTCCAGAGCCTATGGCCTCTATTGTTTTGAGCCCTTTGGTATGGATGTGTATCCACTCCTTGAGCTCCTCCCATACTTGCTCGTCGGCTTTCCCTTTCAGTAGGCGCACCCCTCCTATGGGAAAAGACCTGGCAGCACGTACCTCTCCTTGACTATAGATGGTGAACTCAGTACTACCCCCTCCCACATCTATATACAAATAGTTTTTATCACTTTCCACAAGGGTATGCAGGTCAGTATTGGCGATAATCGCTGCTTCCTCTGCCCCTCCTATAATCTCTATTTGCACCCCTGTATGCTGGGCTATCTCTCGGACAATCTCTGCACCATTGGTAGCCTCGCGCATGGCTGAGGTAGCACAAGCGCGATAAGCCTCCACTCCTTGTACCTTCATGAGTAAGTGATAGGCCTGCATGGTATCACTCAGGCGTGAGGCATTCTCAGCACTTATACGCCCCTGTTCGAAGACATCGGCACCCAAGCGAATCGGCACTCTCACAAGGCTCCCTTTGGAGAAAATAGGTGTCTTGCCTTCTTCTTCTAATATGTTGGCAATCAGTAATCGAACCCCATTGGAGCCAATATCGATACCTGCAAATTTCCGGATATTCATAACTATTTTTTTTGCAAAGCTACAATAATAAATGGAAAAATAAAAAAATCCCCCCATAATTTTTTACAGGAGGATTTTAAAATTAAGTAGAATGAAAAAGAAATCTATAACAATTTGACAACATCCTTGGCAAAGTAGGAGGCGATAAGGTCGGCTCCTGCACGCTTGATAGCGTATATCTGTTCGAGCATGATAGCATCATGGTCTAACCATCCGTTTTGGGCAGCGGCTTTGATCATGGCATATTCTCCAGATACTTGGTATACGGATACAGGTACATTCACTGCATTCTTCACCTCGCGTACTACGTCCAAATATACGATACCAGGTTTTACCATCACCATATCAGCACCTTCTTCCACATCCATAATCACTTCCTTGATAGCTTCTAAGCGGTTGGCATAGTCCATCTGGTAGGTTTTCTTATCCTTAGGGATATCCTGCTCATCTACAGGAGCGCTATCCAAGGCATCTCGGAAAGGACCATAGAGGGCAGAAGCATATTTGGCAGAATAAGCCATGATACCTGCGTTGGTATAATTGTATTTGTCTAAGAAAAGACGGATTTGCTCTATACGCCCATCCATCATATCGCTGGGAGCTACCCAGTCAGCCCCTGCTCTTACATGCGAAAGGCTCATTTGTGCCAATATCGATACGGTAGTATCGTTCTCTACCACCCCATTTTTGATAATACCATCATGTCCGTAGATGGAATAAGGGTCAAGTGCGACATCAGTCATCACCAGCATATCAGGAGTCGCCTCTTTGACAGTCTTGATGGCTCGTTGCATAAGTCCATCAGGGTTGATTGCTTCTGTTCCTTCGTTGTCCTTAAGGTGATCTGGTACTTTGACAAAGAGCAATACGCTCTTGATCCCCAAGCTCCACAGCTCTTTCACCTCTTGGGCTAAGTAGTCCAAGCTATAGCGATAATAATTAGGCATGGAAGGAATCTCCGCCCTGATACCAAGCCCCTCTACTACAAAAAGAGGCACAATAAAGTCATTGGGTGTTATGGTTGTTTCCCTTACTAAGGCTCGTATAGTTTCATTTACACGAAGCCTACGGTTTCTTCTGAGTATATTCACTTTTATAAAGGATTAATTTTTCACTGCTTACTGCTCACCGTTCACTGTCCCTCACAACAGCATAGGGCAATTTGCAAATCGCCCCCTACAACAGGACGCAAAAGCCCTCATGCCAATATAGGGGAACCTCTCTTCACTCTTCACTCGCGCAAAGGTACGTTTTTTTTTGTTAAAAAAGAAATTATATTTGTTAGATTTTGTACTTTTGCTTCAAATTTTTTTTCATGAGGAATTATATACTATGGATAAGCCTGTTCTTGGGAATGGTTAGCTACGGACAATCGGATTCTTTAGCCTTGGACAACAAGTACTTAGAAGACCAATTCCACATAGGGATCAATTATGATTGGGTGGTTTCCAGACCATCAGGGGTGAGGCAACACAGCTTCTCGCGAAGTCTCTTTGGGGGCTATCAGCGAGACATTCCTCTGAATAAGCAGCGCAATATAGGTTTTGCCGCAGGAGTCAGTTACAGCTATGACCTTCTGTATCTGAACATACAAGCCAAGGAGATCGGGGGGCAGATGTCCTATGAGATCATCTCTATCAGCGATAAAAAAGTAGAAGATTCTTACTACGAACAGCATTCGATAGGCTTTCCTATTGAGTTCCGCTGGCGTACCTCCACACCCTATTCCCATAAGTTCTGGAGGATATATACAGGGGTGAAGCCTACCTATACCTTTGCCTCACGCTACAAATTCTCAGGTAGCGAGGGGAGCTATAGCCTTTCCGACCCCAACCTCAAGGGATATATGGATGCAAAACTCTATATAGCTGTCGGGCATAATACTTGGAATGTGTATCTACAATATGCACTTCGCCCCCTATTCAAGGGCGAAAATTCACAAAATGGGCAAAATTTGCAAAGTAATATCTTAAAAATAGGGCTTATTTTTTATATTTTATAATTTTTCTTTGTCAATTCAAATAAAACATTTATTTTTGCCCCCAAAATATAATAGATTTTGTTATGGGATTTTTAAAAGAATTCAAAGAATTTGCTGTAAAAGGCAATGTAGTTGATTTGGCTATCGGGGTAATCATCGGGGGTGCTTTCGGGGCGATTGTCTCTTCCTTAGTTGCCGATGTGATTACACCACTACTACTTGCTCCAGCTTTCAAGGCTACCGGTGCTGAAAACCTACAAGACCTTGTATGGAATGGGGTAGCGTATGGGAAATTTTTAGCTGCCGTGATTAATTTCTTGTGTGTAGCTTTCGTATTGTTTATGTTGGTTAAAGGAATCAATAGCCTCAAGAAGAAAGAAGAACCAGCTCCTGAAGCTCCAGCAGGACCTACTCAGGAAGAGCTTTTAGCTGAAATCCGTGACCTACTGAAGAAAAACAACTAATTTTTTTCTTTATTATCAAACTTAAGAAGTTAATATGATAAATTGCCCTCCCTCCAAAGGGAGGGTAATTTTTTATATATAATTATAGCTAAGTCTGAGAAAAATTAGTATTTTTGCAGACTATTATCAGAGAATTTGTTTATGACTCATTATCCCAAAATTACAGCTAATAGCTATATTATTTCATTGGGAAATACAGGTGCGCGCTTGAGTGATCCCCTTGTGCTATTGTACAAGTGCTCTCTTATGAATTGGGTCAAGGACACTATAGCATACTCAGCTAAATGGTTAAGCGATACCACCTTACTCTCTTTATAAAACCAAGAATGTAATTTTTATTTGATGGTCATTTGATAGAAAAACCTTTTTAAAAATTAAAGCACTGATAATCAATTAATTTTTATTTGATGGTCATTTGATATCATTTATTTATTTTTCACTATCTTTGCTCTGTAGTTTTTTAAAGCCAATGCTTTATAGTCAATCAGAAATGGTTCGCGAACTGTAGGGGCGAATTGCAATTCGCCCTCTTATAGGATAGCGATTCGCCTTTGCAGAGTTGCAACTTGCCCTTTCAAAATTGTAATTTGCCCTCTTATAGGAAGCGATTCGTCCTTGCAGAATTGTGATTCGTCCTTTCAGAATTGCAATTCGCCCTCTTATAGGAAGCAATTCGCTCTTTAAAATAAGCAAATTAAATTAGTTATTTTATCTTATCTATAGGCTAAATATGTTTGATTATAACTTGGCATACTGATGAAGACTTACCAGAAATGATGGAAGAACATTTGTGATGAAAAAACTTTTACTATTTTTTTTAATTTTTGTATCTTTGGCCTGTCAAAGAACCACCCCAGTGGCAAGCCTTGCGGTATATTATTGGCGCACTTCTCTCTCCCTGACTCCTGAGCAGGAGGGCTTTCTTACCGAGCAAAGGATAACAAAGCTCTATGTGCGCTACTGCGATGTAGGCCTCAGAGGTGGGGAAGCAGTCCCTATTGCTCCTATCGAGATGGATAGTGTGGCACTGGTGGGCAAGCAGGTTGTACCGGTGATATACCTCAAGAATGAGGTGTTCCTGGACAAACAAACGGATCCTAAAGCACTCGCCGCCAAGGTGGGTAAGTATATAGAACAGATTAATAATAGTTATCATCTCACCATAGGGGAGGTACAGTTCGATTGTGATTGGTCGCTCTCAAGCAAGGAGCGTTATTTTGCTTTCTTAGAGCACTTTAGGGGGCTATATCCCTATCGTCTCTCGGCGACCATTCGCTTGCATCAGGTCAAGTATCAGGATACTACAGGCGTCCCTCCTATAGACAGAGGGGTACTCATGTACTATAATATGGGCAAGATTACCGCCACGGGGAGCAACTCCATCTATGACCGAGAGGTGGCCAGGCGTTATTTGCCTTCGCTCAGGGGCTACCCTTTGCCTTTGGATCTTGCCTTGCCACTCTTTAGCTGGGGGGTACACTCCATAGCGGGCGATGTCAATGCGCTCATCGGAGGGCTTACCACAGCCCAGATGGATACAATCAAGGGGGTGGAGCGCATGGGGGAGACTTCCTCCTATCTGGTAACCCACCAAACCAACTACCTCGGTAGGCTCTGGCAAAAGGGGGATGTGATCAAGGTAGAAGAAATCACCCCTGAAAACCTCAGAGAGATGAAGGCTGACTTGATCAAATATATGAAACAACCCCCCAAGGAGATTATTCTCTACGATTTGAATAAAAACATTACTACTTATGAAAAAAAACTTTTTGAAGACTTGCGTTAAACTATCCGTGCTCGCGGGTATAGGCTACGGTGCCTATCTCTATGCCTGTGCAGGAGAAGGCTTGGGGGATTATTACAACTCGGTTTTCTCTCCCGAGATAGCTGTGGGCAATACCTCTTATAAAGCCTTATTCCTCAGCGAAGACTCTTTTTTCTATGGAGGTTATATAGATATAGATGAAAAGAAAAGTGAACAACTCACCGCTGATGCCAAAGAGTGGCGTACTTATTTGGGGCAAGCCAAACAGCCCAATGCCGAGAGCTGGCTCTCTCTATTCTTCAATCCTAAGACCAAGCTTCAGGACGCACAAAAAGCACTTCACCGTATCGAGCAGAAGGAATATCCCAAAAAAACGCAAAACTTCGTAGACTTCCTACGCATAGCTGTGGGCAACGAGGGGGCTACCAATATGCCTTATGACCCTTGGAATTATGAAAATCGTAAGGTGGAAAAGGTACAACAGCTACAGATACAAAAGGCAGACAACCTCTATGCTTCGGCGCAGAAGGATAAGGATGCTTTCTTTGCCAATCGTATGTGGTTCCAAGCCCTGCGCCTACGCTTCTACTCCTATGACCGCAGTGCGGTGATTGCCTATTTCGAGCAGACACACCGCGACCAACCTAAGAATGCGCTCTACTACCGTGCGCTGCACTATGTAGCAGGGGCTTATATCGCTCAGAAGAATTATCGCAAAGCCAATGCGCTTTTAGCCACTCTCTTCCATGAGGTGCCAGCACTAAGGCAAACGGTTACTTATGAATATCATCCTCTCACGGATAATGAGGTTAGTGCCATTGCACAAGGTCTGCCACCCTCTCAGGCAGCGGCACTTTGGGCTATGCAAGGCTATTACCGCAATGAGAAAGAGGCTATCGAGCATATTCTTGCCTTAGAGCCTCGCTCACCGTATGTCGATTTTCTTCTTACTCGCTATATCAATAGAATAGAGATTAAAACCAATACTTATGATGACAAGTGGGTGATTATGGCTTCCTATAAGGGATACCGCTCTTATACGCATAGGGTGGTGACCAAGGATTTCGATACCCAATGGGTGTTGCAGACAGCGCAAAAAGAAACACTTGCCAACCCTTACCTCTGGCATATTGCTGCGGGCTACCTCTCTATGTTTCGCAACGATTTCCAAGGTGCTGCTTCCTTTCTGAAAAAAGCAAAAGCAGAGGCCAAAACCACTGCTATGCAAGACCAAGTACGCCTCTTGGAGACTCTCAATGAGGTAAGTAGCCTTGAACAAATCTCCAAAGAAGCGGAGGACAAGCTACTGAAGAATATCCAATGGCTCTGGACTCATAAAAAGAATGAGGATATGCGCTATAACTATGCTTTCTCTTTTGTAAGAGCCTATCTCTCACGCTTGTACAAGGAAGCTAATAATACACTTATGTGGGAGCTTACCTCGCCTCAAGCAGGATTCTATAAGAACGGACAACAGTCTCTGGCCATGGAGGAACTCCTGCTCAAGGGCAATAAGACACCTTGGGAAAAGTTCTGGGCTGAGTATTATACCTATACCTTGGGCGATATCTATGAGAGTAGGGCTATCTATGCTTTCTATGAGGATAATATCTCTAAAGCAATAGCCGAGCTCAAGAAGGTACCTTTCCAAGAGGAAAATGTATATAATGAAGTGACACGAAGGATGGAAAAGAAAAAAATAAAGCTCAGTGACTATATATTGCCCGCCAATCCTTTCAATGGATTTATCAAGGACTGTAACGATTGCCAACATGCCATGCCACAAAAGGTGAAATACTCTAAGCTCTCTTTCTTAGAAAAAGTAAAAGAAATGCAGGGGAAAATCACCAAAGGAGAGGATGTATATAACAATGCACTTTTGATAGGGAATGCTTTCTATAATGCTTCTTATTTTGGTAGTATTCGTGCTTTTTATTACAATAGAATCATAGGCGAATATGGTTTAGGCATCGACCCAGAGAATCAAGAAGTACTCCTTGGTATGGGAAATGCTAAAAAGTATTACCTCTTGGCTCAAAAGCATGCCACTACCGATGAACAAAAGGCTAAAATGGCCTATCTACTTGCCAAAATAGAGCGCAATGAATTCTATATACAAACATATTTTAGCAAGCCTGATAATTATTGGCAAGGGGCATGGAATGATGAAATTGTTTTCAAGGATTGGAAGGGCTTTCAGGAACTGAGAAACAAGTACAGACACACCCAGTATTACAAAGAGGTGATTCGCGAGTGTGGCTATTTTAGAAAAACAATCAAATAAACAAATGCAAAAATTAGTTGTACTTACCGGAGCGGGTATTTCTGCCGAAAGTGGTATTAGTACTTTTCGTGATTCGGGAGGTCTTTGGGAGGGGCACGATGTCAATCAGGTAGCTACTCCCGAAGGCTTTGCCGCAGATCCTGCCTTGGTGCTGGACTTCTACAACCAGCGCCGCCGCCAGCTCTCTCAGGTGGAACCCAATGAGGCACATTGCCTTTTGGCACATCTGGAAAAACGCTATGAAGTAGTGATTATCACTCAGAATGTGGACGACCTACACGAGCGTGCAGGAAGTCATAACATCATCCACCTACATGGCGAATTGCTCAAGAGTCGTGGGGTGGACAACCCTGAGGTGACTTACCCTTGTACAGGGGATATCCATGTGGGAGACAAGAGCCCTACCGGAGCGCAATTGCGCCCCCATATCGTATGGTTTGGCGAGGAAGTGCCTATGCTGGAGAAAGCTATAGCCCAAGTGTATTCAGCAGATATACTGATGATTATAGGGACTTCCCTACAGGTGTATCCTGCGGCAAGCCTTATAGACTATGTCAAGGAGGGTACCCCTATCTTCTACATAGACCCAAACCCCTCACTACACAGCAAGGGGGAACTTACAGTTATCGCTCAGAAGGCCTCCACCGGAGTGGCCAAGGCTATCGAGCTTATGACTCCTTAAAACTCTTAACGGCCTCTACAAAAGCACGGGCATGCTCCACGGGTACTTCTGGGAGGATACCATGTCCTAAGTTGGCTATATAGTGTTCTTTGCCAAAGGCGCGGATCATCTGTTGGGTTTTCTCCTTAATTTGGTCGATAGGTGCCAAGAGCCATGCAGGGTCTAAGTTGCCTTGTAGGACTTTCTTGCCACGGGTGAGCTTGCGTGCCATCTCGGGCGAGCAGGTCCAGTCCACCCCAAGAGCCGCTGCCTTGCTCTGGCTCATCTCTTCCAGGGCATACCAACAGCCTTTGGCAAAGACTATTACAGGTACCTCTTGGCTGAGTGCCTCCACGATCTGGCGGGTATAGGGCCAGGAGTACTTCTGATAGTCTTCGCCAGAGAGCACCCCTCCCCAGCTATCGAAGAGTTGTAGGGCATCCACTCCAGCTTTTACCTTTTCTCTTAGGTAAGCGATGGTCGTATCAGTGATTTTCTGTAGGAGCTCAGCAGTCCACTCTGGGTAGGAGAATGCGAATGACTTAGCTGTATCGAAGTTCTTAGATCCTTTTCCTTCTACCGCATAGCAGAAGATAGTCCATGGTGCGCCAGCAAAGCCTATCAAGGGTACTTCCCCAGCCAAGCGCTCCTTGGTAAGGCGAATTCCCTCCATCACATAGCCTAATGCCTCGGTTACATCGGGTATCTGCACATGGTCTATATCCGCTTTGGTGCGGATAGGGTGCGGTAGGTAGGGACCTACTTGTTCTTTCATCTCGATATGTATCCCCATCGCTTGGGGTACGACCAGGATATCACTGAAGAGGATAGCCGCATCCACCCCTACGATATCTACCGGTTGAGTGGTAATCTCGGCAACCAGCTCAGGGGTACGGCAGCGGGTGAAGAAGTCATATTTGGCGCGTAAGGCTCTGAATTCAGGTAGGTAACGCCCCGCTTGGCGCATCATCCATACGGCAGGACGCTCGGTTTTCTCTCCTTGGAGAATCCTTAGGAAAAGGTCATTTTTTATCATAAATCACGTTTGTCTATTGTTGAATATCTCTCGGCATCGTTCCATCATTCCCTCCAAGGTAGGCGACTGAGCGATATAGCTGCTAACGCCTTCAGGGAGGGCACTTTGTGTCGTACTTCCTATACAGAAAATTTTTTCCTCAGCAAAGCTATTTGCCGCAAGAAAGCTCCTCACTGCCGAGGGACTGAAAAAGAGCAGCCCATCGTAGTGCTTGGCTAATTTCTTAGGTGTCAGCTCTGTAGTGTAAGTAAGGCATTCATGGCAAGGGATTCCCCTCTTAGCAAGTACTTTAGGCAGGGTCTCCATACGGCTCTCCCCACAGAAGAAGACAAAGGAATAGCTGGCGTACTGTTCCACTAAGTAGTTGGCCAGCTGCTGAGCATAGCCAAAAGAAGCTATCACCTCCCAGCCTGCATTCTCGAGGCGCTCTCGGGTCTTGGCTCCTACACAGAAAGCCCTATGTGGAGCAAGCGCCTTAGCTGCCGGATGTTTCTGCAGTGCCTCCAATGCATTCCCACTGGTGAAGATAGCAAAATCTGCTTGAGGAAAAGCCTCTATAGTCTCTGATAGCTGTACTCTGATAAGCGGAAGAGACTCCACCTGAAAGCCTAAGGCAGCAAAAGCCTCTACTTCTTGGGGCAAAAGGAGCTTGGTACTTAGAAGGCGAATCATCTGTTTTTAGGTGCAAAAATAATGAAAAATTGTGAATAATATACGTAACTGGATTGTTTTTAACAATTTGAAAATTGAAAACTTATCTTTTTTTCAACAATAAGAAAAAAATAAGAAAAGAAAGGTACAAGTAATCAATTAATTCCGTAACTTTGCAGGTGCTTTTCAAAATATGGATCTATGAAAAAAATACTACCTATTCTACTTTTTTTTGCAGGCACAGCGTATCACCAAGAAGTGCAAGCGCAGAACCGTCCTTCGAAACCTTTGGAGGACAACCCTACTTACATGGAAGGAAAGAATGATATGCTCATAGCAGCGACAGACTTCGGAAATATCTCCCGCTATGAGAATGCAGTGATAGACGAGTCCATGCCGATCAGCCGCCGAGGAGAACTCTTGGTAAAGCCCGACTTAGAGGCTATGGGTGCTGAAGAGAGGGTAGTAGCCCTTATCGATGCCGCTTATTCGTATATAGGAACCCCCTATAAGTGGTCAGGCACTACCCGCGAAGGAATGGATTGTTCGGGCTTTGTAAGCACCGCCTTTAGCTCCATCAATGTTCCCCTGAGCCGCTCTTCTACTGAGATGTCTACCCAAGGTGTGGATATTCCCCTAAGTCAAGCTCAGGTCGGCGATTTGCTTTTCTTCAAGACTACCCGCAAGCGCAACCGTATCAGCCATGTAGGTATCGTGGTAGGTACGGGCGACGAGGTCAAGTTCATACACGCTTCTACTTCTCAAGGTATTACTGTCTCCAGCCTCTCTGAGGACTATTGGCAGAAGGCTTATGCCAAAACCAGTAGAGTACTTAAGTAATCCGATAAACACAGATGCAATAAATACAGACGCAATTTATTGCGTCTCTACCATAACGTAGAGACGCAATTTTTGTCTCCACTAGCTACATTTTTCACTTTTTCCTCCCTAATCCCCCACTTCTCTAATATTTTTAAAATAATATTCGGAAAAATAAAAAAATAGTAGTATCTTTGTACTTCATATACTGACCCCTTCTGAGGGGGGTGACCTCCTGAGAGGAAAATAGAAAAATCCCCAAAGGGTCTAAAGTGTTTTGTAAGATATAACTAACTTAAAATCAATGACATACTATGTTGCAAATCAGTTACATAAGAGAGAATAAAGAGAAGGTTCTCACAGGACTTAAGAAAAGAAATTTTGGTGAATTAGAGCTTGTAGAGCAAGCTATTGCTTTGGATGAAAAACGCCGTGCGCTCCAGACAGAGCTTGACGAGGCGCTCTCCAAGAGCAATAAGCTCTCCAAGGAAATAGGTGCGCTGATGAAGGAAGGGAAAAAGGAAGAAGCCGAAGCTGCCAAAGAACAAACTGCTCATTATAAGGAGCTTACTAAGCGTCTCAATGCAGAACTTGATGAGACGACTACCTCCCTTACTCAGGTGCTTTACCGTATCCCCAATATCCCCAACGAGATTGTTCCTGAAGGAAAATCAGCAGAGGACAACCTCAATGTGTTCCAAGCAGGAGAGATTCCCGCCCTCTACGAAGGGGCACTCCCTCACTGGGAATTAGCCAAAAAATATGATATTATCGACTTCGAACTCGGGGTGAAGCTCACCGGAGCGGGATTCCCTGTATACAAGGGTAAGGGAGCAAAACTGCAAAGAGCCTTGATTTCTTACTTCTTGGACAAGAATACCGCCGCGGGCTACCAAGAGTTTCAAGTACCTCATATGGTCAATGAGGATTCTGGCTATGGTACCGGACAGCTCCCTGACAAGGAAGGACAGATGTACCATGTACAGCTCGATAACCTCTACCTGATTCCTACTGCCGAGGTGCCTGTAACGAATATCTTCCGTGATGTGATTCTCTCCGAAGCAGATTTCCCTATCTGTTGTACCGCTTATACGCCTTGTTTCCGCCGAGAAGCAGGTAGCTATGGGGCTCATGTAAGAGGGCTAAACCGCTTGCACCAGTTTGACAAAGTGGAGATTGTCCGTATAGAACATCCCGACCGTTCCTACCAAGCACTCACCCAGATGGTAGAACATGTCAAGGGTATTCTCAACGAACTGAAACTCCCTTATCGTATCCTACGCCTCTGTGGGGGTGATTTGGGCTTTACCTCAGCTATTACTTATGACTTCGAGGTATACTCTACCGCTCAGGAAAAATGGCTCGAAATAAGCTCTGTTTCCAATTTTGAGACCTTCCAAGCCAACCGACTCAAGCTCCGCTTCCGCAATAGCGAAGGCAAAACACAGCTTGTCCATACCCTCAATGGTAGCTCCTTGGCATTGCCTCGTGTCTTGGCAGGTATCTTGGAAAACTACCAAACCCCAGAGGGTATCCTCATCCCTGAGGTATTGCGCAAGTATACAGGATTCGATATCATTAATTAATGATTAATGGTCAATGATTAATGAATAATATTACTAAAAAGCCGCATAAGGAAATCTCCTTATGCGGCTTTTTTTAGGTAATAGGTAAAGTAGCGTGAACAAGTATGAGGAACAGTCTGCTCACTCTTCACTTTTCACTCTTCACTTTTCACTGCTTACTGTTTCTTCCCTTGATTAGCTACGCTATTGATAGCGGCAGCGATGGCCTCTTGGTCGCCTAAGTAGTAGTGCTTGATAGGCTTTAGGTCGGCATCGAGTTCGTATACCAATGGCACCCCAGTAGGGATATTGAGTTTTAGGATTTCTTCCTCAGAGAGGCTGTCCAAGTATTGCACTAAGGAGCGCAAGCTATTACCATGAGCGGCAATGATTACACTTTTTCCTTGCTTGATTGCAGGAGCGATATCGCTGAACCAAAGGGGGAGCATGCGATCATAACAGTCCTTGAGGCTCTCTCCACCTGTCTTCTCAGCATCGGTGAGTGTGTCATAGCGGCGGTCATGAGAGGGGTGACGCTCGTCGTTTTTTTCCAACAAAGGAGGTTGTACATCGTAGGAGCGTCTCCAGAGGAGCACCTGATCCTCGCCGTATTTGGCAGCTGTCTCAGCCTTGTTAAGTCCTTGTAGTGCACCATAACTTTTCTCGTTCAGGCGCCAGCTCTTATAGGTAGGTACCCATAGCTCGCCCATCACTTCCAGGGCATTGTTCAGTGTCTTGATAGCTCGCTTGAGGACAGAGGTATAAGCCACATCAAAGCGGAATCCCTCTTCCTTGAGTACACGACCAGCCTCACGGGCTTCTTGTACTCCTTGCTCAGTGAGGTCTACATCTTGCCATCCAGTGAATAGATTGAGCTTGTTCCATTCACTCTGTCCATGACGTAAAAGAACTACTTTATACATAATTTAGAATATTAGGGTTGTAGAAATTACAGGGTTATAGAATTATAGAAATTACAGGGTTAATCATTAAACATTAATCATTGATCATTATTAAAAGTCTTTTCTCTTAATCTTTCTTAGGATCAAGAAGATAATGGCTATCACCCATAAGCTCAGGGAGCCCAAGGAAGCAGCAATACCGGTGGTCGAACCAAAGAATGACTTAAAGAAAGCACTGGTATAGCCCATCAGTGCTGATATATCGAGTTTCAGCAGGATGAGGATACGAGAGAGGTCTATCGGATTGGCTAAAATCATCGCAAGGGAGAATGAGTCCAAAGGATATTGGCGGAATACCATAAAGCATATTAGGAAGATACCATCGAAGATTACCGCCATGAAAAGCCATATAAAAATAGCCAAACTAAAGCCCTTGATCTTGTTCTCATAATAGAGCCCAATAAGGTAGGAAATTCCTACAAAAATAAAGCTAAGAAACACCCCTGTGACAATCAGCATCAGAAAGTTGAATATTTCCGAAGATAGGAATAATCCGTATAGCAGAAAAGGTACCCCCAGCCCGATAACAAGGCTTAAGGAAAGTGATAGTGAAATCCCCAAGTACTGCCCTAAGAAAATATGCTTCCTCGGTATCGGTTGGGCTAAGAGTAGCTCAATGAACTCACGAGCATTGTAATAATACATTACCCCGAAGATGGTGGAAATCAACGGAATAAGAACAATAATTACATTCATCAGGGTAATGACCGATTTGGATATATCATGGTTCAGGAATAGGAGTATACTACTTAGGATCAGGTAGAACCCAAAGTAGAAATATGTCCAACTGCTGCGGATAAGGTCAAAAAAAGTATATCGGATAATCTTAAGCATATTTTTCGTTTTTTAGGAGTTCGGCAATGGCTTCTTGGAAATTGTCCTTTTGGGTGGTAGCTAAGAGTTCCTGAGGGGTTCCTCTAAAGTAGATATTCCCTTCTAAGATAAAGAGAATCTCATCGGAGAGTTCCTCTAAGAAGCTAAGGATGTGGGAGGTGATTAGGATAGTTTTTCCCTTCTCTTTCTCGCGAAGGATGAGCTTTTTCAGTGCTAAAACGGCGATAGGGTCAAGTCCTGAGGTAGGCTCGTCCAAGACCAGTACAGGCACATCGACCATGAAGGTCAAGACTAAGTTCACCTTCTGCTTCGTTCCTCCAGAGAGATTCCCCAAGGACTTATTCAGATGCTTCTGTAGGCCAAAGAGCTCGATGAGTTCTTGGTCATTACAAGGTACCTTCTTGATGTTCTTGATCATGGAAATAAGCTCTTTCACCTTGAGGTTGCTGGGGAAGTTGGCTATCTGAGGGAGGTAAGAGATCTGCTCCCTATAAGCCCATTGTCCTTTGATGGACTTCCCATTGAATAGGATATCTCCTTTGGTAGGCACCACCATGCCTAAGAAACTCTTCATGGAGGTTGTCTTCCCAGAGCCATTAGGGCCTAAGATGGCGATAATCCCCCCATCCTTGATGGTAAAGTTCACGCCCTTGAGCACTTCCAACTTGCCGTATTTCTTATGTATATCTTTGAATTCTATCATAGATGTATTAGGGTAATTAGTTGATTATTAGTTTTTCTTTTTAGAAAAAGGATTCATACGAGGGGTTTCATCGACCAGGTTCTCAGGAGTAAAGGCAGGTGCTACTTTCTCCGAAAAGTTCATGATGTCGATAAAAAGACTCCTCAAGAGTACAATACTCTCTGGGGTACGGTTACTGATATAGGAGAAGAGCTTCACTGGGCGGTAGGGGACATCGCCTATACCGTCTTTGTTCAGGTCATAACCGGTGTAGTCACTCCAATAATTATCATAGAACTTATTGTCATTCACATTGTTATCATAAGCCACATCGAAGGTGTTGTTCAGGAAATTATTATCCCAGAAATCGTTCTGATAGCACCCTCCTCGGATACGAATTCCCCAACCGTTCTCACTGAAGATATTTTCGTTGTACTTCATACGGGTACAGTTCTCCCCATTGATACCGATGGTGTTGCGGTAGAAGGTATTGCCTGTGAGTTCGGAATCGTACAGTTCCTTGAGCAACAGTCCATAGGAGGCCGGTCCCCAGTTGTCTTGGAAAGTATTCTCAGTCATCTTTACTCGCTTGGAGAACATCACCGCGGCACCTGCACCATTTCGGGCAAACTTGTTTTTGTGGTACTCGTTGTCATCCGAGAACATAAAGTGTAGTCCATAGCGTAGGTTTCCCTCAGCATAGTTTCCCTCTATATAGCACTTGGAGGAGAATTGTATATAGATTCCGTCACGGCAGTTTTTGGCTTTGTTCTTGAGGATTTTTACATCCTTGCAGCTCCATAGGTGGATGGCATTGCCGGAGTTATACTGTTCTTTGGCATTGGATGAAATGTCATTGCCTCGTACAATCCCATCGCGTCCCTTTCTCAGGAGCACCCCAAAACATACCTGCTCCATGACATTGTCTTCTATGAGAAATTCTTTGGACTTGTCCAAAAGGATTGCGGCTTGCTCTTCAGTGGCTTTGAAGGCAACATTGGCAAAGCGAAATCCCTTGACCGTCACCCTATCGGCACGGATCTTGAGGATACTGCCCTTGAACTGACCATTGATTACAGGTCTGTCTTTGCCAATGAGGGTTAGGGGTTTGTCTATCAATAGGTTATTTTCTCCATAGACACCCTTTTCCACGATGACTGTGTCATTTTCCTTGGCTTGGGCAAGCCCTTGAGCAATGGTGCGTATGGGGCACTGAGGGCATACAGTTATAGTCTGTGTCTGGGCAAAAGTACCCAAACATCCTAAAAATAGAAAGGGTATAAGTAGTTTTTTAAGCATAAAAAAGGGGGGCTAATTAGTGATCATGCATGTTGTCATGGTCAGAAGAGGCAGGGTGCTGATGTCCTTGGAACTTAGCTTGGATACCTTGCCAGTCGTAGAGTTCTCCTCCTTTTTCCCCTTGTATCTTTTGGGCATCCTCACGGGAGGCAAAAGCAGCCAAGTGAGCTCCCATAGGGCTCTCTATTTCTTTGGAAATAAGGTAAGTAGCCTTGGTAGCATCGATTAGGTTGCCTTCCTTGAGGTAGTCACACACCAAGTGCAGCGCTACTTGGTCTTCTTGAGGGGCTTGGAGCATGCACTCCACGGCATCATACTTGAAGGCTTTGGACTTCTGAGTAACCACTTCTGAGGCGAACTGAGGACTTACAATAGTCATCTTGCAGAAGGCACATTCTTCCTTCCCATAGTCAATAGGCTCTGCCTTAGGGGCACACGAAGCCATAAGGAGCCCAAGGCTCAAGAGAGATAATACTTTTTTCATGTTGCGATATTTAGACTGCAAATATAAGAAAAAAAATCATCTTAGCAATGAATTAAGTCACAACTAAGATGATTTTTTCTCTTAAGATTAATTAAGCTACTTTTTTCTTACTGATGAAGAAGGCTACTAAGGCGAGTACTGCCGCCAAGACCATGGCATAAGTACCCCAGCTTGGGTAGGATTCCGCATAGAAGTTCAGCAGTTCCTTACCTCCAAAGAAAGGAGGTTGGTAGGCCATACCAGGGATTTTGATCTGAGCGGTGTCGCTTAGGTTGTGCCCATAGTCATACTCCCACTTATAGAAGTCATACATTCCCAATACACCTGCTACTCCCATAAGAGCAGCCCATGCAAAGTAAAGGATTCTTTTGCCTGCAAAGGCGATGAGCAAGCCCAAAACAAGGAGGCTGCCGATGACCCATGGGAAGGCTTTGAATTCCCAGAAATTCTCAGCATGAATATGCTTCATTCCTATATAGTGGTTTAGCAGATTGATATTCTCAATGGTATGGATGGAAAGCTCATCCTCTTGGGCAGAGAAGCTGCTCTTTCCATTAATGTCGTTAATCCAGATATACATTTTGATACCTTCTGGATATTGAGGGGCATCCAACTTGATACTCCAGATAGGGAAAATAAAGAGTAAGAGTAGCAAAAGGGAGGCTACTACCATTAAAATTCGTGCTTTCATTTCAATTAAAATTTGTAAAAAAGGCTGATACGAGACCAGCCTTTTTTTGGTTATATAAATTATTCGTCGCTACCTAGGCTCCACTTAAGCGGAGTGTTGCTTCCTGCAGCAGATACGCGGATGTATCCTTGCATTTCTTGGTGAAGAGCAGAACAGAAGTCTGTACAGTAGAATGGCCATACACCCACTTTAGTAGGTTTCCATACGAGGGTTTCTGTTTGTCCAGGCATGATAAGCAATTCTGCATTCTGAGCACCCAATACAGCGAATCCATGAGGGATATCCCAGTCTTGTTCTACGTTGGTTACGTGGAAGTATACAGTGTCACCCACTTTGATACCTTCGATGTTGTCAGGAGAGAAGTGGCTACGGATACAAGTCATGTACACATGTACGTTGTTACCTTCTCTTACTACCTTAGCATCGGCATCGGTACGAGTTACGTAAGGGTGGTGGTTATCCTTAAGTGGATAGATTTTGGTTTGTTGTGATTTTATCTTGTCAGCAGCAATACCTTGTGCATAGTGAGGCTCTCCGATAGTTGGGAAGTCCAAGAGGAGTTCCATTTTGTCTCCAGAGATGTCAAATAACTGTGCAGATTGGCAAAGTTCAGGACCGGTAGGGAGGTAACGGTCTTTGGTAATCTTGTTCATAGCTACCAAATATTTACCATAAGGTTTGCGAGAGTCTCCACCTGGGATCATAAGGTGACCAGGAGCGTAGTAAGTTGGTTTTCTATCCAATACTTCCCAAGTACCTACTTTCCATTTTACTACTTCAGAGGAGATGAAGAAAGTAGTATAGGCATTTCCTTTGTCGTCGAACTCAGTGTGCAATGGGCCAAGGCCGGAGCTCTTCACTGTACCTGCTACTACAGCATCCATTTTGATAGTAGGGATACCATATTTTTCTCCATCAAAAGCTTTGTCTTCGATGGCTTTTAGCATCTTAGTGAAAGAGTGTACAGTAAGTTCAGAAGCAAGCTTACCATTACCAATGATGTATTCCCCTGTTGGGTCTACGTCCACTCCGTGAGGAGATTTAGGAGTAGGAAGTAGGTATACCAATCCTGGAAGCTGAGAAGCGTCGAGGATTTTTACAGTTTCTACTACTTCACTCTTACCTGTGTGTGTCTCATCACTGTAAGTGTTGTGGTAGTGAGGAGCTTTCATTTCGGTAAATTTACCTTGTTTGATATAGTCCTCAGCTACTTTCCAGTTGATAGCTGCTACATAGTCGTAGTCGTTTTGAGAAGCTTCTACTTCAAGTAGTGTATTAGCTTCCTCAGTGTTGTAAGTGGTGAAGAATACCCATCCGTGAGATTTTCCTTTACCAGAGTGAGCTAAGTCGTAGTTGAATCCTGGCATAAGCACTTGGAACTCAAGGTTCATCTTACCTGAATCAGGATTAATTTTTACGAAAGAGATTACCCCTTTGAATTTTCCTTTGTAATCTTTGATGGATACGTCTTCCTGAGGAATAGGCACAGAGAAGCGAGTTCCCCCTACGATATACTCAGTGTTTTCAGTAACGAAAGTAGAAGAGTGGTTACCAGCAGCGTTAGGAAGCTCCAAGGTTTCTTCTGTTTCGAAAGTTTTGAGGCTGATACGCGCTACACGAGGTGTGTTGTTCGCGTTGATGAAGATCCAGCGCCCGTCCACTTCTCCATTGGTTTGAGAAAGGTCAGGGTGGTGGGTGTCATCCCAAGGAATGAACCCGTGGGTAGTTTGCAAAAGAGGCTTGGTTTCTTCGTTGTAACCATATCCTTTTTCTGGGTCTTGTGAGAACACAGGAATCACTTTGAGTAGTCGTCCTGAAGGAAGTCCATAAGTGGCAAGTTGTCCACTGAACCCTCCTGATAGGAATGCATAGTACTCGTCATATTGTCCTGGTGCTACATACACTCTGGAGGCAGCATCTGAAGCTCCCATAGCCCCAGACTTATTGTTGTCACTTTTGCTGCCATTTCCACAACTGGCAAGAAAAGCTCCAGCAATTGCCAAAGATAACAATTTGCTTGTTTTCATAAAACAATTTATTTAAAAATATTTATATCCTAAAAGTTTGATTTAGGGAGTAAAAGCCTGCTTAGAGTTTTTGAGTGCTCTAAACAGACTTTCTCTCTTTGAGAGCTTACTCAATAGTACGGAAGTACTCTAATACAGCTCTGGCTTGTTCTTCTGTAAGGTGTTGGTTAGCCATAGGTGATCCGTTAGCCTCTGCTAAGAGTTGCTTCGCGATAGGGTCATTGGCGATCATTTCCTCAGGATTGAGGATCATGTTCATTACCCATTCAGGCGAACGTCTTTCCAAGATGCCCTTAGGAGCAGGTCCTATGAACTTCTTAGTAGGCTTGTGGCAAGCAGTACAGTTGAGCTTGAATAGCTCTTGTCCTTTGGCTGCCAAGGCTTGATCTACAGTATTTCCTAATGGTGGATTCACTGCTTTTACAGGGCCTATTCCTTTGTTGCTTAGGTCTACTCCAACTCCACCGGTAGGGGCTGCAGGAGTCTCGGTTGTTGTGCTGGGTGTGCTGTTGTCAGTATTGGCATTATCTCCATTGGAGCTACCACCGCCACAGCTTACCATGGCCATAGTAGCCAATACAGCAAGCGTTAGTTTCACTGATTTCATTAAAAAATAGATTTAGTATTTTATGGGACAAAGGTACATATTTTTTTTAAAAAAACTACATTTTCCTCTCTTTTTTTTTACTTAAAGATATAGAGACTTTTCTCTTAAAGAGGAAATAACCTCTGCAAAGTGCCTATATTATTGAAAATGCCATGTTTGTATCTTCTAAAAAGATTTTTTTAACAAAGTTTGGTAAAGGTACTAAAAAAGCACAAGTCGGGTATTCCCTACCTGTGCTTTTGAAAAATGCTTCTGCACAGGGCTAAAGTTGTTCGTCCAAGGCCATAGCAAGGGGTCTACTTTTCTCAATGAGTGCTCTTGCGATGCCGATATTGGCTTTGTCTCTTTCTAAGACTAAGAGGTTAAAAAACTTTCCCTTATTCGAACCCCCGATGACATAGGTGACCTTGTCAGTCTCTATAAGAATACTATGTATTTCTTTGATTTGTAGGGATTCACTTAGGAAAACAACATTTTTTCACCTGTGTTACAATCGTGGTGAAGAAAGGGCTTGTTTCTTCAGCCGTTTTTAACAACTCGACAGAGGCGGAGACCTTTGCCATAATAGTCCCATCAGAACATTTGAGGATTCCACAGAAAAGGAATCCAGATAGACTGTCTTTCATTTCTAAGCAAAGCTTATCAAGAGCTTCTTGTATTTCAGATCCTGTCGTAAAATTGGTTTTTGATATTATTTTTCTGCAAATGTGGCTATAATATCTATAATAATTGTATTTTTTAACAATTAATAAGTTGTGAAAAGTGTTTATTAATCATTAATCATTAATCATTGTTCATGGTATACCGCTTCATACATAGGGATGATCCTCTTTTCGTCGAAAAGGCTGGCTCTCTCTAAGGCTTGTGCCTTGAACCGGGCGAGGGTCTCCCGATCATGAAGGATAGTAAGGGCGTTGCGTGCCATGTCGTCTACATCGCCAACAGGGCTGAGAAAGCCTGATACACCCTGCTTATTCACCTCAGGGATTCCTCCAGCATTGCTCGAGATGACAGGCACTCCTTCTGCCATCGCTTCCAAGGCAGCTAAGCCAAAACTCTCTGATTCTGAAGGAAGTAGGAATAAGTCGCTCGAACAGAGTATGTCGTTCACATCCAAGTAGTTACCCAAAAAATTAACGTAGTTCTGTATCTCCAAGTCATGGGCAAGGGCTTGGGCATTCTCTCTGTCGGGGCCATCACCGACCATGATCAGGCGTGCTTTCTTCTGTTGGAGTACCTTGTGGAAGATACGCACCACATCGCAGGCTCTTTTTACCTTGCGGAAGTTGCTCACATGGGTGAGTATCAGCTCGTCAGGTTCTGCCAACATAGCACGCTGGCAGCGCTTGGGCTCACTTTTTTTCTTTTCTACATTGATGAAGTTCGGAATTACGTTGATGTGTTTCTGTACATCGAAGAGCTCATAGGTCATATCTCTGAGGCTCTCTGAGACAGCAGTCACTGCATCGGAGGCATTGATACTGAAGTTTACCGCAGTCTTGTAGTAAGGATGGTTCCCTACCAAGGTAATATCTGTGCCATGTAGGGTGGTGATGATCTTCACCTCCAAACCTTCCTTGCGGAGAATCTCCTTGGCCATGAAGGCTGTATAGGCATGGGGAATAGCATAGTGAGCATGGATAATGTCGATATTATATTCGCGTACTACCTCCACCATCTTGCTTGAGAGTGCAAGTTCGTAGGGCTGATAGCGGAATAGGGGGTATTCCTCCACATATACTTGGTGCAAGTGGATGTTCTTATGAAAGGCTGAGAGCCTCACTGGCTGGCCGTAGGTGATAAAGTGTATCTGATAGCCTTTCTGAGCAAGGGCAACCCCCAGCTCGGTAGCTACCACTCCACTTCCTCCAAAAGTAGAATAACAAACAATAGCGATCTTCATTTTTTAGTTTTTAGTTTTTAGTGATTAGTCATTAGTCATTAGTCACTAAAACGGTATCTTGCCTGTGCTGTGACATGCATGTCGGCAAAGTCTTTTTGTAAATATTTGTAATAAGCGGCGATGCCTATCATAGCAGCATTGTCGGTGCAATACTCAAAGGGGGGAACAAAGACCCTCCAGTGGTATTTCTCGCCATAGGTTTTCAGAGCACTTCTCAGCCCAGAGTTCGCACAGACGCCCCCTCCTATGGCAATCTGGCGTATACCCGTCTGTTCGACCGCCTTCTTGAGCTTGCGCATAAGGATTTCTATGATGGTATATTGTACCGAAGCGCAGATATCGGCCAAGTGTTCTTGGACAAAGTTTGGATTTTCCTTTACCTCCTTCTGTATGAAATAGAGCACTGCGGTCTTCAGTCCTGAAAAGCTAAAGTTTAGCCCCTCTACCTTAGGGAAAGGGAAAGCAAACGCCTTTGGGTTGCCTTTTTGGGCATACTTGTCGATCAAGGGGCCGCCAGGGTAGGGGAGACCGAGTATCTTGGCTGTCTTGTCGAAAGCCTCGCCTGTGGCATCGTCCTGTGTCTCTCCCAGAACTTCCATAGTGAAGTAGTCACTGACCTTGAGAATCTGGGTATGCCCCCCGCTGATGGTCATTCCCAAAAAAGGAAAGGAAGGTTTCTCCTGCCCCTCTTGGTCTATGAAGTGGGAGAGGATATGCCCCTGGAGGTGGTTTACCTCCACCAAGGGAATTCCTAAGGAGAGTGCTAAGGATTTGGCAAAGGAAACGCCTACTAATAGCGACCCCTGCAAGCCAGGCCCTCGAGTGAAGGCAATGGCCGAGAGTTGCTCCTTGCCCACTCCTGCTCGCTGCAAGGCCTGATGTACCACGGGAATGATATGCTGCTGGTGAGCACGCGAGGCCAGCTCTGGTACTACACCTCCGTATTCTTGGTGAATCTTCTGGGAGGCAATCACATTCGAGAGAACTTTGTCTCCCTGCATCACCGCCGCTGAGGTATCATCAC
Organism: uncultured Capnocytophaga sp.; assembly: GCA_963528845.1. Lineage (GTDB taxonomy): Bacteria > Bacteroidota > Bacteroidia > Flavobacteriales > Flavobacteriaceae > Capnocytophaga. The sequence continues at coordinate 49,998 of CAURXJ010000003.1, read as the reverse complement.
AAGAGGATTCTATAGCTAATATATATGGTATGTCATTCATTTCTGTAGAAAAGGGAAATAGCCCATAGTCATTTTATGCGGCAAAGGTACAACATTATCAGTATTTGTCAATGATTAATTTAAGGAAATCTCGTGTCAAAAGTTGTTAATTGTTCATTGTCAAAGAATAATTATTTATACCTTTGCCAGAGTTGAAACTCAAAAAACATGTATTATGATGAGAAATATTTTAAAAGCGGCCTTTATAGTCATCGCTATTTTGGCAATCTCTTGTGATAAGTCAGAAGATCTCTCTTCTAAGGATCTTGTAGGCTCTTGGTACTTAGAGAGTGTCACTTATGGAGGACAACCTCAGGGACTTTCTTCTTGTGCTAAGAAGTCAAATATAGTTTTTACAGAAACAGAATATACTAAAACAGAATATGCAGGAATCGATGGTGGTCTCTGTTCTGAGACTCATAAAAAGACAGGGACTTATACAACATCTGGCTCTAAAGTTTTAGTAAAATACAAAGAAGGGAACAACGAGACAGTACCTACTATAAGCATATCAGGCAAAACACTTACCCTCTCTTTGGTGAAAGAACAGGGAGATAAAAATATGCCTTTGGTCATGACTTTTGTAAAACGATAGTCCCTAAGTCGGTATTATATTGGCAACACCCCAAGAGAGAAAAACATCTGAATAAGTTGCCTATGGGTTTCTAATCACTAAAAAAAACAAAACATCTCGCAAAAAAAGATATTTTTGTTGTACATTTGTGCCGAATTTTATACATTAGCTAACCTCTCTAAAATAAGCACACAAGGTGATAGGCAAGATATTCCGTATACTTAAAACGATTATAAAAATAGGAATCTATACGCTTATTTTTATATTCCTCGCCCTGATGATTCCAGCGGTACAAACCAAGTTGGCCTCATGGGTAATGGAGCGTATCAACACGGACTACAATGTCAATATACATATAGATAAGGTATCCATCAGCCTTACGGGGATGGTAGGGCTCGATGGGGTACTTATCCGAGACCATCATCAGGATACCTTGATCGCAGCTCAGAGTATCCGCACCCCACTGCTTGACCTCAAAGCGGCGATGGATGGCAATCTGATCTTCTCTCATATCGAGGCCAATGAGCTCTTCTTGAATATGAAGACTCACAAAGGGGATACCCTGACCAATCTCGATGTGTTCGTCTCTCGCTTTGATAGTGGTACACCTCGTAGCAAGGATCCCTTTGTCATGCGAGCCAATACCATCAAGCTCCGTGATACACATTTTCGTGTGAGTGATTACAATATCGCACAGGGAGAAAACCCTATACAGACGGATATAAAGCATATCGCTGGAACGATTGTGGATTTCGATATTGTGGATTCCGAGGTGAAGTTCCAGATGAAGAAGGGTTCACTGCTCTTTGACAATCATCTGAAGGTGGAAGAGCTTGAAACCTATTTCCAATATACAGATTCTCTGATTTTCCTGGATCGGGTGAATATCCGTACTCCCTCCACTCATATAGATGCTGATTTGGCTTTTGAGCCTTATAATAATAGCTTTGCCGACTTCCTCAACAAGATTACTGTCCGCGCAGAGCTTAGAAGTTCCTTTATAGGCACCGATGATATCAACGGATTCTATAATGGCTTTGGTAAGGGGAAAACTCTTGAGGTAGAGGGAAAGTTCTCTGGAACACTGAACAACCTCTCTATCAAGGAAGTACATCTATATCATGCCAATACAAACATAGAGGGACAGGATATCCTTCTCAGGAATGCTTTTTCCTCGGACAAGGATTTTGTCTTCTGGGGGGATTTCTCCCATTTCTCCACCTCTTACTCGGATCTGGTAGGGCTTATGCCCGAGCTCATCGGCGAGAGTCTTCCCAAAGAACTCCGTGATTTTGGCCTTCTCGAGGGACAAGCGGAACTGACCTATACTACCCGAGACCTTCTATTGGATGCCGATGTCTTTACCCAAAAAGGAGACTTTATTCTCAGTGGCTCTTTCTACGGACTGAAGGACTTGAATAAGACTACTTACAAAGGTACTATCGATACTTATCAGTTACAGCTGGGTAACCTGCTCGAAGTCAAAGACTTAGGAAAGCTATCGGCGGGCTTACAGTTTGTAGGTACAGGATTGAGCCTTAAGAAGTTACAAAAATTATCTCTGCATGGGAATGTCAGGGAGGTTTCCTATAAGGATTACCTATATAAGGATATCAAGCTTGATGCAGAGTATTTCAACAAAAAGATCAAGGCAACGGCATCTATAGGGGATGACAACCTACAGATGGACTTCAAGGGAATGGCGGATATCACCTCCTCCCAGCGCTCGAACTATATGCTCTCTGGTCAGATGAAGTATATAGACCTGAAGGCTTTGGGCTTGGTAAAGAAGGATTCTATTGCCAAGGTAAAAGGGGAAATCGATTTGGACATTACTGGAAATACGATAGATAACATGGTGGGGAAGGTGGTGCTCAAGAATGCTTCTTACCAGAAAAATTCACAGACGTATGACTTTGCCGACTTTGCTATCAATATAGAGAAGGATACCACCAGCCTTAGAACCATTACCTTGGAGTCCTCGGATATTATTTCGGGTAAGGTGCAAGGCGAATTTAAATTTGCCGAAATAGGGAAGGTCTTGGTCAATACCTTGGCTTATGGGTTTGAGAACTATAAGCCTTTCAAGGTCATGCAGGGACAGTACCTCACCTTTGATTTCAAGATATATAACAAAATCATTGAGATATTCTTCCCTGAGCTTTCTTTTGCTCCGAATACCTTTATCCGAGGGAAATTGGTGGGCGATGACTATGATTTCAAGCTCAATTTCCGTTCGCCTTATATCAATATCTCGGATTATTCTCTTCGTGGGGTCAATCTTGAGTATGACAAGAAGAACCCTGTCTATAGGTCTCTGATCCAGATGTCTTCCATCCAGAATCCTTACTATAAGATATCTGATCTGAATGTACTGAATACCTCCGTGAACGATACCCTTTTCTTCCAAACGGAATTCAAGGGGGGCAAGAATTCCGAGGATGACTATACCATCAAGCTCTATCACACCATCAATGAGCGTAGGGAGTCGGTGATCGGGATGAAGCACTCCACAATCTATTTCAAGGGGAACGAATGGGCTTTTGATCAGCGTAGTGAAAACCAATTGCGCATCAATCGCAAGCTCGATTCTATCACTATACGCCCCTTTACCCTCCATCATAAGGATGAGTCTATTACCTTCAACGGGATGGCCTCCAAGCATAACAATTACAAAGACCTCCACTTGGTTTTTGATAAGGTGGATATCAATAAGATAATTCCTGCTATAGACAACTTAGACTTGGCAGGAGTGCTCAATGGTCACCTCTCCCTCATGCAGGATAGAAACAAATACACTCCCGAGGCGGATCTGACCCTCAAGAGCTTTATGCTCAACAAGTACGAGATGGGAGACCTACAAGCCAATATCTCCGGTAACGAAGACCTTACCTCCTTCAAGACGAAACTGGAGTTCCTCAATGGCTTGGGTGAGGGACTACTGGCACAAGGGAATATATTTATCAAGGATGCCAATACGTACTTGGACTTGCGTGCCACCCTTACCAAGCTTAACCTCAAGCCTTTCGGGCCTTTTATGCAGGATATACTCTCCAACCTTCGGGGGGCACTCTCCGGAGAGGCTCAGATCACAGGCGAGGTTTCCAAGCCTAAGGTGGAAGGGGTGCTACAGCTCTCCCAGGCTGGACTTGGAGTCCCTTATCTGAATATAGATATGGAGCTCTCGGACAATGCACAAATCTTTCTGGAGGATAACAAATTTATTTTCAAAGATATAACCCTTACCGATACAGCTTATAAGACCAAGGCTCTTTTCAATGGGCTTATCTCACACCGTCGCTTTACCGACTGGTACTTAGATCTGAAGTTTGACACCCAGAATAAGCGTTTTCTGGCTCTGAACACCTCAGCTAAGGACAATGATCTTTTCTATGGAACAGGTTTTATCGTAGGTAAGGCGAATATCATCGGGGATGTCAATGCGCTGACAATCAATGTCAATGCTGTAACTGGAGAAGGTACTAAGTTCAAGATTCCACTGAGTGATACCCAGACAGTGGGCGATGACTCCTTTATCACCTTTGTCTCCAAGGAAAAGAGTAAAAAGAATCTCGTGGTCAAGACCTACCAAGGTCTGGAGTTACACTTCGATGTCGATATCCTTCCTTCGGCCGAGGTCGAGATTATCGTGGATCCTAAGAACAACTCTAGTCTCATAGGTCGTGGGGCGGGGACACTGCTGATGGAGATCAATACCAATGGCAAGTTCAATATGTGGGGGGACTTTATCACCACCTCAGGGGAGTATAACTTCAAGTACGAAGGACTCATCGATAAGAAATTCAAGGTGTTGCCCAATGGGTCTATCTCTTGGAATGGCGACCCTATGGGAGCGACCCTACAGAACCTCAGGGCTGCCTATACCCTCTATGCGAACCCTTCCGTCTTGCTCAACTCTTCTCAGTACAACCGAAAGATACAGACTCAGGTGATTATCAACCTACAAGGGGACTTAGCGCATCCTGAAACGGTCTTCGACCTGAAATTCCCCGATAGTAGCCCAAGCTTGGTTTCTGAGCTGAACTACCGCTTGGAGAGCTCTGACAAAAAGCAATTGCAGGCATTCTCCCTCTTGGCACAAGGTAGCTTTCTGAGCGATGCCGCAGCAGGGGAGAAGCTCTTGGCTTACAATATGCTTGAGACCGCCGCAGGAATCTTTAACCAACTCCTCTCAAGTGAGGATGATAAGCTCAACCTTGGGGTGAGCTATGAGGCAGGTACGATAGACCCCAACCGTGCTTACAACAGTGCTGACCGCTTGGGGATTACTGTATCCACTCAGATTACCGATCGTGTCCTCTTCAATGGTAAGTTGGGAATCCCTGTAGGAGGGGTGACCCAGACAGCTGTAGCAGGAGACTTTGAGGTACAGTTCCTGCTAACGAAGGACGGCCGACTCAGTGCTAAGATATTCAACCGAGAAAACGAACTCCAGCAGTATCTCATCGATAAGATAGACTACTCCCAAGGGGTCGGACTCACTTACAAGGTCGATTTCGATACCTTCAAGCAGCTCATTCGTGATATTTTTACTAAAGCAAAGAAAAAATAATGACGGTAGGTGACTTCAAACGATATTTCGTTCAGCATTTTCTTAGTTATGATATGGCTGAGCGCACAAGTATCCTCTCTATAATCATGGAAGAGACTTTGGGAATGAATCAAGTAGAAGCAATCCTATATCATGACCAAGAAATCACCCAAGAAAAAAAGAGGGAGCTTCAGCGGGTATGCCAAGAGCTAAGCAAGGATATCCCTATACAATATATCTACCAGAAGGCACATTTCTTAGGGCTCTCTCTTTATGTAGACTCGAGGGTACTCATCCCCCGACAAGAGACAGAAGAACTGGTGGACTGGATTGTCACCAACCACATGGCAGCACCACAGCTGCGTATCTTGGATATAGGCACCGGAAGTGGAGCTATTGCCATTGCTCTAAAAAAACATCTGCCACAGGCCTCCCTGACAGCTATCGACATCAATGAAGGAGCGCTGGCGGTAGCTCAGCAGAATGCCAAGCGCCATGGAGTGGCCATCACCTTCCTTCAGCAGGATATACTTGGGGTGGAGGATTTGGGGATCTCCTATGATATTATTGTCTCCAACCCTCCCTATGTACGAGAATTAGAGAAAAAAGAGATGCACGCCAATGTCTTAGACTACGAACCCTCCTTGGCACTCTTTGTTCCTGATGACAACCCTTTGCTTTTCTATGAGAAAATCGCAGAGATAGCCGCCCAAAACCTTACAGAAGGGGGGGCACTTTACTTTGAGATAAATCAATACTTAGGCAAGCAGACCCTTGAGATGCTCCACAAAAAAGGTTTTAAAGCCCTTCTTAGAAAAGACCTCAATGACAACGACCGAATGATTCGAGCAGGCCGCGCCATATAGGTGAATAAGTGAACCGAGAACGAGATAGGGGACAATAACCAATGAAAGATACCTTCAAGAGGTGTTGTGGCACACTTGTAGGGGCGAATTGCAATTCGCCCTTCCAAAGAGAGGCAATTCGCCCTTCAAAGGGGCAATTCGCCTTCCATCGCCCCCAATAGAAACCATTCACTCTGGGGACAGCAATAAATCATGGAGGAGATTTTTGAAATAAGACCATAAAAATAAAAGGATATCCTATGAAGATCAAGAAAAATAAACTTTTGATATACCTAAGCTTAGGGGTTCTATTACTTTTGTTTACCCATTGTACCACTTTTATCTCTGATAATAATATGAGGTGGACAGCCCAATATGACTTTATAGATTTGTACAAAAAAAGAAATAATGGTTTCAATCCTGGTTCAGACAAAGAATTAAGTGTGGTATTTTCACCTACCGAAAATATCATTGTCTTAGGAGCCCAGAAAAACACCCATAGGTTTGATCCTACTATTATAGAAGATCAAGCTTTACTTTATATCTCGACGGATAGAGGCCAATCCTATAGGGAACTCATTCTTGATGGAGATGATGTATATGATGCTGTAGCCTATACGAAGGATAACAGTATCATTTATACCTCTGATTATAAATATGAATATGTATACCTCTTTAATCATAAAACTCTTAAGATAAAGGAAATAGATAAGTATGATAGAAGGAATAAAATCTACTATGATGATTTCGATGGGCGATTTCTCAAATGTGAAAAGAATGAGATTCGTTTTTTAGTAGATGTGTTGGCTAAAGATAGTATAAAACTATATGAAATCCCTAAAAAACTCACTGCTTATCAGTATTATCCTATTCATCAGAATGGAGATATCTTATATTATGATAGGATATTAGAACTCCGCACTTATAATGTAGTCACAGGAGAAGATAAGCTCTTTAAACAACTCAAACATAAGTATGATTATTTCCTTACAGAAGATTATTCAAGTTATAACACCCCTCTTTCTTTGCAAAAAGTAGAAAATGAAAATGACGAAGAAAAAGAAATAATAACCATTTATGACCTCGAGGAGAACTTTGTTCGTAAGATAACTAAAGAGAATCGTGAAAAGTATTATTTTTATAAGGACTTTATCTGCGATTATACAAACCTTCATAGTCGGGGAAATACCTTGCGTTTTTCTTTTGACAAGGGGAAAACATGGAAAACACACCATATCCCAATGGATGGTTTGTTAGTTTTCAATAAGAATGTAGGTTTCTTTGAGGACAAATACATTATCTTTGAGGGGATTTTCTTTCGAGGAGCTTCTACTGAGAGTGGAAATAGGATCATGGTAGGGGAATTTATTAAATAATTTAGGTGACAAAATAAAAATAAAATGACATCGAACACCATTGCACAAGGAATCCTCAAAGCGGTGGGGATTATGGTAGGCATTGTCCTACTGGCTTTAGCTTTGTATAAGCTACAGAACATTATTATCTATATCGTCTTGGCGGCGGTACTAGCCCTCATAGGCAGACCTATGGTAGGCTTCCTAAAGCGCAGGCTCAAGTTCAAAAACACTTGGGCGACAGTCACTGCCATTGCCATCATCATGAGTTTCTTTGCGGGAATTATCAGCCTCTTTGTACCGCTACTTATTTCGCAAGGGAAGAACTTAGCTTCTATTGATTTTAAGGCCTTGAACGATAATGTTCATCGTTTCTTAGATAACCTACTTCATTCCTTAGGCATGGGTAGGATGGAGTCTCAAGTGGACAATATCCCTGAGTTGCTCAATATGGAGGATATCTCCTCTGTCCTCAATGGCTTTATTGGAGTTATTAGCAATATAGGGATAGGACTTTTCTCTGTCCTTTTCATTGCCTTTTTCTTTATGAAGGATGGTACTGCTATCAGTGAAGGTTTTCTTAGTTTGGTCAAGCCCAAGCGCTTACCTAAGGTACGTGAGACCTTGGATGACATCAAGACAATTCTCTCCCGCTATTTTGTTGGCTTGTTCTTACAGCTAAGTGTGATCTTTATCCTGCTTACTATTGTCCTGCTTATCTTTGGGGTCAAGGATGCGCTGATTATTGCTTTTCTCTGTGCGTTGCTCAATCTGATTCCTTACGTGGGACCTATGATAGGTGCGGTGGTCATCTCTGTGCTCACTATCTCCAATTTTATGGATGCCGACTTGCAGAGTGTTATCCTTCCAAAAACCCTCTATGTACTGATAGGTTTCCTCTTTACTCAGTTTATAGATAATGTTTTTAGTCAGCCTATTATATTCTCCAACTCTATGAAATCCAGTCCTTTGGAGATATTTATTGTCACTTTGGTTATTGGTACTCTTTTTGGTATAGCGGGTATGGTTGTGGCTATCCCTGCTTATACGGTACTCAAGGTCATTCTCAAGGCGGTTTTTCCTAACAACAAACTCGTACAGTTGCTTACAGCCAAGATATAACATGCTCAATTACCAATTAGTAACCCCCGAGATACAGGCCTACCTGCAAGAACACCTCTGGGAGGAAGCCCCGAAGTTTGCCCTCAAGAAATCTCCTTTCTCGGGGGTGAGTGCGAGCGAACTCTCGCAGCAGCTCTTAGGTCGCCAGAAAGCAAAGGACAAGCTCCCTCTCTGGCACAGGACCCAGGGGATCTACTATCCTGCCAAGCTCTCCTTGGAGCAGGCCTCGTCCGAGGCTACCGCACGCTACAAAGCCTCTTTGGTCACAGGTCATCTATTAGACGCTACGGGGGGCTTTGGGGTGGATGATTACTTCTTCGCTCAGCACTGCAAAAGTGTCACTCACTGTGAACTACAGGAAGAACTCTCGGAAATAGTGGCTCACAACTTTGCTGTATTGGGGGCTGATATCCACTGTGTAGCACAGGATTCTTATGCTTACTTGGCAAGTGAGGGTAAGCACTATGATGTGATATACTTAGACCCTGCCCGCCGTGATAGCCACAAGCGCAAGGTTTTTTTCTTAGAGGACTGCACCCCCGATGTGCCTCATAGCCTTGATTTTCTTTGGCAATATACGGATACGATTTTGCTCAAAGCTTCTCCCATGCTTGATATTAGTCGGGCACTTACCCAGCTACCCCAAACACATGAGATACATATCGTAGCGATAGAGGGCGAGGTCAAGGAACTCCTTTTCCTGCTGAAAAAGACACCACTTGCAAGGGAGGTGCAGATCAAGACAGTCAATATGCTGCCTACCCGTACCGATATTTTTAGCTTTTTCCCTTCAGAAATAGACCAAAAGGATATTCCTATGACCCGCGGCTATCTCTGTCGCTACCTCTATGAGCCTAATGCCGCCTTGGTCAAGGGGAAGGGGCTCTTCCCAGTGGGACTTGCTTATGGGTTGGCTTATCTGAACAAGGATTCTCAACTGCTCTTAGGAGAGGAGTATATTCCTGATTTTCCAGGACGAGTCTTCCTCATCGATGAGATTCTCCCCTATGACCGAAAACTCCTCAAGAGTGGCAAGATAGATCAGGCCAATATTACCGTGCGTAATTTTCCGATGAAAGTGGCTGAGATACGCGAGCGCTTTTCCATAGCCGAAGGAGGTAATTGCTATCTGTTTTTTACCTTGGGAGGAATAGGAAATAAGCTCATGATTATTTGTCGCAAACCGTTTGTATAATTGCTAATAAAGTTGTAACTTTGCACGAGTTATGAAACAGTTACGTCTTATCATTTTCCGCGAATACCTCACCAAGGTACGCAATAAATCTTTCTTGCTGATGACCCTGCTTAGTCCATTGGCAGTGGTAGTCTTGTCCTTAGTGATAGGCTACCTCACTCAGGTCAATAGCAACACCAAGCGCCATATACAGGTCTTAGACCTCAGTGGTTCCTTTGTCAAAGCCTTTGAGGCAGATGCAGGGATAACCTACTCCTACACCAGCGAAGGTGATTTGTCCACTCTACAGAAGCAATCACAAAAGCAAGGTGACTATGGGCTCTTGTATATAGATGCGCAAGCTACTCATTTTGAGTTCTTTAGCGAAGATACTCCCAGTCCTACTTTCTTGGAAAAAATACAAGGAAAGGTAGAAAAGGCCTTGTTCTTCCGCAACCTACAGCGGGAAAATATAGATCCTTCTCAGATAGATAAAGCACAAGAGCGAGTAAAGATCTCCCTAACCAATTTCTCTGGAGATAAAAGCTCTGAGGCAGCCGGTTGGATCAAGCTCATCTTTGGTAGTATGGCAGGCTATCTGCTGATGATTTTCATCGTAGTGTATGGTAATATGATCATGCGTAGTGTCATTGAGGAGAAGGTCAATCGTATTGTGGAGGTGATTATCTCCTCCGTACCGGCTCGCACCTTGCTTTTGGGCAAGATTATTGGTACCTCGCTGGTGGGCATCACTCAGTTTGCCATCTGGCTGCTCTTGGGTGGGGCACTACTATCCTTTTTGCCATCACTACAGGGCAGTGTACCCGCTGCGGCAGATTCCCATATGCTCTCCGATTTTATAACTGAGGTGAACACCCTGCCTTTGGGTAAGCTCTCAGTATGCTTTTTGCTCTACTTCATAGGGGGGTATTTGGTATATAGTGCCTTCTATGCCATGATAGGTGCTGCTGTGGATAACGAAACGGACACTCAGCAGTTCCTCCTTCCGGTGCTGACCCCCTTGATCTTGGCAATCTATGTAGGAATCTTTACCGTAATAGAAGCCCCTCATGGCACTGTATCGGTTATCTTCTCTTATATTCCCTTGACCTCCTCGGTAGTGATGCTCATGCGTATTCCCTTTGGAGTCTCTTGGGGAGAGTTGCTGCTCTCCTTGGGATTGCTCTATGCTTTTTTCTTCCTAAGTATCTGGGTAGCAGCACGTATCTACCGTGTGGGGATTCTCTCCTATGGAAAAAAACCTTCGTATAAGGAATTGTTCAAGTGGTTGCGAATGTCTAACTAATATACTGATTTGTAGATGTTTGTACGTATATCTTTGCTTGTTCTCTGCTCCTTTGTAAGCACTTTCTCTCTTACTGCTCAGAAGAAACAATCCGCCAAGCGCCCTTCGATAGAGGATAAGTTTGTCAATATAAAGACCCTATCTCCAGAAATACTCTTGGATATGAAGTATGCTACGGCAGATAATTTCCTCGGACAGGTAGTGTATGATTGTGCGGAGTGTTACCTGAGAAAAGCTACGGCACAGGCCTTGGTAGCAGCACAGAAGGACTTTGTCGCGCAGGGCTACTCCCTTAAGCTCTTTGACTGCTATCGACCGCTTTCGGTACAGAAGAAGATGTGGAAGATACTCCCTGGTACCCACTATGTGGCGAATCCTGCCAAGGGTTCCAAGCACAACCGAGGCGCCGCAGTAGACCTTACCTTGGTTGAGATAGCCACCGGTAAGGAAGTGGATATGGGTACTCCCTTTGATACCTTCTCTCCCAAGGCACACCATAGTTATACCGACCTGCCCAAGGAAGTCTTAGCCCATCGCCAATTGCTCAAAGAGGTTTTGGGAAAGCATAATTTTAAGCCTATCTTTTCCGAGTGGTGGCACTATGAATACCGTCCTGAGATGACCTCCCCCGTGGAAGACCTCCCTTGGCCATGCCCTGATGATAAACAGTACAATCAATAAAAAAACAGCCAAAAACAACTTAATAAGCATAAATAATTCTTAAATCATTATTATTCGGGAAAAAATGATTAATTTTGGCACGATATTTTATATACCATAATCATGAATATAAAAGCTTTTTTTCTTTCTTTGTCTTTGGTAGCTACCTCGTCCCTATGGGCGCAGAAGGCCACAAGGATTGCCTATGTGGATATGAACTATATCCTCAACAATATGGAGGAATACAAAGTAGCCAGTGAGCAGCTAAGCCAAAAAGTGGCACAATGGGAGAAGGAGATAGAGGAAAAACAGGCAGAAATAGATACACGCAAGCAAAAGTTAGAGGCTGAAAAACCCCTACTTACCCCCCAGACAGTCAAGGATAGGGAAGAGGAGATTCAGGTACTCGAACAGAACTTGGAGGATTATAAGCAAAAACGCTTTGGAGCTGAAAACGGGGACTATATCACCCAGCGCTGGAAGCTTGTGCAGCCTATTCAGGATCAGGTATTCAACATCACCCAGCAGATAGGAAAAACCAAAAAGTTTGACTATATATTCACCTCCGATGATGCTGCTTCGATCTATGCTGATGAGAAAAATGACATCACTAAGATTGTCCTACGCTTACTCAAGAGAAAGGACAATGCCGAGGATAGAAATAAGGAAATAAGCACTTTGCTCAAGGAAAACCTCAGTTTTGAGTTCAAGGATGAGCGCCAGCGCAAGTTAGAAGAGCGCCAGCGCGCCCATCAGGAAGCCCTCTCCAAGCGACAAGCCGAGAGAGAGCGTATCAAGCAAAAACAACTCGAAGATAGGCAAAAACGTGAGCAAGAACGCCAACAAGCCTTAGAGAAGAAAAGACAACAGAAAGCAGCGGGAGCCAAAAGTGAAAAGTGAAGAATGTAGAGGGGAATTGTAATTCTCCTATGAGTTTTTTACTCGCTCACTCACGCCACTTTACCTATTTTAAAAAAGTAAATAATTTAACACATAGAAAAATGATAAGAAAAATTAGAAATTGGGTATTGACAGCAGCCTTTGTCCTTGGTGGGACTACAATTGCTATGGCACAAGCCAAAATAGCACACATCGACTCTCAGAAGCTCCTTAAGGAGATGCCTGAGATGAAAACCGCTCAAGCACAATTGCAGAAATTGGAACAATCTTATACCAATGATATCCAAGCCTCTGTGAAGGAATACCAAAAGAAATTGGAGGATTTCCAACGCAAAGTAAGTGCTCTTACAGAAGCCCAACTCAAAGAAAAACAAGCTGAGTTAGAAAAAGAACAACGTGCCTTGGAGACTATGCAGAACAACATCCGTCAAGCACAACAAACCGCTTCAGAGGAATACCAAAAGAAAAGCCAAGCCCTCATAGAGCCTATTATGGAAAAAGCGAAAAAAGCAGTACAAAAAGTAGCTAAAACACAAGGCTATCAGTATGTATTGGATTCCGCTGCTGGAGCAGGTGTCATCGTTTCTGATGGAAAAGATCTCTTCAACGATGTGAAAAAAGAATTGGGATTCTAAATAATGCTCAATGATCAGTGATTAATGATCAATTCCATTATTACTCAAAATTATTAATCATTAGAAAAATCCGTATAAGCACTGCTTATACGGATTTTTTTCAGTATATAACTGTAAAATATTATCGAATAACCTTTTAAGACGCAATTCATTGCGTTTCTACCCTAATGTTGGCTAAAACAATTTCAGTTGTTTTGGGTTCTATCGTAGGGGCGATTTGCAATTCGCCTTACTAAAGAAAAGGCTTTTCGGACAGCCTCATTATTACCCCCAACTGCTTGTTATTAATCATTGCTCATTAATCATTGCTCTCATTGTTTTCTTTACTTGGCATAAAGAGCTTGATAAGGATAGGAGCGGTGGTTATTAGTACGATAAAGAGCACGATGAGCTCCAAGTGTTTCTTGAGGTCTATGCCAAACTGCTCTATAAAGAGCTTGTCCAAGTAGTGCCCCATGAAGACAAGAGAGAAAGACCATGCTACAGCACCTATGATATTGTATACCATGAACTTGCCCCGGCGCATCCCGACAATCCCCGCTACGATAGGGGCAAAGGTGCGTACGATAGGAAGAAAACGCGCCGCAATCACCGCTACAGCTCCGTGTTTTTCATAGAATACATGTGCTTTGAGTAAGTATTTGCGCTTGAAGAAGAACGAATCCTTACGCTCATACAATCCATGCCCACTACGCCTGCCGAACCAGTAGCTGACGATATTTCCTATGATGGCTGCCAGGGATATAGAAGAGGCTATGATGGTTGTATCCAAAAGATCACTGCCGGTGATTCCAAAGGTATCCCTCACCATAGGTACTGCATAGATACCCGAAATGAAGAGCAGACTATCCCCAGGAAGGAAAAAGCCTACAAAAAGCCCTGTCTCGGCAAAGATGATAAAAAGAACGAGCCAATAACCTCCTAACTTGATGTAAAATTCCGGATTGACAAGGTCGCTCCAACTCTGAAAGTGTTCCATAGTGTTTTATATTTTTTTTAGTGTTTGTCAGTGTTCTTTGCAATTTCTTTTACAAGGGGACAGAAGGAGAACACCTCTGGATATTTTTTCTCAAAATAAGCAAGCCATTCGCCTCCTTGCTTAAGAGCGGTACTGAGGTAGGTATATTCTTTTTCTTTCTCTCCCAGCATATGGTAGGCGATGCCTATACGATAGTAGGCGCTAACCTCTTGTGGATATAGATGAAGTGTACTCAGCGATAGCATTAGTGCACGTTCGTAGGCTTTCTCCTGAAGCAGTAGGTCAGATAGCTCATTGCGTATCTCCACGGAGTAATCGCCTAAGTCTATCGCTTGGGTATATATCTGTATGGCATCCTCTCGCCTACCTACATGAGCGTATACCTCGGCACAACGGCGTAAGAACGAGGGGTTGTCGCCCTCATTGAGGAGTACCTTGGAGACGTATTTTTCGGCTTTTGTGTAATCATTCTCCCTTATATAGTAGTCCACCAAGGCTAGCCATGCCTTGCTCGACTGGGGATCCTCATGCACTGCCTTGAAGTAATATTGCTCGGCCATGGCACTCTCTCCTAACTTCTCATAGCAGATACCTATACGTAGGTAAGCAAAAGAAGAAGGATCGTCAAGAGAAAGGGTAATCTTGTAGTTTTCAATAGCTTGCTTGTAGTCCTTGAGCAGTTCCAGTACCTTTCCTTTCTCGAAATAGGCTCCAGTGAAAGTATCGTCGCTGATGATGGCAAAGTCGAACGCTCGGAGGGCTTCCTGCAGGTTGTTCTGCACCATATACTGCTTGCCTAAGCTATGCCATGCTACCTCACAATAAGGATTTTCGTCAAGGAAGGCTGTGAGAAAAGCAATGGCTTGCTCATCTTCCTTGAGGAAGTCAAAACAGTGAAGCAACTGCTGGAGGGAAAAGTAGTCCTCAGGGTCTTTAGCTAAGCATTTTTTGAAGTATTTCTTAGCCAAGGCATATTCCTCCATGTACATATACTCCATTGCGATAAGGGAGTGTATGTCAGATAGCTCCTCTGATAGAGAGGCAGCATACTTGAGGAGCTCTATAGCCTTGATATGGTCATTTTTTTTAGAATATAGGTTAGCCCGCTGTACATGTATCTCGGCATTGTACGGCTCTTCGCGAAGGATATCGTCGAGAATCTCCCCTGCCTGTTGTAGATTATCCTCATAGATGAGTATTTCCACTTGCAGCAAGCGTAAAGCAGAAGCTGTAGGGTATTGGCTCAGTGCTACCTCTAAGGCCTGTTTTGCCTTGGCATACTTAGCATATTCTAAATAATATAAGATAATATCTTCATACTGGTAACTGTCAAAAAAAATTGTCTCGTGCTCCAGAAGCATCTTTTCATAGCGCGTGACAGCCTCCCGAAGGTCATCATTCTTGGAAAACATCGTCTTTTTATAAGTAATTAAAAACAATAATCAATTGTATTTCAATATATTACAAATGATTGTAATTTGTGTTTTTTCAGGGAGCTAAAGTACAACTTTTTGGCTTATATACCACAGGATTGGTTATAACTTTTCATTTTGTTGATAACTTGTCAGTGGTCAGTGAGCAGAGGTCAGTGAGCAGAGGTCAGTGAGCAGAGGTCAGTGAGCAGTGAACAGTGAGCAGAGGTCAGTGAACAGAGGTTGCCCCATATAGGCATGAGAATTTTTGCGTTCTGTGGTAGGGGCGATTTGCAAATCGCCCTATCCTGGTGCATGAGACAGAGGTCAGTGAGCAGTGAGCAGAGGTCAGTGAACAGAGGTCGCCTCATATAGGCATGAGAGTTTTTGCGTCCTGTGGTAGGGGCGATTTGCAAATCGCCCTATGTTGGTGCATGAGATAGTGAGCAGTGAACAGAGAGCAGAGGTCAGTGAGCAGAGAACAGAGGTCGCCTCATATAGGCATGAGAGTTTTTGCATCCTGTGGTAGGGGCGATTTGCAAATCGCCCTATGCTAGTGCATGAGACAGTGAGCAGAGAGCAGTGAACAGAGAGCAAAAAAATGACTAGTGACTAATCCGTTATGGTTAGTCACTAGTCATTAATCATTAAACATTAATCACTATTTAGAGCCACTTCACCAGAGCAAAGTCTTGTCGGTGAGGGAGGAGTTCATGCTTAGGGTATAGGCGTAGAGCAATCATGAATAAGCCAGCATCCTCGGTGGAGGTGGAGAGCTTATAGGAAGCCACACGGCCAGAGAAGGATATCAGTTCTGCTTGTATCAGTTGGGTTACCTTCAGCTGTCCCTCTTCTTTGCAAGTGACCACCAGTTCTAAGCCCACATCCTCAGGGGTAAGTTCCCCAAGGTAGAGGTCGATCGTAGCCTCATAGATATTGCCCAAGGAGATAAGCTCACGATCACGCTTAGGAGCTACCACCTTTTCTACGCGCAATTCAGGCCACTCATGCGCCACCCGCTTCTTCCACTGGGAGAGTTCGATTGCCTTCTCAAAACCATTAGCTCTGAGCAGTGCCGAACGTTTTTGCTGAGGGTAGTAGTACTGCCTTTCGTAGTCGGAGAGCATACGATAGGTAGTGAACTGAGGTGCTACCTTGCCAATGGTATTCTTGATAAAGTTGCACCATTGTATGGAGATACCATTACTGTCCTTGTTATAGTAAGCAGGAGCTATTTGGTCTTCTATGATATTGTATATCAGCTCGGCATCCAATTCGTCTTGGTACTGCTGGTTTTCGTAAGTACGTTTTTGAGGGAGCATCCAGCCGGCATCCTCGCGATAGCCCTCTACCCACCAGCCGTCCAATACACTGAAGTGCATTACCCCGTTCATAGCAGCTTTTTCCCCACTGGTACCAGAGGCTTCCAGAGGGCGTGTAGGAGTATTCATCCATACATCCACCCCTTGGATAAGCGCACGCGCCAAGTCCATATCGTAGTTAGAGAGGAAGATAATTTTGCCTAAGAAGCGTGGTTGTTTGGATATTTCTACAATGTGCTTAATCAGGTCTTGTCCAGCCTTATCCGCAGGATGCGCCTTGCCGGCAAAGATAAACTGTACTGGACGATCGGGGTTGTTCACGATGGCATCCAATCGGTCAAGGTTGGTAAAGAGCAGGTGGGCACGCTTATAAGTGGCGAAACGACGGGCAAAACCAATGGTAAGCACATCATCACGCAGGGTATCGGATACTTCGACAATCTCACGTGGCGTGAAGTAAGTGATGTTCAGGGTCTCTTTCAGATTGTTCTTGATGCGCCCCACGAGTTTGGTACGGAGCTCCTGCTGTATGTGTGCGATCTTCTCATCAGGTACATTGTAGATACCCTCAAAAGAAGCGGCGGTATAGGCTCCCCCTTCTTTCTTGAAATATTTTTGTTCTACTTCCTTCCATAGAGGGGCTGTCCAAGTAGGGCGGTGTACCCCATTGGTTACATAGCTAATGTGCAGCTCCTCAGGGAAATAACCTTTCCACATATCTTTGAAGATTTCACGACTCACCTCGCCATGGAGCATACTCACCCCATTGACCTCCTGAGAGAGGTTCGCTGCCAAGAAGCTCATAGAGAATTTCTCATGAGGATCAGAGACATTTATTTTACCTAAGGCGAGAATCTGTTGCCAATCCACATGCAACTTCTCTGCATAGTCACCTATGAAAGCACGGAGCATACCTTCCTCGAAGGCATCGTGCCCTGCGGGTACTGGCGTATGAGTGGTAAAGAGTGATGAAGCACGTACTACCTCTATCGCTTCGGAGAAGGAGAGGTGGAACTCGTTGATAAACTTGTTCAGGCGTTCCAAGCCAATCAAGGCGGCATGTCCCTCATTGCAATGATAAATGTCGTAACTTACCCCTAAGCTGCGGAGTACCTTGATACCCCCTAAGCCTAAGAGCATTTCCTGCTTGAGGCGGTTTTCCCAGTTCCCACCGTATAAGTGGTGAGTGATGGTGCGGTCTTCTTCGCTATTGTCTTCGAAATCCGTATCCAACAGATATAGTTCAATACGTCCTACATCGACCCGCCACACCCGCGCATAGAGGGTGCGCCCTGGTAGGTCTAAGGAGATTTTCAGCCATTTGCCCTCGCTATCAGTAACTGGGGAAACAGGTATTTTGGTAAAGTCCTGTGCTTCGTACTCGGATTCTTGGTGTCCAAAGGCAGATATTTTTTGGGTAAAATACCCATAACGGTACAGCAAGCCCACTCCAGTAATCTTGGTGGCCTTGTCACTGGCTTCCTTAAGGTAGTCTCCTGCCAAGATACCCAAGCCCCCTGAATAGATTTTCAGAGAGGAGTGCAAGCCAAATTCCATACTAAAGTAAGCGATGGAAGGGCTAATCATTTCCTTCTTCTTTTCCATATAAGTAAGAAAGTCCGCATATACCTTGTGTAGGCGTGCCATGAATTGAGTATCATTCTCAAGCGCCTTGAACTGACTCACCGAAATAGAGTCCAGAAGCAGGATAGGATTCTTGTGCACTCGGTGCCACTCCTCGGGGTCTATACTCTTGAAGAGCTGTTCGGCCTCTTCATTCCATGACCACCATAGGTTTTTGGCCATTTCCTCAAGAGCTTTGAACTTTTCTGGAGTAGAACGGTGTACGATGACACTTCGCCAGAAAGGTGTATTGATTTGTTGGGACTGTTCCCAGTAGCGCGAAGCCTCAGTATCGGCAATAGGTCTATTCTGTAGGCGAGGTTGCATACGCTCAAGGGTAAGGGTGTAAGCCTCTTGATAGTAAGCGAAGAACTTATCCCAGAGAGCTGCCTTGCCTATCTGTTGGGCATCCTCCCAAAGCGCCTCGTAAGCAGTAGGGGAGAGCCCTGCTATTTTTTCTATCTGGCGGGTAACCCCTTCGACTACCTCCACATAGTTATTGTCGTCCCTATTGAGTACCCTTAGGGCAAGGTTTTCATTAGGAAAATGTCCCAAAGCCCAAGAACCGAAGCCTGCCAAAGAAGTAGTGACAGTAGGTACTCCTAAGCACAGACTCTCCAAGGGAGTGTAGCCCCAAGGCTCATAGTAGGAAGGAAATACACTAAGATCAATCCCTGTCAGTAGGTCATAGTAAGGAAGGTTGAACACCCCATCACTGCCCAAGAGGTAGCTCGGACAGAACACTACCTTGACCTTGTCCTCTGCATGGTTGAAGAGCTGTGCCTCCTTGAGCTTGGAGAAAATAGTATTGTGAAATTCGTTCTTAACCAAATGGGTGGTATAAGGCTGAGAAATGGTATTAACCCCTTCATAATCAGAAGGAATGAGGATAAAAGCCACTATTTCACGGGGAAGTGTAGCCTTCTTGTTGATTTGCTCTAAAGCATCGATGAATACATCTATTCCTTTGTTTCTGAATTCATTACGTCCGCTGATGGCTACAAAGAAAGGTTTTTCTTCGAAAGTACTTCCGGTAACCTTTTCAGCCACCTCCCAGAGCTTTCCAGAAGCGCGTTTGTGTCGTTCTAAATAGCTGGTTCTGTCCATGATATGGGATTCATCGAAGCCATTGGGGGTGATCACTTCAGGGTTGCGAGATAGGAAGTGGTTGCATTCGTGGGCGGTGATATCACTCACAGTGGTGAATATATCAGCTCCAGCAGCGGCTTTTTGTTCTAAGAAGTGCTTATGCTGTACAGAGAAGCGGTAAGCGAGCTCCTCAGGCTTGTATTCCTCCAAGTAGTTGTATAGCGCCCAGCCATTGCCGGCTATGCTGCGCCCCAATACAGTGGCATGAGTGGTGAAGATAGTTCCCACCTCGGGGAGCGCTTCCTTAAGATATAGTAAGCCTGTACCTGTCATCCACTCATGAAAATGTGCAATGACACGCTCACGAGCCCCTACTTGAAAGTGGACAAAACTCTCGATGACCTTACCTACGGCATAGCCAAAGAGTACCGACTCGGTATAGTCCCAAGAAGCATCCAAGGAATCCAGCTGTTGGGTATTCCAAAAGTAGGTAAGAATCTCATTTTTTTCACTGATATAATGGGAGAAATCCACCAAGATAGCAATAGGCTTTCCCTTGATATTCCAATACCCCGTACGTACACGCAAGCCCTCTTGTTGTGCCCTATTGAGCCAAGAAGGAAAGAGAGAGGTATCTTCGACAAATTCAGGGTTTTCCTTGCGTAGCCACAGGTCAGGACCTATGGTGATATACTTTTGGGCAAACTGTTCCTTGAGGATTGTTGCCCTGGTGGCCAATACCGTATGTATGCCCCCTATCTTGTTGCAGACCTCCCAACTAACCTCAAAGAGGTAGTTAGGACTTGTTGTTTCTCCTTTCATTATTGCAGTTTTTTAATATCCCGCAAATATAATGAATAATCCCCAAAAAAGAAATATAAAACACTACTTTTTATTAACAACAAACCTGTTTTTCTGTAAATAATTGACTATCAATATATAGTTATCAGTGGTCGGTTGTCAGTGAGCATTGAACATTAATCATTAAAAATTATTCATTAAGGTGGTCGTAGTTTGTCCACTATTTTTCATATCTTTGCCATAAAATGATAAACATAATCTAATTCCTTAAACTCCTAACACCTTCATGAAAATACAATACTTTTCCGACTTACACCTTGAATTTCAAGACAATCTCAACTGGATTGACAACAACACCATAGAGCGGGTGGGCGATGTCCTAATCATTGCAGGGGACTTGTGCCCCTTTGTGAAGCTATCTAACATAATGTATAAGAGCGAGATAGCAGACCTATGCAAGGGCTACAAAAAAGTATTTTGGATTCCTGGTAACCACGAGTACTATATCTTTACCCACTCCTACGCCGCCACTCGCTACGAACAACCTATAAAGGAGATACGAAATCTCTTTTTGGTGGACAACTATACCGAGCGTATCGGGCGTACCCAACTGATTCTCTGTACGATGTGGAGCCATATTGGTAGGAAGAATGCCGACAAAATCAAGCATGGTATGAGTGACTTCCACTATATCACCGTGCAGAACCCCGAAAAGGGAGAGGAGATAGACTCCCTACAAGTGACAGACTTCAACGCCTTCAACAAAACAGCGGTTAAGTTTCTCAAAAAAGCCGTCAAAAAAGCTACCCAAGCCAAGAAAGCAGGTGAGATAGACCATATTGTAGTGGCTACCCACTATGTCCCCACTCTCAAGTATTACCCTGAAATGTATTTAGGTAGCGTACTGAACGAGGCTTTTGTCCTTGACCTAACCAATTTCATAGAAAAAAGCGCTATCGACTATTGGATCTATGGGCATCACCACTTCAACCAACCCGATTTCAGGATCGGTAACACCATCCTGACCACCAACCAACTCGGCTATGTGATGAGAGAGGAACATGAAGCATTTGATTGGGGGCGATATATAGAGGTAGGGGCGAATGGCAATTCGCCCATAAGTAACGAATAGTGATAAGTTATATACAGATAAATAACCCATTAAAAATAAATTATTTATGGCCAACCTAATATTAAAACCTATTAAAGACTTCCAAGATTTCCATTTCTTGGTAAAAGATTACCAACGAGGCTACAAGTGGACAAAAGAGGAAGTTACACAATTATTAAACGACATCTACGAGTTTGAGCCTCAAAACGAAAATGAATTTTATTGCCTACAACCTATTGTCATTAAGGAGGATTCTGGCAAAAAAGAACTCATTGATGGGCAACAGCGTTGTACTACCATCTATCTTATCCTAAAATATTTAGGGGAAGATACATTTGAGTTGGATTACCAAACACGTAAGGGAAGTGCTGCGTTTATAAAAGAGATTGATTCCTTAGCTATTGCTGAAACATGGAACAAATGGGTAGCTGCCCATCTTGATAAAGATAATGTAGATAACTATCATTTCTTTGAGGCTTACCAAACCATACAAGACTGGTTTGCTGAGAAAAGTGAGTATGAGAAAAAGCGTTTTTTAGATAAGCTCTTGAACCATACCCAAGTCATTTGGTATGAAGTGGAGGAGAATATAGATAGTATAGAACTCTTTACACGTATCAATAGTCATAAGATACCACTAACAGAAGCCGAACTTATCAAGGCTCTTTTCTTAATCAACTTAAAGAAAGGAACAAAACAATCAGAGGTATTACAACTTCAACAAAATGAAATAGCACAGCAATGGGATAGAATAGAAAACGAGTTACAAAATAAAAATTTTTGGTATTTCATCTCCCATACAGCCCCTGGAGCGACTCGTATAGACAAACTACTATCACTCTCTACTATTTTCAAAAATCCAGAAAAGATTGGGGAGCATGCCTTATTTTTTGCCTTTGAACAAGATTTCAAACAACACTGGCAAGAGGCTTCCCAATGGGTAACTAACCGATGGGGAGAGATAAAACATATTTTTCAAACATTCAAGGAATGGTATCATGATTTCGAACTCTATCACCTTATAGGATTACTAATTCATTTAGGAGAAGATATAGATGATATTTTATCTGTAAAAGAAAAAAGTACTTCCAAAAAGGATTTCAAAAACCATATCAAAGAAAAAATTTGTACAGAAATAGAAAAAATAGGAGATATAAAAAAGGTTAGTTATAGTGAAGATAGAAATAAAGCTAAAAAGACTTTACTTATATTTAATATTATCTCTATTTTAAATTCAAAAGATGAAGTAAATCGTTTTCCTTTTTACCAATATCAAAACATAGATTGGGATATAGAACATATCCATGCTAAGGCAGATAACACTAAAGAACAAAAAGATTGGTTGAAAGAATTTAAAGATTGGTTGTTAAAAAGCGGAAATGATGATCTTATTAAAAAATATAGTACTCAAATAGAAGAGGCGTTAGCTGTTGAAAAGAATGATAATAAAGAGGAAGATCTTAAAGAAGAGGAAGATAAGATAGGGACACTTATTGAAGATATATATGGCTATTTCTCTAACGCTAAAGAAGAGGGAGAAGCATTCGACATTGATAATCTTTCTAACCTTGCTCTTTTAGATAGTAGTACCAACAGAGGTTATGGAAAAGCTCCTTTCCCTCAGAAGAGAACTACTATTATAAAGAGAGATGAGGAAGGAGTCTTTATTCCACTATGTACCCGAAACGTTTTCTTAAAGTATTATTCTCCTCACACTAATAATTTGCTCTTTTGGAGTGCTACAGATAGAAAAAATTATCTTGACAAAATAAAAGAAACCCTTAAAAATTTTAAAAGCTATGAGTAATAAAGCAATAACACTTTTGGAATTTGCCCAAAATAAAAAAATAGAAATTCCAATCTTTCAAAGAGATTATGCCCAAGGACGAAATGACGAGACAACTGATAAAATTCGTAAGGATTTTGTTAATAGCTTAATTGAGACATTAGATAAAAATATTCCTATTGAGTTAGATTTCATCTATGGTCGAGAGGTAGATAATACCATTACACTAATAGATGGGCAACAACGCCTGACAACTTTGTTTCTGTTACATTGGTATATATCCCAACGAATAGGAAAAATAGATGCTTTTAAGAACATTAAGTTTAGCTATGCCACTCGTGATTATGCTAAGGACTTTACCGCTAAACTTACTACGGGGGAAGAATTTAAAATAGATTTTACCCAAGCTACTTTATCTACTGAACTAAAGGACAAAAATTGGTTCTATGACGATTGGCAACATGACCCTACTGTAAGTGGTATGCTCAATACGCTTGATGAAATTCATGAGCAATTAAGAGACAAAACAATAGAGCATTATTGGTCTTTACTTGAGCAAGGTATCATTACTTTCTATTGGCTTGACTTAGAAGAATACCAACTTACCGATGAGCTTTACCTCAAAATGAATGCTCGTGGCAAACAGCTCTCTAAGTTCGAAAACTTCAAAGCCAGTCTGATAAAGCGTATGGCCGATGAACAATGGGAAGGTAGAGAAGATTTTTCTTTAAAGATGGATACCACCTATACCGATCTCTTTTGGCAATACAGAGGAAACCAAACAGTTATTGATAATGAAGCTATGAATTTCTTTGCAGGTATGGCTATGATTGCCCATGCGCTGAGAGATAAAAGTGATCATGAAAGAATAGAGGAGCTTTACCACTATCCTCTTCATGTAACTGCAAGTGATTTTTCAGTCGGAGATTTTGAACTTATTACCGAATTTTTAGATTTATATAGTAATAGTAAGCCCAAAGATTTTTATATAGATACCCCCTTATGGGACAAAGACTTCAAGGCTGACAGTGGGAAAACTTTCTTTGAGGTCTTTGTTAAAGATAATGCTTCTGTCTATAAGCAACGTGTTTTCTTTTATGCTCTTACTCCACTTTTTATAAAAGTTGAAGATAAAGCAAATGGGGAAAACTTTATTCGGATTGTCCGTAATATTATTGAAAATGCAACTATTAATAGTGAAGAAACTTTTGCAGGAGCAATCAAGCTAATGCGAGAACTTTTGGAAGGTTCTCAGGATATTTATAGTTACCTTAGTAAAACTGCTATCCAATCTAAGTTTGCTTCTTATCAAGTTGAACAAGAAATAGATAAAGCAAAACGTATTGTTGCTGACAGTCAATGGAAAGAGGCTATTTGGAAAGCGGAGGATCACCCTATGTTCAAGGGGGATATAGGCTTTTTACTTCTTGAGACAGAAAATAACTTAGACCTCTTCAAAAAACACTATGAGGTAGCCAAAGAGATGTTTGATGAAGATGGAGTAAAAGGTAAATACCGTGAAAATTCACTTCTTTTACGAGCCTTAATCAGTAGATTTGATAGTTGGTATTTGTTTTGGGATAGCCTTTCCTTGGATTTATCTTCTAAAACATGGAAACGTTTTCTAAGGACAGATAAGCGATGGGTAAAATACTTTATCCTTCTCTTAGAGCATGAGAATGACTTAGAACAATTCATTACAGAAGATTCCTTATTACGACAAGAATACTGTAGTGAAGAGGATTTTAAAATACGTGTAAAAACACATACTAACCTATATCAGACAGAATTATTAGTTGCTATTTGTGAAAAATGTATTTTCCATTGGAGTTATAAAAACTATATTCTATATCCTCCTTATAGTCAAAATGAAAGGAATAAATACATTGTTACTCATGAACGAAATGATAAATTAGCAAAAGCCATAGAGAAAGGTATCATTACGACAGAACAGCAGTTAGAAGTCAATGGAAAGAAAATACCTTTCTTCTGGGGGTGGTCCGTCCTTTTTATTTATGATAATGAAGAATATTGGTACTATTACGATACAGATAAACCTAAAATCACCAAAAACGGACAAGATTGCACCGAAGAAGCCTTGCAGAAAATTTTCTACTCTTTCCTCTAAAATTTTTTCTTAGTCGGTCATAGCTTGTCCAACATGAGCATTACCTTTGCACTGTAATCAAAAATTAAAAACCATGAATACGGTAAAAACAAACACTCTTAATGGACAGTTCCCCACAGGGATGCTTATTTTAGATATAGGCGGTGAAGGGGCTAATTTCTTGGATTATGTACAGAAAAATAGCCCCCAGCCTATCCGCTTAAAGAAGGAAGTTGGTAACTATGGCGCAGGCGAAGGCTTTGCAGAGATAAACAAATGTATATGGGAACACTTATTAGAATCATTAATCATTAAAATTGTGGCAAAAGTAGATCAGATATTCCGTTTGGTGCGGATTATCAAGGAATTAGAAAGATACAAAGAGAGCGGGGGGCTCACCTATGAGGAGCTCAAAGAGCGCTTGGAGAATGTACATGACAACGAATACGATGCAGGACGCCTCCAGAGCGAGGAGCTTCGCTTTAGTGAAAAGACCTTCCAGCGTGACCGCCGCTTGCTCAGTGACCTCTTCGACGTGGAGGTGGTCTTCGAGGATAAAAAATGGCGGTTGGAGGAGAATGACTTTGCCAACAAATATGCCTTTTTTGATAATCTTTTGCTGATGAATGCCTATCGCCGGAGTAAGGAGCTTTCCAATATCCTCCTCTTCGAACGACAGCAACAAAGCTCATTGCGCTTCTTGGAGGATATTATCGAGGCCATACAAGAGCGCATGCTCATCCGCTTTGACTATACTAAGTTCTGGGAAGGGGTACCTCATTCTCGAAGGGTGATCCCCTATGCGATCAAGGAGTATAAGCGCCGATGGTACTTGGTGGGGGAGGATTCGACAGGAGCGGAGGGGCTTAAGTGCTTTGGACTGGATCGCATCTCTCATCTGGAGGTATTGGATATTCCCGTAGTACGTAAGGAAGTAGATTTTGAAAAGCTTTTTAGCAATGCTTTCGGCATCTCTATCGCTACAGACGAGAAACCTCAGGAGATTCTGCTTTCCTTCAATTACGAGCAGGGGCAGTATATCAAGAGCCTCCCACTACACCCTACCCAGGAGTTACTAGTAGACAATGATCAGGAGGTGCGTATCCGCCTGAGATTGGTTCCTACTTATGATTTTGTAATGGAAATATGTGCCCGCAGCTGCTACGTAAAGGTACTCTCTCCTTCTTCCTTGGTACAAGAAGTACAAAGCCTACTCAAGGCTGGTTATCAGCAATATGAACAAATTGCCCATTAGCTAATTATTTGTTAGTTCCATTGAGATACTTGAGGGGGATAGGCATTTTGATAAATTTGTAGAATCTTGGTTGGTATTACTAATTTATTTTGTACATTTGCTGCTGTCTATGAACTTTACTACTAAGATACCCATTTCTCCTGTGGAGGAGGATAACCAGCTTTCCTATGCGACCCCTGTGGTGAGTATGGGCTCATGCTTTGCAGCACACATGCAGGAGAAGTTCGCCTACTATAAGTTGCCTTTTTTCTCTCACCCTTTTGGTACACTCTTTCACCCTTTGGCCATTGAGAGAAGTCTGGAACGGGCGTGCTTAGGACGGCTTTTCACCGAGGAGGGTTTCTTCCTTGAGGAGGATCTGTGGCTTTCCTTTGACCTACATTCTCAATGGGCAAATCCCTCTCTTCCTACGCTCTTGGAGCATCTGAATCAGGAAGTTAAGCAAGTAGGGGAAGCACTTGGCAAAGCCTCCTTTCTGATTCTCACCTTGGGGACGGCCTGGGTGTATGAACACCTCGCTACGGGAAATATAGTGGCCAATTGTCATAAGCAACCTCAGAAGATTTTTAGCAAACAATTACTCTCTGCCCAACAGATACAGGCTTCTTTAGAGCATATAGTTGCTTTGGTGAGGGAGCGACAGCCTCAGATCAAGGTTATCTTTACCCTTTCTCCAGTGAGACATCTTCGCGATGGAGCGGTGGAGAATCAGCTGAGTAAGTCCTTGTTGCTCTGTGCAATACATGCACTCTTAGGTACAGGCACCTCCCAGAAGGCAGAAGGTCTTTTCTACTTTCCTTCCTATGAGATCCTCATGGACGAACTTCGAGACTATCGCTTCTATAAGGAGGATATGCTCCACCCCACCGAGCAGGCGGTGCAGTATGTATGGGAGCGCTTTGTGGAGACTTTTTTTACTGCTGAGGCGCAGTCCCTCATGCAGGAGGTGGGCAGTATTCAGCGGGCTTTGGCGCATCGTCCCTTTAACCCAGAGGGGGAAAAACACCTACAGTTCCTTGCTGCTCTACAGGAGAAAATAAAAAAGATGGAAGAGAAGATAAGCAAGCGCTTGGAGTGAAAAGTAAAGTCGTGTGCGAGTAGGTGACCAATGAGTGTTCACAGCAGGACTGTGTGTAATAGGCAAAAAATAATATTATAACCATGAGAAAACTTTTATTAGGCCTTTTAATAGGTATAGGTGCAGCGTTTCTGTTGCAATATTTTTTCAAAAAAGAGCAAGATCACAGTTCTCTTACTGAGGATAGTGCACTGATTGTACAGCAGATCAACAATGTGGGTAAATTGGTAGTTACCGAAGGCTATTTTTCGGAAATTATGACCTACCAAGATGCCAAGAAATACTTCAATAATTGGGTGTCCTTTGACAAAAAGGCACTGGTAGTGGTCAATGCCGAAGCGACTATCTCCTATGACTTGCACCAGCTTCGCTATGAGATAGATGAGGCTCACAAGGTGGTGCGCCTTACCCAAATCCCTCCAGAGGAGCTCAAGATATACCCTAAGGTGCAGTACTACAATATAGAGGAAAGCTCCTTCAATCCCTTTACAGCTGAGGATCACAACAAAATTAACAAGCGGGTTACCGATCTTATCTCTCGTAAAATAGAACAATCTTCTCTACGAAGCAATGCCCAAAACCGCTTACTTACAGAACTTTCTAAGATATTTATTCTTACCCATACCATGGGCTGGAAATTAGAATATACTGATATTCCTATCGAAAAAGAAAGCGACTTAGCATTACCGCTAAAAAAATAGGAAGTAAAGAGCAATTATTAGAAAAAATTTTTCTACCTTTGCGCTTTATTTCGTAAAATATTTTTAGAATGTCTTCAGAAACAAAAAAAGCAAGTGCCATAGCGCTTTTGCCTTTGATTATTTTTGTAGCCGTTTTCTTATGGAGCGGTATTCAGTATGGGAGTTTTTATGAGTTTCCAGCTCCTATTGCAGTATTGATAGGGATTATAGCTGCCTTTTTTATCTTCCGTCGCAATGGGATAGGGGGGAATGTAGCTGCTTTTATCAAGGGAGCAGGGAATCCCAGTATCTTGATGATGTGCTTAATCGCTTTATTCTCAGGGGCTTTCAGTGTGGTCACTAAGCAGATAGGGGCTACAGATACTTTTGTACAAATCACCAAGAATTATCTCTCCTTACAATACTTATATGCAGGGGTTTTTGTCATTGCCTCTTTCCTTTCTTTTGCTTCAGGAACTTCAGTAGGGGCTATCGTGAGCTTAGCGCCTATAGCGGCGGGCTTTGTCTCTCTACCCAATGTCAATGTAGAGCTTATCGCCGGAGCGCTCTTGGGAGGGGCTATGTTCGGGGATAATCTCTCTTTTATCTCCGATACGACCATTGCAGCTACTCAGTCGCAGGGATGTGAGATGAAGGATAAGTTCCGTATGAATGGGAAGATTGCCTTGCCTGCTTCTGTGCTTACAGTATTGATACTTATTGTTGTAGGGGTGTTACTTCATCCCAGTGGACATTCTCTCAGCCAAGAGGAGGTATCTATACAATGGATGAACTTGCTACCATATATCGCTGTTATTGTCTTGGCAGTGGCTGGGCTCAATGTATATGTAACCTTTCTGATAGGTACAGTGCTTTCAGGGATTTTAGGCTTTTGGTATGGTACTTTTAACCTCTTGAGCTATAGCAAGACTATTTTCGAGGGATTTGCTTCTATGAATGATATTTTCTTGGTATTTCTCTTCACCGGAGGGTTGGCATATCTTATAGAAAGGGAAGGGGGGATTTCTTTCCTTACCCAGAAAATAGGAAAGTTCATTACGAACAAAGGACGTGCAGCTACAGGCATAGGCTTCTTAGTAGCCCTGATAGATGCGGCTGTGGCCAATAATACAGTGGCTATTGTCATCAGTGCGCCTGTGGCAAAGAAAATCAGTGAAGAATATAAAATCTCTCCTATACAGACGGCTTCGATTCTTGATATTTCCTCTTGTGTTGTACAAGGGATTATTCCCTATGGAGCACAAGTACTACTGCTTATCAAGCTCTTAGGGGTCGATGTGAATTATAGTAGTATGATTGCCCAGAGCTATTATATCTGGCTGTTGCTCTTGTGTACTATAGTCTTCTTCCTTAAGGGAGTGAAGAGAGTGAAGAATGAAGAGTGAAGAATGAAGAATGAAGAGAGTGAAGAATGAAGAATGAAGAATGAAGCCAAGCGAATGAGCTTGGGTATGTGGTCAAGAATGAAGAACAAAAAGTGAAGAATAAAAAATAAAGAATGAAATTTTTTTTGTAACTTTGTAGGGTATAACCTTAAACTGTTTTTATCATGAGATCTTTTATCTTTTTATTTTTTATTTGTTTTGGGGCTTTTGCTCAAGAAGGGAATTACAATAGTCAACAGGTCGTTATAGACCCAGAAGTACAAGGAACCTTACTCTCTCCTAAAGGAAGTGCACAGCCTCCCTTGGCCATACTGATAGCCGGTTCGGGGCCTACCGACCGCGATGGAAATCAAGCACAATTCAAGAATAATTCTCTGAAATATCTTGCAGAAGGATTGGCTCAGAGAGGTATAGCCGTTTTTCGTTATGATAAGCGTGTTATTGCACAGATAAAAAATGGAACTGCACAGGAGGAGAAAATGACTTTCGAAGATGAGGTGAAGGATGCTCTTTTAGTAGTGGATTATTTTAAGAAGAAATATAAAAATATCACTCTTGTTGGTCATTCTGAAGGCGCTCTCATAGGTCTTCTGGTAGCTCAAAAGGGTGGCATCTCTAAGTTTGTTTCTCTTGCAGGTGCAGGCAGTAGCAGTGCTACACTTATAGAAGAACAAATAGCAAAGAATGCTCCACAACTCAAGGAAGAAAGTCAAAAAATCATCAACCAGTTAAGAAAAGGGGAGCTCGTGGAGAATCTCTCCTCTTATTTGGCGCCTGTATTTAGAAAAAGTGTCCAACCCTACCTTATCTCTTGGTTCAAATATGAACCTACTCAAGAGATAGCAAAACTATCAATACCTATTCTTATTGTTCAGGGTACCAATGATTTGCAAGTGGAAAGCAAGCAAGCACAACTTCTCAAAGAAGCCCAACCCAAGGCACAACTTCTTCTTATAGAGGGTATGAACCATGTACTCAAAAAGGTAAAAACAATGGAAGAAAACCAGCAATCTTATCTAAATCCTGATCTTCCTGTCCCCACCGAACTTGTAGAAGGCATTGCAAGTTTTATAAAGTAGAAAGTAAAGACAAAAGATCACTGCCCACTGACAACTGCTCACTGTTCACTGTTCCTATACTGTTTTTCTATTTTTTTCTCAGGGTGCAGGCAGAAGGTATATAAGCAAAGCAAAAAGAACCACTCCAAGGGCTTCATTAGCAAATAAGTGAGATTGGAAGCAAAGGGAGTGTTGATCTTCTGGGAAAGGTCATATCCGTATTTGTCATAATTGGTACGCAAGAAGCGGTGTAGCGCAGGGGAGAAGTCGGCGACAAGCTCCTCAAAGGCATTGGCTATCTGTAACTGACGATTGACGATGATAGGCCTGCCTCCTCGCTTGCCCCAACGCAAGGGCTTCACTAAGCGTGGCGAGCCACAGGCGGCTACTGTACATAGGTAGTGCCCTGTGTGTTCTAAATAAGGAGGGTGCTCCTTCTGCGAAAATGCCCAAGTGGTCGTCTCCGTAAAGCCCTTGGCTACCGAATCATAGTCCTGACCAAAGACCATCAGTAAGAGCGTAATAAATGCAAAGACAGGGAAGACCAAGATAACAGACCAAGTAAGTACCGTGAAGTGAGAGGAAAGTAGCGTGTTGAGCTTATTGAGCCACCGATTTCTAAAGGTCTTTGTAGAAAGTTCTTCTCGAACCGCCATAAGCGTACGACCTATAACCAATATGGCTATAAGACTACTGAACAAAGGAAAGGAAGCTAAGACAAAGTCTCCACTTTCTCCAGAGGATACTTGGCTGGCGATACCGATATTCACAACAATCCCTATATATAAGAAGCACAAACAAAGCACCAAAGGAAGTGGAGGTAGTTTTGCTCGGCGTACCCAAAGTGTCCCAAGTGCTATATGATACAAAAGGAAATAGGTAAGAAAGGTAGGCCAATACTGCACCGAAATAAAGGTGTAGCTCTCTCCATCTGCAGGGTCTATAGCGGTAGTATATTCAGCTCCAAAGAAAGAACTTAAAAATAGGAACAATAAAAGCCATAATACATAGATAAAAGCTATGGGATACTGCCAAAAGGGGACATTTTGCTTATGTAAGTAGATCCCAATAAAAAAAAGTATAGCTAAAATGGCTAAAAGAAAGACGAAAATAAATACAAAACTAAACATAAGAGACAGATTTGAGTAAAAACTTCGCCCCGAAAAACGCTTCTTAGTCATTGATAGAAGTGTTTTTCAGGGCGAAGCAAATTTAAAAACCAAAATAATATGAAAAAATCTTACTTGATGAGTTTCATTTCATTGACTAAGTGACCTGCACCGGCATATTTGTCAATAACAAAGAGCACATAGCGAATGTCCACCATGATATTGCGGCATAGCTTAGGATCATAGTGAATGTCACTCATAGTACCTTCCCACACACGGTCAAAGTTAAGTCCGATAAGGTTTCCGTTGGCATCGATGGCAGGGCTTCCAGAGTTACCTCCTGTAGTGTGGCAGGTAGAAAGGAAGCAGAGAGGCATCTTGCCATTCTTATCTCCATAGCGACCGAAATCCTTCTTCGCTTGTAGGTCACGCAAGTGCTGTGGTACGTCAAATTCGTAATCCCCAGGGACATATTTTTCCATCACTCCGTCCAAGGTAGTGTGTGCACTATAGGTAACCGCGTCGGCAGGAGAGAAGCCTGCTACCTTTCCATAGGTTACACGTAGGGTACCATTGGCATCAGGGAAGATTCTATCTGATGGTTTTGAAAATTCCAAGATGGCTTTCATATAGGTACGTTGTAAGGAATGTATCTGTGTATTGAGACGATCATATACAGGGAATACCTGAGTATCATTCATTTCCTTAAGTTCGCGAACAAACTGTATTCCTACGTCACTTTTCATTTTTTCATTGAATTGAGCCGCAGAAAGATTCAGAACGCTCTCTACACCAGAGAGGGAGGTTAGGAAGGAATTACCATAAAGATTGTCAGCCAATGCTTTAGCATCGAAGTTCTTCAAAGAGTTGGCAAGCAAGTTCTTAGGCATATTAGCGGCATAGAAGATGACTGCTTTTTCGAAGACATCCTTATCTACCTGTTTGTCATTGTCTTTGAACACATCCTTGAAGGTATTCAGAAGGTTTTTCTTTCTATCATTGAAAGCTTGTTCTCCCTTGTCTTCTAGTACTTTTTGTAATTGGAGCAAGCGATAACCATTGGAGAGCAAGTCCACATTGCGGTAGATAAACTCAGAGTTGAGGTTGGCAGCAAGGGTATAAGGTTCTATTTCCTTGTACAAACGGTTGAAGTCAGAAAGGAGGTTACCATACTGAGCCTGTTTGTTTGCTTTTTGGATTGCTTGTTGGAATTTGGCTTCCTGTTGTTGTTTGAGAGCTACTGCGCCTGATTTTTTAAGACCTTTGGTTTCTCCCATCCATTTTTTCCAGTAGTTAGCCACACGAGCGTATTTAGCTGCATATTTGATCTTAATTCCTTGGTCTTTGCGCATATAGCTATCTTGTACTTTGAGTACTATATCACGAATACCAATTCTAGCAGGGTTGATTACATTTTCTATCTGAGCTACTGCTGCAGAAGGCAAATATTCTTGGGTAGTTCCTGGGTAACCGAAGACCAAAACAAAGTCTCCTTCTTTTACTCCCTTGAGAGAGATAGGGAAGAAGTGTTTAGGTTTGTAAGGGACATTATCCTTGGAGTATTCCGCAGGGCGATTGTTTTTGTCAGCATAGATACGGAATAGGGAGAAATCCCCAGTGTGGCGTGGCCATACCCAGTTGTCTGTATCGGAACCGAACTTACCGATAGAGGAGGGGGGAGCTCCTACCAAGCGTACATCCTTGAAGGTCTCTGTGACAAAGAGAATGTATTGGTTTCCATCATAGAAAGCCTTTACACTATTTTCCTGCCAAGCCTCTTTCGGAGCTGTTTTGATGACCTCAGCAATATTTTTCTCGATGAGTTTGGCTTTTTCAGTCTCGTCAGTGATGCTTTCAGTACCTTTGAGTACCTGCTTGGTGACATCGTCGATACGCACCATAAAGGTAACTTTTAGGTTCTTGTTAGGAAGTTCCTCAGCCAGACTTTTTGCCCAGAATCCATTGGCAAGGTAGTCATTCTGCAGCGTAGAGTGTGCTTGGATCTGTCCATAACCGCAGTGGTGGTTGGTAAGTAATAATCCCTTGTCAGAGATCACCTCTGAGGAGCATCCTCCATTGAAGTGAGGTGCCGCATCCTTGAGACTTGATTTGTTTACACTGTAGATGTCGGCCACAGTCATTTTCATGCCCAAGGTCTTCATCTCCTTAGCGTTCATTCCTTCCAATAGTGAAGGAATCCACATCCCGCCTTGCTGTCCATAGAGCGCTGATACCCCTAAGAACAAGGCCATTTTAAAAAATCTCTTCATATAGTATTGTATTTATTCTTTTAGTATGTATTTCTATCTTATTCTTTTACAAAAGGTAAAACAAAATCACGCCATTTGAAATACGCTGCTCCTACTAAGTGAAGCCCATCATTGGTATAAGCAGGGTCTAATAGTTGTGAACCTGGGGTAACCAATTCCTTATACAGATCAATATAGGTGAGCTCATTTTCCTGACAAAGTACCTTTATCTTCTCATTCAGTGTCGCAATAGAAGCGTGTTTCATATGTCCTGAGAAAAGCCCAAAGGAATGATTGGTGGGCAATACACTCTGTATATATAGCTTGCAATTCTTTTATAAAGAGCTAAAAAGATCTCTTATGATAGATACAAGCTTGCAAGAAATGAGCTAACATGAGGTAACATTTTTATTCCTCATAAATGTCTCTTTTCCATCTTCCTCCTACAAACTCTCTATTGGCACACTCCCCATAATCAAGATCAAAAATATCATTGAGAGTAGGATCAACTTTTATTAGTTCTTCCAAGGACACTAATTTCCAATCAGGTTCTCCCAAAGGAAGAAAAAACCAATGGCCCTCTTTATCATGTATCACATCTACAATAGGTTGCTGATTTTCTAACCAAGCTGATGTTGTGAATACAGGACAGAGTTTGTCTTCTCTGAATTTGAAATCAGCATTCCTATCTAAGAGCGGTTGTAAGTAGATAAGATCTTCTCTGAAATCTGATTCATATGGGAATATTCCTTTGTCATCAGGCCATATTAGTTGCAAAGCAGGAAAATCGACTGTTTGGTAATAACTGATTGCCTGGCCAAAATAATCAGGGATATTACGCTTATCCACTGTTAAGAATTGTACAGGATATTTTTCTAATATATCATG
This sequence comes from uncultured Capnocytophaga sp., assembly GCA_963528845.1. Lineage (GTDB taxonomy): Bacteria > Bacteroidota > Bacteroidia > Flavobacteriales > Flavobacteriaceae > Capnocytophaga. The sequence goes on along the minus strand of CAURXJ010000003.1, from coordinate 14,883 downwards.
ATAATTCCTACCTATTTCTATCAGTTTTTCTCTTTTTATTACTTCAAAAACTACAGTATTGAGCATAGTATGGAGTATATCTATAGGCAATCCTAAGGAAATAAGTTCAGGATGCTTGTAGCTTTTCCATAGACCTACAGTATAGGCAAAAGATGGCAAGTAATTGGTTTGTGGAACCATTATTACCCCAAAACCATACTTTACAATATCATCTGTTAGTTTGTTAGAGTATTGGTCTGACATTCGCTAATTTATTGATTTGTTACTATCTCTAAGCTCACTGTCCATTGCTCACTGCTCCCTGATTACTAACTATCTTATATAGCTTGTCAGAGGGGCGGGTGCGGAATTCGGTACGGAAGGTACAAGAATCTCCTTTCTTGGCACTCTCAGAGAGTTGGTCATTGACATACATATCCTCCAAGATGAGTTCCTGTACCCCTGTGGTGGGGCCTGTGATAAGGAGCTTATCCCCTCGCTTGATGTCAAAAGCCTCGATTTTGAACTCAGAAATATTCGTTTTCGGGAAAAAGTGCATGGCCTTGCCTATATACACTTTCTTCTGAGTAGCCTGAGAGCCAGGAACACCGCTCCATTCTCCTAATTTCTGTCCTAAATAATACCCTCCCCAGAAACCACGATTGTATACAGTGGCGAGTGCTTCCATCCATTTCTCTACTTTTTCCTTGGTGTAAGTACCCTCATAATAAGCGTCTATAGCCTCTCTATAGGTGCGAATTACGGTCGCTACATACTCAGGGGCGCGACCTCTCCCTTCTATCTTGAGTACTTTAGCTCCTGTATCAATCACCTGGTCTAAGAAATCCAAGGTACATAAGTCCTTGGGGGACATCATATACTCGTTGTCCAATTCTATCTCGAATCCACTTTCTTGGTCTATTACTGTATATTTCTTGCGGCAATTCTGCTTGCAAGCTCCCCTGTTGGCGGAGGAGTTGTGAGAATGTAAGCTCAAATAACACTTTCCAGAGACAGCCATACACAAGGCACCATGTCCAAAAATCTCTACCTCTACCAAGTTCCCTGAAGGGCCTTTGACCTGTTCTCTCTCTATTTGTTCACATATTTTCTTGATCTGTCGCAAGGAAAGCTCACGGCTCATCACCATAGTATCAGCAAAAAGCGCATAGAACTTCACGGTTTCTATATTGGTAATATTGATCTGGGTCGAGATATGTACCTCCATCCCTATTTGCCTTGCGTAAGCGATTACAGCCTGATCCATCGCAATGACTGCTGTGATATGAGCCTGCTTGGCTCTGTCCAATAAAGTCTTTATGATGGAGAGATCATGGTCATAGATGATGGTATTGAGTGTCAGATAAGTGCGAACATTCTTTTCCTTACAGCGGCGCGCAATCTCGTCCAAGTCGTCCAAAGTAAAGTTGATACTCGAGCGAGCTCTCATATTGAGCTGTTCTACTCCAAAGTATACAGAATCTGCCCCATTGTCCAAGGCAGCTTGCAGGGATTCAAAGCTACCTGCAGGAGCCATTAGTTCTATCTTTCCGGTTGTTGTCATTTCTTTCGTTAGGCGTTACAAATTTACAGCAAATTATTTGAATACCAAAATAATAATATGATTTTTTCTCTGTTTTAGGAATAGATTTTTTAGAGAATTATCCTGATAGAAAAATATTATAGGATTGGCTAAAGTTCTTATTATTTTTTAGTATAAACAAATTGTTTTTCAGTCTGTAGAGAAGAGTGGCTAAGGTTTCTTCTTAGGATCCAAAAAGTCCAGTATGGAATCCTTGTGTAGGAGAGAATCTTTGGAGGTCTGCATGAGCTCATCTATCTTCTCGGTTGAGGATTTAGGATGCTTGAAGGATAAGTATTTTCGCATCAGTTCTTTGTACAATAGCTGAGCTACCTTCTTGGAACCACGAGCATTGAAGTGAGTATAGTCCTTTCCTGCCAAGGGAGGAGTAGCCCCTACCCACTTGAGCATGGAGCCTTCGCCACCCATGAGCTTGTATAGGTTGATAAATCCAGCATGTGTCTGCTTTGCATAGGACTCTTGTGCTAAGGAAAGAGGTACTACAGCATTGTCTGTTTTCATTTCCATGCCATACTTGGATGATTTGTCGGCAGTGGAGATGATTAGGAAGGATGCCTTGGGGAAGCAAGTACGCAATTGGTTGATCACTTTGGTCATACCTTTTTCATACCATCGGTAGTCTAAAGTGCCGTAATTCAATACGTTAGCTCCAAAATGCAATACGATAAGGTCATAATTGCCCAAGGCGGTATCAAAGTCCTGCATCAGTGCAGTATTGAATAGGGAAAGAGGCAAACCTGAATTCCCTCTACTGGAAAAATTGTCTACATGTACCCCTCCATCGCTGGCAGAGTTGATACCATAGATAGGGATAGAATCCGCTTTGAAGAAGTTCACACGTACTCCTTTTACATTTCCTTTGGCTAAGGTGAGGCTGTTGAGTCGCTTGGAGGCATTCAGTGGTTTTACGATACGGGTGGTATCTCCTTCGTGGCGAATCTCCACATACGCTTCCGTATTCCCTGATTGTCCAAAGAAAAGGGTAGGAGAGTACATTTGGTTGATATGAGGCTGAGCAGAGGCCTTGTAGGAAACCCAAGTAAGGGCAGGACTTTTTACAAAGAAGACCTGTCCGGCAACTCCAAAGGGACGGGTCGGACGCTTTACATTGACATAAGATTCTCGCTTCCAATTGTTCGAATAGGTGTGATGTACGCTTCCTCGTGAGGCGGCAGACTCCGAGGTGATGGGTAAGAAACCTACTCCATTACCTCCAAAAGCTCCTTGGAAGAGTGCACGTAAGTCCTGTACGATAAAGTCCCCATCGGTCATAGAGTCACCGAAATACCCAATGCGCACATGCCCTTGCCCTGTAGTTTCTAAGTGTTGCAGTTTCTCAAAGAAAGGCTGTAGATACTGTTGGGGAGTTTGCCCCTTGAGGGAGTCAGAGGCCGTGTGCTTGAGGGCTTTTCCATGAGCGAGTGTACCTTTGTTCTCATTCAGTACCTCCTCAATATCCTTGCCCGAGAGTGCCTCCAGCATCAGACTATCTACAACCACATTGGTAGAAGAGGCATTCCCTTCGGGGAAGATACGAGTAGGTAAATAAGGTTTTAGCCCTACAAAAAGAAGGGCTGCTAAAAGCAATATAAAGAAAGATTGCTTGAAATAAGATATGTTCACAGGAATAAAAATCTAAATGCTACTAAGGGGCAAAGGTACAAAATTAAAGATTAATGAATGATGATTAATCTGTTAATTTTTTTTCTTGGTAATTCCGCATAATATCAAAGGCAAAAGGCGTCCATACACAAGCTCGTATACCGCTGTTTTTGAGCATTTTATTTGTCCAACTATTGCAGGTGAAAAACAGCTGATAGTGTCCCTTAGCTTCATAGAAAGCATCGGTATCCCCATACACGGCATCGGTGGGAACAAGTAGCGCCTTACCTTCTTTCAGGACAAAGGTTTGTGAGATGTGCTCCGCCAACTTCTTATATTGGGCTTGGCTTACAGAGAGTGCAGCTATCATATCAGAGGAGGGAATCTCCTCATAGAAGGTAGCATGCATGAGAGTGCCCCTTGTCCTGTAACCGCTTGAAAGGCTGTAGTAAATTTCAGGTCAGCCCAAGTGGGTGTTTCTAAGTAAAACTTCCTACACCCCCACCCTAAAGCAATATAGGGACTTTGTCCTTTCCCTCGTGTATCTTGCTGGCTGACAATATTCTGCCAATCGAAAAGGTCATTCTTCACAGGCATGATAATATCCGTATGGGCTCCATTGGAGAGTACCCAAATGGTCTCTTCTTCTGTGCTAACTTCTTTGGCATTGACCTCAATACGGGAGAGTATCACTGCCGAGAGCAGGTAGAGTAAAAGGAAGGCTACCAAGCCTAATATGCTGTAGGCGAGGTATTTTAAAGTTTTAAGAATGATTTTCATTATCCTTTGCACATTTCTATTTCTTCTTCAAGCCACTGGGAGAAAGGGACTAATGCAGTATCTTCTTCCCATTCCTCAGGAGGAACATCGGAGTAGAAAATACCAAACTGATCTTCTTCGCCCAATACAAATCCTGCTTGATGACCTACATTGGGGTAGCAGACTAAAAGGATATGAGGGAATAAATAGACCCCTGTCCCCTCAAAGACCTCTTTAGCATAGCTCTCCCATTGTTCAGGGTGGTAGAACTGATACGAAAAACCTCTTTCGTCCTCGAAAAGGGTACAAGCACCCAAGGTAAGAAGAAAGTTTTTGAAGTCTTCGGGCAGTTGCACATTATATTGTTGCTCAAAGAGCGTAAGTTGCTCAGGAGTAACCTCACTTTGTCGAGAAAAACAATAGGTTTCATTGCCAAAATAAATCGGTTTGCCCCCACTTTGTTTTATAAGGTCTTGTAATAAGGAAAGAGTTTTATTAAAAGTACTCATAATCTTCTATTTTCTTGCAAAGATACTATTTTTTTATTGAATCGGAAAAGAGGTAGTTCTTGTTATACTCTTTTGTATTCGTTGAGCAATTGTACCAATTGGTATACTAGGGTCACAGGTTTCTGTTGGTGATAGGGGAGGTCTTTCTGTCTAAGATGTAACTTCTCAGCACGAGCAATAGCCTGTAATTCAGAAGAATTATTATCTTCTTGCAGTAGTGTATAGAGCCTCTTACAGAAATCAAGTCTCTTGCCTTCTTTTACATAATTCATCTTAAAGTATTTTCCCAACTGTTCATAGTAATATTCTCTATTCTGAGTGCTTTGTATATCTTTGTAATGTAATAAAAGCCATAGTTCAAAACAATCATTAGAATAAGCTACATTGTAACTCAAGGATTTGGCTTTATCTATAGAATTATCAAAGTTAGTAAAGTCCTTATCCATATTTTGCACATCCATATCAAACACACACCATACTTCATCGAAGATAAAATCCTCATTTTTTACAATCTCTTGAGTGGCTTGTACTAAATTCATCTTCGATTGCCCTTGTAGGTTGACACATCTTACAGATAGTGAAATAACAGGGAATTTGCTAAAGTACCATTCTTCAGTCTGCCCTTCACAGACGATCAATATGGTTTTATTGGCTCTTCTAATAGCTTCATATTGATAGCTATTTTTACGCTTTTCCCAAGGTTTCCCTTGATTAGTAACCTTTATAGCTTTGGTTTTCTTTCCCATATCGCTTATGAATTGGTTACTAATTCTGAAAAATCCTCTACCCAAGGAATTGCCCCATATTTACCATGGATATAATCCTTTTCAAAAGAGGCTTCTGCACGTACCCCATTGATCTCGGCTAAGCTGTAGAGATGACTGGCGCCTTCTTCATCCTTTTCGACAAACTCAATCTGATCGCGTCTTAGAAGGTTATTAGATAGCAAAGAAGTATCATGAGTAACGAAAATGAACTGTGTTTGTTTGTTCTCTTCCGAATTGAATAATTGTACAATACGCTTAGTTAAGAGAGGGTGAAAGCGAGCATCGAACTCATCAATCACCAGAGGGCGCCCTTCTTTGAGAGCTTCATAAATGTAAGGACTTAATTCAAAAAACTTACGTGTACCCTCCGATTCGTATTTTTCAAAAGAAAAAACCCCATGGGCTAAACCTCCCATATATTTTCTTTTAGAAACAAGTAGTTGTGTTTTTTTCTGTTTTTCTAAATCAACAGATTTTTCAGGTTCTCTCAACTCTAAGTCATCGATGGAGGTATCTCCTTTTTTTAGCATACTAATAATAAACTCTTTTTTAGTGGTATCTTCTAAAGCTTCTTTTGCATAACTCATCATTGCAGGGTTGCTCAGTCCACTGATGATATTAATACTACTTAGATTACTAGTGATATGCTTGGATATCTTTCCAAAGCCAAAGGAAGCCAAGACTGTAAGAAATAAATTGGTAGATAAAAGCATTTCCCCTGTATCGCCCCCTTGTTGGGTGAGGTTCATATAGATAACCCCTTCGGCAAAGTTTGTTTTGTCTATCTCTGTAATTGTATTACCCTCACGAATAAAATAACACAATTCTCGTTTTCCCTTTTTTCCATAGAGCCATTCGGAGGTAATTCTTCCTGTTTGGACTTCAAACCCATAGCGATATTTTACTTCATCTATATAGAAAATCATCTGAAAGAAAGCAGCCTGATATATGGTTTCAATACTTATAAAAGAATTCATTAGTAAAAGTACCTTGTTGTCTTTTACAGAATCAGATACTATTTTTATAAAAGCATGCAAAGCCTTTATAACATTACTTTTCCCACTAGCATTTGCTCCATAGATAGCTTTTGTCTTTAGGAAAGCATTGTCTTTGTACTTGAAAGTATGTGTAGATTCCAAGGCAATATCCTTGGTGGAAGTCAGAGGTGCTTTGGAAAGACTTAGTGTCTGTATTTCTTTGAAAGATCGGAAGTTTCCGAAACTAAAATCTTGCAATACTATCATAATTCTGTTTTTGCATATTTTTCGCAAAAATACAAATAAGAAATGATATAACAAAATATTTCTTAGGAATAATCCAATGATTTATTGTATCTTTGCCCAAAGTTACTGAACTGTCTCAAACACAAAATTACTAATTTTCGGGAACTTTTACTTTATTTGAAAAGTTTAAACTACTTCAATATGAAATTTGGAATATCAATTACAATAGACAAAAAAGCAGAGCATAAATCTCATTTAATCATTGCCTTATCAGAGGCTTTAAAAGAATATTTTCAAGATAAAAATTATGGGGAAGATATAAAAGATTATATTATAGGGTGTATTTGCATTTTACCACCCGAAGGATTTGAAAAATTTAATAAGCCTAAAAAACCTATTTATATAGATGATAAAACCACTAAAAATAGGTTTACAGGAGAAGAGCTGAGAATGCACAAGCTTTTTATCAATGAATTTAATTTCAATGCGGATGAATATGAAGAATTTATTTCAGTATCAGATGAAGAAAGTAAAAAGATATTGGAAAACAAAATCATAGAGAGTTTAGAAAATTTGGATAAACTCCCTAAAAAAGTCAAAGACTTTGATAAGAAGAGATTTAAAAATGATTTGTTAGTTTTTCTAAAGAAAGAGACTCAAATATAAACATCATATGGTAAAGAAAGTAATACTTTGTATATTAGTTATTTTTGTAGCTTGGCTATTGGCTGTTTTACTACACAATTGGGGTGTTGATTTTTATAAAAAATACTATTCTTTTAAAAGAGATTTATCTTTTGGAATAATTATTCATTTTGTATTTCTGTATTATTTCCCTGTAACTTTAGTGGGTTGTACCCTTTTATTTTTTGCTAAAAGGCAACTGATGCTTATCCCTCATTTATTCCTTATCCTTTATATTTTATATATTGGGAATTATAGGCCCTACAGAACCTTGCTTATACTTTTTTCTATTAGTATGGGGTATCTTTTATTGAGGTTTAGTTTAAAATATATTTTTGCCAGAAAGATAACTATTAATAACTAATTTTTCCCTGCCAACGCACATTGAGAGCTTGTACTGAGAAGAAAAAAATAAAACATTATGGTTTTGAACGAATTGAAAAAAGTAAAAGGTATTTATTATTTAGTAGAAGAAGGTCATTATGGGCTTAAAATGATATTGGAGTTTGAAGATACTGAATATTTATACTTTGATTCTTGTAAATTTCAAATAAAAAAGAATGAAACATTAAACCTAATAACATCTAAATGGACAAAGTTGGAGTATCCTGAGTTAGAAAAGGATGATGTTTATATAAAAGAAATAAAAGAAGATGAGGCTATAGCTTATTTCATTAGATTTTCAAATGATGATATACTGCATATTTACGAGTATGTTGATGGTTTAGAAAATTGGTTTTTGAATTTTGAAATTGTATCACCTAAAAATGAAAATTATAATGAGATAATGACCCATATGAATGAAACGTGGGTAAAAAGACTCTTATCATATTAAATATCTTTCAAATTACCATAAAAAACTATTCAGACAAAAGTTAATTGAAACCATTTCGATAGAAAATGAAAGCATTAAAGAAATTTTATTCTTGGAATCACTATATATATTTTATATTCTTTCTTGCCGTATTGGTATTTACAGTGAGTGCTTATGTTGATATAAAAAATAAAGAGGATTTCATAAAATATAACGATCCCGTTAAAGTATATATTCTTAATATTTATAGGTTTGCAAAATCATCATCTACCTGTGATGTTACATATAATAACAGCGTATATAAAGGAATTCCTTATCCAGGCAAATTAAAAGAAGGGGAATATAATGATGATATTTTTTATTATGATAAAGAAAAGGATATCCTATTTGTAGGAAAAATAGAATATAAGATTGTATATATCTTATCATGCTTGTCTTTCTTCTTTCTACTTTTATGGATAAAAAATATAAGGAAATCGTAATAGATAATATTTCAAATTATCATAATAAACGTGTTTAAATTTTTTTGAGGACTTGGAGATAAAACCTTATAGGAACATTCTAATCCAAGTTATATCAAGGCACTAAACCTTTATATCTGTAAAACCAGCCATTTGCTTGCCTAATTTTAAACAACTTCATACCGTCCTTGGTACATTTTTTTGGCTATTTGTGTATATTTTTTTATGAAGTCCGTCTTATACGCTGTATAAGCATCTCTATCATGCTCATAAGGTTTCCATAGGGAGATTTTAAGCGCTTCATATTGCCTTGCCACCAACAGATGTTCCTGTACATAATCTCGGAAATACAACTCATCATTATCCCCTCCATAGCGCAAATGTAGGTGAAATACCTTCTCAGCAAAACCTTCTAAAGTATACCCTTTGTTGAGAGTGATTCTTGTAGAAGTCTCATTCATACAGAGATAGCCTGCCTCAAGAAGCTTCTCTTTGATCTGTGAAAGTGAAGCTTCTTGGGGTATCTCTACAAGGATATCTATAATGGGTTTTGCCCATATTCCACCAATAGCAGTACTACCTATATGGCTAATTCTCAACACTTTTTCATGAGCCAATTGTTTTAGGAGAAAAGACTTTTCTTCCTCAAACCATTCCCTCCACAGTGGGTTAAAAGGGGAAAGAATGATGGGGAATAACTCCCATAGTTGCGTAAGAGACATTCTCAGCAATGGGTGGGGCTGTTCATCATGACTCATGACTCATTATTTAGTGGGCTTCCAGCCAGTTATTCCCTGTTCCTATCTCCACGATAAGGGGAACAGAAAGAGCGTATGCATGTTCCATTTCCTCACGGATAAGAGGGGTTACTACTTCGAGTTCTCTCTTAGGAACGTCAAAGAGCAATTCGTCATGTACTTGTAGGAGCATGCGGGTAGCCAATTTTTCTTTTTCAAGACGCTCAGCGATACGTACCATGGCTATTTTGATAATATCGGCAGCACTTCCTTGTATAGGGGCATTTACGGCATTGCGTTCGGCAGCCCCTCTCACTACCTGATTACGGGAATGGATATCTGGCAGATAGCGACGACGCCCTAAGAGAGTCTGTACATATCCATGTTCGCGAGCAAAGAAAATCTGCTGTTCTATATAGGTCTTGAGCTTAGGATAGGTCTGGTAATAGGTATCGATCAGTTCCTTACTTTGGCTGCGGCTTAGCGAGGTTTGTTGGCTTAGCCCTATGGCCGATACCCCATAGATAATCCCAAAGTTGACTGTTTTGGCATGGCTACGTTGCTCTTTGGTGACGGCTTCCAGAGGTACACCAAATACCTTGGCGGCGGTAGAGCGGTGGATGTCCTGTCCGTCGAGGAAGGCCTCTATCATATGTGTTTCCTCACTCAGTGCTGCGATGATACGCAGTTCTATCTGCGAATAGTCGGCCGAAAGGAGGGTGTAGTTCTCATCGCGAGGAACAAAGGCCTTGCGAATCTGGCTACCACGAGGGGTACGGATAGGGATATTTTGGAGGTTTGGCTGGTTGCTGCTAAGCCTACCAGTAGCGGTTACTGCCTGCATGAAGGTAGTATGGATACGCCCTGTACGTGGGTTCACCTCACGGGGAAGGGCATCGGTATAGGTGCTCTGTAGTTTCTGTAAGGCGCGGAACTCCAATACATTGGCTACAATAGGGTGCTGAGAAGCCAGTTCAGATAGTACCTCCTCGGAAGTGGCATATTGTCCAGTCTTGGTCTTCTTGGGTTTGGAAAGTAACTTTAGCTTCTCGAAAAGGATATCCCCCAATTGCTTCGGAGAGGAGAGGTTAAAGGATCCCCCAGCTTGTTCAAAGATAGCTGTTTGTAGGGCGATAAGATCGGTGTTGATTTCCTTGGAGAGCTGGGAGAGGAAAGCTGTATCTACTGCAATACCCTCATATTCCATCTGAGCCAATACGCGAACCAAAGGCGCTTCTACTTCAGTGAAGAGTGGGGTCATTTTGTCTTTTTCCAACAGAGGGAGAAAGGTATGTTTGAGTTGTAGGGTGACATCGGTATCCTCTACAGCATATTCCTTTTGCAATTCAGGAGGTACCGAGCGCATGGAGAGTTGTCCCTTGCCTTTCTTGCCGATAAGGCTTTCTATAGCAACAGGGGCATAGCTTAGGTATGCTTCCGAAAGCAAATCCATATTGTGTCGCATATCTGGATTGAGCAGGTAATGAGCGATCATAGTGTCAAAGAGTTGTCCCCTTACCTCGATGTCATAATTGGCCAAAATCTTAAGGTCATACTTGAGGTTTTGACCTATCTTGAGTATGTTTTCTGCTTCAAAAAAGGGTTTTAAAAGGCTAAGCCACTCTTTGGCAAGGGAGAAATCTTCTGGAAAGAGGATATAATAGCCTTTGTGTACTTCCCAAGAGAATGCCAAGCCAACGATCTGGGCTTCCATTTCGTCCAGGGAGGTTGTTTCGGTATCAAAACATACTTCTTTTTGTTTCAGTAGCTCAGGCAATAGGGCTTTTACTTCGTCTTGGGTGGTTAGTAGTTGATACTCATGAGGAACATCCTTGATTGTTTGGAGCTTTTTGGAAGGTGCTAAGTCAAAGAGCGAAGGGGTTGCTGTTCCTGCAATAGGGGAGGGTTGTCCAGCCAAGGAGAACAAGTCGGGCTGGGTGGAGACAGGTGCTACACCAAAGGCCTTTTGTAGGGTGGTGAGCATGGTGCGGAATTCCAGTTCCTCGAATAGGGGTTCTATCTCGGCCATCTTTGGCGAGGAGAGTTCAAAGTCTTTTTCATCAAAGGTTACAGGCACATCCAAGATGATACGAGCCAAGGTCTTGGAGAGGATTCCTTTGTCCTTGTTTGCTTCAATATTCTCACGGAGCTTTCCCTTGAGCTTATCTGTATTGTCCAAGAGGTTCTCTAAGGAGCCAAATTCCTTGAGGAGCTTTTGTGCTGTTTTCTCACCCACCCCTGGTAGGCCGGGGATATTATCTACAGCATCGCCCATCATACCTAAGAGGTCTATGACCTGCTCTGGGTTTTCCACTTGGAAATTCTCTTTAACCTCTTCCACCCCCCATATCTCGGTATCTTTGCCTCCACGGGCTGGCTTGTACATGAAGATATTAGGGCTTACCAACTGTCCATAGTCCTTGTCAGGGGTGACCATATACACGGTATATCCCTGTTTTTCAGCCTGCTTTGCTAAGGTTCCTATGATGTCATCCGCTTCATATCCTTCTTTTTCTATCACAGGGATTTGCATCGCGTGGAGTATTTGGTGGATATAGGGAATAGCAAAGCGAATAGCCTCGGGAGTCTCTTCACGGTTGGCCTTGTATTCAGGGAAAAGAGCTGAACGCTCTTGGCTTCCTCCTTTGTCAAAACAAACAGCTAAGAGGTGTGGTTGTTCCTTGCGGATGACCTCCAAAAGAGAGTTCATAAAGCCCACAATGGCAGAGGTGTTCATCCCCTTGGAGTTGATACGAGGATTCTTGATAAAGGCATAATAGCCTCTGAATATCAATGCATAAGCATCTAAAAGGAATAATTTCTTCATCGTAAAGTCTGGGTTGTTAGTAAATAAGAGTAACGTTCAGGGAGAAGAACTTATCGATAGCCTTGTCCCCTAAGTAGTCCGAGAAGCTCTCCGCAGCGAAATTCACCCCATAGGCGGTTCTATCAATAGTAAGAGCCGTCTGGAAGCTGCGCTGTGCGATGGCTGGAATCAGTACAAAGACTATAGGCTTGGTAGTGCCTTTGATGGTCATATCTGCCTGTATCTCATAACTTTTGTTGTTTATCTCGGTCACTTGTTTCATTAGCAAGGTAGCTAAGGGGTATTCCTTGACAGAGAAGAAATCCCCTGACTTGAGGTGTTCCTCGAGCTTGCCACGGCGATTGTCTGTGAGGTCTAATACCCGCAGAGAGCTCATATCTACCGCGAGGCTACCTCCTTTGAGTTTGCCCTCCTTGGAGAAGACCAATTCGCCCGACTTGAACGAAAGCACTCCTTGGTGGGAAGCTCCAATCATTTTCTTGCCCGTCCATTGTATACTGCTTGATTCGGTGTCTATAGGGTAGGCAATCATTTTTTTAGAAGTTTTTTTCCCTTTCTTTCCTTTTAGGGAAGAAGTATTCTTAGCTCCCGAGGGTTTTTTATCCGTCTGTACCGTCTGGGCTTTATTTTTTTTCTTTTTCACTTGACCTTCTATGGTAAAAGAAAGTAAGAAGGCAGCAATAGATAGTATTGTAATAATTTTTCTCATGGCACATAATAGGGTTAGAATGATGAAATACCTTTGGCAAAATCACTTCACCAAAGGTATTCTTGTATATAAAATCACCAAATCAACTTACAATTTAGTTTTCAGGAATTACAAAGGCGTAGAGTGTGAAATTATCCTCAATAGCCTTGTCTCCCAAGTTGGAGAAGAAGCTTCCAGATCCATACTTGATGTCGAACTCGGTGCGGTTCACCACCAAAGTAGAAGCATATCCCTCTACAGCAGTTCTAAGGAGCTCCACCTCTACAGGCTTAGTGATCCCCTTGATAGTAAGGTCTCCCTTAGCCTTGTAGCCCTGTTGGGTACGGGTTACCTGCTTTAGTGTAAGGGTTGCGGTTGGGAATTTTTTTACAGAAAAGAAATCATCGGACTTGAGGTGTCCTAAGAGTTTTTCCTTTCCTTTGGCATCCATTCCCTCATCGGTAACCGCCAGAGAGTTCATATCTACTACAAAAGTACCCCCTGTGAGTTCATTATTCTTATAGGTAAGCTCGCCAGACTTGAAGGCAAGAGTTCCCTTATGCCCCCCAGCAACCACTTTTTTAGCTTCCCACTGAAGGTTGCTTCCCTTCAGATGTAGTTTCTTTGTCTGCCCTATAGCTACTATACTAACTAAGAGCGCTACAATGCTTAGTAATTTTTTCATAAAACGTATTTTAATTGGGCAAAGATAGTAATAAAAATGGAACTAACAAGCGAATGTTCGCAAATTAATTTTCGGATAAGGTTTGGTTCTCGAACTCTACGGTAAGGTTCTCAGTCACATACTTCTGTATCTGTCCCTTATGGGCTTCATCGGAATAGAGGAGCACTGCCTTGAGCTCTTTGTGCTGTGCAAGGAAGTCCTTAGCCTTCTCTATACCTCCCAAGGCCATCAGGGTAGTAGCATAACCATCGGCAAGCATAGCCGAAGGTGCTATCACAGTAGCACTGAGCAGATTACTTGGTTGTGGACGACCTGTCTTAGGGTTAATGGTATGTACATATTTCTGCCCAGAAATCGAATCCGTCCAGAGCTTGCGGTAGTTTCCGGAAGTAGCCAAGCCACAATCTGTTAGCTCCACAGTAGCGATAATCTCCCTATCTTCGTCTGGTTTTTGCAGAGGGTTATCGATACCGATTCTCCAAGGCTTGTCCTTGAGGATATTCTTCCCATAAATAGCCAGCTCACCCCCTACTTCTACAATAAAATTGGAGATTTGCTTAGAGCGAAAGTAATCGGCAATCACATCGGAGGTATAACCCTGTGCTATTGCGTTGAAATTCAATTGTATATTAGGGTTATCCTTTTTTATAAAAGCACCTCTGGGGGTGTCTATGTAATGCAGCTTATCCATACCAGTTAGGGCAAGCAGGCTATCTATCTGCTTTTGAGTAGGCGGGGTATGGTTTTCCTTTTTGCCAAAGCCCCAAGCATTGATCAGTTGTCCTATAGAAGGGTCAAAGGCTCCTTTACTCTGCCAATATATATCAAAAGAAGCTGAAAAAACCTTCTCAAAATGTGGATCTATAGGTAGATTTTCTCCCCTGTTTATTTTGGAGATCAAAGAGTTATCTATATAGGTAGACATCGATAGGTCTATGACCTGTAGTATAGAGTCAATAGCTGTCTTTTCCACAGGAGCTTTGGCAATATAAGTAATACTATAGGTAGTACCTTGTGCCTCCCCTTTTATATAATAGATATTCTCCTTTGGGGTCGTCCCACAAGCGGTCACTAAGACGGCTATACATAAGGTATATAGATATTTCATTTATTCAATTTTTAAAAGACCTCTGAAATCCACTTGGTAGGACTTGCCATGCTCCAATGGGGTTAATGGGTTGGCTACATCATAGAGCCCTACACCTGCCCAATAGGCATCGCCCTTATGCTCCTGTGCCTTGCGATGTACGGCTTCCATCAGGACAGGGTCGTATACATCGGGGTCGTCCCCTTGCAAAATAGGGCGCACAATGATAAAGCTCTTTTGTCCCTGCGGATCTATACAGACAAATTGTGGGTTCTTCTTGCGGTCACTATTGACCAATAAGAACTCCCAGCCCAGCTCCTGCAAAGCCTCTCCTACGATATTCATCGCCAAATTATGTAATTCTTGTTCGGTAAGCACTTTTTTAATGTTTAATTATCAATGTTCAATGTTCAATGTTCAATGTTCAATGTTCAATGTTCAATGTTCAATGTTCAATG
>CAURXJ010000002.1:0-108990 GCA_963528845.1 uncultured Capnocytophaga sp. | reverse complement strand
AAGACAAATTGGAGGACTTGCTTCGCCATTGTAACTATTCTAAGGACTTTATCAAAAACTCCAATGACCTACAGTTCTTAGATGCTCTTACCCAATGCTATGAGGAGTACAAACTCCTTAATAAGTGACAAGTGACTAACGACGAGTGACGAGTGACGAGTGACTAATTCCTAAACCCTAATCCCTAAACCCCTATAACTCTTATATAGATGAAAAAGTTTTTTAAAATTATTGGAATTATTTTTGTGGTCTTGATACTGCTACTTGTTTCCATTCCTTTTCTCTTTAAGAATACGATAAAAGAGAAAATCATGGAGAAAGTGAACGAAAGTGTAGATGCACAAATCAGTTTTACGGACTTCTCCCTCAGTGTGTTTAAGAACTTCCCCAACGCAACCGTGGAAGTGGGGGGACTGAAGGTGATTAACAACGCCCCTTTTGAGGGAGATACCTTGGCCTATGTGGGTAATTTCTCTGCAAAGGTGAACCTTAAGGATATACTCTTTAAGAAAGACAATGAACCTTACAAACTCCTTGGCTTTTCCATAGCCGATGCAGTGGTAAATGTACGTATAAATGAAGCAGGCAAAGGCAACTTTGACATTGCTAAAAGCACCTCAGAGACTCCAGAGAGTGAGGAGCCAAATAATTTCTCTCTTGACTTAAATGAGTATAGCATTGATAACCTACGCTTTACCTTTAAGGAAGATGGCTCAAAGATGAGTGTAATAGTGGATAGTCTTTATCACAAAGGAAAAGGAAACTTTGCAAATCAAATACTTGATTTAGAGACTACTACATCACTTAAATTGTCTTTTGCCTCTGATGGTACGGCCTTTTTGCGCAACAATGTGGTGACCCTTGATGCGATCTTGGGTATAGACCTTAATCAGCAAAAATATACGCTAAAGGACAATACGCTTAAACTAAATGACTTAGAGCTTAATTTTGATGGCTTTGTACAACTCTTGGACGATGGTCAGCTCTATGACCTAAGTTTCAAAACGCCTAAGACTACCTTTAAGAACTGTTTAGACCTTATTCCTGCCGCTTATACCAAGAGTATAGAGGGGGTACAGACAACAGGTGAGTTTACAATCAACGGGAAGGTAGCGGGCAAATATACCCCTACGACTATTCCTAAGTTGGACATTCGTATGCTCTCCAATAATGCGTCTTTCAAGTATCCGTCCTTGCCTAAGTCGGTTAAGAATATTGATATAGATGTAAAGATAGGCAATGATACAGAGAAATTGGAAGATACTTATGTGAATATCAATCGTTTTGCTTTTACGATAGACCAAGATGCTTTCTCTGCAAAAGCCCTTTTAAGGAACCTTACAGGGAATATGCTTGTGGATGCAGACCTTAAAGGAACTATCAATTTGGAGAATATCCAAAAAGCCTATCCTGTACAGATGGATTTAGACCTAAAGGGAATCCTCAAGGCCGATATAACTACTTCTTTTGATATGGCATCGGTAGAGAAAAAAGCTTACGAGCGTATTCGCAATGCAGGGCATGCCTCTTTGGAAAAGTTTGTCTATTCTGGGGCAGGATTCCTACAGCCTTTCCATATCAACAAGGCAGGGCTTTCCTTCAATAATGCTAAGATAGAGCTTACCGAACTGGACGCCAAGACAGGAAAAACGGACTTTAATATCAAGGGAACCTTGGAAAACTTCTATGGCTTTACTTTGCGCAATGAAGTGCTCAAAGGGAACTTCTCCTTGGCCTCCAACCATATAGATGTGGGTGACTTCATGCAAACCGATACGCCAGCAGAAACCCCTAAGCAAGAGGAGAAAAAACCTGCTGAGACGAAGCCAGCCACTACAAATACCTCTACTGCAGGAGCCTCTATCAAAATTCCTGCTTTTCTAGATTGTACCCTCGATGCCAAGGCAAAGACTGTACTCTATGATAAGCTTAACCTAAACAATGTATCAGGTAAGCTTATTATCAAAGATGAAAAAGTAAGCCTACAGAACTTACAGACCGATATATTTGGAGGAAAAACAGCCGTTACAGGAAACGTATCTACCAAGGGAGATACCTCTACCTTTGCTGTGGATCTAGATATGACCAAGCTCAATGTTACAGAATCTTTCTCTCAGATAGATATGCTTAAGAAGATCATGCCTATTGCCAAGGTGGTAGAAGGATTCTTTAGCTCCAAGATCAATGTAACAGGAAAGCTCACTCCAGAGCTCACTCCCGATATTAATTCGCTTTCAGGAAGCCTTTCCGCTTCCTTGTTGGATAGCCATGTGAAACAAACCTCTCCACTGGTTTCGGCCTTGGATTCACAGTTCACCCAGCTGAACCTCTCCAAGCTCAATCTTAAAGACCTTAAGGCCAATGTAACTTTTGAGAATGGTCGTGTAGTAGTAAAACCTTTCACAATTAAGTGGAATGGTAGTACCATCAATGTAGCGGGAACCCATGGTTTTGACCAAACGATGGACTACAAACTGACATTCAATGTACCGGCTAAGATGCTCGGGCCAGATGCTTCGGCTCTATTGGCTAAGCTCACCGCTACCGAGCAGCAGAAGTTGGGGGATATTCCAGTGAATGTGAATATGGGAGGTAACTTTACCAAGCCCCAGGTCTCTACCGATATGAAACAGGTGGTAAATAACCTAGCCCTACAGGTAGCCAAAGCACAGGCCAATCAGCTAACAGACAAGGTAATGGATAAGGTAACCAATGAAGTAACCAACAAGATTACCGAGAAGATAGGAGGAGAAGCCATGAACAAAGCCACAGATGCTTTGGGTAAGATCATAGGTGGTAAAACACAAGCTAACCCTGCCGATACCACTAAAACCCAACAACAAGCCCCTAAAGACCAAGCTAAAAAAGCAGTAAACAACCTCTTGGATGGACTGTTTAAGAAGAAAGAATAAAATCAATAATTAATGTTTAATGATTAATGTTCAATGATTAATGATTAATAGTCAGTGATTTAATGGCTATTAATCATTGATCATTATTGGTATTAATCATTAATTTAAGTTTCGCAAGTTCTGTAACTTATTGATATTCAAAACCTCCCCCTACCCCCTCCAAAGGGGGAATGAGATAGTTTTTGATTCTCAAGGAGTTAGAGAGAGGACATTTTCCAGATTGATAGACAATTTTTATCTTTTTCAACGAATTTATTCCCCCTCTCGGAGGGGGCAAGGGGGAGGTTTTTTTCAATATATTGATTATTAATCAATTATAAACCTAATTATAATCTAAAAATGACTTGCGAAACTTAAATCATTGATCATTATTGACATTAATCATTATTGGCATTAATCATTATTGGCATTAATCATTAATCATTAATCATTATTGGCATTAATCATTAGAAATGAAGGATACAGCAAGACATCAAGGGATGCGAAATCTTTTGGCGCGACAGCTTTCAGAGCGTCCGCAGTACCCGATCTCTGATGAAAAGGTATTACAAGCCATTAGAACCATTCCCCGACATTTGTTTTTAGACAGTATTTTTGAAGAAAGAGCTTATCAAGATATAGCCTTTCCTATTGGTGCAGATCAGACGATTTCTCGCCCTCATACAGTGGCATTCCAGACACAGTTGCTAGAGGTGCAACCAGGACAGAAAGTACTTGAGATAGGTACAGGAAGCGGCTACCAGTCGGCCGTATTGGTGTTACTGAAGGTAGAACTTTATACGATAGAAAGGCAACAAGAGCTCTTCAAGAAGACCAAACTTCTACTAGAGCGAATGGGTTATATGCCTAAAAAAATGATTTTTGGGGACGGCTATAAGGGTTATATAGAACAAGCACCTTATGACCGTATTTTGGTAACTGCGGGGGCGCCAGAGGTACCTATGGAATTGCTGGTACAACTGAAGATCGGAGGGCGGCTAGTAATCCCTATAGGGAAAGGCGAGCAGATTATGACCGTTTTTACACGCCTTTCGGCCAATGAGTTCAACAAAGAGGAATATGGAACCTTTGGGTTTGTACCTATGCTGGAGAATGTACAATCGAAAATTAGGTAAAAAGTAGAGGGTAAGAAAGAGGTAATGGGTTTTACTTTTTATCCTTTATTTTTTACCTACAAGATGCAAATATACGAAAAAAAAACGGAAAATAAAAATGGATTTTTTGCTATAATTCAAATATTTTTTATTAACTTTGTAGTGGAAAAAAGTTATTAATTAATATTATAAAGATATGAAACAAAGAGTTCCCGTTTCCCAGATTATGTCTAAGGACGTAGTAACAATAGACCCTACTAAGACCTTGTATGAGGCAGAGGCATTGTTCAAAAAACACCACATTCGTCATATTCCAGTAGTGGAAGGACGCAAACTTATAGGAGTACTGAGCCTCACCGACTTGTTGCGTATTAGCTTTGCTGACCTTTCTGATGACGAAAAGCATGTGGATAGTGTAGTGTATGATATGTTCACCATTCCACAAGTAATGGCCAAGGTACCGCTTTCTATCTCACCTGATACTACTATCAAGGAAGCCGCAGAGATACTTGCAGGACAAACTTTCCACGCCTTGCCTGTTACTGAAAATGGAAACTTGGTAGGTATGCTTACCACTACCGATCTTATCAAGTATCTGTTAGAGCAGTACTAAGACTCGCCTTATCATAGGAGACAAGAAGAAGCCAAAATCCGCGGATTTTGGCTTCTTTCATTACAATTATACCATGCAAACTATTGAATACTTATTTGAGGGTTTCTTTGAGCCAACCAAAGAAGGTACGCTGCCAAAGGAGTGCATTCTGAGGTTGTAATACCCAGTGGTTTTCGTCGGGGAAGTAGAGGAGCTTGCTCTTGATTCCTCTAAGCTGGGCAGCGGTGAAGGCTTGGAAGCCTTGTTCTTCGGGAACACGATAGTCCTTGCCGCCATGAATGATGAGAATAGGTGTATCCCATGCCTCCACTTTCTCTATAGGGTTGAACTCGGTAACGGCCTTTTGAGCTATGGCATTGCCTTTATCCCAATAATCTCCTCCGAACTCATGTCGGTTGAAGAAAATCTCTTCAGTAGTGCCGTACATACTCTTGGTATTGAATACCCCGCAGTGCGCGATAAAGGTCTTAAAACGTTTGTTGTGGATACCAGCCAAATAATATACAGAATATCCTCCGTAGCTAGCCCCTACAGCACCCAAGCGTGAAGTATCTACATAAGGCTCTTTGGCAATATCATCAATGGCAGCTAAATAGTCTTTCATCACCTGTCCGCCCCAGTCGCCACTAATTTCGGCATTCCAAGCCACTCCGTGTCCTGGCATACCACGGCGGTTAGGAGCGATGACAATATAACCCTGAGAGGCCATCAGTTGGAGGTTCCAGCGGAAACTGTAGAACTGAGTTAGTGCCGATTGAGGCCCTCCCTCACAATAGAGTAGGGTAGGGTATTTCTTTTTAGGAGAGAAATCAGGTGGATAGATAACCCAAGCGAGCATATCCTTGCCATCGGTGGTTTTTATAGTACGCTCTTTTACAGGGCACTTGGCTATGTGCTTATAGAGATCATCGTTGATATGAGAGAGCTGTTTTACCTCCAAAGGCGCTTTACGTCCTTTGAGATTGACAGTGTATATCTCGGCGGCTCTATTCATATCATTACGAGAAACCACTAAGAGGTCGCCTGACTGGCCTAAGATATCACCTATATCAAAGATTCCTTTGGTGAGTTGCTTAGGGGTAGGGTTCTTAGCAAAAGGCTCTATTTCGAATAGCTGCTGGGTACCTTGGGTAGCAGCGGTAAAGTAGATTTTCTTTCCGTCATTGCTCCAAATGTAGCTAAAAACGGTATTGTCCCAAGAGGCAGTAAGGTTGATCCTATTACCATCAAGCAGGATATATAGGTCATTCTTATCCGCTTCGTTGCCGTCCTCTTTCATGCTTAGCCAAGCCAAAACACCATCTTTGTTAAAAGAAGGGTGGGTATCGTAGCCCATCATACCTTCGGTGAGGTTGGTTGTAGTTTTACTTTCTATATCATACTGATAGATGTCAGTATTGGTACTTACTACATAGTCAGTACCTACTTTGGCCTTGGTTACATAGAGAACCTTTTTACCATCGTTGCTCCATATGTAATCTTCCTCTCCGCCGGAGGGCATCTGAGGGCAGTAATAAGGCAAGCCCTGCATAATATCGGTTTGGGTACCATTGGATATCTTTTCAATAAACACATGGTTATAAGCCCCTTCGTTCCACTTGTCCCAATGACGATGGTCTAAGCCTTCGTATACCTTCCCTGTGGATTTGTCCAATTCCTTATAGAAGTCCTTACCCAAGACAGGGCGGAGTTTTACTTCCTTATGTATGAGCTTAAGGGTCTTGTCCGCATTGTACTTAATGGTGAGGTTCTCCAACTGTTCTTGGGTAATTGGAATGAGCTTGCCCCCACTGACGTCCAATTTGTAAAACTCCTTTTTGAAGGAATTTTCAGCCACATTGGGCGTGGTAACACTCAGTAAGACCTGTTTTTTATCAGGTGTCAGCCCGATGCCACTTACCCGATGCAATTCCCATAATTTCTCAGGAGTGAGTGGTTGTTGTGCTTGCGTATTATAAGTCATAATCAAAGCAAGGATTAGTAAAATTTTTCTCATCATATATAGTATTAGAGATTTTTTCTTATGATAACCTAGCCCATAGCCAACGGGTCAGTCAGGAGAACATATCTTTGACTTTTTCAAAGAAGCTCTTTTCTGATTTGTCGGGTTGTGGAGTAAAGTTGTCATCTTCCATCATTTTTTGAAAGAAGTTTTTCTGCTCTTTGGTAAGGGTTTTAGGAGTCCATACATTTACATGTACGAGTAAGTCTCCAGCCCCATATCCATTGAGGTTAGGCACTCCTTTGCCCTTGAGGCGTAGGATTTTTCCTGATTGGATTCCCTCTTCGAGCTTGATACGCACCTTTCCTGTAGCTGTTTCTATATCCTTGGAAGTACCCAAGACGGCTTCAGGCATGCTTATATATAGGTCTAAATGAAGGTTTTCTCCCTCGCGCTTGAGGGTTTCATGTTCTATTTCCTCAATAAGCACTAATAAGTCTCCAGGGATACTATTGTTGCCAGGGGCTTCGTTCCCCTTGCCAGGTACCTTCATCTGCATACCTTCTACTACCCCTGCAGGAATCTTGATAGTAACAGTTTCCTCTACCGATTTGAGACCCTGGGCGTCTGCACCATCAGGCTTTTTGTCAATCACTTCACCGCTTCCACCACAAGTAGGGCAGGGGGAGGAAGATTGCATACGGCCGAGCATGGTATTGACCTCTCGGACGATACTTCCGTTGCCATGGCAAGTGTTACAAGTCTTATAAGTGGCACCTTCGGCCTTTACCTTACGAAGCACCTTTACTTTCTTTTCGGTACCTGTTACGATATCGGCCAAGGTAAGTTTCACGCGGATACGTAGATCCCCTCCTTTTATTCTATAAGAGCGAGAATTTCCTCCGCCGAAGCCACCAAATCCACCAAAGCCGCTAAAGTGTCCACCGAAGATATCTCCAAAGTTACGGAAGATATCCTCCATAGAACTATAACCGCCACCGCCACCTTCGAAGGCTGCGTGTCCGAATTGGTCGTATTGTGCTCGTTTTTGTTCGTCGCTCAGTATTTCATAGGCCTGAGCAGCCTCTTTGAATTTTTCTTCGGCCTCTTTATCCCCTGGGTTTTTGTCGGGGTGATATTCCAATGCTTTTTTTCGGTAGGCCTTTTTTATTTCAGCGGCAGTAGCTGTCTTGCTAACGCCTAAAATTTCGTAATAATCTTTTTTCATTTATTCAATCACTAAGAAAGCCTATTGTCCTACTACCACTTTAGGGTAGCGGATAATTTTTTCTCCTAATTTGTATCCTTTTTCTACTACATCAATGATTTTTCCTTTGAGTTCAGGAGTAGGAGCAGTGGTTTGGGTCAGTGCCTCGTGTATATCGCTATCAAAGGTATCGGAGGCAGCCACAGGGATTTGTTCCAAACCTTTGGAACGGAGGGTACTGAGGAGCTTGCTATGAATAAGTTCCACGCCACGGAGCAAGTTTTCGTCCTCGCTTTTGGAGATTTCCACTAGGGCACGATCAAAGTCATCTAAGACAGGGAGCATAGCCTGTATGACATCTTGTCCTGCTGACTTGAGTAGCTCTTGTCGCTCTTTGGCAGTACGTCGCTTATAGTTTTCGAACTCAGCGAAGAGGCGCATGAACTTATCCTTTTCCTTGTGTAGCTCTGTTTCCAAGATAGAAATAGCCTCATCGGCCTGAGCTGCATCGCTGGCTTGTCTTTCTGCTTCGGCTTGTTTTTCAGCAAATTCGGCTTGAGTGTTATTGTCTTGATTTTCAGTTTCTTCCTGCACTTGAGCCTCTACTACTTGGGGTTCTTCTTGTGCGTAAGAAGCCTCTTGAGCAGCGGTAGGGTTGTCGTGTATTTCCTCATCTATAATTTCAGCATCTTGAAATTCAGCATCATGAATGTCATCAGCGTAGAGGTCGCCTTCGTTATGAGTGTGTCCTGTATTCATGGGTGTATTATTTTGTATTACTAATTCTTATTCATAGCAAAAGTACTGCCAAAGATTGAAAAGTGACAAAATGGCATATACTTAGGGTGTGTTGAGGGGAGTAGGTGTGTGTTTTGGATGTTTTGAGTGTTTGGTATGTCCTGGATGATTTCGGTGTTTTCTTCGTTCGGTGAGGTACCTAAAGCGGACATCATCGTAATATAGGCCAGCCAATAGGATAGCGATAGCAAAGAAAAGGGTCTTGATCCCCAAGGAAAGTTTTACGAAAGCGAATCCTGCAAAAAAGCCGCCTAAGAAGAAAAAAACAACGATAAATAGCCGTAGTCTGATGCTATTTTTTATATTTTTCTCCTGTTGTAGATAATTGTTTCTTCTGATATAGAATAATTGGGAAAGCTCAATGCCTAAGTCGGTAAACAAGCCTGTTAGGTGGGTGGTGCGGACGGTAGCGTTGGAGATTTTGGTCACAAAAGAGTTTTGCAACCCCATGGCATAGAGCAACATAAAGGTAGTCAACTCATGCGGAAAATGCTCCCACAGGGTATTGAAAAGGATAACACAACCGAGGGTCAAACATTCCAAGAGAGTAGGCCTGAAATACTTATTTTGCCTTTTGTGATAGTTGGCGTCTTCGATCAGCCAGCCCGAAGTAAATGAGCCACCTAGGAAGGAAAGGATATAACACAAGTAGATAGTACCCTTCCAAAACTCAGCTATAGAGATATCATGAATGAAAAAAGCGAAATGCCCAGTTACATTGGTTGTGAGCCTACTTAAGAAAAGGAAGCCCACTACATTGACTATACCCGCCACGAAGGAGAGTACGACTGCTATTTGTAAGTTATTCTTGGCAGAACGCTTTTTTCCTTGATGTCTGAACATAATTGTTTGTTTATCACGAGTTTAGGTGTGTTATATAGAACTCTTGAATTGCTCTAAGAAGCGCACATCATTCTCATAGAAAGCGCGTATGTCTCCTATTTGGTATAGTAGCATAGCGACACGTTCCAGCCCAATACCGAAAGCAAAACCAGAGTATTTTTCAGGGTCTATATTGCAGTTTTTCAGTACATTGGGGTCAGTCATACCACAGCCCATGATCTCAAGCCAACCTGTACCCTTGGTGATGCGGTAGTCAATTTCGTTGTTTAACCCCCAATAGATGTCCATTTCCGCGCTGGGTTCGGTGAAAGGGAAATAAGAGGGTCTTAGGCGTATTTTGGACTTACCGAACATCTCCTTGGTAAAGTAAAGAAGCGTCTGTTTGAGATCAGCGAAGGAGACATTGGTATCGATATACAAGCCCTCTATTTGGTGGAAAAGGCAGTGAGAGCGCGCCGATATATCCTCATTGCGATACACACGGCCAGGGGCGATGATGCGGATAGGCGGTTGGTTTTGCTCCATATAACGCACCTCTACCGAGCTAGTGTGGGTATGTAGGAGAATATCGGGGCGGGTTTGGATAAAGAAAGTATCCTGCATATCCCTTGCGGGGTGATATTCGGGTAGGTTTAGGGCTGTAAAGTTGTGCCAATCGTCCTCTATTTCAGGACCTTCGGCTATGCTAAAGCCAATGTTGGCAAAGATCTCAACAATCTTATTTTTGATCAGCGACACAGGGTGACGGCTTCCGATTTCCATAGGAAAAGCGGGACGGGTAAGGTCATTATAAGCAGGTGCTGTTGTGGTCTGTCCGCCTAGCTTTTCTTTGAGTTCGTTGATTTTTGCTTCGGCCTTGCTCTTGAGTTCGTTGATAATCTGTCCGAATTCCTTTTTTTCCTCTTTAGGAACTTCCTTGAATTTGGCAAAGAGGTCATTGAGTAGTCCCTTTTTACCGAGGTATTCCAAGCGGAATTGTTCTAATTCTTCTTTCTTTTCAGTGGCAAAAGCCTCTACCTTGGCAATATGTGCTTTGATTTTATCTATCATAGGAGTAACAATATTATGTGGTTAAATTTTTTCTACGCGGCGGGCATGTCGGCCCCCTTCAAAAGGGGTGTTAAGGAAAGTCTTGACCATCTCAAGGGCTTGTTCTACGGCTGTAAAGCGGGCGGGGATAGCGATCACATTGGCATTGTTGTGTTCTCTTGCCAAGGCGGCGATCTCCTTATTCCAGCAGAGAGCACAGCGCACTTTGGGGTGCTTATTTACGGTCATGGCCACTCCGTTGCCACTTCCACAGATAACAATACCCCAGTCGGCCTCTCCCTTATCAATCATCTCTCCTACGGGGTGTGCAAAGTCAGGATAATCCACGCTTTCGGGGGAGTCGGTACCCACGTTGGTAACATCATAATGCTGTGATAGCAAGTACTGCATAATCACTTTCTTATATTCAGTACCTGCGTGATCATTTCCAATGGTAATTTTCATCAGTCAGTGTTTTTAAAGTGCAAAGGTACATTTTTTTTAGTAGTTTTAAAAGCTATTATCAAGAAAAAATTGTATTTTTGCATGACTATAAATTCTTCCCTGAGGGGAAGGTTAATTAATTAAAAATAAGCCTAATGAAACTTACCTTCTTAGGAACAGGCACCTCCCAAGGAGTACCTGTGATAGGCATGGATACGCCCGTGGCACGCAGTAGGGACAAGCGGGATAAGCGTTTGCGAACTTCAGCTTTGCTCTCATGGGGAGGTGTGAATGTAAATATAGACTGTGCTCCAGACTTTCGCCAGCAGATGTTGCGCCATAGGGTACAGCACCTAGAGGCAATTCTTTTTACTCATGAACATGCCGACCATACCGCAGGCTTGGATGATATACGCCCCTTTGTACTCAAGCAGGGGGATATGCCTATCTATGGCCTGTCTAGGGTGATAGAACAGCTACGTATACGTTTTGCCTATATCTTCGCCACGGAGAACCGCTATGCGGGGGCACCTTCGGTAGCCCCAACGGAGATTACTGCTGAGACACCCTTTACGCTCTTTGGCAAGGAAGTAATCCCAATTGCTGTGGAGCATGGGAATTTGCCTATTTTAGGTTATCGCATAGGTAACTTAGGCTATATTACCGATGCCAAATATATAGCCGATGCGGAACTCTCCAAGCTGCATAAGGTAGATACTTTGGTACTCAATGCGCTACGCAAGGCACCCCACCCTACTCACCTAAACATAGAAGAGGCCTTGGCCATTGTCAAGGAAGTACACCCACGCCAGACCTTCTTCACTCATATGAGCCAAACCATGGGCTTTCATGCTAAAGTACAGAAAGAACTCCCTGCACATGTATTTTTGGCTTATGATAACCTTACTATAATGATTAATGACTAATGACTAGTGACTAATGACTAGTGACTAATGACTAGTAACAAGAATAAATGATTAATGATTAATGACAACAACTATTTAGTTATTAATCATTAATCATTAATCATTAATCATTGAACATTGAACATTAGTTATTTATTTTTTCTCCACTATTTCAATGGCGTATCCTCCACCACGGGCAGCTTTTAGGGTAAGCTTAGTTTTGGCATTCACCTTTTGCTTTTTGATGGTGTAGGCTTGGGCATTGCCTTGGTAATTAGCATTGGGGGCATCGGCATAGATAGTGGCTTCGTACTCTTTTCCTTTGTCCAAGAAATCAAGAGAGAGCACTGAGGTATGTCCGTTCTCATTGCTAGTGTTACCTATATACCAATTGTTGCTATGCTTGTCTTTACGAGCGATGGTAATATATTGGCCAGGTTCAGCTTCTAGATACACACTTTTTTGCCAGTCTACAGGTACTTTCTTGATAAACTCAAAAGCGTCTAAGAATTTTTCGTAGTTTTCAGGTAGGTCAGCGGCCATTTGCAAGGGGCTATACATGGTAACATATAAGCCTAATTGCTTGGCGAGGGTACTACTTAGGGTGTGGTGGTTTTCGGGATTGGTATTTACCAAGTTGGTTTCAACAATACCAGGGGTGTAGTCCATAGGGCCACCTTGTAGGCGGGTAAAAGGTAAGATAGTTGTGTGGAAAGGCTTTACAGTCTCAAGGGCTTCGTATTCGGTACCACGAGCGGACTCGTTGCCTATGAGGTTAGGATAAGTACGGCATAGACCAGTGGGGCGTACAGCTTCGTGGGCATTGACCATAATCTTATGTTTGGCAGCTTCCTTAATAGCATAGAGGTAGTGATTTACCGCCCATTGGCCATAGTGGTATTCGCCACGTGGAATAATGCAGCCTACATAGCCACTTTTTACAGAGTTATAGCCGTAGTCATTCATCAGTTGGTAAGCCTTTTCCATATGACGTTCGTAGTTGCGCAAAGAAGCAGATGTCTCGTGGTGCATCATCAGTTTTACGCCTTTGCTGTGTGCATACTCATTGAGACCTTTGAGGTCAAAGTCAGGATAAGGCGTCATGAAGTCAAAGACATAATCTTTGGAGTTGTCAAACCAATCTTCCCAGCCTATATTCCAACCCTCTACAAGCACTTGGTCGAATCCATGTTGGGCAGCGAAGTCAATATAACGGCGTACTTTCTGGTTGTTAGCCGCATGAGTGCCATTGGGGCGTGTTTTGGTGTAATCTACTTTGTCAAGATCCACGGTAGGGAGATCGTTGGTATAAGCCCAAGAAGACTTACCGCTGATCATTTCCCACCATACTCCTATATATTTTACAGGTTTGATCCAAGAAGTATCGGAGAGTGCACAAGGTTCATTGAGGTTTAGGATTAGGCGAGAAGCCAAGATATTACGCGCATCATCGCTTACCATAATAGTACGCCAAGGGGTGTGGCAAGGAGCGTATAGGTGTCCTTTGTCACCTTTGGCATCGGGGGTGAGATGAGATTGGAATACAAGGTTCTTGTCGTCCAAATCCAAGTGCATACAAGCGTAATTGACTAGTGCCGCCTCGTGTAGATTGATGTATAGGCCGTCTTGGGTTTTCATCATTAGGGCTGTTTGTACACCAGTGGGAGAGAAAGGTGTTTGGCATACATTCTTAATTACAGCCTCAGACATAAGAGAGCGGATTTGGGAGAGTTTGCTCTGGGTATAGTCATACTCCTGAGTATCATAATCGCCAGGAATCCACCAAGCGGTATGGTCGCCTGCCATGGCGAATTGGCTCAATTCTTCTTCAATGACGAAGTAAGTAAGTTCCTTCTGCTGAGGGAACTCATAGCGGAAACCAACGCCCTCGTTATAGACTCTAAAGCGCAGGTTCATCTTCCTATGAGTGGAAGTTTGTTCCAAGGCCACTAAGAGTTCGTTGTAGTGGTTAAGGATTTGACTTTCTTCCCCCCATACAGGTTTCCATGTTTCCTTGAAGGTAGTCTTTTGAGTATCAATCACTTTGAACTGCTTGGTTAGTGGTTCTGATTTTTTTAACAGGAAGCCCAAGGTACTTTCCTTAATTACAGGTTTGTTATTGTAGCTCACCCTGTAGGAGGGGGTACCTTCTTTAGTAAGGGAGAAAGAAAGAGAGACTTTCCCATCGGGAGAGGTCTGCTCCTGTGCCCTAACAGGAGCGAAAATGCTGGGGAGGGCAGCCATAGAAAGGGCTATTACCAATTGTTTCATTAGGATTTTTTTTGTAATTACCATGGTGCAAGTTACGAAAAAAATAGGACATAAAAAAGAAAAAACTCAAAAAAGTTTTGAGTTTTTGGTTTTGAATTTTGAGTTTGTTAGTAATGGCTTTTTTCTTCTAATTCTTCACTTTCCGCTATTGGTTCTTCATTCTTAATGGTGATAAAGTACAAGCAACTTACCCACCAGCCAATCCAAAATAGATAGAAACCGAAGTGAAACTTGGCTTTCATTACCTTGTGCATAGTGGTAGAGAAATCCCAGTAGGTAGCAGCAAAACCAGCAATACCTACTATAAGCAGTAGCCAAGCGACTTTTTTGGCCGCTGAAAGATGTACCATTTTTTGTATGCCCCACAGAAGGCCTATAACAAGACACTGTAGAGCAAAAAGTAGCAAGGCTGTTTTCCACCACGAGCGAAAGATCATGAATTGCCTATACATGGTATGAATACCGATACGCCCCAAGAGAGACATCTGGGTGATGAGTATGCCCGAAACTACAGAGAGTAGAGCTTGAAATAGTAAAAGGGAGGTGCTTTTTTTCATAGGTAAAATTAGGTAATAGGGTTTAGGTGTTGGGAGGCTAATCTTATTATTTAGAGAGTGTCCAGCCCTCTTTTTCTCGATATTTGGCTTTGTATTTCTTTTGGATAAAGTCCTGACCGCCAGCCTTTTTGTTTAGGAAGCTAAAAGGAGTTTCTTTTTTCTGGAAAGTAGCGGTGATAGTGGCGCTTTTTTCGTTTTTTTGTTCTACAGTAACCTCATTGGAAAGTACATATTCAAGGGTTTTTACCTTGGCACGGGTCTCTTTTAGTTCGGTAACATAAGGGAGCGCCTTGTCGGTACACTTGATATTCACTACCCAAACACTATCGTTGGAGAGCCATTTTTTCTTTACCTTGAGTTCCTCTATGGAGAGGTAGTCGTCGCTTTCCAATTGTTTGATTTGTTTTATTTTGTCCCCGTCCTTTTTGGTGCGGTACTTTACCTCACCTAGCGTTAGATGAGCAGTTTCGTACATAGGGGAATCCTGTAAGGCTGCCTCTACTAAGTTGTGGGCTTGTGAGGGCGAGAGCTTGCCGTCGGAGCAAGCTACAAGGCTCAAAAGAGCTGCTAAAAGTATAAGAGTATGTCTCATAATTTTGAGTTTTAAGTTTTATTATTCACTATTTGTTTTTCACTAATCACTTAATGATCTGAGTATCATAATAGTTGCGATAGGCTTCGTTTTGGGTATATAGGTTGGTGTGGGTACCTGCTCCTATGAGGTGCCCTTGGTCTAAGAAAAGGATATAATCGGCATTGCGAGCCACTGATACACGGTGGCTGACGATGATACGAGTGGTATTCTGAGCCGTTTGGGAAAGGTTATGGAGGATCTTCTCTTCTGTATCGGTATCTACCGCAGAGAGGCAGTCATCAAAGAGATAAATCTGTGCCTGCTTGAGCAGCGCTCTGGCGATAGATACACGCTGGCGCTGTCCGCCACTGAGGGATATGCCTCGCTCTCCTAGCATGGTGTTATACTTATCCTTGAAATCCATGATGTTGTCATGTACTTGTGCGAGCTTAGCCACTTGGATTACTTCCAAATCGGAGGCTTCGGACTTGCCGAACTTGATATTGTTCTCTATAGTATCGGAGAAGAGGAAAGAATCCTGCGGAATAACAGAGATAGACTTGCGCAAGTCGTTGAGGTTGAGTGACTTTATATCTCTACCGTCAATGAGTACCTCTCCTTGTTGCACATCATACATACGGGTAATGAGGTCAAGAATGGTCGATTTGCCTGAGCCTGTACGTCCTATGATAGCAATACTTTTTCCCTTAGGGATATGGAAAGAGATGTCCTTTAGGGCAGTAACCTGGGTATCAGGATAGGTAAAGGTAACATGTTCAAAGCGGATATCCCCTTCAATAGGTGTAGGGGAAGGGTTGGTATTTTCAATATCGGGGGTCTCATGTAAAAATTCGTTGATGCGCCCTTGAGAGGCCTCCGCTTGTTGGACAATATTGCTGACCCAGCCCACGGTAGCCACAGGCCAAGTGAGCATCATCACATAGATACTGAATTCGGTGATGACCCCAATGGAGTCTATCTGGTCATTGATATACAATCGCCCTCCGATGAAGATGACAAAGATGATACTAATCCCAATAAGTAGCAGCATGATAGGAAAAAAACAAGCCTGAATACGCAATAGAGATAGGTTCTTCTTGCGACCTTCCTGGCTGAGAGCCTCTACATTCTTTTGGGCTTCTTGCTCCAAGGCATAGGCCTTGATGGTATGGATTCCAGAGAAAACTTCCTGAGAAAAAGAGGAAATTTCTGATAGAAACTGCTGTACCTCAAGAGTTTTCTTATTGATCTTGCGAGAGATAAAGTAAATAAGTACCGCCAATATAGGTAGTGGTAAAAGGGCATAGGTAGCCAGCGTCGGGGAGGTGTAGAACATCAGTGGGATACTACAGAGAAATAGTGTTGCGGTCTGTACACTATACATCAGGGCGGGGCCTGTGTACATACGTACCTTACCCACATCCTCACTGATGCGGTTCATAAGGTCGCCTGTGCGATTTTGCTTATAGAAACGCTGAGATAGGATTTGGTACTTCTGGTAGATCTCATTCTTCATGTCATACTCTATATAGCGAGAGACATTGATGATGAGCTGTCGCATCCAAAAAGTAAAAAAGCCCGAAAGCAAAGCCGAACCTATGATGATTAACGCACAAAATAGCAGAGACCTCCCCAAAGGTTGGTCAGGGTTGGGGTGGTTGATATAGTTCTCAATCGTTTTGAACGCATACTGTACTCCCTTGGGCATGACCAGGGAGAAAAGACGTGCAATGATTGTGATGAGTACCCCCCAGAAGAGCTGTTTGCGGTATTTGTAAAAATATTTGTTTACGTGAGCTAAGTGTTTCATTCTACTATAATTCTTTTCTTAGGCGCGCCACGGGAATGTCCAACTGTTCCCTATACTTGGCAATGGTACGGCGTGCAATAGGATAGCCCTTTTCCTTGAGTAGCTCCATGAGCTTGTCGTCGGTGTAGGGTTTGCGCTTGTTTTCCCCCTCTATAATCGTTTGGAGAATTTTTTTGACCTCATAGGTAGAGATGTCCTCCCCTTCGTCATTCTTAATAGCTTCGGAGAAGAAGGCTTTTACGGGCTTGGTGCCGTAGGGAGTACTAACAAACTTACTATTGGCTACACGCGAAATGGTAGAGATGTCCATACCGATACTTTCGGCTATATCCTTGAGGATAAGGGGCTTGATCTTGGTCTCATCGCCTGTGAGGAAATAATCCTTTTGGTGGAGCATAATTGCGTTCATGGTAACCAAAAGAGTGTTTTGGCGCTGCTTGATGGCATCGATAAACCACTTGGCGGCATCTAATTTCTGTTTGATGAACTCTACGGCTTCTTTCTGTTTTTGCTTGTCCTTATCGGTAGAATCCCTATAGGTCTTGAACATTTCCGTATATTCTTGGGAGACATGTAGTTCGGGAGTGTTACGCCCATTGAGGGAGAGTTCTAGCTCTCCATCGTTAATTGTGACGGTAAAGTCGGGCACTACTTGCTCGGTGAATTTGCTTCCTTCTGCATAGGAACTCCCTGGCTTGGGATTGAGTTTTTCCACCTCTTGAATTACTTCTTTGAGGGTTTCTTCCGAGATATTATACTTCTGAATAAGTTTGTCATAGTGTTTCTTACTGAAGATATCAAAGTTTTCTGTCAGAATCGTGATAGCCAGTTCCGTAATAGCTGTTTGTGGCTTGTGCTTGAGTTGTACAATAAGGCTCTCCTGTAGGTCTCTGGCACCGATTCCTGCGGGGTCTAACTGGAAGATGACCGTTTTGAGGATATGTTCCACCTCTTTCTCATCGGTATAGATATTCTGAGTGAAGGCCAAGTCATCGGCTATATCGCTCATGGAGCGGCGGATATACCCATTGTCATTGATACTACCTACGAGAAACTCGGCAATCTCCCGCTCTTTTTCACCTAAGCGGAAAGTGTTAAGCTGTTCTATAAGGTACTGGTGAAAAGAGACTTCCTCTCGGTAGGGGAGTCCAAAAGCATCCTCCTCATGGTAATTATTGGCATAGAGGCGGTAGTCAGGGATTTCGTCATCACTGAGGTATTCATCTACATTGATGGCATCGGCTTGTATGATTTGGTTATCTTCGTATTCGTCGGGGGTGTCATACTCGTCCTCATGAGCTTCCTCCTGTTCCCAGTCTTGGTGTTCGGTAGCTTCCAAGGCGGGGTTCTCTTCCAGTTCCTCTTTTACACGCTGCTCAAAGGCAAGGGTAGGGAGCTGTACCAACTTCATCAGTTGGATTTGTTGGGGGGATAGCTTCTGGGTGAGCTTGAGTTGTAATTGTTGTTTTAACATAATTTGTTTTAAGAGTTATAGACTTATAGATATTGCAGGCAGATGGAATTATCCTTGCAATAGTCTATATTGATAGCTATAATTTCGTTTTTGCTGTTAACCACTATAGGGAACCGTACTAAGAGCTTGTCATGGTATGGCAGATAGATATAGAACACCACCCCTCTGTCGGAGGTAAGAATATCGGAAACACGCTGCTTGGTCTGTCCAGAATTGATCAGCTCTATAGCCTCTTGAGAGGTGTATAGGATCGGCCCTTGGTCTTGTAT
This sequence comes from uncultured Capnocytophaga sp., assembly GCA_963528845.1. Lineage (GTDB taxonomy): Bacteria > Bacteroidota > Bacteroidia > Flavobacteriales > Flavobacteriaceae > Capnocytophaga. The sequence continues at coordinate 90,248 of CAURXJ010000002.1, read as the reverse complement.
ATAAGTTTTTATAATGGCGAAAACCTGTCGCAATTTCTCCATCCCTCCTTGCTCTGCTGGAATCTCTTGAGTGATTTTCAGCATAGGGTATAGAATAGGGAAGTCCTCTTCAGGAGTATTCCTGATGGCTTCAATAAGCCTTTCAACAGTCGCTTTTTGAGCTTTTTGAGCGTGGAGCGTTCCTATACATAGGCACATACTCACTAAGGTAAAAAACAACTTCATAGGATATGAGATTATAATTATTAGTGCGCTAAGTTAATGATTTTTTTGTAAAAAGCAAATTAAAAACTATTTTTTAACAAATAATTATAAACAATAAGTTGTTTTTTAAGTGTTTGATTAAGATAGCAAACTGTCCGCAAGGTACTTTTGGGGTACATAACGGACAGTTGTTGTGAAAATGAATGAAAAAAAATGTTTATTCAGCCTCTATTTCTTTAACGTATTCTTTTAGGTCATCCAAAGAGGTAAATCCATTGAAAGAAAGGGCAACCTCATTGGCTTCTACCTCAGCGATAAGGGTCTTGAGTAGTTCCATAGGAGTTTCCTCATACCCATATAGGTCTTGAGAAAAATCAATTCCTGCTACAATATCGTCCTGATACATGCTCAAGCACCAGTCCTCCATGAATTCTGCTAAGGGAATTTCACTGACAGTGTATTCCTTCCACTCCTCTTTTTGGCAGGCCTGAGCTTTCTCTTTGTCAGACCAAAAGGCAAATACCCCTACTTGTTCCTCATCGTCCTGAGTTACAAACTGGTTGGAGGTACAAGCGGCAACATATTCGCTTTGTGTATCTCTAAGACAATAAACGATTCCTGTAGCTACCACTTCTCTTATAAAATGAAAGTAGCTATCTAATAATTCTTGTTCCATATTTAAATATTTACATTCTTGGCATGGATTGCATCATGCGCATCATTTGTTTGGCACCACCGCTTTGCATCATCTTCATCATCTTGCTCATTTGCTCAAACTGCTTAAGGAGTTGATTGACTTCAGCGATGTTGCGACCGCTTCCTTTGGCAATACGATTTTTGCGAGAAGTATTGATGATAGAAGGGTTACTACGCTCGGCAGGGGTCATAGAGTAGATGATAGCCTCAATATACTTGAAGGCATCATCGCTGATATCTAAGTCTTTTACCGCCTTACCTACCCCAGGGAGCATACCTAAGAGGTCTTTCATGCTACCCATTTTCTTGATTTGTTGTATCTGGGAGAGGAAGTCGTCAAAACCGAATTGGTTTTTGGCTATTTTTTTCTGTAGCTTGCGGGCTTGTTCTTCGTCGAACTGCTCTTGGGCACGCTCTACAAGAGATACCACGTCGCCCATGCCTAAGATACGGTCGGCCATACGAGCGGGGTAGAACACATCAATGGCATCCATTTTCTCGCCTGTACCGACAAACTTGATTGGTTTATTTACTACCGATTTGATAGAGATAGCAGCCCCGCCACGGGTATCCCCGTCCAATTTGGTAAGGATTACCCCATCAAAGTTTAGAACATCATTGAAGGCTTTGGCGGTATTTACCGCGTCTTGCCCAGTCATGGCATCTACCACAAAAAGTGTCTCCTGAGGGCTAACCGCCTTGTGAATATCGGCGATTTCCTTCATCATCTGCTCATCTACAGCCAAGCGCCCTGCGGTATCTATAATAACCACATTTAGCCCATTGCTTTTGGCATAAGCAATTCCTTTTTGGGCAATCTCTATAGGATTGTTGTTTTCTTTTTCGGAAAATACAGGCACTCCTATCTGATCCCCAACAATATGCAACTGGTCAATTGCAGCAGGACGATAGACGTCGCAGGCAACCAAGAGCGGTTTTTTGTTCTTTTTGGTTTTGAGGAAGTTGGCCAATTTTCCAGAGAAGGTAGTTTTACCAGACCCTTGCAACCCCGACATAAGAATCACCGAAGGGTTACCGCTGAGATTGACCCCTGTGGCATCACCTCCCATAAGTTCGGTAAGTTCATCGCGGACAATCTTGACCATGAGCTGGCCAGGCTGTAGGGTAGTAAGTACATTGGCCCCCAAGGCTTTAGCTTTTACCTTAGCGGTAAAGTCCTTAGCAATGGCATAGTTCACGTCGGCATCCAAGAGTGCACGACGTACTTCCTTGAGCGTTTCCGCTACGTTGATTTCAGTAATCTGGCCATGCCCCTTGAGTACATGTAAGGCCTTCTCTAATTTATCACTTAAGTTATCAAACATGTTATTCTATTAGTTGTTAGTTATTAGTGGTTAGTGATTAGTTGTCAGAAACTAACCACTAACCACTATACTGAATTAGAATAAATTCTTTAGTGTCTCAATTCCTTTCTGGATTCCTTCAGAGAAATTACCAGAAGAGATGTCATTGAAAGCTTTCTTAGCTTCTTCCCACTTGTCATCAGAAACATTCTTTAAGGCTTCAAATTTTTCAGTAAGAGAGGATTTGTCCGCTAAGAGCTTGTTGATTTCTTCTTGCGCCTTTTCTTTAAGATCTCCTGTTTGGATACCCAAAGAGGCAGTTAGAGAATTAATTTTTTCGGTCAAAGCATTGATCTTGTCTTGTGCTTCTTTAAGGAACGCTTCTTTGTTCATAATCTAAAATATTTAAAAAAATTGCTGCCGCAAAAGTACAAATTTAATTATTAATGATTAATGATTAATTGTTAATTATCAATGATTAATTGTTAATTGTACTTTTATGCGGGCGAATTGCCATTCGCCCCTATTTTATCATCAAAGGTGAAGGTCTTAGGATTCTTTACAGCATCTTTTGTTACAGCTTTTCTGAGTACCTCTTCCATTTCGGTGACATAGTGGAAGGTAAGACCTTGGAGGTATTCTTGCTTGATTTCGTCAATGTCTTTTTCATTGTCCTTGCATAGGATAATTTCCTTGATACCTGCTCGCTTGGCAGCAAGTATTTTCTCTTTGATACCACCCACGGGGAGTACCTTACCACGAAGGGTAATCTCTCCTGTCATGGCTAGGTTCTTCTTCACCCTTCGCTGGGTCAGTACCGAGAAGAGTGAGGTCAGTAGTGCAATCCCTGCACTAGGTCCATCCTTAGGGGTAGCACCTTCGGGGATATGGATATGGATTTTGTATTGGTCAAAAATACGCGTATCAAGGCCAAACTGCTCGGCATGAGCCTTGATATATTCTAAGGCAATAGTGGCCGACTCCTTCATCACTGTACCTATATTTCCTGTGATAGAAAGCCCTCCGCTGCCCTTGGAGAAAGCGGATTCTATAAAGAGGATATCCCCCCCGACACTTGTCCAAGCCAATCCTGTTACCACACCTGCCACTTCATTGTTCTCATACTTATCTCGCTCGGTAGGAATACCCAATATTTTTCGGATATCTTCCAAGGAGATTTTCGGGTTGTACTCCTCATCCATGGCAATAGCACGGGCTATATAGCGTACGATTTTAGCGATTTGCTTCTCTAAGTTTCTTACGCCCGACTCACGGGTATAGCCTTCCACAATACGCTCTATCTCTTTCTTGCCCAGCTGGATCTGCTTTTGTTCCATACCATGCTCCTTGAGTACCTTGGGCAAAAGGAAATGGCGAGCAATCTCTACCTTTTCCTCAATAGTATAGCCAGAGATGTTGATGATTTCCATTCGGTCTTTCAGGGCAGGCTGTATGGTGCTTAGGTCATTGGCTGTAGCGATAAACATCACCTTGGAGAGGTCATAACCAATCTCAAGGAAATTGTCATAGAACTCGTTGTTTTGCTCAGGGTCAAGCACCTCTAGCATAGCAGAAGAGGGATCTCCTCCGTAGCCTTGACTGAGTTTGTCCAGCTCGTCTAATACGAAAACAGGGTTGGAAGTACCCGCTTTCTTAATCAGTTGTAGGATACGCCCAGGCATAGCCCCTATGTAGGTCTTGCGGTGTCCGCGGATCTCGGCCTCATCGCGCAAGCCACCTAGTGCCATACGTACATATTCGCGACCTAAGGCCTTGGCTATGGAGCGGCCTAAGGAGGTTTTTCCTACCCCTGGAGGGCCATAGAGGCAGAGGATAGGCGATTTCATGTCGTTACGTAGCTTTAGTACGGCTAAGTATTCTATGATACGTCGCTTGACATCTTCTAAACCATAATGGTCTTTGTCTAATATTTTCTGTGCACGCTTGAGGTCAAACTTGTCTTTGGAATAGACACCCCAAGGCAGGTCTAAGAGTAAATCTATATAGTTGCGCTGTATGGCATAATCAGGCATCTGGGGATTGAGACGCTGGAGCTTAGCTAGTTCCTTATCAAAGTGCTTTTGAATTTTTTCATTCCATAGCTTGGTTTTAGCTTGTTCTTTGAATTTTTCTATATCCGCCTCAAAGGACTCATTGCCCAATTCCTTCTGAATGGTCTGTATCTGTTGGTGTAGGAAATAATCGCGCTGTTGCTTGTCAAAGTCCATATGGACTTTGTTCTGTATTTCCCTTCTTAGGGTTGCCTTTTGGAGTTCTACTCCAAAATACTTGATGATCGCCCAAGCACGAGTAACCAAGCTGTTTTGCTCCAATATATCCTGTTTTTCACCTACCGATAGGGGAGAGGTAGAGGCTACATAGTTGATCAAAAAGAAATCATTGTCTATATTTTGCAGCACAAAAGGCACTTCAAGTCCGCCAGAGGTTGTTTCTTTGGCTAATTTTAGGGAGATGTCCCTGACCACTTCCATAGTAGCGGTGAACTCCTCATCTTCTTCTTCGGGGAGTAGTTCAGGGCTTTCTTGTATCTTGGCCTTGAAGTAGGGCTGTTCCTCTACAAATTCGGTGATCTGGAAGCGGCGTGTCCCTTGTACCAAGACACTGATACTTCCATCAGGAATCTTGAGAATCTTGATGATACGCGCCACCACTCCTATACTGTAGAAGTCCGCTTTGCTGGGTGCATCATTGTCGTTGCGCTGGCTGACCACTCCTATCAGGCGCTCCTTTTTGGCATCATTGATAAGTTCCAAAGAGGCCTCTCGCTTGATAGAAATCGGCATAATCACCCCAGGGAAGAGCACCGTATTCTTCAAGGGGAGTATAGGGAGCACTTCAGGTAGTGGCGCATCGGTATGATCTTCCTCCATCTCCTCTTCATCTCGCTGATGAGGGATGGCTATGATTTTCGCATCTTCAAGATGGTCTTCTAAAAGACTGTCAAAATTTCCTATTTTCATGAAATATTTTCGCTAAAACATGTAATATTGTCAGTTTTTTCTTCTTGCTTCTACAATAAAGTAAAATAGAAAAATGCAAACAACTGATAAACAGTATAGTATGATATATGCTATAAACTGACCCCTATAAAGAGCAATTAATATGCCAAAAATGATTAGAAAGCAAGGATTCTCTCTCTCTTGGAGTTAATACCTCCCTTAGTTTAAAAATTCTGAAGTGAAATGTAGCTTCAGTTGTGGGTATTTTTGCTTGACCATTTCTATAGAAAAAGCTGAATCGGCCAAAAAGACCAATTGCCCTTGCTTGTCACGAGCTAAGAATTTTTGTTTGACACGTAAGAAATCCAAGTAATCAGGGTCTTTAGGGTTTTCAGGGGCTTCCACCCAACAGGCTTTGTAGATAGGGAAATTCTCATAACTACACTTAGCCCCATATTCGTGCTCCAATCGGTATTGGATAACCTCATACTGGAGCGCACCTACGGTACCGATGACCTTTCGCCCGTTGAAGTCCAAGGTGAAGAGCTGGGCAACCCCTTCGTCCATAAGCTGGTCTATACCTTTCTCTAACTGCTTGGACTTGAGCGGATCGGCGTTGTTGATATAGCGGAAGTGCTCAGGGGAGAAGCTTGGTATACCTCTGAAATGGAGTACCTCACCCTCTGTCAGGGTGTCACCTATCTTGAAGTTGCCTGTATCATGTAGGCCAACGATGTCTCCCGCGTAGGAAATATCCACTACTTCTTTCTTTTCGGCAAAGAAAGCATTGGGACTGGAGAACTTGAGTTTCTTACCCAAACGGGTATGCAAATAAGGTTTGTTGCGCTCGAAGCTACCCGAAACGATTTTCACAAAAGCCAAGCGGTCGCGATGGTTGGGATCCATATTGGCATGTATCTTAAAGACAAAGCCTGTAAAAGCTTTTTCATTGGGCTGTACCAAGCGCTCTTCGCTAGCCTTGGGTAGGGGAGATGGGGCAATCTCTACAAAGCAGTCCAAGAGTTCCCTCACTCCGAAGTTGTTCAAGGCAGAGCCAAAGAAGACAGGTTGTTGAGCACCACTGAGATAGGCTGCGCGGTCAAAGGCGGGATATACTTCATAGACCAGCTCCAAATCATTGCGAAGGGTAGCAGCCGACTGTTCGGAAATCAGCTGCTCTAATTCGGGGCTATTGATGTCGCTAAAGGAAATAGTTTCTTCTATATTCTTACGGCTGTCTCCTGAGAAAAGGTTGATGTTCTTTTCCCATATATTGTAGATCCCCTTGAAGTCGTAGCCCATACCAATGGGAAAGCTCAAAGGGGTTACATGTAGTCCTAATTTTTGTTCCACCTCGTCCAAGAGGTCAAAGGCATCTTTCCCTTCGCGGTCGAGCTTATTGATAAAGACAATCATAGGGATATTGCGCATACGGCATACCTCTACCAGCTTTTCGGTCTGTTCTTCCACCCCTTTAGCTACGTCAATTACCACAATCACGCTATCTACAGCGGTAAGGGTACGGAAGGTGTCTTCGGCAAAATCCTTGTGACCAGGTGTGTCCAAGATATTGATTTTATGCTCCTTGTAATTGAAAGCCAAAACAGAGGTAGCCACCGAGATACCACGCTGGCGTTCTATCTCCATAAAGTCGGAAGTAGCTCCCTTTTTAATCTTGTTGGATTTCACAGCTCCAGCCTCCTGAATAGCCCCCCCGAAGAGGAGTAGCTTCTCGGTAAGGGTTGTTTTTCCCGCATCAGGGTGCGAGATAATGCCGAAAGTACGGCGCTTTTGTATTTCTGTTTCTAAAGACACTTTTTTAATGATTAATTTATCAATGGTTAATGATTAATTTTTAGTGATTAATGGTTAATGATTAATTTTTAGTGATTAATGATTGATTATTGTTGGCATTAATCATTATTGGCATTAATCATTAATTTGATCATTTCTTGGTATTCTTTTGTGTTTCCTTGAGAAAGGACGAGCTTTCTAAGGCGTTCCCCGTTGTGGCGAGTCAGACCGCCATGAGTCTCAAACCAGTGATAGATCTCTTGGGCGAGAATTTCCGAATATTGGTAAGCATAATAGCCTGCGGCATAGCCACCACCGAAGATATGGGAGAAGTACAAGGAACGATAACGCACAGGCACTTCCTTGGGAAAGCGCTCAGTAGCAGTGGCCTCAAAGGGAGCTACCGCTGTGATGTGGCCCTCGGCAGGGAGGGTATGCCACTGCATATCCAAATAGGCAGAGGCCAAAACTTCGCCAAATCTATAGCCATGATTAAAGTCTCTGGAGTTCTTGATCTTGGTTATAAGTTCCTGACTAATAACCTCTTGAGTAAGGTAATGGCGAGCATAGTGGGGGAGTACCTGCTCATGTAGTGCCCAATACTCATTGAACTGAGAGGGGAACTCCACAAAGTCTCTCGCTACAGCTGTTCCTGCAAGGGTGGCATATTGCTGCTCCGCAAAGAAAGCATGCAGGGCATGGCCAAACTCATGGAAGAGCGTTTCTACCTCGCTATAGGTAAGCAGACAAGGGAGCGTCTCGGTAGGTGGGGTATAGTTGCATACATTATAGATCACGGGCTTTTGGCCAAAGAGCTTGGAAGGGGTAACCAGCTCACTCATCCAAGCTCCTCCACGCTTGCTCTCACGCGTATAGAAGTCTCCATAGTAGAGACCTAAGGGGCGGCCGTCGGCTTCAAAAAGCTCATAGACTACCACATCGGGGTGATATACAGGTAGGTCGGTACGCCTTTTGAAAGTAATACCATAGAGGCAAGTAGCCGCGTGGAAAACACCTTTTTCCAAGACATTGAAGAGTTCGAAATAAGGCTTGAGCTCGTTCTCATCTAAATCATATTGGCTCTTGCGTAGCTTCTCACTATAGTAATCCCAGTTGTGGGGTGCTATATCCTCTCGCTGTGCGATTGTTTTAAGAGCTTCAAGATCTTGTTGTATCCTTTCTAAGGTAGGAGGAATCCATTTTTCAAAGAAGTCCATCACTGTCTCAGGAGTCTTGGCCATACTTTTTTGTAAAGACCATTCAGCATAGTTTTGATAACCCAAAAGAGCTGCCTTCTGCTGTCGCAAAGCAATGATTTTTAGCACAATAGGTTCTGTAGCATGGGCGCCCTTGGTAGCTCTGCGCCATGATTGCTCGAAGAGCAGGCGGCGGGTCTCTTCGTTATCCAATCGGGAGAGCAGCGGCTGCTGTGTGGTGTTGGTCAAGGCAATCTTCCAACTGCCATCAGGCTGTTTAAGAGCTTGTTTCTCCTCAGGGGAAAGGCCTGCAAGTGCGTCCTCTTGGGTGATGATAAGGGCGGCTTCCTTGCGTGCTTGTAGGGTATTGTAATTAAAGTCGTTCTCCAAGGTAGCCAATTGGCTATTGAGCTGCTTAAGGGTAGCTTTTCCCTCTGCGGATAGGTTAGCCCCACGAAGGATAAAGAGATCGTAATAATGTTCTAAGAGCTTTAGTGATTCGGCGTCTAAGCCTAGGGTAGTACGTACCTTGTAGAGTACCTGTATCCGCTCAAAGAGCTTGTCATTGAGATAGATACTATCCTCTTGGGCAGCCAACAGGGGTAGTATTTCCTTTTCTGTTTGCTGAAGTACCTCATTGGTATCTGCTCCAGCAAGGGCGAAAAAGAGGTTACTCACCCTTAGCAATGCTTCCCCGCTTTTCTCCAAAGCAAGGATTGTATTGGCAAAGCTGGCAGGGGAAGTATCCTCCACAATAGCTGTGATAGCTGCTTGTTGTTCAGAGATGGCCTCTTGTAGAGCAGGGGCGAAGTCTTCACTTTTTATTTGTGAGAAATCAGGTGCCTCATAGGCAAGTGTACTTTTTTGTAATAACATATTCCGTTGTTGTAGGGGCAAAAGGCAATTCGCCCTCATTGTTTTCATTGGTAAATTGTCTCATTGTCTCATTGACACATTAGTAAAATAGTTGTACCTTTGCCCCCATATTTATAAAATAATGAATACGGCTTTAGTTGAGACTTTTTCCGATAGCTTAGTGATTATCCCTACCTACAATGAGATAGAGAATATAGAGAGTATCATACGGGTAACCCTTCTGCAGGCACATCATTTTGATGTACTGATTGTAGATGATAACTCTCCCGATGGGACAGCCCTAAGAGTAAGGCAATTGCAACAAGAGTTCCCTGACAGACTGTTCCTTGCGGAGCGTACAGAGAAGACAGGACTTGGTACAGCCTATATACATGGATTCCTCTGGGGACTTAACAGTAAAAAAAGGTACGACTATTTCTTTGAAATGGACGCCGATTTTTCTCATAATCCCTCTGATCTCATACGCCTATACAGAGCCTGTAAGGAGCAACATGCCGATATGGCCATTGGCTCTCGCTACGTAAAGGGGGTCAATGTAGTCAATTGGCCACTTAGGCGAGTATTGCTTTCCTATGGAGCTTCTTTCTATGTAAAACTTATTACAGGAATGAGGGTACAAGATCCTACTGCGGGTTTTGTCTGTTACAAGCGAAAGGTCTTAGAGAGTATTGACTTTGACAAGATAAAATTCGTAGGCTATGCCTTCCAAATAGAGATGAAATACAAAGCCTACGTAAAGAAATTTCACCTTTCAGAGGTCTCTATCGTCTTCACCGACCGCGTACGAGGCAAATCTAAAATGAATGCCTCCATTATCCGCGAGGCTATCTTTGGGGTCATCGCCATGAGAATCAGACAGATCTTTTCTTAATGATTAATGTTTAATGATCAATGATTAATCATTATTAGCATTAACCATTAGTCATTAATTTAAGTTTCGCAAGTTGTTTTTAGGTTGCTATTGAAATTGCAAGTAACTGATAAACAATTATTTGTAAAAACCTCCCCCCAACCCCCCTCCAAAGGGGGAGCTTTAAGGGCGTTGAAATGGTCTAATTTGTTTATTAAATTAGAAAATTTCCCTTTTATAACTTATTGAACCTCTATTACTTACTAACTCCCCCCTTGAGGGGGGGTAGGGGGGATGTTTTGAGAATCAGTTGATTACAGAGCTTGCGAAACTTAAATCATTAGTCACTAGTCACTAGTCACTATTAATATGCCTTAGCGAATAGTACTCTTCCCTTAGAAGGTTTGCCCGAATAGATGCAGGTGCCTGCTTCTTCCTTTTGGTCTAAGGGAATACAACGAATGGTTGCTTGGGTCTCTTCCTTGATTTTGGCTTCTGTTTCAGGGGTACCGTCCCAGTGAGCAGAGAGGAACCCGCCCTTGTTTTCTAAAACTTCCTTAAACTCCTCATAACTATTGACCTCGGTGATATGACTATCGCGATAAGCCAAAGCCTTTTGGTATATATTGGTTTGTATATCCTCTAGCAGCTGTTCTATATGAGTGATGATGTTGTCCCCTGATACGCTTTCTTTGGTAAGGGTATCACGGCGAGCCACTTCATAAGTATTATTTTCCAAATCACGTTGCCCCACAGCCAAGCGTACAGGTACGCCCTTGAGTTCGTATTCGTGGAACTTGAACCCAGGTTTTTGAGTGTCATCATCGTCAAATTTTACAGCGATATTGCGCTCTTTCAGTGCCTGCATAAGAGGGCTTATTCGCTCACGTATAGCTTGTAGTTGCTCTTCTCCCTTGTATATAGGCACAATCACAACCTGTATAGGCGCTAAAAGAGGAGGCAATACCAGACCATTGTCATCACTATGGCTCATGATTAGCGCCCCCATAAGGCGGGTGGAAACACCCCAAGAGCTAGCCCATACGTATTCGAGAGCGCCCTCTTTGGTAGCATATTTTACATCAAAGGCCTTGGCAAAGTTCTGCCCTAAGAAGTGGGAAGTACCAGCCTGTAGTGCTTTGCCATCTTGCATGAGGGCTTCTATACAATAAGTATCATCGGCACCAGCAAAGCGTTCTGTCTCGGTCTTTCTACCTTTTACCACAGGCACACCCATATACTTTTCTACGAAAGTAGCATATACCTCATTCATCTTCTGTGCTTCTTCTACGGCCTCCGCTTGGGTAGCATGGGCAGTATGTCCCTCTTGCCAAAGGAACTCAGCGGTACGCAAGAATAGGCGTGTACGCATCTCCCAGCGCACTACATTCGCCCATTGGTTGATAAGGATTGGAAGGTCGCGGTAGGACTGTATCCAAGTCTTATAGGTATTCCAAATAATCGCCTCGCTGGTAGGACGTACAATCAGCTCTTCTTCTAGCTTGGCCTGAGGATCTACCATGAGTTTGCCCTTTTGGTTAGGGTCAGCTTTAAGGCGGTAGTGGGTAACCACGGCACACTCCTTGGCAAAACCTTCTGCATTTTTCTCTTCTGCTTCAAAATAACTTTTGGGAACAAAAATAGGAAAATAGGCATTCTGATGGCCTGTATCCTTAAACATTTTGTCTAAAATATCACGCATACGCTCCCAAATGGCATAGCCATAGGGCTTGATAACCATACAGCCACGCACTCCCGAACTCTCGGCAAGCCCAGCTTTTACAACGAGTTCATTATACCACTTGGAATAATCTTCTGCTCTTGATGTTAAATTTTTACTCATACTAAAATCTTTGGCACAAAAATTGTACTTTGTGTGCAAAAGTACAAAATAATTTTGGAAATGCACTCCTTTTGCAGGGGGGAATTTTACAAAATAAACAAAAGTACTGATAATCAACAAACTAAATAATATTGTTATGAGAAAGACAGTAATCATCCATACAGCAGTTGCTTTTACAGCACTGGTAGGCCTTAGCGCTTGTGGCGCTTATTCAGGAGTAGGTTATGATGATGGTATCTATGGGGACGAAGCCCCTCGACCTGTGTATCAGAGGGAGGAACCACGTTATGAGAGAAATTATGAGCAAAGCGGTAGCTATCGTGAACACCTTAATCAGAAAATAGCAGGGTATAAGGATTTTGAACAACAGGTACAGCGTCCTGCTCCCTCCTATACCCCTATGACCAATGTAGAGGGTTATCGTACAGACACCCAACAGCAGAGTGCCCCCTATAATACTTATGGCAGTTGGGGAGACAATGCCCGCCCTTCTTCTGTGAATATATACAATAATTATGTAGATAGTCCTTACTATTGGGGGTCAGGGGCATGGGGAGGCTATTATTCCTCTTCTTACTACTATCCACGTTCTCGCTGGAGCATAGGCTTCTCGGTAGGTACTTATGATCCTTACTGGAGCTGGCGCTACTATGATAGCTATTACTATCCTTATTACGGATATAGCTACTACTATCCTTATTATGGATATAACTATTACTACCCTCACGGATATAATTATTACTATCCTTACGGATACAATTACTATTATCCTTATTATGGGTATAACTACTATTATTATCCATCTTATCGCTATGATAGGGAAAATAATTACTATTACTACCAAGACCCTTACGGAAATACCTCTCGCAAGTATTCTCCAACTTATGGTAGAAGAGGGGATGATACTCGTCGTTATGAAAACTATAATCACCAAAATGGTAGTACCTCCCGTTCTTATGGAAATAGTAACTATGATAGTTCTTCTCGTTCTTATGAAGATAATAGAACTCATAGCTATGATTATTCCTCAAGAAGTTATAACAATAATAGTTATAACAATAGCAATTATAATAATTCCTATGATAACTCTTCTCGTTCTTATGATAATTCCTCCCGCTCCTATCAAGGAAATTCAAGTAATGAAAGTAGTGGAGGAGGAAGCGGTACTACAAGAAGGAGTTATTAATAAATTGGAAAAAAACTAATAAAGAAATAGAAATGAAAAAAAATATAATCACAATGGGTTTTTGTTTGGCAAGTTCTTTTGTCTTTGCCCAAAACCTTACCGATGGGCTGCGCTATTCTATGGAAGGACTTAATGGAACTTCTCGATTCAATGCAATGAGTGGTGCTTTCAATTCCTTGGGGGGAGATCTCTCGGCCGTGGCACTGAACCCAGCAGGAACTTCCATTTTTACAAGAAGTGAGATGAGCGTAACGCTCTCAGGGGTTAATTCCAAGAATGAGGCTAATGGACGATCAACCATTTCTTCCGATTTCCTATTGAGCCAATTTGGAGTAGCATTTCCTATCACAATAGGAGAGGAAGGCTGGAAGAATATCGCTTTTGCTTTTAATTATCAAAAGACCCATAATTTTGATGCTAATGATCTAAATTATACTTATAGAACTAATGGAGCCAATCTTGGGGACTTCTTTCTTGATAAGGCTAATGGAATCATGCAGCAAGACTTAATGTTAGATGTTTATGAAAATAAAAGAAAAGTCGGAAGAGATAATTTATATGAATTGTATAGTAGAATGGGGAAATTAAAGGAACCTGAAAAATTCAGAAATGCACTTTTAGGTTATACAACTGGATTAGTAAATCCTTTAAGTGGTAAGAGAGAACTAAAACCTTCTATGTCTGATTCTGAAGCAGATGCTGTGTTAGAAGAGCGAAATTATATAAAAAATATCTCTGAAGGAACAACAACTATACAAAATGTAGAACAATATACCGAAGGAGGCGTAAACAAATATAACTTTAACTTTGCGGGACGCTATGATTTTATTTCTTTTGGGATTAATCTTAACTCTCATAGTGTAGATTATAGGGTAGTAAATAAGTATAGAGAGGATTATGTAAATAATACGGCTTCAGATATTCGTTCTGCACTATATCAAGATGAAGTCAGGACTGTCGGAAGTGGTTTCTCTCTCCAATTGGGAGCTATAGCCGAAGTGGCTACAGGCTTACGTATAGGACTTACCTATGCTTCTCCTACTTGGTATACACTACAAGATGAAAAGATGCAATCACTATCAACAAACACTCAAAATAATGGCACTTTTTTTGCTAGGCCAAACGTAGTAGCCGTTTATGAGAAATACAATTTCCGTACGCCAGGTTCTTGGACAGTGGGTGCCAGCTGGGTATGGAATAAGCAATTGATCCTTAGTGCTGACTATATGTATAAAGGCTATGGAAATATGAGTTTCCGTTCTGGTTTAGAATCAGAAAATGCTATTATCCAAAATACTTTAGGAGATACCAACTCCCTACGTTTTGGTGCTGAATACCGCTTGCCACTGAGTAAGACGAACCATCTGTTCTTTAGAGGAGGGTATAGGTATGAGCAAAGCCCTTACAAGACAGAGTATAAACCTATAGGTGATCTTACAGGCTTCTCTACAGGACTTGGGGTAAGTATCAGTAATATGCGTTTTGACCTTTCTTATGATAGAGCAACCCGTGCTTACCATCCACAAATCTTTGAAAGCGTCCTTACAGACACTCCAAAAGTGGATAACACCTTACAGAATATACTCTTGAGCTTTTCTTTAAAGCTGTAAGAGCTGTTTTTTAAATTTAGTTTGTTTTCATTTTAAAGTGAAAAGGGAGGCTCCACAAAGCCTCCCATTTCTTTTATTTCTTAATAGTCCTAAAGTGGTACTAACATTAGTAGTCATTGACAATTAACCATTAATCCTTGACAATTGATTTTATTCTTTTCCGCCAAAGGCCTTGACATCCTTTATGGTAACTTCTCCTTCGGAGAGGATCAGCAGGCGCTCTACCACATTTCTTAGCTCTCGCACATTCCCACTCCAATCATATTGTTGGAGTTGTTCTATGGCCTTGGGCTGGAAGTGTTTGCTGATGCCTTGTTCCTGACAGATACTCTTGGTGAAGTGCTCTACTAGAAGAGGAATATCATCTCTACGTTCATTCAAAGAGGGAACTTCCAAAAGGATAACCGCCAAGCGGTGGTATAAGTCCTCTCGGAAACGCCCTTGGGCAATCTCCTGTTTGAGGTCTTTGTTGGTGGCAGCAATCACCCGTACATCTACAGCTATGTCTTTCTCGCTACCTACTTTGGTGATTTTCTTCTCTTGTAGGGCGCGTAATACCTTAGCTTGAGCCGAAAGACTCATATCCCCAATCTCATCTAAGAAGATAGTGCCCTTATCTGCGGCCTCGAACTTGCCTACACGGTCTTTCACCGCCGAGGTAAAGGAGCCTTTGATATGTCCAAATAGTTCACTTTCGATAAGTTCCGATGGGATAGCAGCACAATTGACCTCTATCATGGGTTGCCCAGCACGCTCACTGCCTTGGTGTAGGGCACGGGCTACTAGTTCCTTTCCCGAACCATTAGGGCCTGTGATGAGTACTCGTACATCGGTAGGGGCGACCTTGTCAATCATGTCTTTAATCTTCTGTATAGCCGCACTCTTACCTATCATGGGTGAGGTAGGAGAGGCCTTCTTGCAAGTCTTATTCTCTCCCTTAGGTGTTTTTTCTTCTACAGGGGTAGTAGTCAGTGCATTGCGTACAGTAGAGAGCAACCGATTCAGATCAGGAGGTTTGGCTATATAGTCAAAGGCACCCATTTTCATGGCTTGTACAGCCGTCTCTAAGTCACCATGTCCTGAAATCATGACCATACGCAAGGCAGGCTTAAGGGCTTTAGCTTCCAAAAGTACCTCCAGTCCATCTTTCTTGGGCATTTTGATATCACAGAGTACCAAGTCATAGTCTGTTTTCTGGATCATATCCATGGCCTCCTGTCCATTGGTAGCTTCTTCTATCTGATAGCTTTTGTCCTCTTCACTGAGGATACTACCCAGCACACGCCGTATGGAGGCTTCATCTTCAACTAATAGTATTTTAGGCATGGCTTTATGATTTTATTTTACATCAATCACCAAGGGAAGTACATACTCAGTGGTAACACTCACTTGGTTTTTCTTGGCTGGAGTGAGAACAAACTCGAATCCTGCGGTCTTATCTTTTAGGATTTTCTCCAAGTCGGGGAGCAGCTCCAGTGTATTA
Organism: uncultured Capnocytophaga sp.; assembly: GCA_963528845.1. Classification (GTDB taxonomy): domain Bacteria; phylum Bacteroidota; class Bacteroidia; order Flavobacteriales; family Flavobacteriaceae; genus Capnocytophaga. Next base: position 74,246 of record CAURXJ010000002.1, on the reverse strand, counting down.
TCGGAGGCCTCTACACTCTTTACACTTAGTACCCCTTCGTTGCTCACCACAAGGGTTACTTTTATAGTATCGCTTAGAGCACCGCCAATGGCCAATTTCTGGCTATTGAGTGCCTCTTGGTAAGCCTTGGAAAGCCTATCGGTAAAGCATTTGAGTTTTTCGTCCTTAGTGGTGATACTCTCACACTCCTTAAACGAAGGATACTCATCAACCTCATCTCCCAGATCAGCTAAGCGCTTCTGAGCTTCTTGCTTATCTACTTCTTCTTGGGTGATTTCAGGCTCTGCGGACTTGCTTTCTTGGCAGGCATATAGGCTTATACAAAGTATGGAAAGTAATATCTTTTTCATTTGGCTATTTTTTTGGGGTGTAAATATACAATTTATTCTTTGATAATGAGAAATATTCTAAAAGATTTAACTAGAAGTCTATACCTTCTGAATTATCTGAACCACTGCCTTCTTGTGAGTTATCACCAGTGGTGTTGTCGGGTTCAGTCATGGAGAGTCCATTGCCACACTCTAAGTCTATAGACGAATTTTCAAGAATTTTGTCGCCAGGCTTGATCTCTTTTCCTTTGTAGAAAGCTCTTAGTACAGCATCTTTACTGATATCATTGACATAAGTGACTCTACCGATCTTAATATTAAGAGAAGCCAGATTGGGACGAACTTCCTTTATAGGTCTTCGGATAATATTAGGTAGGTCTATCTTCCTAAAGTTGGTAGGGTTGATCGAAAGATATATCTTGCGGTCTTTCTTTACTTTTTCATTGGCCTCAGGGGTCTGTTTCATAACAGTATAAGGAGGATATTCCTTGTTGTAGGCTGTAGAATCTCTTACTTCGTAACGCAGGTGGCTCTTCTCTAAAAGCTCTTGGGCTTTGCTTAGGGAGACATGTTCAAGGTCAGGTACCACGATAAATTCCCCATGTCTTGTGAAACCATCCAAGGAGAGCAGTACAGCATAGATACCTGCGAAAAGGAGAAATAAGGCCAAGCATACCTGCAAGCCCCAAAAGCGAACATTTTTATTTTTGAAGATTTGTGTTATATTCATAGGATAATATTTTTTATAAGGTTTGTAAGTGTTATTTTATCAGTGTATCCAATAGTTTGCGTACTTTGTCGCTGTTCCATCGGGTATTTCCGAAGCCCTGAGCGACCACTTTGTCTTGCTTATCTATGATATAGCCAGAGGGGATACGCTCAGGATCAAAGGGCATCTTCACCCCTTGGATCAGGTAAGTAACCTTGAAGGTGAATTTGCGATCGCGTTGCTTTTGTTCTACAGGCTCAGGTAACTCATTGGTGATGATATAGAAAGCTACCTTGTCATGATAATCCTGATAGAGCTTGTCTATACCTATCAGGTCGGCTATACTCATTGCCCGCCATGAGGAAAAGAAATAGACGAACCTGACCTTCCCTTCGGATTGGGTGAAAGGAAATTGCTTGTTGTCCCTATCTTTCAGTGTCCAATCAGGGTCTATAGTATATTGTTTGTCCTGAGAGAGAAGCTCCACTTGGGAGGAGAAAATCCGTTGTAGGAGAATCTTGGCCTCATACCCTAAGTTAGTGGTAAAGAATGAAATAATGAGTGCTAAGAATAACAAATTCAGCACAGTACGTTTTTTCATAGGAAAATATTTCTTTTCGTGGGGGCAAAGTTACACAAAAAATGTGATTTTTCCCCTAAGATGTTAATCTTTTATCTCTATTTGCTTGGCCAAAGGGTGCGTACGTAAGTAGTGTTCTACCAGGTGTGCCATCTCAGTGTTATGTGTCAGTGGGGTGAGGTGTCGCTCAAGGATAGGTTTGGAAAGCTGATAGTTCAGCGAGATAAAGGCATAGCCCTTGATGCTACCATCCTCTATCAGGATGACACTTTTCTCATGTACGGTGCGTCCCTTATCCATAAGGACAAAGGTTCTACCTACAAGGCTATAGTGGGCAAGGGCTTCCTCCACTCGCTGGTTATAGGTCTCCACGGCTTCATCGCCCATACAAGCACCAGCACACTTACCGATAGAGTGGTTATAGCAGTAGGTACGCGCCTGGGAAAAACCATTGAGTTTGGTACAAAGCTCATAGCGCTCAGTCATCTCAAAGAGCATATTCAGCCCCTCTTCCTTGCTTTCAAAAATAGCTAAGGGCTGCTTGGCTCCTGCTCTTAACATGACAGAAAGGCAGAGATAGCCTGTCTTGTTCTTATGACAAACCAAAGCAAAGGGGTAGGTCTTCTTTTTCTTATACTTGCTCAGAGAGGCTTGTGCCTGAAGTTCTTCAACTTCCTTGAGTGAGGCAATCAGCAGGGTACCTGTAAGCTCGTACATGACCTTCCCTACATGCTTCCTAAGAAAAAGATCTCGCTTTCCCTCCGAGGTAAAGTGCTCATTGACCCGCTTATAGATGTTCTTACTCTTGGACAATAACAGTAGTTTTCCCGCCTTGTCATATAGGTAATATACGCCCAACTGATTAGGTAGCCCATCCAAGAGCGAAAGCAGGTGAATGGGTAGGGTAGAGAGGTTTTGCTTGACAAACTCGCTTAGGGCTACCTTCTGGGTGTCCTTGTCCAAAAGGAGCTTAAAGAGGTGTACTGTAGCCATGGCATCTCCATTGGCTCGGTGTCGGTCAGAGAGCGGAATACCTAACGAACGAGCCAGCTTACCCAAGCTATACGAAGGCTCATCGGGGAGTAGACGCTGGGACATCTCCACTGTACAGATGGTACTGCGCTGGTAATCAAAGCCTAATCGGCGAAACTCTAAGCACAGGATACGATAGTCAAAGGCTGCATTGTGGGCAACCAAGATACACCCCTCGGTTATCTCCACAATCCGCTTGGCTACCTCATAGAATTTCGGTGCTTGGCGAACCATCTTGTTGGAAATGCCTGTGAGGCGTACCACAAAGTCGTCTATCTTTCTTTCGGGATTGATAAGTGAGATGAAGCGATCGGTAACTTCCCGACCATCAAAGCGATAGATAGCAATTTCTGTAATGGCTTCCTCACCCATCTTACCTCCTGTGGTTTCTATATCTAAAATGGCGTACAAATCTACTTTTTTAATGGGCAAAGGTAGCAATTTTAGCTATTTTCACAAAAAGAAAAGTAGTTTATTTTTACCTTTGAAGAGAGGGCTTCATTTCTATAAAATAAAAATATGAAAAAAAGTATCATTATATGATAAAAAAATCATACCTTTGTAGCTTTAAAAACACTGTTTATGCTAATTAAAATACTTGATAAAGAGTTCCGCCCTTATATCTCCAGCGAAAGACTTGCTCAAGAGATCAAAAGGCTTGCCCAAGAGGTGGAGCAGCAGATGCAGGGGAAGAGACCTCTTTTCATTTCCATACTCAATGGTTCCTTCATGTTTGCTTCGGATTTTGTCCGTGCTTATCAGGGTGAGTGTGAGATTGCTTTTGTGCGCTTTTCCTCTTATGAGGGCATGCAAAGCACCCACAAGGTAAAACAACTCTTAGGCCTTCCTAAGGACATAGCAGGCCGCGATGTGGTGGTGATAGAAGATATAGTGGATACGGGTAATACCTTGGAGGAGATTTATAACCTCTTTGCCGACAAGCAGGTGGCTTCCTTGCGTATCATGACACTCTTCTTCAAGCCTGAAGCCTATAAGAAAGACTTGCCTATACACCATATAGGTTTCTCTATTCCCAACCGCTTTATCGTAGGTTATGGCTTAGACTATGACGAATTAGGACGAAATCTCCCAGAAATATATCAATTAAATATAGAAAATATGAAGAATTTGGTTTTGTTTGGCAAACCAGGAGCAGGAAAAGGAACACAAGCAGCTTTCCTAAAAGAAAAATATGGTTTGGTACATATTTCCACAGGCGATCTGTTCCGTCATCACTTGAAAAATGGTACAGAGCTCGGAGTATTAGCTCAATCTTATATGGATAAGGGAACTCTTGTTCCCGATGAGGTAACGATCCAAATGCTCCAAGAGGAAATAGAAAAGAACCCCAATGCAGCAGGCTTTATCTTTGACGGATTCCCTCGAACCATAGCCCAAGCCGAAGCGCTAGATGCTTTCTTGGCTTCTAAGCAAATGAATATCAGTGCGACTTTAGCCCTTGATGCAGATGATGAAGAACTTATCAAAAGACTTGTAGAGCGTGGTAAAGTAAGTGGGCGCTCTGATGACCAAGACGAAGGCAAAATTCGCAACCGCTTTGTAGAATACAACCAAAAGACAGCCCCTCTTATTGACTTTTACAAAAAGCAAGGCAAATATCACCCTATCAATGGTATAGGCTCTATTGAGGAAATCACCCAGCGCCTCTCCAAAGTAATTGATGTGTTGTAAAAAATGGTTTTGTCACATAAGATAATAGAAAAACAGTAGGAAAAAGCATTTTTCCTACTGTTTTTCTATAAGTTATACCTCATATTTGAGGTTATTGATGATAAAATCTTGTCGTTCAGGGGTATTGTTCCCCATATAGAAGTCTAATAATTTCTCTATATGCATGGCCTTGTCCATCATCACAGGGTCAAGGCGCATATCCTGACCTATAAAGTGCTTGAACTCATCGGGGGAGATCTCTCCCAACCCTTTAAATCGCGTGATCTCTGGGTTTTTGAGCTTCGCTATGGCATTGACACGCTCTTCATCGGTATAGCAATAAATAGTTTCCTTGCTATTGCGCACACGGAATAGGGGTGTCTGTAGGATATAGACATGTCCTTCTTTGATGAGTTCTGGGAAAAACTGTAGGAAAAAGGTGATGAGTAGTAGGCGAATGTGCATCCCATCTACATCGGCATCGGTGGCAAGGACAATATTGTTATATCGCAGGTTTTCTATGGAGTCCTCTATATCCAAAGCGGCTTGTAGGAGGTTGAATTCCTCATTCTCATAGACAATTTTTTTGGTTTTCCCAAAGGAGTTTAGCGGCTTTCCACGCAGAGAAAATACGGCTTGGGTATTGGCATCGCGGGAGGTCGTGATAGACCCTGAAGCGGAGTTTCCCTCGGTGATAAAGAGCGTACTCTCAAGGGCTTGTTCGTGCTTACTATCGGTCAGATGAATGCGACAGTCGCGTAGCTTTTTGTTGTGTAGGCTCACTTTCTTCGCTCGGTCGCGGGCGAGCTTACGAATATCCGATAGTTCCTTGCGTTCGCGCTCTGCTTGTAGGATTTTTTTCTGTATCTCTTCGGCAATCTCTGGTTGCTTATGTAGATAGTCGTCTAAGTGTTTTTGTACGAAATTGGTAATATAAGTACGTACAGAGGGCATGCCTTCTCCCATTTCAGTAGAACCCAATTTGGTCTTGGTCTGACTCTCAAAAACAGGCTCCATCACCTTGATAGAGATAGCTCCAATAATGGATTTACGAATATCAGAGGCTTCATAAGGTTTGTTGTAATAGTTACGCAAGGTAGCCACAATGGCTTCACGGTAAGCGTTCAGGTGGGTACCTCCTTGGGTGGTATTCTGCCCATTGACAAACGAATAATATTGTTCGCTGTACTGGCTTTTGCTATGGGTGAGGGCAATCTCTATATCTTCCCCACTGAGGTGGATAATAGGATAGGCAAAATCTTCTTCGTTGTTGTCTTCCTTGAGCAGGTCTTCCAAACCATTTTCAGAGAAGAATTTTTCTCCATTGTATACAATAGTAAGTCCAGGGTTGAGGTAGGTATAGTTCTTAAGCATCCTTACCACATATTCCGAACGGAATTTGTAGTTCTTAAAGATGGTTCCGTCGGGGACAAACGTTACTAAGGTACCTCTTTTTTCATTAGAGGCTTCTAAGGGAGATTCTTCTTGTAATACCCCCAAAGAGAATGTGGCGCTTTTTCGCTGTCCGTCACGTACGGAAGCTACATAGAAATAGGAAGAAAGTGCGTTGACAGCCTTAGTACCTACTCCATTAAGCCCCACAGACTTTTTGAAAGCACGGGAATCATATTTTCCTCCTGTGTTCATCTTGGAAACTACATCTACCACTTTTCCCAAGGGAATCCCACGTCCGAAATCACGTACAGAGACTTTATTTTCCTCTATGCGTACCTCTATCTGCTTGCCTGCTCCCATGACAAACTCGTCTATGGAGTTATCGATCACCTCCTTCAGTAGGATATAGATCCCATCATCGGCTGAGGAGCCATCGCCGAGCTTACCTATGTACATACCAGGGCGCATACGTACATGCTCCTGCCACTCAAGGGTCTGTATATTATCTTCTCCGTATTCAGTAATGGGTTTGTTAAAATCTATGGGTTCCATTTGTGTTTTCTATAGTTGTTAAGGGTTGGGGTTATAAAGAGTTAATATTCAATCGTCTTTTGTAATTTTCATGGTAGATATTGAATAGAAAGAATTAATCTATTAAAGTTTTTAATCGTTCTATTTTACAAAAAATATGGTTATTTGGTTTTTCTGACTCTTCAAAATTTTTCTTCTCATCTTCATATAAGTATTCAATAATTTCTTTTATTAAAACCTCTTTTTCATTTTTTAAAGTTACAGGTATTATTTCCTTTTCAACAAAATCTTCAGCATCCAAAACAATTTCTGTCTTTCTATACATCTGATTTACTTTATCTATAGCTTCTTCTATATTTTGAGCTTGGACACTAATAGTTCTTGATAGTAATTCTTGAATTATAATCTCAAATGTTTCCATAATTTATCTTTTACAGCTGTTGTGACTAAAATAGATTTGATTATTGCGATTTTTTATATTTTATAATTGTCCTATTTTCAGTAGTTCAAAGCTCTTGGTATGTAAGTTTGCTACAAAATCATAATCAATAAAAGATACCCTGTTTCTTATATCTTTGAAGGAAGTATAGGCTATTTTCTGTTCAAATTCTCGTTTTCTTTCTGCTGCACTAAGTATATAGAACTTAGTGTAGAAATCTTGTAACTCGTTGAATTTGAGTAGAGAATTTTGTATATCAGTAGTATGCTCTACTTCAAAGAAAGCGTGAGGGAATTTCCGCTCATTGAACCATATGACATCAATGGTTTTGGCTCTTTTGATCACTTCGGGATAGGTGAAATCTAATATCTGATCTAAGGAAGAGACATTACCTAATTTTCTATCAAGGAATAGTTTATTCTTATCCTGCGGTGGGATATATGTGTGGTATCCCTTGAGGTTTCCTATTTCAACCAATAATCCTTGGAAATAGGAATGGGAAAAATCTTGTTCTTTCTTAGAGGATACTTCTAATTCAAATTTCTCTAAAAGCTGCTCTTTATGACTTTTCAGTGCCCATAGTCCTGCTTTTATTTTGAAAAAGAAGCGTTCGTCCTGAACAATTCGCCTTATGGTAGCAAAGGGAGTTTTGGTTTTCCATTCAGACGTATCTACATGATGATAAAGAAAACCAAGGGTAGCCCATCCTCCGTTTTCTTCCATAATCTTGATAACTTCTTCATGTTGTTTCATCTCTGGCGTTAATTACTCTTTTTATATCCCAGCTTGTATCCTACTCCTACTGAGACGAGAGTGAGAGAAAAGCCTGTACTATTGCTAAAATCTACACCACGAACTTTGTGGCCTGTAATAGGCGTAAGATTCCAAGACATACGCATATCGGTGGTGATCACCACTCGCTTGATGTCCCAGAGCACACCGCCTCCTACTTGCCCTGTAAGAACGAGTCGGTTAAAATGTGGGGTTACATTCTCATCAGGGGCATTAAACCAACCATTAGTATAGGAGGCGTAGGTTAAGAATTTGAGAGAAAAACCTGCTTGTAGGTACCCCCTGAACATACGCCTGCCTTCCCATTGTAGCAGACAAGGAGCATCTATATATTCGAGGGAAAAATGTCTTTTTTCTTCATAGAGGCTTTCCCTATAATAAGGCCCCCTATCCTTATCGGGAACATCAAAGCCACTGAGATGAGTTCCCTCATTCTTATATAGAAGTTCAGTATGTAATACCCAATGCTTTTCTTTGAGAGGAATCCGAGCAAAGACGCCTGAATTGAAAACGCCCCAATTTCCATAGGTGTTGAATTTTTTCCCATCCTCATTATATAAGGGAGAAATAGAAGAACCATAGACTAATGGATTATTGAGCCGTATCCCAACAGTAATTTGTGCCATACTCACTGTAGAGGTGAGCAGTAGCAATAGTAAATAGATATGTTTTTTCATGATATTGGAAATTATCGTTTAGGCAGCAAAGATATAATTTTTTCTTTTTTTCACCAAATAAATATTCTCATATATTTTCCGTATATTTGCACCAAAATTAACCATGATGAAAATACAAATAAAGAACGAGACGAATCGCCTACGAGCAGTTATCTTAGGAACTGCTCAGAGTAATGGTGCCACTCCTACTGCCCAAGAGGCTTACGATCCTAAATCTTTAGAACATATATTGGCAGGAACTTATCCCTTGGAAGAAGATATGATCCCTGAAATGGAGGCTTTCGCCCAAGTGCTTAAAAAATATGAGGTAGAAGTATACCGTCCTGAATTAATAGAGAATTGCAACCAGATTTTCACCCGTGATATTGGTTTTGTCATAGAGGACAAGTTTATTAAAGCTAATATTCTACCTGAAAGAGAAGAAGAATATCAAGCTATTGAGTATATAGTTCGCCAGATTCCTCCTTTTCAATATATCGTTCCTTCCCCTGAAATACATATAGAAGGAGGCGATGTGATGCCATGGAATGATCATATCTTCGTAGGCACTTACTATGGAGCTGATTATACAAATTATAAGACGGCACGCACCAATAGGGGAGGAGTAGAGCTACTTAAAGCACTCTTTCCTAATAAGATAGTGAAGGCATTTGACTTGGTTAAGTCCAACACAGAACCTCGTGATAATGCACTACATTTGGATTGTTGTTTTCAGCCAGTGGGAACAAATAAGGGGATTATCTATAAGGGTGGTTTCCGTAATGAACAGGAATACCAATATTTGGTAGATCTCTTTGGTAAGGATAACCTCTTTCATATAGAACGAGAGGAGATGTACCAAATGTTCAGCAATGTATTCTCTATCTCACCAGAGGTGGTAGTTTCCGAACGTAGTTTTACTCGCCTAAATAATTGGCTTAGGGAGCAAGGTTTTACGGTAGAGGAAATTCCCTATGCTGAGATTGCCAAGCAGGAAGGACTTTTGCGTTGTTCTACCCTGCCACTACTAAGAGACTAATCGTTTTTAACTCCATACACTTATGGCTATAAAACATTTTTGGTATAAGCTATATGCCAAGCAGGGACTGCTTTACAAGCTCTTTTTGGCAGTAGTGCTAGTTGTGGCTATTGTCTTCCTTTTGCCCAAAGGGAGCAAGTTCTCCTATGAGTTTCAGGCAGGTAAGCCTTGGCTATATCCTGCACTCTATGCGCCTTTTGACTTTACTCTGAAGAAGACAAGCGAACAGTTGGCCAAAGAAAAGCAATATATTGAGAGTCAATCGCCTACTTATTTCTTTAGGGATACTACGGTATTGGCTTCTGTTCAGAAAAATTATTACCAAAAGGCACTCACTTATTTTGCTTCAGTGGAGACTGCAACCCAAGAAAAGCTCTTGCGCAAGGGGGAGGATTTCCTTAAGAAAGCCTACCGCCATGGGGTATTTTATGCCTCTGGAGAACTGACCGATAAGCAGGTATTTCTGGTAGAGGGAAATGAGGTGTTTACCTTTGCCCCTAACAGATTCTTTTTTCTCAACCAAACCAAGGAGGCAGTACTTTCTTATTTTGCAGAGAAGCCCTTTGCTCCCTATATGGATACTTACTATACGATCCTCTCGGAGGTGATGTTACCTGATATATTTGTCGATGAGCACTTTACCCAACGTACTTTGGAGGAGCGACTTAAGAATATTGTTCATTCGTATGGAATAGTCAAAAAAGGACAACTCATTATAGAAAAAGGACAATTTGTCTCAGGCGAGCGTCTTACGATGCTTACCTCCTTACAAAAGGAGTATGCCCTCAATAGTGCGGAACATCTCACTTCCTTGTCCCTTTTGGGGTATATCCTGATTGTTTCTATGCTGGTGAGTATGATACTGCTCTATTTGTATCATTTCAAGAAGGATTTGTTTACCAATAATAATATTGTAACTCTTATCTTCACAACCATATTGCTCTTTGTAGCGGGGGTATCTTGGACGGCAAAGGTAGATACCGATTATATATATGCCTTACCTATTTGTATCTTTCCGCTGGTGATGAAGGCTTTCTTTGACCTGCGCTTAGGTATGTTCTTATACCTGATTACCCTGTTACTCATTGGCTTTATTGTACCTAACAGTTTTCAATTTATCTATACCAATGCCATTGTGGCAGGCGTGCTCTTGTTGGACACTAAGGGGATGCACTATAGGATTAATTTATTCTTGACGATTACTTATATAGTTATTGCTTATATAGTAACCTACCTCTGTCAACTAATGATATCCACGGGCAGTCTTCAAGGAATAAATTATCTTACCATCGGCTTTTTTATTCTCAATGGATTTTTGACACTTTTTATTCAGCCACTCACTTATATATATGAGAAGGTATTTGGCTTGGTGTCCAATGTCTCTCTTTTGGAACTTTCCGATACACACAATAAGCTACTGCGGGAACTCTCTGAAAAGGCACCTGGCTCTTTCCAGCACTCTTTGCAAGTATCCAATTTGGCCGAGGCTAGTGCATTGGCCATTGGTGCCAATGCCATGTTGGTTCGTGTAGGAGCGCTCTATCATGATATAGGTAAGATGAAGAACCCTCTTTATTTTACCGAAAACCAGAAAACTTCGGTCAATCCTCATGACGAACTTACAGCCGTGGAGAGTGCTAAGATTATCAAGAGTCATGTGATAGATGGTATTGAGATGGCTAGGGCGAACAATATCCCTGATCATATCATTGACTTTATCCGAACCCATCATGGCAATAGCCTTATTTACTATTTCTATAAAAAACAGTTGGACTCAGGAGAACCTTTTAATGAGGACGATTTCCGCTACTCTGGGCCTATTCCTTTTTCTAAAGAGACAGCTATTCTTATGATGTCCGATTCGGTAGAAGCTGCCTCCAAGAGCTTGGTTAATCCTACTACCGAAGCTATTGATGCGCTGGTGGAAGCTATTATTAAGAAACAAATAGAGGAAAAGCAATACCTCAATGCTGATATTACTTTCAAGGATATAGAGAAGATCAAGAAGGTACTCAAGGAAAAACTCTTTAATATCTATCACTTGCGTATTGCCTATCCAAAATAGGTGTTTTTTGTTAAAAATATCTTTACCATGGTGCAACATGCTTGCTTTTTGTTGTATTTTTGCGGGCTATTTAATAGGATAAGAAATGCATCATTTTATCAATTATTTTTGTATCTTCTACGTACTGATGGTACTTCTGAGTGCTTTTTGTGTACGTAAGGCGGTAAAGTATAAGGTTTTTACTTACCTATATTATATACTATCAGCTTTTTTTCTTTTTTACTTTCTATACTATTGGAATGAATCCTTTTCGGGCGTATGGGATAGCCATAGGCAATTTTCCTTTGGGCTTTTCCTCTCATGGCTCTTATTTGCCACGCTTATAAGTATATTCTTCTTAGGGGAGACGCTAGTACGCTTGCTGTGTGTGCCTTTCCGTATGAAAAAGGAAAAAGTAATTCCCTCTCGTAGGCGCTTTGTAAGCCTTATAGGAATGGGTGTGGCAGCCATTCCCTTTGCGGGAATGATCTATGGGATGCTTTGGGGTAAGTACAACTTTCGAGTGATAAAGCATACGCTCTATTTTGATGATCTTCCCGAGGCCTTTGATGGGTATCGTATCGTGCATATTTCCGATATTCATTCAGGAAGTTTTGACAATGTTGAAAAAGTACAATATGGTATAGATATGATCAATGCCCAAAAGGGTGATGTAATCTTCTTCACAGGAGATTTGGTCAATAACAAGGCAGAGGAGATGCTTCCTTGGATCTCACACTTTAAGCAATTGCATGCTAAGGATGGGGTGTATTCTGTATTGGGTAACCATGACTATGGGGATTATGTACAGTGGGATTCACCACAGGACAAGCTTAAAAATTTAGAAGACCTCAAGGGAATACATCAGCAGTTGGGTTTTTGTTTGCTCAATAACGAATCTGTATTTCTCACTCGTGGCCAGCAGCGTATTGCAGTAGTAGGTGTGGAAAACTGGGGGCAAGGCTTTGTCAAAAAGGGAGACCTTAAGCAGGCCTTACGTGAGGTGGATAAGAAGGATTTCAAGGTGCTTCTCTCTCATGATCCTACCCATTGGCAATATGAGGTGATAGATAGTCCTAACTTTATTCACCTGACCCTAAGCGGACACACCCATGGGATGCAGTTTGGTATAGAAATTCCTGGGGTGATCAAGTGGAGTCCTGCCAGTTGGCGTTATAAGTATTGGGGAGGAATCTATAAAGAAAAGGGTAAGTATATCAATGTAAATCGTGGTTTTGGTTACTTAGCTTTCCCTGGTCGAGTAGGGATGCCTCCCGAAATTACTGTTATAGAACTCAGGAAAAAGGATGAAAATACGCCTACAGACCTGCAAAATTAAGCACATTAAGGGCGCTTAATTTAGAAAAAAAAATCTTATATTTGCAGCGTGATAGCTATAAAAGAAAAACTATAATAAATATGTCAGTATTTGGAGATATAATAAGCACTAGTAAGCCCGTACTTATTGTTTTTTATGCGGGCTGGCATTATCTGACTGAGGATGCGAGCACTTCCATACAGCAAGTGGCCGATTCCTTAGGCGAAGCAGTACGTGTGATCAAAATTGATATTGATAATAACAAGGAACTTACCAAAAAGCTACAGATCAACGGGATTCCTACTTATATGATCTTTCATAAGGGAGAACTCGTATGGCGTACCGAAGCACTCCAACCTACAGCCAACCTAATCAGTGCTATAAAACCATTTATAGAATTATAGAAAAATGAACGAAATCACACTATGGGGTAGTCTAAGTCAAGAGATGACAGCCATCATTACAGACCCTATTTATTTGTGGGACCTTATAGGTACCTTTGTTTTCGGAATTTCGGGCGTCTTGCTCGGTTTAGAACGCCGTATGGACGTCTTTGGTATGTTCATCTTGGCTTTCGTAACGGGGGTAGGAGGAGGAACACTCCGCGATATTATGATTGGGAGTATTCCTGTCTTTTGGATGAAAAACCTCATGTATATCTTTATGATTGCTTTGAGTGTGGCCTTTACCATTCTTTTCAAGCGCAAGTTTGCCGCACACTGGAACTACTGGTTATTACTCTTTGATGCCATTGGGTTGGGGGTATTTACCATTATTGGTTTGGAAAAAGCACTTCGCTTTGACCTTTCTCCGACTATAGCTATTGTATTGGGTACTATGACAGGAAGCTTTGGAGGGGTCATTCGAGATGTCTTGGCCAATAGGATGCCTGCCATTTTTCAGAAAGAAATCTATGCAACAGCTTGTGTAGCAGGTGGTACAGTGTATTTCTTGCTCAATGGGGTTATGGCTGATTATCATAATTGGGTGGTATTTGTAACGATCTGTGTGGTGATAGTTGTACGTATGCTCTCCTTGAAGCACCATTGGGAACTGCCTAAATTCCTTAATTAGATATTGTTTTCTAGATAAAATTAGTTTTTTCAATAGAGTTACTTACTTTTGTAGCAGGTCGTCCTTATAGGGAGGTTTGCAGGGCAAAAGTAAGTACTTTCTTTTAACTTCATCTGCATTTGCAATACATGAAAAAAGATAAAAATATTATAGTACAGGGGGCAAGAGTACATAACCTCAAGGATATAGATGTACAGATTCCTCGTTATGAACTGGTGGTAGTAACAGGCTTATCGGGTAGTGGTAAGTCGTCTTTGGTCTTTGATACGATTTATGCTGAGGGACAACGCCGCTATATAGAGACTTTCTCTGCCTATGCCCGTCAGTTCTTAGGCGGACTGGAACGTCCCGATGTGGATAAGATAGATGGTCTCTCTCCTGTGATTGCCATTGAGCAGAAGACCACTTCCAAGTCACCTCGCTCTACCGTGGGGACAATTACCGAAATCTATGACTTTCTGCGCTTACTCTATGCCCGTGCCTCCGATGCCTATAGCTATCGTACAGGTGAGAAGATGGTTAGCTATACCGATAGCCAGATACAGGAGCTGATCCTACAAGAGTACCAGGGCAAGGCGATCCATATCTTAGCTCCCGTAGTACAGTCGCGTAAGGGGCATTACCGCGAACTCTTTGAGCAAATTGCCAAGCAGGGATTCCTTAAGGTACGTGTAGATGGCCAGATTCGTGAAATAGAGTATGGTATGAAGCTCGATCGCTATAAAACCCATGATATAGAGGTGGTAATTGACCGATTGGAGATCAAAAACAATGATACTACTCAGCGCCGCCTGTCCGAAAGCATACAGACAGCTATGCGACATGGTAATGGAATCCTGATGATACTGGCAGATAAAAAGGATGTTCCTCGCTACTTTAGCCGTAACCTTATGTGTCCCACTACAGGGATTTCCTATCCACTACCAGAGCCGAATACCTTCTCTTTTAATTCTCCCAAAGGGATGTGTCCGCACTGTAATGGACTGGGAATAGTACAGGAGGTAACCCTGAGCAAGCTCATTCCTGATATGTCGCTCTCTATCAAGCAGGGGGCTATCACAGCCATAGGAGCTGAGAAAAAAACTTGGATATTCCAGCAAATAGAAACTATACTTAGGAAGTTTGGACACAAACTCTCCGACCCTGTGGAGAAACTCCCTAAAGAGGCTATAGATATGATTCTTTTTGGGGGAAAAGAGAAATTCTCTGAGAAATCTGAAGTTATGGGGCTAACCCGTGATTTCTCTATTGATTTTGAGGGAATTGTCAATTTCATAGAACAACAGTACCAAGATACAGAAAGTAGCGCCTCCATGCAGCGTTGGGCAAAAGATTTCATGGAAGAAAAGCCCTGTCCTGAGTGCGAGGGTTCTCGTCTGAGGAAAGAGGCACTGTATTTCCGTATTGCTGATAAGAATATAGCCGAACTTTCTGCTATGGACATAGCCGAACTGATGCAGTGGTTTGATGCCTTGCCAGAAAAGCTCTCTGCTCGCCAAGAAAAGATTGCCCATGAAATCCTTAAAGAGATAAGCGAACGCCTACGTTTTCTTTTGGATGTGGGACTTGATTACCTCTCCTTGGGCAGAAGTTCCAAAACTCTTTCAGGGGGAGAGGCACAGCGTATCCGCCTAGCTACCCAAATAGGTTCCAAGCTCACCAATGTACTTTATACCTTGGACGAACCCAGTATAGGTTTGCATCAGCGTGATAATGAACGGCTGATCAATTCTCTAAAATCACTTCGAGATATAGGCAATTCGGTAGTGGTGGTAGAGCACGATGCTGATATGATGCTCCATGCTGACTACGTAATCGATATAGGCCCTAAGGCAGGTAAGGGTGGGGGAGAGGTAATTTTCGCAGGCACTCCTAAAGAAATGCTTAAGGCGCATACCCTGACGGCCTCTTACCTCAATGGAGAACGTGCCATAGAGGTGCCTGAGGAACGTCGCCAAGGTAACGGACATTTTATAGAACTCGTAGGCTGTACAGGCAATAACCTTAAAAATATATCGGTCAAATTCCCTTTGGGGATGATGATAGGGGTTACAGGGGTGTCAGGTTCGGGCAAATCAACCCTAATCAATGAGACCCTCTATCCGATTCTCAATGCACATTTCTACAATGCTCTGAAAAAACCCATGCCTTACAAGCAGATTTTAGGGCTGGAACATATTGATAAAGTGATAGATATAGACCAATCACCTATTGGGCGTATTCCGCGCTCTAATCCTGCCACTTATACAGGTGTCTTTGGCGAAATACGTGACCTCTTTGCCCATACGCCAGAGGCAATGATCAGGGGCTACAAACCAGGGCGCTTTAGCTTCAATGTCAAAGGAGGCCGTTGTGAAACCTGTGAGGGCGGAGGTATGAAAGTGATTGAAATGAACTTCCTTCCCGATGTTTTGGTAGAGTGTGAGACTTGCCATGGTAAGCGTTTTAATAGAGAAACTCTTGAGATTCGCTACAAAGGAAAATCCATAGCCGATGTACTAGCGATGACTATAGATGAGGCTGTGGCTTTCTTTGAACCCATTCCGAAAATCTATCGAAAGCTCAAGACAATACAGGAAGTGGGACTGGGTTATATTACCTTAGGGCAACCCTCTACCACTCTTTCAGGGGGTGAAGCACAACGTATCAAGCTGGCTACTGAACTCTCCAAGCGTGATACAGGTAATACTTTCTATATCCTGGACGAACCCACTACAGGACTACACTTTGAGGATATAAAAATCCTAATGGAAGTGCTTAACAAACTTACTGAAAAGGGAAATACGGTGCTTATTATTGAGCATAACCTAGATGTAATCAAGATGATGGATTATCTTATAGACATAGGCCCTGAAGGAGGCAAGGGCGGTGGTCAGGTAGTGGCTATGGGGACACCTGAGCAAGTGGCTAAGAGTAAAAAGAGCTATACAGCTAAGTTTTTGAAAGAGGTTTTAAAAACAGAGAAATGAGAATAGGATTTGATGCCAAGCGGGCTTTTCATAACTTTCGCGGTTTGGGTAACTACAGCCGTGACCTGATTCGTATCTTGCAAGAGAGAACAGATGCGGAATTAGTACTTTTTAATCCTAAAAGAAGAAAATTCTTAGGAGTAAAGATTACCCCAAGGACTACAGAGATCAATCCCAAAGGCTTTTTTTGGAAAAAACTCAAAAGTCTTTGGAGGCTCTTTCATATTACAACCCTTGCCAAAGAACAGCAACTTGATATCTATCACGGGCTTTCTGGGGAGATTCCTATAGGTATATACAAGCATGTTCCTACGGTAGTAACCATACACGATCTTATTTTCTTGCGTTTTCCTCAGTGGTATAGTGCTTTCGACAGAAAGATACATACTCTCAAGTTTCGCTACGCAGCCCAAAAGGCACAGCACATCATTGCTATCAGCGAGCAAACCAAGCGAGATATAGTAGATTATTTTCATATAGATCCTAATAAAATATCGGTAGTATATCAGGGATGTCATGCCGCTTTTAAGCAAACCTATACGGAGGAAGAAAAAGCCAAAGTAAGAGAAAAATATGCCCTTCCAGACCGATTTGTTCTCAATGTAGGGGCTATAGAGGATCGAAAGAATGCTTTAGAGATAGTAAAAGCACTCAAAGGTACTGACTTGCCGCTGATTATGGTAGGGAAAAAAACGGCCTATTACGAGAAGATAGAGGCTTATTGCAAGGAAAATGATATGCAATCACAAGTAAGAGTACTCTCTGGGGTTTCCATGCAGGAGTTGGCTATGATATACCAAGCCGCAACGATATTTTGTTATCCTTCTGTCTTTGAAGGCTTTGGAATACCTATTATAGAAGCCCTCTTTTCCAAAACCCCAGTGATTACCTCCCAAGGGAGTTGCTTTGAAGAAGCTGGAGGTAGTGGTAGTATCTATATAAACCCTACCGAGAATACACCGCAGGAGATTCGGCAGGCTATAGAGGAACTTCTTTCCTCGCCTGAACGTATGCAACAGATGAGAGAGGTAGGCTATAACTATGTACAAAAATTCACAGACGAAAACGTCTGTGAAAATCTGTTGAAGGTATATCAAAAGGTGATTTCTTAAACCATTAAGAGAGGTTGTTACCAAACTTCTCTTTGACTTCTCCCAAGAGTTCCTTGATACTCTGTTCTTTTTCCTTGGGGTAGATCATCAATACCGAAGCGGTATCTACAATGATATAGTGTTCTATACCATCTATAATCACTACCTTGTTGGTATCGGTACGAATGATATTATCAGAGGCATTTTTAAAGAGTGTGAGCGCATTGACCACTGCATTGTTATTAGAATCCTTAGCCAATTTTTCGTGTAGGGAACCCCAAGTACCCAAATCATTCCAATCAAACCCTACAGGATATACATAGATATTATCCGAAGGCTCCATAATGGCATAGTCTACTGATATATTCTCTGCCTTTCCATAATTATCCTTTATAAACGCCCATTCTTCTGGAGTATTATAAACTGCCTCTCCTTCTTTGAAGAGTGAGAACAAATTGGGTTGGAATCTTTCAAAAGCTCTCAATACACTTTGTGTACGCCAGATAAAGATACCCGCATTCCATAAGTAGTTTCCTTCTGAGAGGAACTGTTTAGCACGATCATAATCAGGTTTTTCAGTGAATTGGAGTACCTTTTTACTGGGTTTGCTGTCTGTTTTGTCATATTGTATATAACCATAACCTGTATTAGGGAAAGTAGGTTTGATTCCCAAGGTCATCAGAATATCCTGTTGTTCACATAAGGTAAAGCAACTCCTTACATTGTCCTGAAATTCGTCCTCTTGTTCTATCCAGTGGTCGGAAGGAGCTACAATAAAAACGGCGTTTGGATTGCGCTTTTGAATCTTCATAGTAGCATAGAGAATACACGGAGCTGTATTGCGCATAGAGGGTTCCAAGACCAAATTCTCATCGGAGATACCTGATAGCTGTGTCTTTACTAAGTTTTTATAAATCTCATTGGTAGAGATAAGAATATTTTCTTTGGGGATAAAGCCCGCCAAACGTTGGTAGGTGCGCTGCAAGAGCGTCTGCCCTGTGCCCAACATGTCATGAAATTGCTTAGGGAAAGCCCAAGTACTTACTGGCCAAAAGCGAGAGCCAATGCCCCCCGCCATAATAATGGCGTAATGATTCTTATTCATATAGATTGAAATAACAAAGTGCAAAAATACAATATATTAACCAAACTAGCAAAGAAAAGCGGCTATTTTTCTGCTTTTAAATACCAACTGAGTTGCTCTATCTTTTCTTGAGAGAAGCCTATGGCTTGTAAGTCCTTTAGCGAACTTAGATTTCCTTGCTCTGAACGAAAGATAAGTAGGGCTTCTACTTCCTTGTAGTTGAGATAGGGTACCTTGGAGAGTTCTTTCTTAGAGGCAAGATTGAGATCCATTTTGGTAATCTGAGCAGGGGTGAGTAGGTCAAAGTATTTCCAAACTTCTGTGATGACATCCTCGGAAAGGCCATATACCTCACCTAATTGTTTTTTAGAAGAGAAGCCTCCTAAGTGCTCTCGGTATTTTAGGATACGTTCGGAGAGCTTTTCTCCTATTCCTCGTATGGGGAGTAAATCCTCTGTTGTCGCGGTATTGAGGTCTTTCTTGACAATCTTTGCTGAGGTCTTGTTGTCATAGCTATAGAAAGAGCCATCCTTTTTCTTGCTCACCCAATCAGGGAATTTGAACAAGGGGGCTATAGTAGCCAAGAGAGAATCAGAGACTCCAGTTACCTCTTGGAACTCCTTAGCGGAATTGACGTACTTGCCTGTCTCTCTAAAGACTTGCAAGCGGGAGAGTTCTTGGGCGGAAATTCCCAAAATATAAGCCTTATAATCTGAAATGAAATTGGGATTAAAAGGACTTATCGTATATTGCTTAGCCTTCTCTTGTGCTTTTAGGCTATCTATCCGCTGTTGGAAAGCTATAAGATTCTCCTGAGAGAAAGCAATAGCAGGAGAGGGAATATCTATCACAAAATAAGCTACTTGTAACAATATACAACAACATACGAGTCCCAAAACACCTCGTTTTTGTTGCCTTGTCCAATAGGAGATACCAGTAGTATATCTTTTCATTTGAGAGGAGACTTAACCTTGAGCTAACAAAAATACGAATTTTTAGGTAGAAAAACAAGAAAAATATTTGGTAGTCATTGTGATTCTTCCTATATTTGCATCTGTTATTTATATAGAACTAACAATTAACCATTGATAATGAATTATATAGAGTACGATTTTACCGTTTCTCCTACAGAAATGGGAGCTGAAATCCTTATGGCCGAACTTGCTGAAGTAGGCTTTGATAGTTTTGTGGATACTCCTACAGGGATCAAAGCCTATATTCCTAAAGATAGCTGGAATGAGCAAATTTTGCAGGATATTTATCTGCTAAGCAATCCAGAATTTACCATTTCCTACCAAATAACAGAAATAGAGCAGGTCAATTGGAATGAGGAGTGGGAAAAGAACTTTTCACCTATCGTAGTGGAGGATCTCTGTACAGTACGAGCCAACTTCCATCCTGTGCCTAATACACGCTACGATATTGTGATTACCCCCAAAATGAGTTTTGGTACAGGTCATCACGAAACGACTTATATGATGTTGCAGCAATTGCTTCCTTTGTCGCTTGAGGGTGCCAAAGTCTTGGATATGGGCTGTGGTACGGGTATCTTGGCTATTATGGCAGCCTTGCGTGGTGCTCATGATATTACCGCTATAGATATAGACCCTTGGTGCGTGGAGAATGCCACAGAAAATGTACAGCAGAACAACTGCTCTTTTATCACCATAAAGGAAGGGGATGTTTCTCTAATTGCAGGGGAGCAGTATAACCTAATCTTAGCCAACATCAACCGAAATATCTTGCTTTCAGACATTCCTGCTTACACCCAAGCACTCCTCCCTCAGGGATTACTCTTGGTCAGTGGTTTTTACGAGGAGGACTTACCAGCGATAAAAGAGAAATGCCAAGAAGTGGGACTTACCTATCTTAGCCATATAGAGCGAAATCGCTGGGTATCAGCCAAATTCCAACGCCTATCATGATGACTACAGACGAGCTATACATGCAACGCTGCCTATTTTTAGCCCGTAAAGCTATAGGCTATACCTATCCCAACCCATTGGTAGGCAGTGTGATAGTACACAAGGGTAAGATCATAGGTGAGGGCTGGCATACGAAGGCAGGCGAACCCCATGCTGAGGTCAATGCTATTGCCTCCGTCAAGGATAAAAGCCTACTTAAGGAAAGTACCCTTTATGTGAATCTGGAACCCTGTGCACACTTTGGGAAAACGCCTCCCTGTGCCGACCTAATTATAGAAAAAGAAATCCCCAAGATCGTTATTGGCTGTGTGGATATCAATTCCAAAGTAGCGGGCAAGGGCATTGAGCGCTTACGACAAGCAGGCAGAGAGGTCATTGTAGGCGTTTTGGAGGCTGAAAGCCAAGCGCTTAATAAGCGGTTTTTTACCTTTCATGCCCAAAAGCGCCCTTATATTATTCTTAAGTGGGCACAAACCCGTGATGGCTTTATAGCGCCTTTGCAGCAAGCGCAGCAGGCACCTGTATGGATATCCAACGCCTTCTCCCAGCAACTTACTCACCTATGGAGAGCACAAGAAGGGGCTATCTTGGTTGGTAAGCACACAGTAGAGAAGGATAACCCTTCCCTTACCACACGCCATTGGGTAGGGAACAACCCCTTGCGCTTGGTTATAGACAATGAACATTCCCTTGCTAAGACTTTAGCCATTTTTCAGGGCGATCCTACTGTTACTCTTACCATTTCCCCAACGCTCTCTATGCCTAAGCAGGTATGTAATGACCTATATGAGCGACAGATACAAAGCCTTATTGTAGAGGGAGGCGCTCATGTACTCCAGCAATTTATAGATGATGGCCTATGGGACGAAGCCCGTATATTTGTAGGTACTCCTCAATTCTCTGTAGGACTTAAAGCCCCACAACTCAGTGGAACCCTACTCACTACCCAAGAGATAGAGGGGGATTACTTGTTTGTTCTTAAGCGGGATTGATGCCAACCAAGAGTTGAAAAATGTTTGTATATATTTATGAAATACTATTACTTTTTCTGAACATAGTTTTCTAAATCACTAAAGAAAATTTCTATATAGTTGATTATCTTCAAAAGAAATGTGTCAGACAAGCGGATACAATAATCATTGTCGTTTTCTGTTCTGAGGAAGTTTTCTGTTTGGATAATCTCTTCTAAGTTCCTGCGTATATACTCTTTATCTGTACTATTTAGTACTTTCTTTGTCAATACACTGAAATAATCTGGATTATTGTGTATGATTTGATTTCTGAGTACTCTTATAGTATCTAAGAATTGCCAATGGATTTGTTCAAAAATAAAATTCTCAACCTTACAAAATTTGGTAAGAAATTTTTCGCACTGTACAGTAGCATCTCCTTTTAGGTCATAATAATGAATAGGGGCTTTTTTTCCTAAAATGTTACAAAGTCTCTTTAGTTGATTTTCAAAAAAGGAATATATCAATACCAAAGTAAAGTTATTTTGTATAAGCATAAAAGACGAGATATTCAATTCTTCGGGATCTTCTTCAAAATTAGTTCCTGCCTCAATCATAAATTCAGCTTCTCCTTGTAACCATAATAATTCGTGATACAGTCTTTGTGCTTTACATATACCAAGTATTTTTTCTTCTCCTTCTTTATCTTTTGTTAGGAGATCAATTTCATTTTGTAATTCTTGTATTCTCTTGATTCTTTCGGGATTATTTTTGTTTTCTTCATAATTTTTCTGATAATTCTTAAGTTCTTTTTCTATTATTTCATTCTTTTTTTTCTCAATAATAGCCTCTTCTCCATCAGTAAATTTTTTTTGATAGTCGATGTATTGTTTAAGAGTTTCTGTACCTCCTCTAAACATACTGAAAAATTCTTCTATTCTTGTTGTTTGGTTCATAATAATATATATTTTGGATTATTCATATACTTTGATATTCTTATTATCTTTATTTATCTCAATATATTCACAGACTAACTTTCCAATATATGAGTTTTTATCATCTATCTGTATATATAGAGTATCTATAGCTCTTGTCAGAGCCATTAGGAGCCAATTTGTTGCGTATATCTGCTTACGCTTTTCGTTAGTTAGGTCTACTAAATTTATTTATAGATAATTAACTTTAAAAAGGCTGTTTTTCCTCTATTTCTTCCGTTTTTTCTTCAGATAATGTTCTTTCACAACTTTTACAAGCTTCAAAATTATATTCTTCTAAAAATTTAGGATCAAATTCCTTTTCATTGAAATTATATTTATATTTTATATATTCAGTAATAATTTTTTTAGCTTCACTATTCAAATCATGACAACCTTTTAAAAATCTACGAATAGCATCTATTCCAACATCATTTAGTCTTTTAGTTATATCTAATTCTATTACCTTCTTTATAATTTCCTCATCAGTTTTATTGTATAAATAGTTGTATTTTGCTAAAAGAAAAGATTTATTGAAGTTACATATCTCATATCTTCTATATAAGATATCATTCAAATTTTTCATAGTATTCTCATAATTGAATTTAGTAGGTTCAGTATTCTCTTTACCTACAACCTCCCCCCCTTTTTCTTCTAATAATTTGTAATTTTCATTTAATCGGTTACAAAATTTTTCATATTTTACAGGAAAATAAGAGTTGTATCTCATTACGACTTGTTCTGTTGTAAATTCTCCATTTTTATATCTGTCTAAAGTGAAACCATTTATCTTAAACCAATGTCGTAATTCTTCTATAATTTCTTGAACTTTAGGCTCGTCTTTTTTTTCTTTAAGTTCAGATGGTGTGTTAAAATTCTTAAATCCTCCATTAAGTCTAGGGCAATTTCTATTGGTATGATAGCATAAACGCCCTTTTATCTCAAAAATATAATCAAGATTATCTTCTCGTGCTTCAACTTCTGTATATTTTTTATTGATAACAAATTTATTTCTTTCCGTTTCATCTAATAAAATGATCGTTTGGACAAGCAAAGACTTAATCTCATTTTTGTTGAAGATATTAGAAATATTCTCATCATCTAATATATATTTTTTAAAAGTTTCTAATAATTGAGTATCATCAAATTCAACTTCTATTTCTCTACAGAACCGAAGATAAGATGTTTTTGTTAAAAAAGCCATGTTTTTCAGATTTAAAGTTTTTTCCCTACTCTCTTATAGGCTTTTCGGGATACGCCTTTTATAACCTTTTTCGTCCTTCGGATAACGGATATGTTAGATTCTTTAGATAATAAAAAAGCAAACCTACTCGCAGGAAATCCTGCGAATAGGCTTGCTCGTTAAAATACGCACTGAAAACCAGCTACTTAATAAAGTGCTGTGCTGTGCTGTGCTGTGCTGTGCTAAATAAAGATTATTTAGAACAACAAAGTTACGAATTTTCAGCGAGTTACGCAAATTTTTCATAGGAGAAATGTGGTTAATTTTGTACAAACTTTCAAGGCACAAAGATAACAAAAATATTTTAATTTTATCAACTACAATTGTTAAATTTTAAATTGTTGTTAATCTATTTCTACTTCTTCCATGAGTTTGAGGACTTCCTCATCGGCGGAGGTCATGGTATCAGGAGCTTCTATGGCAAGGTTCAGCCAACGGGGTTCGTTGTTTAGGCGATAGATAAAGGAGCTGTTGGAGAGTGTATCAAAGAACTCTTTGCATACCTTGACCTTAGTACCGTGACTATTCATGGGGAGTTCTATGTCCTTTTCTTGTTCTTTGCTTTTTCCTATGATCAGAAAGTTAAAAGGGGTGCTCCCCTTGAAGTGTTGAGATAGGTTCTTTACGAAAAAAAGGGTCTCTTCGTTTACTTGGGGGAGTTCTACGGCCATCTGTAGTTTGTCTATATTCTCCTGTAGGGCATCTTCTAAGAAACCAATATGGGTGAAAACAATCTTGGGGCCAAAGGTGCGTCCGTCGGGGGTGGTATAGCCTCCCTTGATATGGGCTTTGATGAAAACAAACTGTTTTTCGGAAAGGAAAGGGCGGAATTTTAGGTATTCTTCGCCAAAAATACGAAAATCGACCGTACCGCTATAGTCTTCTATGGTGAAAGCACCCCAGCCTTTCCCGTTTTTGCTGGTGAGGTGTTCCATCTTGACAATCATTCCTCCAAAACGTACATCTTGGTTCTCCATACCCTCGTAGTTGGAGGTAAATTCGGCTGCTTTTCGGTTGCATAGGTAGTCCAATTGGTACTTGAACATGTCCAAAGGGTGGCGTGAGATATAGATACCTACTACTTCTTTCTCTCGGCGGAGTTCCTCTAAGGAGTTCCAAGGCTCTGTTTCAGGCATTTTGGGTTCGGGGATTTGTACCTCTGGGCTATCTCCGAAAAGGCTTAGTTGTATGGAGTGGGCGCTCTCCTGTGATTTGGCACCATAGCGAATGATCTTTTCCAAGAAGTTCATATTCTCAGAGGGGCTTTGGTGGAAGAATTGGGCACGGTGTACCCCTGGGAAGGAGTCAAATCCTCCCGCTAAGGCGAGACTTTCAAAGGCTTTCTTATTGGCAGACTTGAGATCTATACGCTTGGCCATATCAAAAACAGACTTGTAAGGGCCTTTCTCTCTGGTCTTTACGATGGTATCCACCGCAGCCTTGCCCAATCCCTTAATGGCTCCCATACCAAAACGAATCGCTCCGTCTTTGTTTACGGTGAACTTGTATTCGGATTCATTCACATCGGGGCTGAGTACCTTGATACCCATACGGTTACACTCGGAAAGGAAAAAGCTGATGGACTTAATATCATTCATATTGTTAGAGAGTACCGCTGCCATGTATTCGGCAGGGTAGTTCGCCTTGAGGAAAGCTGTTTGGTAGGCAATCCACGCATAACAGGTAGAATGTGATTTGTTAAAGGCATAGCTGGCAAAAGATTCCCAGTCCTTCCAAATCTTCTCTAGAATGTCGGCAGGGTGGCCTTTTTTGCCACCACCTTCTATAAACTTAGGCTTCATCTCGGCCAAGACATCCTTGAGTTTTTTCCCCATGGCCTTTCTCAACTTATCGGCTTCTCCCTTGGTGAATCCAGCTAATTTCTGAGAAAGGAGCATTACCTGCTCTTGGTATACGGTGATACCATAGGTGTCCTTGAGGTATTCCTCCATATCGGCCAAGTCATAGGTGATAGGCTCTACGCCTTGTTTGCGATGAATAAAGCTTGGGATATAGTCCATAGGCCCTGGTCGGTAGAGGGCATTCATGGCGATCAGGTCGGCGAAGACGGTAGGTTTAAGCTCACGCATATATTTTTGCATACCAGGGGACTCGTATTGGAATATCCCGATGGTTTCTCCACGCTGGAAAAGGGCATAAGTAGGCTTGTCATCCAAAGGAATATGATCTATGTCTAACTCAAATCCGTGTCGTTTTTGGATAAGAGCCACTGCATCCTTGAGGATGGTGAGCGTTTTCAGTCCCAAGAAGTCCATTTTCAATAGGCCAGCACTCTCTACCACGGAGTTGTCAAACTGAGTGATAAAGAGGTCGGAGTCCTTGGCCAAGGCCACAGGGACAAAGTTGGTGATATCGTCGGGAGTGATGATAACTCCACAAGCATGTACCCCTGTATTACGTACAGAACCTTCCAAGATACAAGCCTGCTGAACAGTTTTAGCCGAGAGGTCATCGCCCTGGGCTATCTCCTTGAGTTGCTGTACTTTTGGCAAGTCACTTCCTACAGTTTCTTTAAGTTTTTCATCGTCGAAGGTAAAGATTTTTTTAAGAGAAATATTAGGAATTAGTTTGGCTATTTGGTCGGCTTCCTTTAGCGGCAAGTCCAACACACGAGCTGTATCACGTACGGAGGATTTGGCAGCCATGGTACCATAGGTGATAATCTGTGCTACTTGGTTTGCTCCATATTTCTCTATCACATAGTCTAGGACACGGCCACGCCCATCATCTTCAAAGTCAATATCAATATCGGGCATACTCACACGGTCAGGGTTGAGGAAACGTTCAAAAAGCAGGTCGTACTGGATAGGGTCTATATTGGTAATACCCAAGCAATAAGCCACAGCCGAGCCTGCCGCGGAACCACGTCCAGGACCTACGGAAACACCCATATTGCGTGCGGCAGTAATGAAGTCCTCCACAATAAGGAAGTAGCCAGGGTAGCCTGTTTTTTCTATGATAGAAAGCTCAAAATCAAGGCGTTCGCGTACTTCGTCGGTAAGTTCCTTATAGCGCTTTTCAGCGCCTAAGTAGGTGAGATGGCGAAGGTATTTGTTCTCTCCCTTTTTTCCAGTAGGATCATCCTCCACTTGGAACTCCTTGGGTATGTCAAACTTAGGGAGGAGGATATTGCGTGCTAGCTCATAGGGTTCTATTTTGTTTATAATCTCCTCAATAGAAAGAATAGCTTGGGGAATATCCTTGAATAATTCTTTCATCTGCTGGGAGGATTTGAAATAATACTGTTCATTAGGCAGCCCATAGCGGAAGCCGCGCCCATGTCCGATAGGGGTAGCTTGCTTTTCTCCGTCTTTGACACAGAGCAGAATGTCATGAGCGTTGGCATCTTTGGGGTTGATGTAGTAGGTATTGTTGGTTGCAACCAATTTGACCCCATGTTTTTGCGCTAATTGTATCAGTACTGCGTTGGCACGGTCTTCATCTTCTTGACCATGCCTGATAAGTTCTATATAAAAATCCTCTCCGAATTGGTTCTTCCACCATAGGAGTGCCTCTTCAGCTTGTTTTTCGCCTTGATTTAAGACTTTAGAAGGGATTTCACCATATAGGTTCCCTGAAAGTACAATGATATTCTTTTTATATTGCTCTACTACCTTTTTGTCAATACGAGGTACATAGTAAAAACCTTTGGTATAGGCGATAGAAGCCATCTTGATAAGGTTCTGATAGCCTTCTTTGTCCTTGGCGAGCATGACTACTTGATAGCCATTGTCCTTTTTGCTTCTGTCTAAGTGGTTTTCACAGATATAGAATTCGCAACCTATAATAGGCTTGATAATGGGTAGGGGAGCGGGCTTTCCCTCCTCTTGAGCTTGGGCGTTTTTGGCTTTAGCTTCTTTGTTATACTTAGATACTTCTTTGATAAAGTGGAAAGCCCCCATCATATTGCCATGGTCGGTTAGTGCTACAGCGGGCATCTGCGCTTCGGCAGTGGCCTTGACCAAATCAGCAATAGAGGCGGTGGATTGCAAGACAGAGAATTGAGTGTGGTTGTGCAGGTGTGCAAAGGGAGCAGTCTCCAGTAGGGCAAGGTTTTCAGCCAGCTCGGTAGAGGACAGAGCTGTGGATTCCTCTTGGGCTTTGAGCTTTTCAGAAGCTGCCTTTAGGTTGATATGCTGTAACCCCCAAAGCGCTACAGGAGCGGTATACTTCTCTTGGATAAGTGCCATAGCCTCATGGGAGACTTGGCTGGAGGTGAAGCCCTCGCCTCGGCGGACTAGCTCAAAGAAACAGCGAGCGGTTGCCTCCACATCGGCTGTAGCGTTATGGGCTTCGGCAAAGGGAGTGCCAAAGAGAAACTGGTGGAGTTCGGTGAGGCTTGGATACTTGAACTTACCTCCCTTACCCCCTTCTATTCGGCAGAGTTCGGCAGTGATTTCGGTACAGGTGTCCAAAACAGGCAGTTCTCCCAAGCGGGTAGCTACCCCATAGCGGTAGAACTCAGCCCCCATGATATTGATATCAAAGCTGATATTTTGTCCTACAATATACTGAGTCTTGCTCAGTGCTTTTTCAAATTCTTCAAATACTTGTTGGATAGGCACGCCCTCTTTGGCAGCCAGCTCTGTAGAGATCCCATGGATACGTTCTGCATCGTAGGGAATGGTAAAGTCGTCAGGGATGATTAAAAAGTCCTTATGCTCGACAAGAGTACCTTGAGCATCGTGTAGTTGCCAAGCGATTTGTACAGCACGTGGCCAGTTGGCACTATCGGAGAGTGGTGCATTATAGTTGCGGGGAAGTCCAGTTGTTTCAGTATCAAAGATTAAATACATAGGGAAAGGGAAGTGAGTTTCTTGGACAAAAGTAGTATATTTTTTCGAATCCTCTGCGTTGTTATCGTGAATCCTTTGTTAAAAATAGAAAGGGAAACCCGCCTGTTTGGGGCGGGTTTCTTTAAAATATTTATTATGATACAATTACATCATGCCAGGCATGCCGCCGCCCATAGGAGGCATAGCAGGGGTATCTTCTTTGATATCTACCAAAGCACATTCGGTAGTAAGGATCATACCAGCTACAGAAGCTGCATTTTCCAAAGCTACACGGGTTACTTTCTTAGGGTCAATGATACCAGCACGGAACATATCTACATATTGTTCTGTTTTGGCATTGTATCCTGTAGAGTTTCTGCCGTCCAATACTTTGGCAATTACCACAGAGCCTTCACCACCAGCGTTTTCTACGATAGTACGCAAAGGAGCTTCTACGGCCTTGAACACGATTTGGATACCTGTAGCCTCATCAGCATTGGTAGGTTTGATCTTAGCTAGTACATTTCTAGCGCGTAATAGAGCAACTCCACCACCAGCTACGATACCTTCTTCTACGGCAGCACGAGTAGCGTGAAGGGCATCATCTACACGGTCTTTCTTTTCTTTCATTTCTACTTCGGAAGGTGCTCCTACATAGAGGACAGCCACTCCACCTGCCAATTTGGCCAAGCGTTCTTGGAGTTTTTCCTTGTCATAGTCAGAAGTAGTAACTTCAATTTGGGCTTTGATTTGTCCTACACGGGCTTGGATATCTTCGCTCTTACCAGCTCCGTTTACGATAGTGGTGTTGTCCTTGTCTATGGCTACACGTTCGGCACGGCCAAGCATGTCAATAGTAGCATTTTCAAGGGTAAAGCCTCTTTCTTCAGCTATGACAGTACCACCTGTAAGGATAGCGATGTCCTCAAGCATGGCTTTGCGACGGTCTCCAAAACCAGGAGCTTTTACAGCAGCAATACGAAGGGCACCACGCAATTTGTTCACTACCAAGGTAGCTAAGGCTTCCCCGTCAATATCTTCAGCGATGATAAGGAGTGACTTGCCAGATTGAGCCACAGGCTCCAATACAGGAAGCAAATCCTTCATGGTAGAGATTTTCTTGTCATACAGAAGGATAAAAGGATTATCCAACTCAGCAGTCATTTTCTCAGAGTTAGTTACAAAGTAAGGAGAAAGGTAACCACGGTCAAACTGCATACCTTCTACAATATCTACATAAGTATCAGTACCTTTGGCTTCTTCTACGGTGATAACACCCTCTTTACCTACTTTGGAGAAGGCATCGGCGATGAGTTCTCCTACAGTCTCGTCATTGTTGGCAGAAATAGCGGCTACTTGGCGGATTTTATCGATAGAGTCACCTACTTTTTGGCTTTGTTTGGCCAATTCATTTACGATAGATTTCACCGCTTTGTCAATACCGCGTTTCAAATCCATAGGATTGGCACCTGCCGCTACGTTTTTAAGACCTTCGCGTACAATAGCTTGAGCTAATACAGTGGCGGTAGTAGTACCATCACCAGCGAGGTCATTGGTTTTGGAAGCTACCTCCTTAACCATTTGAGCACCCATATTTTCTTGTGCATCAGCAAGTTCTACTTCTTTGGCTACAGTAACCCCATCTTTGGTAACGGTAGGAGCACCGAAGGATTTGCTAATAATTACATTGCGTCCCTTAGGGCCGAGGGTTACTTTTACGGCATTAGCGAGGGCATCAACCCCTCTTTTTAGGCCGTCACGTGCTTCAATATCAAATTTTATATCTTTTGCCATATTTTTTATTTTTTAAATTATTAAGTTTAATTATTTAAGCGATTTGAACAATTTTAGACTTTTCACACAAGGGATAGGTAGTTATAAAATCCTTGATTTGTTCTTTGGCTTCTGCAAAATTTCCTTTTATATAGAAATACAAAGCTGTATCTTTGCTGCCTTCATGATATGAAGTTAGTACCAAAACATCTTTTAAAATTTCACAGACAGTGTCAAAAACTACATTTATATCAGAAGTTTCATATACTTCTTTAGGTAAGTCAGTACCATTTACATAAAGTCCTAAACCTTCTAAAGAGCCTATCTCTTGGGAGAAATTCTCATTATATAGCTTAGAGCCTTTTGGGATACCAATATCTTCCAACTTTTGTAGTAATTTCTCCACTGCATTAGCAGTATCATTGAGAGAGATTTCTATATCACAGTATTCTATTTCTCCCTCTTTGGACATGAGAGTACCACCGCCTGAGGTTTCTCCTAGATCTTCTTTGGAGAGAAACTCATCTATAATGTCCTCTAGAGCATGTCTGTCAAAAGGTTGTAACTTTGCATTTAGTTGTAAAGTGTAGAACATAATTTGTTATATTTAGATTATTCTAAAATACCTAACAAATCGTTCTCTCTCATGATAAGGTAACTCTTACCTTCTAATTTTAGTTCTGTACCTGCATATTTTCCATAAAGAACAATATCTCCTACCTTTACAGTGATAGGATTTTCTTTGGTTCCTGCTCCTACAGCTACGATTTTTCCTTTTTGAGGTTTTTCTTGAGCAGTATCAGGAATGATAATACCAGAGGCGGTTGTAGTTTCAGCTGGTGCTGGTTCCACAAGCACTCTATCAGCTAACGGTTTTAATTTTACACTCATATTCATTTATTTTTGTAAATCTATTTCTCTCTAAGCATAAAGTGTGCCAATTGGCGAAATATGCCAAATTGTCAGTATCTGCTTATATGTTCCAATGTTTATAAGGGTGTTGGCTTAGAGCACTGTTATAGTAGCGGGCATCTGAGGTAACTTCCTCTGCTAACCAAGTGGGTTTTTCAAAGGCCTGTGCCACATCGGTAAGTTCTATTTCAGCGACGATAAGTCCTTCATTTTCACCATGAAAGACATCTACTTCGTATAGCGACTCACCTACCCATACCTCATAGCGGGTTTTCTCAATAGGGGAGGGTTCACATAGGGGCAATAGGGCATGCACATCGGTAGGAGTGATTTCTTTTTCCCATTCGAATCGACTGACACCATTCTCCTCACTTTTTCCCTTGACAGTGAGGTAGCCTTTTTCTCCTTTAAGACGTACACGTACTGTTCTTAAGGGATCAGTATTTAGAAAAGCCTGCACAATAGGGGTACTTCTATGTGCTTGTGCTATGAAATCGGTATTTTTGACTAAGAATTTGCGTTCAATTTCTTTAAAAGCCATGGTTTTTTTAATTTTTTGTAAAGATATAACTGACAAATAGACACTATTTAATTGTCAATGGTTAATTATTAATTATTAAAAAGGGACTAATAACTAAAAACTAACAACTAATAAGGCTCCCCTTTTCAGGATCATTGGTAATAGTCAGGGACATAGGAATACGTTCCTTGAGTTCTTCTACGTGGGAGATAATTCCTACGATACGATTATCCTTGAGCAGGTTAGCCATGGTCTCAAATACAATATTCACTGATTCCGTATCTTGGGTACCGAAACCTTCGTCAATAAAGAAGAAATTCTTATCGGCACTTGCCTCACTTTGTACACTTTCGGCCAAAGCTAAGGCCAAACTTAAAGAGACCTGAAAGGCCTGTCCTCCTGAGAGCGTTTTTACACTTCTGCTCTTTCCTTCATTGAGGTAGTCTATGATCTCAAACTCATTGTTTTCACCGATTTGCAGGCTCAATTGTCCTCGTGTCATTCTATGAAAACGCTCATTGGCGTGTTGGCAGAGCTGTTGGAGGTAGATGGAGGAGATATACTGTACAAATCCCTGTCCTCGGAAGATATTTTCCAAGAGTTTGATATGTTCTTGGCGAGTGCTAAGGGCCGCTACCGACTTGAGCAGCTCCTTTTTGGTAACCAAAGCCTGGGTAATACGTTCCAGTTCGCTGGCGATTCTTATACATTGCTCGTGAAGCGCCTTTACTTCCTGCTGCTTGAGCGTGTATTGCCTTTCAATCTCAGCGAAGGCTTTAGGATCAAAGGATACATTGGCAAATTTGGCTTCTAATTCTTTAATTTGCTCACAGAGAACCTCGTAGCGAATCTTAAAGTCTTGTATTTTTTTCCTATTCTCCTCTATAGCTATGGGGGTGCAGAGTATTTGGCTAACCTCCTCAAGGCTTATATGCTCTTGAGACAAGGTACTCTCTAAGGTATGTTCTACATCTGATAGTTCCTTTTCCCATTTTTCAAGTAGCTCACAGGTGCCTTTTAGTTGCGCTTCATATTGTGATAACAGTGGTAGTAGGCGGTTTCGTTCTTCGGTAAGGGAGGTATAGGCTTGTTCCGTTTGCTTATTGGAGCGGACAACCTCCTCATATTCTTTTTCAACCAGTGCGTGTGCTTTGCTTTGATAATCGGCAAAAGCATATTTTTTGAGACTTTCCTTTCGGCTGGCTATATGGCCCTCAAGAGTGGCGATTTCTTTATAGATATTTTCTAATCCTTTTTTGTACTTTTCTATTGTGATTTGAAGGTCTTCTATTTCTTTGGTGCCCTTTTTGCGTATGCTTTCTTTATTTTCTATTTGTTGTTCCAAAGCTAAGGCTTCTTTACGCTTTTTATCGAAGGCAGTACGATCTTCTTTTGAAAATTCGCTCCAAATGAATTTGTCATGATGTGCTGAGTGTTCCTGTTCTATTTGTCGAGCAGTTTCCTTTTCTGATTGTAATTGTTTTTCAAAAAAATATTTTTTATCTATGGCCTTTTCTATTTGGAAGAGGTACTGTCGTAGTTGTTCTTGTTGGGCATCAAGCGCTTTTATTTCTTTTTGAGTAGAAGCAAGTTCGGTACTTACGTCTTCAAAATGGGCAACACTTGGATGTTCTAATGAGCCACAAAGAGGACAAGGATTTCCCTTGTGAAGTTCTTTCGTATAGTGGGATAATTGTCGCTGTAGTTCAAGTTGGTTGAGCTTTTGTTGGAGTGTGTCTTTTTCTTTTTCGATAGTTTCCTTTTCAATAGTAATTTTTTCCTTGTAATCGGGAACAAATCCATCTTTAAAGAGTGCAAAATGGCTGAGTTCGTCTATGATATTTTGTAATTGTGTGGTTGTTTCCTGAATTTTTTGCTGTTGTTTGTCTTGGGTTTCAGAAAATGATTGGTTTTTCTCATACCAATTACCAATTTCTAAGAGCAATTGGCTGTCTATACGTTGTTTTTTGAGACTTTCTATTTCATTTTCAATAGTGCTGTTGAACTCCTTTTTGTCTCTGAGTTCCTTCTCTACTTCAGCTATTTTTTCAGAACCTTTTACAGTTCTTCCTTTTTCCTCTGCTAGCTTTTCTTGCAGGGGAAATATGGACAATATTTGTTGTAAATCGGCTTCTATTTGTTTCGTTTCAGGGAGTTTCTCATAGGTCTCTTGCAGAGAATTTATATTCTCAGAGATGAAAGCTAATTTGTCTTGTACTTCTTTAAGTTTTTCGGTCTCCGTATCTCTTTTATAAATGTAAGATTGTAGTTCTTTTGTCAGGCGTACTTTATTATCTAATAAATTTTTGAATACTTTTTCTATTTTCTCATACGCATTGACTTTTTTCTCTAATTCGTCAAATGAATTTTTTAGTGAATGTAGTTGTACAAATTCCTTTTTCTTCTGCTCTAAGAGTTCAAAGTCCGATTTCAGACTTTTGAGATGCTCATAGCTTGTCTTTAGCTGCTCGAATTCTGTTTCTAAGGACTTTTGTTTGTCTGTCTCTTCCTCGAGTTTGTCCTTTTGTATTTGTATGGCCTCTTCGTGGATTTCTTCATATCCCTTGAGTTCGCCCTCTTTGAAACTGAGTTTTTCGCTATTCTCCTTTTTAAGTTTGGCAATATTATCAGAAAGGTCGAACTTCTGTAAGTTGAAGATTTCCTTCATCATCTCGTTGCGATCCTTGGCACCGAGTTCTAAAAACTCCTTGAACTGCCCTTGCGGAATGATGATGGTACGCTTGAAGTTGTGGTAGCTCAACCCTATTAATTCTTGAGGATTGGCTTGCTCCAAGGGGCACCATTGGTTACCTTCTTTTTCATAGAACTGTACAGTAGGGGTTCTTACGTCCTCAAACTTCTTGGAGTTGCGCTTGAACTCCCTGACCACCCGTAGCTGTCGGTTCTCAAAATTGAGAAACTCAAATTCTATATAGATATGGTTGGATTTGAGGTTCATCATATTGTACCCTCTTTTGTCGGCCTTATTTAGGCGTTCGGTTTCTCCATATAGGGCATAGGTGATAGCCTCCAAGATAGAGGATTTTCCAGCACCTACCGCGCCAAAGATACCAAATAAGCCAGCACTGGTAAGGTGAGAAAAATCAATATGTTGTCTTTGCTGATAGGAATAGATTCCTTCAATGGTGAGGGATATGGGTAACATTAGTCTATAGGGGTATTGATAGCTTCGTTGAACAAATTTAGAATTTCCTGATTGGGGGCTATGCCGCCATTCTTGTATTTGAAATAGTTTTCAAATAGGGGAGTAATATTCTCAAAATTAATATCTTGCAGAGATAACTCAGCAGAGGGGTTATGTTCCGTATCCAGCAGTAGCTTAGGGATTAGAAAGACGATGCCTTCATGGGTGTTGTATAGTCGCTTTCTATCCTCGGCTCTGAGGTATTCCTTGAGTTCAAGGGTTAGCTCCACCCAAGTATTGGGATTTTCTTTTAGCCAAGAAGTTGCCGCTTCTATAGAGGCAAATTGCTTCCTTACTAAGGGTTTGCCTTGGGTAAGGGGTATTTTGCTAAGGTGCGCAGCTTTGTTAGGCTCGGCCTCTATGATAGCCACATATTTCTGCTCTCCAGCTTCGCTAAAACTGTAGCATAGGGGAGAGGAAGCATATACAATAGGCTTTTCTTCACTGCCAATATTCTTAAATCCGTGTAAGTGTCCTAAGGCCGTATATTGCATTTGGGGAGGAATAGCATTGGTGTAGATCATGTCAGCATTTCCAATACGGATAGGGCGCTCTCCTTCAGGTTCTTCCAAGAATTCACCATTCTTAGGATTCATAAATAGATGAGCGGTGAGTATATTTACCCCCTTGGAATCACAATACTCCTGTGCAAGAGCTTGCCATTTGTCGGATAGGAATTGGTTGATAGCCAGTTGTTTGTCTCCTTCCAATTCTTCTCTTAGCCTAGGCTCGTTGGCATAAGCAGTATGGATAATTCGCAAGGGGTAGGGAAAGGAGGCAAGTTGTAGCTCTATAAAGCCCGCTGAGGAATGGGTAATTTTAAAATCTTGCGTTTCTATAGGGGTTACCAGAGCAAAAGGCTGACCTATAAGGAAAATACCACATTCGCGAGCTAAAGGATCAGGGGCATCGATGAGCTTTGGAGCATCGTGATTGCCAGAAATAGCTACCACAGGCCTGCGCCCACCGAGGGAGAGTTGCTTAACGGTCTTGTAGAATAGTTCTATGGCGTCGGTATTGGGGGTGAAGTTGTCAAAAAGATCTCCTGCGATGATAACCACATCTACCTTTTGGGCATCGGCTATTTGTACAATCTCTCCCATTACAGCACGCTGCTCTTCTATACGGGAGAAGCGGTCTAATTTTTTTCCTAAGTGCCAGTCGGCAGTATGAAGTATTTTCATAGTCAAATTGGGTATAAGAATTCACAAAGAAGTATCTATAAAAAAATCCGTAAAATAAATATTTCACGGATTCTTATAAAAATAATATAAACTATAAAAACTACAATTTTCTAAAGTTTGATTAGTCACCTAACACAGCAGGTTTTCCTTCTTTTGTTATGTAATTAATCTTTAAAGCATTGATCTCTCTCAACTGTTCTTTTAAGTCTCCGATGATCCCCATTTTAGTATGCTTGTCAATCTTTAAGGAGGTGATAAATACATCTTTGTATCGCTCTTGTAGTCCTTCTTTGTATTTAAGGATAGGTGTACCTACCTGATCTACATCTACAAACACATCATTAATCTGAAGTTTTGCATTTTTACCAAACTTATCTTGATATCTTTGTAAAGGTTCCCCTGCATACACATAGATCACAGGGTCTTTTTTATCTAATTTTTGTACTTGATCTGCCGATGGAATATCATTGGCTACTTTTATTTCCCCATCTTTAGTTTGGGTAACTGTCATAAAAAAGAACAAAAGCATGAAGATAATATCAGGCAGAGAGGCGGTTGAGATAGGAGGTACCTCATCACTTTTTTTCTTGTTGAACTTTGCCATAATTCTAAATTATTTATCTTTTTTTACACTTGCTTCCACCAATTTTCTAGGAAATAGTTCTTGCAATTTTTCTAGTTTTGGTCTTAGTTCATTTTTTCTCTTTTCAGGAGTTTTTGCAGCGTTAAACTCTGCATCCATCTCTGCGTAAGTAACTTCATTGGGGAACAATCTTTTACGTTCTCTCTCACGTAACTCATTGTAGGCTGCTACTAGTTCATTTTGCACAGCAATATAAGTTTCGTAATTGGTTTCTCGGTCATTTTGTAAGGAGATAACCGCTTTATTAGGATTGTCTGATGAAGCTGGGTCATGCTTGCCTTGGCAATAGCTACAAGCCTCTTCGGCTTTTCCGCCTCCATTGTCTAAGAACTCAACCGCTTTTTGTCTAAGATTTTTGATGTCCAATATTTGGTCTTCTACTAAAAGCTGATTATTTTTATTAACTAATACGACGAACAAGTTGCGTTCGTTAATAGGAGGTTCTTGTTGTTCTTGTTTGGGAACTTTAGGCGGTAATTTTGCAGCTATTCCCGCATTGGATGTGATGTCGGTCGTTACAAGGAAGAATATAAGCAAAAGAAATGCTATATCTGCCATGGAGCCGGCATTTACTTCGGGTACTGAACGTCTTGCCATTTTTTAAGTTCTTTTGATAACTGAGAAAACCACAGACACTAACGAGATGAGTATAAGCAGATAGGTTGCCATAATACCGGCACTTATCCACTGGAAGTTACTGTCTGAACCAAACAATGCATAGGAAAGGGGATAGGATACTATTATCACTCCTAAGAAAGCTCCTGCATAGAGTAAGGTCTTTTTAATTGATTTGGGTGAGGATAATATGTTCTTGGAAGCAGAGAGAATAACAACTACTAATCCAATAACCAATAGCAAATAAGCTACGCCGAACATACCTATCATAGGGAAATTGTCAATGCTGTTCTTGGTCTCATCGGAACTAACCATAAGCCAACCGCAAAGAACAAGTCCTATAACGCCCAAAATAAGCGCTATTAATCTTGATATTTTGTGCATGGATAGAGATTTTAAGGGTTAGTAATTATTTTTTGTAAGCTACCAATAGGTCAACAAGTGAGATAGAAGCATCTTCCATATCATTTACAATGCTGTCTACTTTAGCTACGATATAGTTATAGAATACTTGAAGAATCATCGCAACGATAAGCCCGAATACGGTAGTAAGCAATGCTACTTGGATATCTCCAGCGATCAAAGATGCATCCAAACCACCAGCTAAGCTGATCTTTTCAAAGGCCTGAATCATACCAATTACCGTTCCCATGAACCCAAGCATCGGAGCAATGGAGATAAATAGGGAAATCCAAGATACGTTCTTTTCCAAAAGCCCCATCTGGACACCTCCATAAGAAACTACAGATTTTTCTACGATATCGATACCTTCATCTACACGATCAAGACCTTGGTAGAAAATAGAAGCCACAGGCCCTGCGGTGTTTCTACATACTTCCTTGGCTGCTTCTGTTCCACCATTCTTAAGAGCATCCTCTACATTTTCCAATAGTTTTTTGGTATTGGTAGTGGACATAGTCAAATAAATGATACGCTCAATGGCAACGGCAAGTCCAATGATAAGACACAAAAGGATAGGTGCCATGTAGGCAGGACCTCCCTTGATGAAGTATTCCTTGAAACTTTGATTCACACTTCTCTGAGTAGCTTCTTGTGCGAAAACAGAGCTAACATTTATGAAAAGCAACGCGGCTAAGGCTAATTTTGAATACATTTTTTTCATTTTTTCAATTTTTTAGGTGGATATTAAATTAATAAAATAAAGCAGAGAGGAAGGGATTCGAACCCTCGATACGCTTTTGGCGTATACACACTTTCCAGGCGTGCTCCTTCGACCACTCGGACACCTCTCTAAATAAGTATCATTTTACAAGCCGCTAAATTACAACAAAAAAATGATAGCTCAATATTTCTTAATAAAATTTTATGATATTTCTCCTTGTATCTCTGTTTCGTACTTGATTTTCAGTGTTTTGCTATCAAGGTTCTTTCCTAATAGATACATCAGTTTGGTAATAGCAGCTTCACTAGTGAGGTCTTTTCCGTTGATAACCCCTATGTTTTCAAAGTGAGAACCCGCTTCATACTTGTTAGGAAGCACAAATCCACGCATACATTGGGTAATATTGACCACAGTAACACCTCTTTTGATGGCCTGTTCTATGGTAGCTAAGAACCAATCTTCGGTAGGGGCATTCCCTGATCCGAAAGTCTCCATAACTACCCCCTTAAGCGAAGGGATACTAAGGATACCTTCTAATATAGGTTGGGTGATGTTGGGGAAAATCTTCAAGAAAGCTACATGAGGATCAAATTGGGTAAAGACTTGCAAGGCCTCTTGAGATTTTCTTTGGTATAGGTATTCGTGATGTACCTTTAGGTGTACGCCACTTTCGGCTAATATATGATAGTTAGGCGAGTCAAAGGCCTGAAAATTCTCTGCATCTATCTTGGTTGTTCTATTGCCCCTATAGAGCTTGTATTCAAAATATAGGCATACTTCCTCTATGACAGGTTTGTTGTTTTCCTTGAGACTGGCCAAGCGAATAGAGGTGATAAGGTTCTCTCTGGCATCGGTTCTGAGGTCACCTATAGGAAGCTGTGAACCTGTAAAGATCACAGGTTTGGCTAAGTTCTCTAGCATAAAGCTCAGTGCAGAGGCCGAATATCCCATAGTATCACTGCCATGAAGGACGACAAAGCCATCGTAATCATTGTAATTCTCTTTGATACTTTGGGCGATTCTTTCCCAGTGAGCAATGTTCATATCCGACGAATCAATAGGAGGATCAAAAGAGACGTGACTTATATCACTGTCCAGCTGAGAGAGTTCAGGTAAGCGCTCTTTGATTTTCTCAAAACGGAAAGGGCGTAACACACCTGTTTCATAATCCTTCACCATCCCGATGGTACCTCCTGTGTAGATGAGGAGAATTTTTGTTCTGTGAGTCATAATTTTAATTTATTAATGACAGGGTTGGCATACATTTCTAAGAATTTTTTGCGAGAAATGTTACCTTCCGAATTACTTCTATTCTCTAATCGTCTCTCAAATTGTCTAAGTTCTTTCTCGGTATATTTATCGGAAAATCTTTCTATGTCGTTAAGTAAATCATAGGCTATGTAGTTGCTGGCAAATAGCTTGTATTGAGAATGAATTCTAGCGTCCATCAACTCCACAAGGGCTTGTATCTGTCGGTTGGTGTGTTCCTCTTGCTCTGCAATAAGGTCTAAATCCTCATATAAAGGCTTTCCTACCGAGATATGTACGCAACCCTTTTGTCCTACTAAGCCTTGTACTATATTATTATAGTCCTCGTTTTCTTTTTTAATATATTCCACTCCATGATGTTGTGCCAAAAGAGCGGGAATTTTTAAGATATCAGTGGGGTCAAACTCGTATGATATGGCCATGGGCACTATGTGCAGTTGTTTGAAATAAGTCATCAGAGGCATCTGCTTGGGACAATTCATGGAAAGCATCTTGATTACCCCCTGCTGGGTACGATCGTTTCCGTCCTTGGTGCGTCCTTCTCGTTGGGCAATCCACACGGAGCGGTTTTTCTCAATCACACAGCGAGCGATAAACTGAGATACCAATTGGGATTTTTGTAGCGTCTCCCTTGGAGATAAACCTCTGTGTATGATAAAGTTACGATTGAGCTTAGCAAAAGCCAAAAGGAAAGGAGTATTCACCAAATTGCTCCCCATGGCCGAAGCAGTCATCTTAAATCCTTTTTCATGTAGTAATACATTGAGAAAGGAGGTATCCAGTATGATATCTCTATGATTAGAAATAAATAAGTAGGACTGAGAGGGGTTGAGGTACTCAAAACCATCGTCAGAGAGCTGTGTAACACTCTTACTAATGGCACTCTTGATGATAGGATACATGATCCTTGACTGAAAATCTCTTATTTTTTTGCACGAAAGCAATAACTTCATCTGCTCCTGTTCATTGAGCTTGGGAAAGCCAAATTGCAGTAGCTGATATATGGTTGGGTTATCCTTGATATAGTTCAATATTTCGGATACCTCACTATCGTGAAAAGGGCGTATTTGAGAAAAATCTGTCAAAATGTAGCGGTTGAATATAACAGTGCAAAGTTACACAAAATTTATCAGAAAAGAAACAATCAAGGCTTGAAAATTTCAATGGCATTGGCTGTTGTTTGGTTAATAATCTCATTTTCAGATACTTTGTATAGCTCAGAAAGTTTCTTTATGATATAGGTAAGGTAGCTACTTTCATTGCGTTTGCCACGGAAAGGTACGGGAGCCAAGTAGGGGGCATCGGTCTCTAAAACAATGTGTTCCAAAGCAATAGAACTAAGAAAGGTGTCTATTTTCCCATTCTTAAAGGTTACAACGCCTCCTATACCCAATTTCAATCCATAGGAAATAGCCTGTTCGGCTTGTTGTTGATTACCTGAAAAACAGTGAAATATGCCAAATAATTGCTCATCTTTTTCCCCTTCAAGTACCTCGAAAACTTCCTCAAAGGCTTCTCTGCAATGGATTACAATAGGGAGCTTATAGCTCTTGGCTATGCGAATCTGTTGGCGAAAGGCTTCTTTTTGAGCTTCTAAAAAGGTACGGTCCCAGTAGAGGTCTATACCGATTTCACCAATAGCATAGAAAGTATTAGGGTGAGCTTGCATGAGAGCGATTACATGGGCGAGTTCTTTTTCCCAATCCGCTTTCACACTACAGGGGTGTAAACCATTCATAAGATACATCTGCTTAGGGTATGTTTTTTGCAAGCGAAACATGCGTTCGGTATAAGAGGAATCTATGGCCGGGAGGAAGAATTTTTCTACTCCAGCGTCCATGGCTCGCTGTATAACCTCCTTATAATCTGTATCAAACTGCTCTACATACAGATGGGTATGTGTGTCGATAATCATCTATAAAAACCATTTTTAAAGGATTGCAAAGGTAGTTATTTTGAAAGAACAAGAGTGTTAAATTTGTTATAATCTAAATAAATGACATGGTTGTATGGAAAAAAAATTGTAAATTCGCAGTACTAAAATAAAGAGATATTAACATGAAAGAAGAAAAAAGTCTGCCCACCTTAGGGGAGTTTATCATTGAGAAACAGCGTGATTTTAAGTACTCCACAGGGGAATTATCACGACTTATTAGTTGTTTGCAAATTGCTTCCAAAATGGTCAATCGAGCCATTAACAAAGCAGGTATTGCCAATGTATTGGGTGCTGTAGGTAACCAAAATGTACAAGGGGAAGAACAACAGAAATTGGATGTTATTGCCAATGAGACCTTCATCAAGTCTCTTTCTCAGCGCGAGGTAGTTTGTGGTATTGCTTCAGAGGAAAACGATACTTTTATTGAAATCAAAAACGGAGAAAACTCTGAGTTAAGCAAGTATGTGGTGCTGATAGATCCACTCGATGGCTCGTCCAATATTGATGTGAATGTCTCCGTAGGTACTATTTTCTCTATCTACCGACGCATTACCCCAGAAGGTACCCCAGTGCAGTTGGAGGATTTCTTACAAAAAGGAGTGAACCAAGTTGCCGCAGGGTATATCGTATATGGTTCTTCCACTATGCTTGTCTATACCACAGGTAAGGGTGTAAATGGCTTTACCTTAGACCCCTCATTGGGTAGTTACTACCTCTCTCACCCCGATATGAAATTCCCTGAAAAAGGAAAAATATATTCTATCAACGAAGGGAACTATATAAAATTCCCTCAGGGTGTGAAGGATTATATTAAGTTCTGTCAAGAAGAAAAGGATGATCGTCCTTATACCTCTCGCTACATAGGTTCTTTGGTATCGGATTTCCATAGAAATATGATCAAAGGAGGTATCTATATGTATCCTTCTACCTCTCAGTCTCCTAATGGAAAGCTACGCTTACTCTATGAGTGCAATCCTATGGCATTCCTTACAGAACAAGCAGGAGGAAAGGCCTCCAACGGCTTTCAGCGTATCTTGGAATTAGAGCCTACCGAGCTACACCAGCGTACACCTTTCTTCTGTGGTAGCAGTTCCATGGTAGATACGATAGAGGAGTTCATGCGCAAGGCTAAATAATGAACGCATAATAGAAACACATTTGCTAAAAAGGGGGTAAGGCTGTAGGTCTTACCCCTTATTTTGTGTCCTTTCCTGAGAGAATTAGAACAAACTCACCTTTGGGGTTTTGGCTTTGAAAATGGGCTAAAAGTTCAGCCAAGGTGCCCCTGAGCGTCTGCTCATGTATTTTGGTAAGCTCCCTGCTGATACTCGCCTTACGCTCAGCCCCGAAGAATTGGGTAAACTCTTCAAGGGTCTTTATGAGCTTGTGAGGAGAGACATAGAAAATCATCGTTCGGGTCTCTTCCATAAGGTTTTTCAGGCGGGTTTGTCGCCCTTTTTTATCAGGAAGGAAGCCTTCGAAAACGAAACGATCATTGGGCAATCCACTATTGACCAAGGCAGGGACAAAGGCTGTAGCCCCAGGGAGCGTCTCCACAGGGATACCTTCGGCAATACAAGCTCTGGAGAGCAAAAATCCCGGATCGGCAATGGCAGGGGTACCTGCATCACTGATAAGGGCGAGCTGCTGGCCGTCCTTGAGCTTTCTAAGGATTCCCTCAAGGGCTTGGTGTTCGTTGAACTTATGGTGTGCAAGCATGGGAGTACTGATATGAAAGTGCTGGAGGAGCTTGCCACTTGTACGAGTATCTTCTGCCAAGATGAGATCAACCTGCTCAAGTACTTGCAAGGCTCTAAGGGTGATATCCTGTAAGTTACCAATAGGGGTAGGAATTAAGTAAAGTTTTCCCATTATCCAAAACGTTTAGAAACAATATAAAAGAACCGATCCTCGTATTCTTCCTTTCCT
The DNA here is from genome assembly GCA_963528845.1 of uncultured Capnocytophaga sp. GTDB lineage: Bacteria > Bacteroidota > Bacteroidia > Flavobacteriales > Flavobacteriaceae > Capnocytophaga. The sequence continues at coordinate 30,496 of CAURXJ010000002.1, read as the reverse complement.
TGCCAATTATTGAAAGAAGGCTTCACCTTCTGAAGGATAAAAGCCCAACATTCGTCAGGGGTATGTAGGTTATTAATCATGGCTATAGCCCTGTTATAGGCCTCTATATCTCCGTTGAAAAGATGGGTAACAAAGGCAATACGGTCATTCAGCCCTATCTGTAATTGTTGGGAAGCTATACGGTCATTGAGAGTTTTAGGAGCCTCACTCTGTGCTTTAGGAGAGGAGGTTTTCTCTTCAAAGATAATCTCTTTTTCAGGAGCTTGAGAGCGAATATCATCCCATGTATTGGTAGGTGTATTCACTTGGGCTTGCTTGGGGGCTATCTTTTCCTCTTTTATAGCAGAAGGGGGAGTGGAGGGAGGTGTATAGGTGTTTTTCTTAAGTGCTTCAGGGTGATTCTTCTCTAAGAAATTAAAAACCAAAGCTCTTTCGTAGAGTTTTTGTAATTCTTTGACTAAGAGTTCAGAATTATCCAAGAAAGCAGGATTGGTAAGTATTTTTTGAGCGATTTTTACCATATCCATCTGAATTTCTTCTTTCATAAAATAATGTTTTTTCTTGTGAAGTGTTCAAATATTTTTTGTATCTTTGTCCTATCGTTATAGCAGGAGCTTTCTAAAGGGCTTTTTCTCTCTAAAGAAAAGAGAACCAAAGGCTTGTGCTTTGGTAGAGCGGCGATAGAACACCCCTGATGTGAAACGAGGGACAAAGATACGAATTTTACTCTAAAAATTAATTTTCTCCAAGATAAAAGACGGACATTTTATAGGTTTGAAGGTGTTTTTATCTACAAAGACAAGGGTAGTATGAGCCTTCGAAAGGAGTTGTTGTTGCTCATTGAAGATTTCATAGTCGAAAGTAATCTTAGAGGTAGGAGGTTCTTTTAGGGTGAGGGTAATGGAGAGGAGTTCGTCATAGAGGGCAGGTTTCTTGTAGTCAATATGTAGGGAGGCAACAGGTAGCATGATACCTTTCTCTTCCAGCTCCTTGTAGGAGATGCCTAAGCTACGGAGCCACTCTACACGGGCAATTTCTAAATATTGTGGATATATACCATAATATATAACCCCCATTTGGTCTGTTTCCCCATAGCGGGTACGTACTTGAAAAGTAAATGAATTATTCATGTTTTCTTATTTTAAATAGTTGATAATTAATCAGATAATAATAATTTTCGGAAAAGGGCAAAAAAATTTTTTTATTCAAAAAAAAAGTTGCATTTTTGCCCAATGATTTTACCCCTCATTTTTAAAACGCAAATATATAAAATTTCTTATAACTAATGAATACCGATGTACGGAATATTTGGGAAAATTGTTTGTCCTTTATAAAGGATAACATATCCAAGGATGTATTTGATGTTTGGTTTAAGCCCATAGAGCCTGTGGAGCTGACCGATGATAATACCTTGGTGATTATGGTGCCTAGCATGTTCTTCATGGAATGGCTGGAGGATCATTATATCAACCTAATTTGGAGTGCCTTAACTAAGGAGTTAGGCTCTCGCCCCAAGCTCATCTATAATATTAAGATGGAGAACAATCCTAATAAGACTGAGCAGGCAACAGAGCAACTTCCAAGCTCCAACCGTAAGGCAACTAGTATGGAGGTATTGGGGTACAAACAAAAACCTCAACAAGCATATAACCCTTATATAGTACCAGGGCTGGTAGAGATAGAGGAAGTAAAAGTGGATTCTCAGCTGAATCCAAATAAGAACTTTGATACCTTTATTGAGGGAGAAAGTAACCGCTTGGCACGCTCAGCTGGTAAGGCGATCACTGAAAGACCTGGAGGTACTTCCTTCAATCCGCTGTTTATATTCGGAGGAGTAGGGCTTGGGAAAACCCACTTGGCTCATGCCATTGGCAATGAGATCCAAGAGAAGCATCCTAAAAAGAAGATTTTATATATTGAGGCTGAGGATTTTACCAAACAATATGCAGTAGCTGCAAAAAATAACAACCGTACCGATTTTATTCATTTTTACCAACAGATAGATGTTCTTATTATAGATAACGTACAGTTCTTTGCTTCCAAACAAGGAACTCAGGATGTTTTCTTCCAAATATTTAACCACTTACATCAGAATGGGAAGCAGTTGATCTTGACTTCTGATAAGGCCCCTGTGGATATACAGGATGTAGAACAGCGCCTACTCTCTCGCTTTAAGTGGGGACTATCAGCAGAACTACAAGCCCCCGACTACCAGATGCGCAGACGTATCCTCAAGGCAATTCTCTACCGCGATGGGGTAGAAATGACCGATGAGATAGTGGATTATATAGCTCAGAATGTAAAGACCAATATCCGAGAATTGGAAGGGGTCAATACCTCCTTGGTAGCAGAAGCACTCTTCAACAAGAAGGAAATTACTCTTGATTTGGCAAAGAAAGCGGTAGATAAGATTGTAAAGAATATCAAGAAGGAAGTAACAGTGGAGTATATCCAAGAGATTGTTTCAGAATACTTCCAGCTTACAGTAGAGGAATTACAATCCAAGACTAGAAAGAGACATGTAGTGCAGGCACGCCAGTTGGCTATGTTCTTTGCTAAAAAATATACTAAACTCTCTTTGGCTAACATAGGAAAACTCATAGGAAAGCGTGATCATGCTACAGTACTTCACGCCTGTAAGACGGTAGATAATCTTAATGAGACCGATAAGCAGTTTAGAAAGTTCTTCACTGATCTGACGACAAAGATAAATAACCGATAAATAAAAAAGCTATCCAAATCAAGGATAGCTTTTTTATTTATTGGGTTAGGATTATTTAGCGGGAGGATATACCCAAGTGCTTAATCCTTTACCCTTTATCTCAGGCATATAACTTTCAGCTTGTGAGCGAGAACTGAAACTTTTGTAGGCAACTAAGTAATAACCTTTTTCGTTTTGTCCTACCATAGTGGCACTACTATATCCATCTCTTTTAAGTTGCTTGATGCGATTGCGAGCATTGGCTTCGGAACTGAAAGCTCCTGCAATCAAGAAAAAGTTTCCGCTAGAGGCCTTTGTACCTGTATCTCTAGTCGTGCTACTGCCACTGCTTGTATTGTTTGAAGTGCTTGCTGTATTTTGTTTCTCAGCTTCCTTGGCAGCCTTTTCAGCTTCCTTAGCAGCAAGAGCAGCTTGTTTTTCAGCTTCTTTGGCTGCAAGAGCAGCTTCTTTTTCGGCTCGTTTCTTCTCTTCGTTGCGTTTTTTTACCAAAGCAGGGTCTTTGGTAACTTGTATAGCAGTAGCTGTTAGCTGTACATCAGGGACATAGGTAGCTTTAGCTACTTCTTCATTGACAAGCTCCTCTACCTTGGCAGGGTCGGCTTGTACTTCTACTACAGTAGGGTTTTCTTGGTTATTGAGGAAAGAATAGATAGCAAACCCAATAGCTGAAAGGCCTACAATAGCCACAGCTGCATATTTTATAGGGAGAGGCATTTTGGGTTTAGGTTTGCCGGCTGCCGCTTCTTCAGGGGTCACACTGGGGTTTTCAACCAATCCAGGCTTGTTATTCTGGTCATTACCATATATAGGATTAGCAATTTCCACCCCTGTCTCACTCTTATTGATTTCTTTAGCAGCCACATTGGACATACCAAAAGAATCAGTAAGGTAGTTTTCTTTTGACAAAGAAGTGAAAATCACATTGTTATCAGTTCCTTTAGTGAACTTCCCTATATTGGCAAGTCTTATTTCCTTTCCTAAACTAAGATCTTGTTTCCAAGTGGTAACTACGGACTTAATATACCCTTGAGCCTCCTCATATGAGGAGCGCTCCACTTCAGAAATATGCTTGGCAAGCAATCCATCATTATAAGTAAGGCGAGCATTGAAAGTCAATTCTTTTTGTGGAGGGGAAAAAGATTTGTCAGCGGCCAATTCTGCTGCCTTCCTGTTGGAAACGAAAGCTCCAAACTCAGGAATGATCACACACTGGTGCTTGAATAACAAATCCTCTATATAAGTATCTAAATTTTTCATATGTCAATATTATAAAGTCATAGATTTTTTCGGCACAAAAGTACACATTTTTCATTATACATAAAAGAAAAAAAGAGTACTTGTTAATAAAAAAAATGTTTTTCTACCAAATTTGGGTTTAATTAGTATTTTTTAAGGACTCAGGCGCTCTATTTTCCAATCATAATCTTCTTGTAGTGTATACCGGATACGGTCATGGAGTCGATTAGGGCGTCCTTGCCAAAACTCTAAAGAGACAGGGCGCACGAGAAAACCTCCCCAATGAGCAGGGCGCTGTAGGGGCTTGCCTTCCATTTCCTGCTCTAGAGCAGAGAGTTGTTCCTGTAGGTACTCCCTTGAGGGTACCACTTGGCTCTGCTCAGATACTATAGAACCCAACTGGCTACCACGAGGGCGTGATAGGAAATAACCATCGGAGAGATTGGCCGCGAGCTTCTCAGCAGTTCCTTTGATGATGATTTGTCGTTCCAATGCAGGCCAAAAGAAGGATAGACAGATATTTGGGTGGGCTTCTATGGCTTTTCCTTTCTCACTATTATAATTGGTATAGAAGATAAAGCCCTCATCGGTAAATTTCTTGAGTAGTACCACTCGAGTTTTTGGGAAACCGTCTAGCCCAATGGTGGCTACAGACATAGCATTAGGCTCTTGTACCGTACCTGATTGCTGTGCTTGTAGAAACCATTGTTGAAATTGTTCCATAGGATTCTCTCTGAGGTCTTTTTCCAAGAGTGCTCCCAAGGAATAGACAAGCCTTAAATCACTTAAATCTTTTTCCATAGTTATTTTTTTAATGTAGTTGGGTGCTTTAGTCCATTAAAGCTAATAATTTCACCTACCAAAGACCCTACCCTAAGGCTAGCCTTTATCTTGACGGGAATCTTATTTTGGTCATCACTAATCCATAGAGTGAGACTTTCTTGTTCTTTAAATACACGTCCATCTTGAACTAAGGGTCTAAAAATGAGTGTGTTAATATCTCCTAGTGGTGTATTTACTTTTTCTCGTCCTAAGAACTTGAGTCGAAATCGGTATACTTCATCGTCATCGAAAATCATATCCATGCTCACCTCATCATTCTTATTCAGGGAGTTCATCTTAGGATTATTACGCAGGTAGTATAGAGTAGAGATAACATCTTTTATATCAGGTTGTATAGTCATATTTTTCTCTTCATTATTCTCCAAATTCTTGATACGTAGGTTATTAGTATCAAAATTGAAAAAGAAATTCAGCTTCTTGGTATAACCTCCCTCATAGATATCACGATTGAAAAAGTAGGGTTTCCCTGTATTTTTATCAAAATAGCTCTCATAAGTGTCATCAACCTTGAAAAATAATTTAGCTAATCCTGTAGTTTCTCCTTTCCCTAAAGCGTGATAGACTGTTTTACCCTCATATACCTTGTTTTTCAATAGGAGAGAGGCATAGCTTGCATTGAAAACGCCATAACGTACACGAAACTTTAGATATTCTCCATCTTGAAAAGCACTGTCATTCTGTGAAAAACAAGGGGAAAATACTAAAAAAGAGGCAAGGAGCAAAAATTTTTTTATCATATAAATTTATTTAGTTCTAAATGCGCAACAAATATAGTGTATTTTTTTAATGATGATACCCAATAAAACGCAAAATTATATGTATTCTCTTTATAGAATACTTTAATAATCTGATTTACAATGATTTATTATTCTATTTTCATCTGTAAAAATTTTCAAAAAGTCTGTTTATAACCTTTGAGTACAAAAAGAATGCCATTTTTTGGATAAGTAATTTTTTTCTACAAAATTGGCAAATAGTGAAAAAAGATGTATTTTTGCAGAAAATTTAACCGATATGAACAAAATCTTATTTTTTATGATAGCACTCTCTCTTGTAAGTTGTGGAGGGAGAGATATTTATAATGATCTGAAACAACAGAACTTGCACGGAGAGATAAAGCAAGTGCGTATGACTTCTTATTCGGTAATTGAGAAATTTAACCAAGTGGAAAAGAAAGCCAGAACCTCCGAGCGAGAGAATACCCTTACGGTATTTAACAACAAGGGAAACCAAGTAGAAAAGACCTTTTTCTCTCCTACCGACAAGGCTATGCGTCGCTATGAATATAGATATGACACCAAAGGGAATCGCGCTTTGGTCAATGAGTTTAAGGAAGGCGGCACACTTAAAACAAGGTATATCTATACCCAGGATTCTGAGAGTAATGAAGTAGAAATTAATAGTTACAGTGGCCAAGGGGTGTTTCTTCAAAAAGAAATACGCTCTTACAATGACAAACAATTACTCCTTGAGGAAGAAACCTATAATAAAAAGGGAGAATTGGAACAAAAACAAATAAATGCTTACAATGACCAAGACCTATGTATAGAAACTAATATCTATGATGCTGAAGGCCAACTGAAATATAAGTATTCTTTTGTCTATGATTATAAAGGAAATATGATAGAGCGGAAAAAATATGACAAAAATGGTAAGACCATTGCTAATCATACCTATGTATATACCCTTGATGATAAAAATAACTGGACAGAGCGTATAGAATACCTTAATGGTAAGGCAATTTATCTAACCGATAGGGAAATAACCTATGGAGAAGGCCCAAAAGAGCTAAGAGAACCGATCTCTGAGATGGATACAGCACCAGAGAGTAATACGAATGCAGATAACACAGGAGTGAAGAATGATTGGACAGCCCAAGAGCTTAAAGGAAACATCAAAACGCTGAGAGTAAAGACTTACGATGCTAAAAATCACAAGCAGAAGGACAATAAGCAAAATACTCTATATGTATTTACTCAAAAGGGATATCTTACTAAAATTGTGTATTATAACAAAGATAATATTTATTCCTATGAAAAGAAATTTACCTATAAATATGATGATAAGGGTAGCAGAACTGAAGGAAAGATGTATTTCAATGATGGAGATTATCTCTTAACAACTTATGATGACAAAGGAGTTATTACAGGAGGTCATCTGTATCAGAATAAAACACAATTTGAATTAAAAGTGGTTTATAATGACGACGGAGATCTGATAGAATATTACTTACAAGATACAGAAATCTTTTACAAGTATGATAAAAATCATAATTTGGTAGAGGAGAATCATAAAAAAGGTAAAGAAAACTGGGATATACTTTATAGCAGAGCCAAAAATGGCAACGTAACAGAAGAACAAATATATCGCAAGGGTATTTTAGATGAAAAATATACATTCGTCTATACCTTCGACGAAAAAGGAAACTGGGTAGAGCGAACACAATATATAAATAGAAACCCTGTAGAGATAACAGAACGGGTGATAGAGTATTATTAGAGAAAAAGATAAAAAACAAGATGAAAGTAACGGAGCATATAGCACAAGCTAAAGGGAAAACATTATTTTCCTTTGAAATAGTCCCGCCTAAGAAGGGAAATAATATAGAGGAACTGTACAAGAATATAGAGCCTCTCTTGGAGTTCAAGCCTCCTTTTATTGATGTAACAACTTCCCGCGAAGAGTATCTCTACAAGGAGCATCCCAATGGATTGTTGGAGAAAAAACTCATTCGTATGCGCCCGGGTACAGTGGGTATCTGCTCGGCTATACAACATAAGTATAATATAGATACGGTACCTCATGTACTCTGTGGGGGATTTACCAAGGAAGAAACAGAAGATCTGCTAGTGGATTGTTTCTATTTGGGAATAGACAACATCATGGCACTCAGGGGCGATGCTATGAAGGAGGAAAGGTATTTTCGCCCTACCAAAAATGGCAATGTATATGCCCTTGACCTTGTAAAACAGATCGATAATTTGCGCAAAGGAATCTACCTACATGATACTTTGGAAACCAATATAGGTATGGATTTCTGTATAGGAGTGGCTGGCTATCCTGAAAAGCATATAGAAGCCCCTTCCAAAACATTTGATTTGGAAAAACTCAAAGAAAAAGTGGATAATGGAGCCGACTATGTAGTTACTCAGATGTTCTTTGACAACAAAAAGTATTTTGAGTTTGTAGCTAAGGCGCGCGAAATGGGAATTCATGTACCTATTATTCCAGGAATTAAACCAGTTAGTGTCAAAAAACATCTTAATATACTTCCTCAGGCTTTTTTCTTAGACTTTCCGGAGGAGTTGGTTAAGGAAATAGAAAAGTGTAAGAACAATGAGGCCGTTAAGCAGGTTGGGATAGAGTGGGCGATTGCCCAAAGTATAGAGCTGAAGAAGGCAGGCGTACCTTCGCTCCATTACTATTCCATGGGGAAATCCGAGAATATTATTCAAATCATTTCGCAAGTTTTTTAAACAGAAGAGATTGAATTAAAATTAAAAAAAATTTAGAATATCATTTGTTTATAAAAAATAAAATCTTTATCTTTGCCCTCAAAAAAGAAAGAATATGCCAAGAATTATAGAAAAATACCTAGAGTATATTGTGGCGATAGTTATCGGCCTTATTACCAGAAACATATGGGTGGGTATAGCTGTTCTATGTTTGGGATTATTACTCCGCCTAACTTTATTTAAGGGAAGCAGAAGTAATCAAGTGAATCTAAGACAAGCAGGCGCTATAGAAGGAGGATACAATCCTTCGGACTTTGAGCTGAACTTGCTTGCACTTTGTGCCTTAGTGATCAAGGCAGATGGTACAGGACCTACCCAAAAGGAGTTGGACTATGTACGTTATAAGTTTGTCTCTCTCTACGGAAAGGACAAGGCAAACGATATATTTCGTACTTTCAACCAAATCAAACAGCATGAGGTGCCGATAACTCGTATCTGCTTATATATGCGTGCTCGCACCAACTATGAGGCACGTCTTTCTATTATACACTTCTTGTTTGATATTGCTAGCCTTGATGGCCGTATCAAGGAGGCAGAACTTGCTTTGATAGAGCGTATTAATAAAAATCTTAATATAGATCAGTCCGATTTTGAGAGTGTAAAGGCGATGTTCCGCCAAGAAAAAGACGATGATTACACCATCCTTGGGGTAAGTAAAGATGCTTCTGAAGCTGAAATTAAAAAGGCTTATCGCGATATGGTTAAGAAATATCACCCAGACCGTATTGACACCAATGATGTGGCTATCCGTAAGGGAGCTGAAGAGAAATTCAAACGTATACAAGAGGCTTATGAAAGCATTCAAAAACAAAGAGGGTTCTAAACCCTCTTTATTTTATCTTAAGCAAATCCTTAGGATACTGTTTTGTATGGGTGTTTTCCTGCTGTTACACCTCTATGTAGTAGAGGAATATTACAAAGGGTTATTGTTTTTCTCCTTGGAATCATTCTATATCTTCCATTCTTTGTGTGCTATAGGGGTATGTGGCTTGCTTTTACTCCCTATAGGAGGGAATATGTATATAGGCTATCGCTTTATAGTGCTCACCTTTTTGCAGATGTTGGCTTGCTTAGCATTCCTGCTTCCTCCACTGCTTTCCCAGCCCAAGGTAGGGGAGTGGGAGATCCTCTCTTTCATGTTCGTTTTCTTTGTAGCACTTTTTTTGGAGGTGTATTTTGCTATTTTGCTACTTAGACGAGAAGAAAAGTGAAAAAAAAATTTCTATAATAAAAAAAGTTTTTATACCTTTGCAAAGTGATTTAAAATTCGTAAATTTGCACTCTAGAAAAGTATAAATAAGCATACTAAATTCATTCTTGATAATGAAAAAAATAGATAAAAAAACGTATTTGCAATGGTACGAGGAAATGCTCTTTTGGAGAAAGTTTGAAGACAAATTGGCTTCTGCTTATATCCAACAAAAAGTAAGAGGATTTTTACATTTGTACAATGGACAAGAGGCAATTGTGGCAGGTTGTATGCACGTAATTGACCCTAAGAAAGACAAAATGATTACTGCCTATCGTAATCACGTGCATCCTATCGCTTTAGGGGTAGATCCAGGTAGAATTATGGCAGAGCTTTTTGGAAAAGGAACAGGAACTTCACATGGATTGGGAGGTTCCATGCACATTTTCTCAAAAGAACATAACTTCTTCGGAGGTCATGGAATCGTAGGAGGACAAATCGCCCTAGGTGCTGGCTTGGCTTTTGCTGAGAAGTACAATGAGACAGGGGGAGTTGTCCTTACTTTTATGGGAGATGGAGCTACGCGTCAGGGAACCCTTCATGAGACTTTTAACATGGCTATGAACTGGAAGCTCCCAGTGATATTCATCTGTGAGAATAACCACTATGCTATGGGTACTTCTGTGGAGAGAACTGCTAACCATCCTGATATTTGGAAATTAGGTTTAGGTTATGAAATGCCTTGCGAACCTGTAGATGGTATGAACCCTGTTTCAGTAGCTGAAAAGGTATACGAAGCTGTAGAACGCGCTCGTCGTGGAGAAGGCCCAACTTTCTTGGATATTCGTACCTATCGTTACAGAGGACACTCTATGTCCGATGCTCAACACTATCGTACTAAAGAGGAAGTGGAAGAGTATAAGAAGATAGACCCTATCACTCAAGTTCTTGACGTAATCAAAGAAAAGAAATATGCTACTGATGCTGAAATAGAAGCCATAGACGAACGCGTAAAGAACTTGGTAGCAGAGTGCGAAAAATTCGCTAATGACTCTCCATTCCCTGAAAAGAATGTAATGTATGATGTAGTATACGAACAAGAAAATTATCCTTTTTTACCTCATAAATTATAAAAGAAAATGGCAGAAATAGTAAATATGCCGCGATTAAGCGACACCATGGAAGAAGGAGTCGTAGCAAAATGGCTCAAAAAAGTAGGAGACACTGTAAAGGAAGGTGATATTCTCGCTGAGATAGAAACCGACAAGGCGACTATGGAATTTGAATCTTTCTATTCAGGTACCTTATTATACATTGGTCTAAAAGAAGGAGAAACCGCTCCCGTGGATACCCTTTTGGCTATCATTGGTGAGAAAGGTGAAGATATTTCAGCACTTATAGGTGGTGGTGCAGCTGCTGCGCCTGCCGCTGCTGCTCCAGCTGCTGCTGAGACACCTGCCGCTGCTGCTACAAGTGCACCCGCTGCTGCTATGCCTGAAGGCGTACAGATCGTTACCATGCCACGCCTAAGTGATACTATGACCGAGGGGACTGTAGCCTCTTGGCTTAAGAAAGTAGGTGATACAGTAAAAGAAGGAGATATCTTAGCCGAAATAGAAACAGACAAAGCCACAATGGAGTTTGAATCATTCTATGCTGGTACTTTATTGTATATAGGTATCAAAGAAGGGGAATCAGCTCCAATTGACTCATTATTGGCTATCATAGGCCCTGCAGGTACCGATGTAAATGCTGTACTTGCCGCTGCTAAAGGTGGTAGTGCCCCTGCAACAGCTGCTGCCCCTGCTAAGGCAGAAGCTCCTGCGGCTGCTGCCCCTGCTGCTCCAGCTGCAACCACTACCGACGGACGTGTATTTGCTTCTCCTTTGGCTAAGAAAATAGCTCAGGATAAGGGTATCAACCTATCTGAAGTAAAAGGAAGTGGAGAAAATGGCCGTATCGTACGCAAAGATGTAGAAGGATTCACTCCATCAGCTAAGCCTGCTGCCGTTGCCTCTACTGAGAAAGCTGCTGCTCCTGTAGCTTATGTTCCTGTAGGAGAAGAAGTTACTGAAGAAGTGAAGAACTCACAAATGCGTAAGACAATCGCTAAGCGCCTTTCTGAATCTAAGTTTACAGCACCTCACTATTACCTTACCATTGAGGTAGATATGGAAAATGCGATGGCCTCACGTAGCCAAATAAATAACTTGCCAGATACTAAGGTGTCTTTCAACGATATGGTTGTGAAGGCTTGCGCTATGGCTCTTAGAAAACATCCACAAGTGAATACTTCTTGGAAAGGAGATGTTACAGTGTATAACAAGCATGTACATATAGGAGTAGCTGTGGCTATTGAGGACGGATTGGTAGTACCTGTACTTAAGTTTGCTGACAACTTAAGTCTCTCTCAGATAGGTGTATTGGTGAAAGATTTGGCAGGAAAAGCTCGTAACAAGAAGCTAACACCTGCTGAAATGGACGGAAGCACCTTTACAGTTTCTAATTTAGGTATGTTCGGAGTAGAACAATTTACTTCTATCATTAACCAACCTAACTCTGCTATTCTTTCTGTAGGGGCTATCGTAGAGAAACCTGTTGTAAAGGATGGACAGATTGTAGTGGGACACACTATGAAACTTTGCCTTGCTTGTGATCACCGTACTATAGATGGGGCTACAGGTGCACAATTCTTGCAAACCTTGAAGGCTTACATAGAAAACCCTGTTACTATGTTGGCATAGTATGAACCGTATGTAACGCAATTATATATATTTATTGAGAAAGAGGCATAATCCCACATGCCTCTTTTCTTTTACTATGCAATAAATTTGTTTAATACGAAAAAATATCGTAATATTGTACTCTTTATAAGGAATAAATTATGTATGCTATATGTCATTTGAGTATAGTACCGATGCGAGATGAAGCCTCTCATAAGAGCGAACAGATTTCTCAGTTATTATACGGAGAATTGTGCTTTATAATGAAAGAAGAAGACGGCTGGTGTTATGTACGTACTGATTTTGATAACTATGAAGGTTGGATAGATGCCAAACAATTATCTCCCATAAGCGAAGCTACTTACCAGGAAACCAAGAAGGTGCTCCCTCGTTATGCTTCAGATATGGTGGATTATGTGCAGATTAGTGATAAGGAATATGATCTCTTGCCCATTTGTATAGGGGCTACTGTGAGCAATGCCCCCTTTATGGGACATCTCTTCTCTGGAGAAGTGCAGAGAAAGGTGTTGCGTAAGAATGTAGTAGAGATAGCTCTGAGATACCTTAATACGCCTTATTCATGGGGCGGGAAATCTCCTTTTGGAATTGATAGTCCAGCATTGGTACAAATGGTCTATAAGCTTATGGGAATCACCCTTCCTCGAGAGGTGGTTTCCCAGTATGAAATTATTGAAAGTGGTGATGTAGCTACTTTGGAAGATGCCGAAGTAGGGGACTTGCTTTTCTTTAATGATAACATGGGGCGTATCATTCATGTGGGGCTTCTGATCCAATCGGGCTATATCATTCATGCTTATGGGAAGGTACGTGTAGATCGTATTACCCCAGAGGGAATTTTTGATGAAGATATTCAAGAAATCACACATAATCTCTATGCTATCAAGCGAATTTTGGATGATGATGAGAAAAAAATAAGGTAAAATGACCATAAAATTACTCGTAGTAGGAAAAACAGATGTGTCCCTTTTAGAAAAAATAATTGAAGACTATAAGAAAAGAATACGATTTTATATAAAATTTGAAATAGAGACAATTCCTGACTTGAAAAATACCAAAAACATCTCACAAGAAGAACAAAAAAACAAAGAAGGTGTCTTGCTGCTTAAGCAAATAGCAGACAATGACTTCTTAGTGCTTTTGGATGAGCGAGGAAAGGAATATACCTCTGTAGAGTTTTCTGCGCAGTTACAGAAAATTATGAATACGGGGGTTAAGCAGTGTGTCTTTGTCATAGGAGGGCCTTATGGTTTTTCTCAACAGGTGTATCAGAGAGCTAACAATATGTGTTCGCTCTCTAGGATGACATTCTCTCACCAGATAGTACGCCTATTTTTTGTAGAACAACTCTATAGGGCTTTTACTATTCTCAATAACGAACCTTATCATCACCAATAAATGTATAGCAAAGAGGAAGCAGCTAAGCTCAGACAAGATTTTTGGGTGTCTTTTGGGAAATCTTTCCCTCATAAATGGATTTTGTATAGGACGAAGGTGAAACCTATCCAATTCAAATTCTATTTTGATAATAAAAAGGCGATGGTATGTATGGATATAGAGGGAGATCAGCAGGAAATAGAAAAATATTACAACAAATTCCTATCCTTAAGATCCATATTGGCAGAGTTCCTACCTGAGATCCTATTTGAAGAGCACTATTACTTGGAGAATGGTAAGGAAATAGCACGTATTTGGGTAGAGAAGCAAGGGGTATGTATCTATAATAAGGATACTTGGCAACAAGCTATGGTGTTCTTAAATGAAAAGATGCAACAAGTAGAATGTTTTTGGCAAGAGTATGAGGACTTTTTCATGGACGATTTTTAACCTTAATAGGGGTTATATTTTAAGAAAAACAATTTTTTCAAGTCAAGAAAAATAATTACTTTTGCAAAAATTTACAATGAATGTTACTCATAGGAATAACAGGAGGAACGGGCTGTGGTAAGACAACAGTAGTCAATCAGATTGTCCAAGAAATACCACCAGGAGAGGTGAGTGTCATCTCACAAGATGCTTATTATAGGGATTTGTCACACCTTACTTTTGAGGAGAGAACCAAGGTGAATTTTGACCACCCTAAGTCCTTGGATTTTGATTTGCTCAGGGAGCATCTTTCCCTGCTTAAGCAAGGAAAAACAATTATGCAACCCACTTATTCCTTTGTAGAACACAACAGAACGCCACAGGTGATACCTATAGCCCCTTGTAAGGTGATTATAGTGGAGGGAATTTTAATATTTTCTCATCCAGATCTGAGAGATTTGTTTGATATTAAGATATTTGTACATGCCGATTCCGATGAGCGTCTTATTCGTCGTATCAAAAGAGATACCACCGAGCGCGGAAGAGATATACAGGAGGTGCTCAACCGATACCAAACTACTCTTAAACCAATGCACCAGCAGTTTATAGAGTCTACCAAGGAATATGCCGATATCATTATTCCCAATAACCGACATAACAAGGTGGCTATTGATATTGTCAAGACCATTGTCCATAACAGAATCCAATAATAATGATAGATCTTCAGGCCTATATCAAGAAATATGCTTACTTCATTGGCATCGCTGCTTTTGGAATATGGATGCTTTTCTTTGACTCCAATTCTTTGCTTTCCCAAAGAAAGCTGAATAAGGAAATAGAATCCCTTAAGCGTCAAAAGGAGTTTCTCCAAAAGGAAATAGCCAAAGACAGGGAGGCCATCAAGGAAATTAATACCCCTGAAGGTAGAGAGAAATTTGGACGTGAGCACTATTATTTTAAGAGAGAAAATGAAGATATTTTTATCATAGAATATGATACTATAAAATAAATACAATACTGTAAAAATAATTATTATACCTAAAAATATAGAACATTATGTATGAAAATGAAGGAGAAAACAATGAGATTTTCTCAAAAGCTCTAAGAGCAGGAAGGCGAACTTATTTCTTTGATATACGTGGCACCAAAGCAGGTGATTATTATTTGACGATAACAGAGAGCAAAAAGTTCACACATGATGATGGTTCGTCCCATTATCAGAAACATAAGATTTATCTTTACAAGGAAGACTTTAATGCCTTTAAAGAAATCTTGAATGAGATGACTTCTTATGTTTTTGAAGAAAAGGGAGAGGAAGTAATCTCTGAAAAACATCAAAAGGATTTCAAGAAAACATTCTCTTCTCACAAGGAGCAAGAGGCGTCATCATCATTCACTATTGATGACTTTGAAGATATTAAATAGTGATATTTAATCCAAAATGGTTAGAGGCTATCCCCGCGGGATAGCCTCTAACTTTATCTAAAAGGGGAAGAGAATAGGCAGTACCAAAATCATTACAATTCCCATAAGTATTTGTAAGGGAAGCCCTACTTTCACATAATCCATGAAGGTATAACGCCCAGCCGACATCACCAAGGCATTGGGGGGCGTAGAGAAAGGGGAGGCAAAGCACATACTAGCACCTACTGATACGGCAATGAGCAAGGGCAATGGATTGATTCCCATACTAGTGGCCGCACTCATAGCTATAGGGGCAATCAGAATAGCTGTAGCGGTATTGCTGATGAACATGGTAAGTAGCGAAGTGGTAAAGTAGATACTTCCCAAAAGAATATAAGGACTATAGCCGCCCAACTTGCCTACAAGCATCTCCGATACCCATGCCGAAGCCCCCGTTTTCTCTAAGGCTAAGGCCATAGGGAGCATAGCGGCAATCAGGACAACACTCTCCCAATTGATAGTCTTATAAGCAGCCTCCACATTGGGCAGTGCTCCAGAGAAGACCATGAGCAAGGAGGCTACCAAAACAGCTGTTACAGGCTGTATAGGAATAAAATCAAACATCATACTCACTACCATAAGTAGCATGATGATCCCCGCTATAGGTGCTTTATGCGTTAGGGTTACCTTGGAGGCCTCCTTCAGGGGTTGTCCCAATACAATCAGGTGTCTATGTTGGTCATTGAGCCTTGCGATGTCCTTCCAAGAACCCTGTACCAAGAGTATATCTCCCGAATGAATACGTTGGTCTTTCAGGTTTTTCAGGATATAGGTTTCATTGCGCTGCATACCCAAGATATTGAGTGAGAATTGCTCTCTGAACTTTGATTTCTTGATAGGCAGATTCACCAGACGTGAGGCGGAGGTAATCAGCACCTCGGCAATCCCATGTTTTTGGGAGTTCATAAGCTCCTCTTGAGAGGTAAATTTGTCTTCTATCAGGCTCAAGGACTTCTCCCAAGCCATGGCCTCTATCTTGCGAATATCTCCCTGTACAAAGAGGATATCTCCTTCATGGAGAATTGTATTGGCTTGTGCCAATTCGCGATTGGGATTTTGAAAAATAGAGCTGTTGAGGCTGGGTTTGCGCAGGATTTCGGTTACATGGACTTCATATTTATCAGCTATATGGCTCTCCAAGAGTGTTTTTCCCACAAAAGGAGCATTCTTCCCTACCATCACCAAGTGAATATCCTTGGAGAGTTGGTATTCGTCCATAAGGTCAGAAAGAGATTTGCCGTCTTTCTTGCTTTCTTGATGAGGGTCAGTCTTGTTTAGAAAGCGTTTGCTTACAGGAATAAGGTATAACAGTCCCACAGCAAGTGCTACCAGTCCCACAGGGGTAAAGGAGAAGAAGGTCAGGGAAGGGAAACCATGCTTTATTAGTTCCTCATTGATAATCAGGTTGGGAGGTGTCCCGATAAGGGTCATCATTCCCCCTAAGCTACTGGCAAAAGCCAGCGGCATGAGTAGGCGAGAAGAGTTGATATTGGCACTCATGGCCATACTCACTACAATGGGAAGCATCAGAGCAACCGTCCCTGTATTGCTCACAAAGGCACCAATGAAGGAGGTGGCCAAGATAACTAGCGCAAAGAGCTTCAGCTCACTCTTGCCAGCGAGCTTCAGTAGCTTGTTGCTAATCATTTTAGCCAAACCTGTTTGGAAGATAGCCCCTCCCACTACGAAAAGCCCTATCATCATCACCACCACCGAATTAGAAAAGCCCGATAAGGCTTCCTCTGGCGATAGGATACCAAAGAGTACCAGTAGGAGCAGGGAGGAAAGCGCTACCAAGTCCGAACGGATCTTTCCCATCATAAAGAAGGCGGAGGCAATCACAAGGATAGCCAAGGTAATGTACATAGTCATAAGCAAGGGATTGGGTTAGATAAGCGCTTGTATCTCCTCTATAAAACGATGTGCTAATGCATCGGCTTCTTTTTGGCTTTTTGCCTCAGTATAGATACGGATAATGGGTTCTGTATTGGATTTTCTCAAGTGTACCCAGCTATCGGCAAAATCTATTTTAAGACCATCAATAGTGGTGGTCTGTTCATGAGCATATTTCTGTTCCATTGCCTTGAGGATTTGGTCAGGATTGATTTGCTCTGTCAGTTGTATCTTGTTCTTACTCATAAAGTAAGCAGGATAACTCTCTCTGAGTTGCTGCACATTGCCACCTCTCTCTGCCAAAAGGGATAGGAATAAAGCAACTCCTACCAAGGCATCTCGCCCATAGTGTAGCTCAGGGTAAATAATTCCCCCATTGCCTTCGCCACCGATAATGGCTTCTACGCGTTTCATCTCGGTAACGACATTCACTTCTCCTACTGCTGCTGCTGAGTAGCTAACGCCATGCTTTTGAGCAATATCGCGCAAGGCACGAGAGGAAGAAAGGTTGGAGACAACGTTGCCCTTAGCTTTGCCTAATACATAATCAGCACAAGCCACTAAGGTATATTCTTCACCAAACATCTCTCCTTTGTCAGTAATAAAGGCCAAGCGGTCTACATCAGGATCTACTACAATACCGAAATCAGCTTTTTCTTCTACGACTCTTTTGCAAATATCCCCCAAGTGTTCCTTTAGTGGTTCGGGGTTGTGAGGGAAGTGCCCATTAGGCTCACAATAGAGTTTGACAACCTCTACACCCAATCGTTCCAAGAGTCTCGGAATAGCTATCCCGCCGGTGGAGTTGACGGCATCTACTACTACTCTGAATTTCTTTTTCTGGATAGCTTCAGGGGCAACCAAGGGGAGGGTAAGTACCTTTTCTATATGGAGGTCAATATACTGATCATCATGGGTGAGCTTACCTAAGTGATCTACTGTAGCAAAGGAAAAATCATTCTCTTGAGCGATTTTCAAAATAGCCTTACCATCTTGGTCAGAGACAAATTCTCCTTTGTTATTGAGTAGTTTTAAGGCATTCCACTCCTTAGGGTTATGGCTGGCGGTAAGGATAATGCCTCCGTCGGCCTTTTCCATAGGAACAGCTACTTCCACGGTAGGGGTAGTACTAAGGCCTATATTAACTACATCAATTCCTAAGCCAATAAGGGTATATTGCACTAAGTTTTGGATCATCTCACCAGAGATGCGTGCATCTCGCCCAATGACTACTTTGACGTGTTCTTTGCTACTTTGTCCTTTGAGCCAAGAGCCGTAAGCAGCGGCAAACTTGACTGCATCAATAGGGGTAAGGTTCTCATCTACCTTGCCTCCTATGGTACCACGAATACCTGAAATAGATTTGATTAATGACATATATCTTTGTATTTATTTTGTTATTTTAGATTGATATCTTTTAGATAAGCTATCTATATATTTTTCTTGTTGCTTGTATATTTGAGTATCTGTATCTTTGGTTATCAGATAAGTTTTCTCCTTACTCCATTTTCCGTTGGTTAGTAGAAAAGTTTCTTCATAGTATGGGTAAGTAGGATTGTAAGAACTATCCAAGTAAGGGGTATAATCCAAATAGTAGGGGTTAGTCAGAAAGACAACAGCACAAAAGTGCTTTTTGATTTCTTCAAGGGATAGGGACTCAATTCTATTCTCTAAAGCCTCGATATATCCTTCTTTCTGATGTTCTTTCTCCCAAGCAAGATGGGTGTCAAAGGCAGATGTCCGTGGAATTAGGATGACATTTGCCATCCCTAATTGCTGAATTTGACTCCAACAGCCATAATCAGGAATTTGATAATATCCTTCTCTCCATGAGAAATGATCACATTTTAGGAGTTGATACAAATTCTCCTCTACCTCTGGAGTAAGGGTGGTTCTGGGAAAAGGGTTTTCTATTTCATCTAAGACATTTACATATCGGTATCGGTAAGTGTCTTCATTCCAGTATATTAGAAATCCTGACTTCTCAGGGAGTATCAGATTGATAATATCTTTTCCATTTCTCTTGCCTTTTTCTATATAGCATTCAATTCCTTCTGGTTGCTCATAGATGACAGAGTGATTATGCTCTTTATAACTATCTAACTGATAGATGATAACAGGATCTTCTACCTTGGTCTCATAGCTGTGGAAGATTGCTAAAAAGGGGGTGTTGTCAGGGTATGTTATGTCTCCTACTCCCTTGTAATCAACCATAAGAGCGACATCTTGCTGACCGTCAGTATTAAAATCTCCATAACAAATGATGGGACACCCTTTACCTTGATGAATTTGGTAATATTCCCAAAATTCTTTAGAAAACCGTTTTTCTATGTCAATAGGAGTAAAAGTATCTTGGTTGGCTTCTATATAAGAGGCAATATTTTTAGGAATTTTACACAGAGACTGGAGGGTATCTTCTACAGGGAGAGGAACTGTCTCCTCTGATAATTTTTGGGGCGCTTGCTTTCTGGGACAAGCGACTAAGAGTAATAGAAATGGGAAAAATAAAATTTTTTTCATAGATTTATTTTTATGGGCAAAATTACTAAAATCCTTTGGATTTCTTTAGATGGTAGTAAATAAAAGTGACCATCCCATAGAATATAAGAAAAATAGGATAAGTGAAAGCTATAAGAAAAACATATCCCTGATTGCTTGGACGACCTAAAACCCAGTCAATAAAAGGGATTGCAGCAAAAAGTCCTACATAGAAAAGCAGGGGAGCTAAGAATACACCTAACCATAAGCCCCATTTGCTTTTTTTTCTGATAGTATAAATGTGCAGCCCTGCGGCAACTAAAAAGAGAATAGCTCCAAATCCTAAAGGGTTTATTGTAAGGACGATACGACCAAACCAAGAAGGTTTAGGAGAAAATTGCCAATAGTAGTTACCATAGGTAATATCCTTGATCTTTCCCTTAAAAAGTTGGTCACTTACTGTATATTCCTCTTTTTCCATAGAGGATTGCTCAAATTCTAATTCCTTTGGAAAGTGGATTTCAATCTCTATCTCAGGGAAAGTTTTCCAAAATTTGGAAGGATATAAGCTGTATCCAAACCGGTAAGGGGGAAGAAACCCATAATGGAAAGTAGTAGGGAAAGCACTATAGCTAACCTCTATCACATTCTCTCCTGTCTTAAGAGGCGCTGTAAAGTAGATAAGATCTGAGGGGGTTACCTTTTCTTCTTCTTTTCCATCATAGGAAATATAGTACTTAGTATAAGTATTGTATCGGGTAGGAGTACCATCAGAATATTGTAGGGTGTCAATGATTTCTTCTTTTCTCAGAAAAGGATAGTCCTGTTCTTGGTCAATAGAGTTTGAGGAGATAGCTTGCCCATTTACAAAAACTTGCTGGTCATTCAGATAGTTGGAAGCCATAAAGAGCAGTGGCATAGACTGTTCTTTAGGGGAGGAGATATGATATTTTGCCCTAAAGCGGATGATATAATTATTAAAGGAGTTCTTATCATCTTTGACGATTTCAGCAAGAATCTTCTCATGGGTTACGCTGCAATCATTGGTAAGAATAAGACAAGTATGAGAAGTCCCATCTGTATATGGTTTTGCCATATTGGCTTTACTTACCCAAGAGCAAGCAAACAATAGCAACAAAAGAAGATGTCTGTTCATTATAATGGAATATTTCTTATCAAAGGACAAATATACGAAAAAGATATAAATAATTGACTAATAATCAAGGAAGAATTTTTTCAAGAAAAAGTTTCGTTTATCCTAAATTATTTTGTATATTTGCTCTTCTATTAAGAACAAATAGTAATAAGCTGTTATATGGACAAACATCATATACTACTCATCATTCACCTGATCAGTGCAACTGTTTGGGTAGGAGGACATTTGGTTTTACTTTTAGGTTTTTTGCCTAAGGCGCTTAAACATAAAAATTTTGACTTTATCTCTCGTTTTGAGAAGACTTATGAGCCTATAGGAATGCCCTCACTGCTCCTTTTGGTCATTACAGGTATTTTGATGGCCTATGACCTAAATGCACCACTATCTTCATGGTTTTCCTTTGCCACAGGAGTGGAGACGGTAGTATCACTGAAAATTATTGGGCTACTCACGACCATTTGCTTTGCCATCAGTGCCCAAACAAGGGTGCTTCCAAAGCTTGCTAAGGGGCAAATCCAAAAGCTCCCCGAAATGGCGGTACATATTCTATGTGTTACCCTGATTGCGGTAACTCTGCTTATTTTGGGCAGTACCATTCGTAACGGAGGTTTTTTATTCTAAAAGGAAATGGAGACATTCAAGAACTACCTATCTTTGGAGAAGAAGTATTCTCCCCATACCATAACAGCTTACCTTGCTGATATGGAGGAGTTCTCCGCTTACCTTAAGGAAAAAGACGCTACTGTGGAACTCTCCCAAGTGAATTATCCCTTGATTCGTTCTTGGATCATACACTTGGTAGAAAGTGGGATTACCAATAGGTCAATCAATCGGAAAATAGCATCTTTGAAGGCTTATTATGCTTTTTTGGTACGCTCTTTAGTTATCAGTAGTAGTCCCTTTTTGCAGCATATTCCGCTGAAAACGCAGAAGAAAGTGTCTATTCCCTTCTCCCAGAAGGAGATAGAGACGGTACTCTCTCAGGCAGAAGAGGGCGGGGACTACCCCCAAGTACGCAATAAGACCATTATAGAGTTGTTTTACGCTACAGGCATGCGTCGGGCGGAACTTATAGAACTGAAAATAAGTGATATAGACTTCTCTCAACAGACGATAAAGGTACTGGGAAAGCGCAGTAAAGAGCGTATCATTCCCTTAATCCCTTCGGTTAGGATGTGTTTGGAACAATATTTGTCTGTGCGTAAGGGATTAGATACTAACGAATTATATTTATTTTTGACAGATAGTGGTAAAAAAATGTACCCAAAACTTGTGTATAATATAATAAATTCGTATTTTAGCAGTGCCACAACAAAGCAGAAGAAAAGCCCACATGTGCTGCGGCACTCCTTTGCTACGCACCTCTTGGACAATGGGGCTGACCTTAATGCTGTAAAAGAACTCTTAGGGCATGCAGGGCTGGCGGCTACACAGGTCTATACTCATAGTAGTATAGCAGAGCTAAAGAACCAATACAACAATGCGCATCCGAGGATGACAAACAAATAGTACTAATTTTAAATTTTTCAGATTATGAAAGTAAATTTACACAATGTCGGTTTTACAGTTGATCAAAAATTGGTTGACTTCATCCAGAAAAAAATGGACAAATTAGACCTTTTCTACGATAGGGTTATTGATGCCGATGTCTATTTAAAGTTAGATAATACCACTGTCAAAGAAAATAAGATAGTGGAAATAAAGGTAAATGTACCAGGAGATAGCTTCGTGGTCAAAAAACAATTCAAATCCTTCGAAGAAGGGGTAGATGCTTGTGAAAACCCTATTGAAAGATTCCTGAAAAAATACAAGGAAACTCGTTAGACGATCTTATGACTATTAAGGATAAAGAACGGTTTTGGATAGGATTCCAATGGGGTGCACTTACGGGAGTAGTGATTACTCTAATACTTATACTTGCCTAAACAAGGAGTTTAGATAATGAATTTCACATAACAATATGTGAAGTTCATTATCTCTCCATATACAAAACATACAACAAGAAAAAGTAGCTCTATAAGGGGGAGTTGCTATGCTTATGAAAGCAGCCGATGGATTATAGTGTTATAGCAGAGAGGTATTATATACCCAAATTTTTCACCAATAGGACTACTAACAGAATTTTCCTTCATATTTGAAATAAAAAAATCTATACATGATGAATGGCATATTGATACTTATAGATATTCAAAATGATTTTATTACAGGAGAACTTCCTGTTCCTGATGCTAGGTCTATCATAGAGCCTGTCAATCACCTTATCCCACAGTTCTCCCATGTGATAGCTACCCAAGATTGGCATCCAGCAAATCATTTTAGCTTCTTTACGCTTCATGAGGGTAAGAAGGCTTTTGAATCTATCACTAAGGATAATTACCAGCAGACCCTTTGGCCTCCTCATTGCATACAAGGAAGCGAAGGGGCTAATTTCTTCCCAGAACTACAAACCAATGCAATCAATGCAATTTTTCGCAAAGGAACTAATCCAGATATAGATAGCTATAGCGCTTTTTTTGATAATCAAAAGCTCAAAGAAACAGGTCTTGACGGCTATCTAAAAGGCTTACACTTGGACGAACTCCATTTTGCAGGTTTGGCGGCTGATTATTGTGTGTATTTTTCTATGATAGATGCACTCAACTTAGGTTATAAGGTATTTCTACATGAACATTGTACTCGTGCCATAAGCAAAGAACAGTTTGAAAACCAGAAAAAAGAACTGATTGCTTATCCTAACTTCACTCTATTACCATAGTTTTGAAAGAACATTTACGTTTTGGAATTATTATCCCCGCTCATAATGAGGGAGACATCTTGGCGCAAACCTTGGATAGTCTCTTGGGGCAAACGCTCCCTGCCCATAGCATTGTGGTGATAGATGATAATTCTACCGATCATACAGCTACAGTATTAGCCGATTATTGCAGGCGCTTTCCTCAGGTGAAAACCCTCTACCGAAGCTCCTCTGTGCAGCGCCTACCAGGTGCTAAGATCGTACAAGCCTTCAATGCAGGTTTGCCTCTTGTGGGGCAGGTCGATATTATCTGTAAGTATGACGCAGATCTTATTTTCCCTCTCAACTATTTAGAGACGCTACAAACCTACTACTTCCAAAACCCACAATTGGGGATGTGTGGAGGCGTCTGTAGTATAGAGAAGGATGGGAAGTGGCTCAAGGAAAACCTAACCAATAAGAACCACTTGCGTGGCGCACTGAAGAGTTACCGCAAGGAATGTTTCGAGGCTATTGGAGGGCTGAAAGAGGCAATGGGTTGGGATACAGTAGATGAGCTATTAGCACAGTATCACGGTTGGGAGTTGCTTGTTGTGGAGGACTTGGTGGTAAAACACTTGCGCCCTACCGCAAGCCGCTACAACCCACAAGCACAATATATGCAAGGGGGTATGTTCTACCGCTTGCGCTATGGGGGAGTGCTCTCGTTTTTGGCAAGCGCTAAGCTGGCTTACAAGAAGCGTAGCCTTCGCTTATTCTGGGATTATATGAAAGGGTATTTCAAGGCAAAGAAAGAGAAACAGCCCTTTTTGGTAACCCCTGAAGAAGGTAAGTGGATACGTGCTTACCGTTGGCGCCATATCAAACGAAAATTCTAAATAATTGTTGATAAGAAAATTTGCCGCATAGTATTTTTTTTCTTACTTTTGCGGGGTATTAAAAGGAAGGCTCAAAGATGAAAATAGCACTATTAGGTTATGGGAAAATGGGTAAGACCATAGAGCGGATAGCTCAGGAGCGAGGCCATGAGATTGTCCTAAAAGTAGATGCCTCAGGTGATTATGATCTTTCTGTGGCAGAGGTAGCTATTGAGTTCAGTACGCCACAGAGTGCTTTTGCCAACATCAGCCGAGCGCTCTCTTTAGGATTGCCCACAGTGGCAGGTACCACAGGTTGGCTAGAACACTATCCTGAAGCAGTAACCTTGTGCAAGGAGCATGAGGCGGCCTTTTTGTATGCTTCCAACTTTAGTATAGGGGTGAATATCTTCTTTGAACTGAACAAGACCTTAGCCCAACTTATGCGAAAATATCCTGAATATGCGGTTGCTATAGAGGAAATACACCATACCCAAAAGCTCGATGCCCCCAGTGGAACGGCTATTACCTTGGCGCAAGAGATCATAGAGCAGACAGATAAGGTAGGTTGGGAGCTAGGAGAGACTACCGAGGATAAAATTCCTATTACTGCCAAACGTATAGAAAATGTACCTGGCACCCATATCGTTACCTATAAGAGTGTGGTCGATACACTTGAGATCAAGCATACCGCCCATAGCCGCGATGGTTTTGCCTTGGGCGCTGTATTGGCAGCCGAGTGGATTATAGGAAAAAAAGGAGTCTTCTCCATGAAGGATGTCCTTTTCGGAAAATAAGTATAAATAATTTTGTAAAAATAAATTTTATGGCAAGCGTAAGACGTTTAAAAAAGAATGTTGCTTCTGTTTTAGGGGAATTGGTAGATACTCTTATTATTTGGGAATTGGTTACCGATAAGAGAAATGAGCAGTCAAGAGGTATTGTAGAGGAAATCTACCTTACTTATGACAAATACCTTGAGCAAATCAACCATCCTACAGAAAATAAAGGAGCTTTCTACAAACAGCTTCTTAAGAACTTTGAAGGAGAAGTAAATGCTATCATAGCGAAAATCAATGCTTTAAGCTAAACAAAGAGCTACTTTTTTGTTTTACACCAATTACATTTGTTTGTACAATGCAATTGGTGTTTTTTACATATATTACCATGAAGAAAATACTATTCTTATCTCTTTTCTTGACCTTTACCTTTATAGCTTCTGCCCAACAGACTTATAAGCTCTATGTAGAGGGAGAGAAACAATGGGCATATAGGGAAAACACACTTACCGATTTTGTATATGCCTTCTGTACTAAGGATTTTGAGGCTATAGCCAAGAATCCAGTAGTAGGTGATAGTTCAAGAGTAGTCCAATTGGAGTCCATATATCGCAAAATGCTGCAAAGTGTTCCTACTAAAGAAAGAAATACACAGATAAGTCTCTTTTTTGGAGAGCGAAAGAAAGGAAAAGGTCGTGTATTCTTTATGACTTTCTTTGAAGGTAACCTAAGAGGTAAGCGCAAAGATGCATTTTTTCAATTTCTTTTAGCAGACAATACAAGGGAAGGTATATTTAAGTGTGATACAATTATGATTTCTGATGAGAAAAACAGATTCACCTACAAAGGACCTTCGGTAAAGCTCAAAACAAGATACCAAAAGGAAGTAATGCAGGAATATGAATCACATGCACTAGATAAAAATGCTAAAAAGGAATTGGAAAACTATATAAATGCAAGAAAAAGATGGCGTAAAATGATGATAAGTGAAGAATAAATAATAACTCAAAGTTCAAAATTAAAAACTCAAAACTAACAAATGGCAGACGATGACTTGATTACAGACGATGAGCTGTATGAGCACTATAGTTTTAAGGCAGGAAAGGGACAAGAACCGCTAAGAGTGGATAAGTTCCTGATGAACTTCGTGGAGAATGCCTCCCGTAATAAGGTACAACAGGCGGCTAAGGACGGCAATATATTTGTCAATGGAGTAGCCGTGAAGGCCAACCATAGAGTGAAGGCCAATGATGAGGTCAAGGTCATGTTTGCTCACCCTCCTCACGAATATTTGTTAGTACCAGAGCCTATTCCTTTGGATATTGTCTATGAGGACGAGGAACTAATCATTATCAATAAGCCTGCGGGCTTGGTAGTACATCCAGGGCATGGAAATTATCAGGGAACTCTTATCAATGGGCTGATATACCATTTTCAGCACTTGCCTATGAACAGTTCTGACCGCCCTGGCTTGGTGCACCGAATAGACAAGGATACCAGTGGTTTATTGGTAGTGGCTAAGACGGAAGAGGCCATGAACCACTTGGCTAAACAGTTTTTCAATAAAACCAGTGAGCGGGAGTATGTAGCTCTTGTATGGGGTAATCTCACTAAGGACGAGGGGACGATCACAGGGCATATCGGAAGACACCCTAAGAACCGCCTCCAAATGGCAGTCTTCCCCGACGGAAGCCAGGGAAAGGAGGCCATCACTCATTACAAGGTATTGGAACGTTTCGGTTACGTAACCCTCGTTTCCTGTCGGTTAGAGACAGGGCGTACGCATCAGATTCGTGCCCACTTTACCTATATAGGTCACCCTCTTTTCAATGATGAGCGCTATGGAGGGGACAAGATACTTAAAGGAACTACCTCGGCTAAGTATAAACAGTTTGTAGAGAACTGTTTTAAGATCCTCCCACGCCAAGCGCTCCATGCCAAGACCTTAGGAGTGGAGAAACCTTCCACAGGACAAATGCTTCGTTTTGATAGTGAGATTCCTCAAGATATGCAGCAGTGTATAGAAAAGTGGCGTAACTATCTCAGCAATAGAGAAATAGAGCAGTAATCAGAGGTCTGTTATCAGCGGTCAGTAGGGGACTCCCTTTTTGGGGATAAAAAACTCAAAATTCAAAACTAATATGTTATTCAGACAAGCAAAAATAGAAGACTTAGAGGCTATATGGCAGATTATCCTCTATGCTAAAGAAACCATGCGGCAGAGAGGAAGTGAGCAGTGGCAAGATGGTTATCCCTTTAGGGAAACTATTGAGCAAGATATAGCGCATCACTATGCCTATGTAGTGGAAGAAGCTGGTGAGATTGTGGCTTATGCAGCAATCAGTGGTGATGGTGAGCCTACCTATCAAAAGATAGCGGGGGCATGGCTCAGTGATGACCCCTATATAGTAGGCCATAGAATAGCTGTGAGTGATAGGGGTAAGGGTAAAGGGCTGGCCAGCTATATCATACAACAGGCAGAAGAGATCGCCCTTGTTCGTGGATTCCATTCGCTACGAGCCGATACCAACTATGACAACCTTGCCATGAAGCATATCTTGGAAAAAGAAGGCTTTGTCTATTGTGGTATTATTCAGGTACGCGATGGAAAACGTGAGGCTTTTCAGAAAATTCTAAAATAACAGAATATGGATTTGAAAAAAATTGATACAGCCGACTATACTATCTATTTCTCGGAGGAGGGCTATAAATACTTAGCAGACTATGTAAAAGAGAAGAAATATTCTAAGATATTTGTTCTCTCCGATACCCATACCCATGAGTGTTGTGTATATACATTCTTGCAGAAATTTCCTTTTGAGGTAGAAATCATAGAAGTAGAAGCGGGAGAAGAGCATAAGAATTTGGATACCTGTCTTTCTCTTTGGCAAACACTCTCCGACTTGGAGGCCGACAGAAAGAGCTTACTGATTAATGTAGGCGGGGGAGTGGTTACCGATATGGGGGGCTTTGTTGCCTCTACCTTCAAGCGTGGGATTGACTTTATCAATGTTCCCACTACACTACTTGCTATGGTAGATGCTTCCATTGGAGGAAAAACGGGTGTAGATTTGGGCGTGCTCAAGAACCAAATAGGGGTGATTAATAACCCTCAGCTCCTATTGATAGATGTGAATTATTTAGCAACCCTCCCCAAAGAGGAGTTTCGTAGTGGCTTGGCCGAGATGTTCAAGCATGGGCTGATACAGTCTCCCGCTTATTGGGAGAAGATGAAACAGCTCTCCGCCCTGACTACTGATGATTTGGAAGAGATTATCTATGAATCGGTAGTAATTAAGCATCAGGTAGTAAAGCAAGACCCTAAGGAACAAGGTTTGCGCAAGATACTGAACTTTGGCCATACGCTGGGTCACGCTATAGAATCTTATTGCTTAGCACACCGCTCCAAGCGTTTGTTGCATGGGGAAGCAGTCGCTATTGGTATGATTTTAGCGGCTTTCCTCTCTCATAAGCTCTTGCATTTCCCTTGGGAAAAGACAGTAGAGATAAAGAGAGTCCTCTTGGACTATTTCTCTCGGGAGAATTTCTCAGCTCAAGAGATAGCAGCTATACAGGAACTACTCAAGTATGATAAAAAGAATGCTTATGGCCATGTCTATTTTGTACTATTGGAGGCGATAGGACAACCTAAGTGGAATATAGAAGTGGAAGAAGCTCTTATAGAACAGGCTTTTGCTTATTATAGTGAGAAATAGGAGTAAAAGAGTTAAGCAAATGAGTGTTTCTCTAAAAAATTATACGCTAAGACAGGTAGCGCTGGCTTTTTTACCTATTATGGTAGTGTGGTTAGTAGTGATTTATATATTTATCTTAGAGGAAGTTTATGACAATGTAGATGATGGTCTCAAGGATAGGAAAAAAGAAATCATTGCCCTCTCTAAGGAATATCCAGAGCGTATACTCTCTGTTAGTGAATATGGGATAGGGCAGTTTAGAATACGCCCTGCTCAGGGTAAAGTATCTAAGAAGAATAGTATCAACAATGAGTTTCTCTACGAACCCTCAGGTGATGAAAAGGAGCTATACCGAGTGCTGAAAACGGGTTTTTGTGATGACCAAGACCGTTGTTATACCTTGGAGATACGTACCTCTACGGTAGAGGAAGACGATTTAATGGCCAATTTAGCTATAGGGATTGGGGTGTTGTACTTGGTCTTAGTCGTAAGTATGTATATCATTCATTTGCTATTCATCCGGCGTGTGTGGAAGCCTTTCAATACATTGCTTCATAACATCAATGCTTACGAATTGGGCAATCGTCAGGGGGTAGTTCCTATAACCACTCAAGTGAGAGAGTTTGCTCAGCTCAATGAGACCATCCAGCGTATGTGGCATCGTACGGAAACTATTTTTGATCAGCAGCGTACTTTTATAGGCAATGCCGCTCATGAGTTACAAACTCCTATTGCGATTACTATCAATAAGTTAGAATTGCTTATGGAAGATGAAACGCTTTCTCAAGCACAGCTTCAACAACTCTCTGAAGCGAAGGCCTCACTTACCCGTATGGCTACACTCAATAAGTCTTTGCTCACTTTAGCGCGTATAGAAAACCGACAATACGAAGAGGTTTCTCCTATCTGTTTTGCTTCATTGCTTCGTACCCTTATTGAGGAATACCAAGACCTGATAGCTTTTAAGGAAATCACTCTTTCTATAACGGAAAAATCACCTTTCTCGGTGCAGATGAATAAGGATTTAGCGGTTATTCTCCTCTCTAACCTCCTTAGAAATGCTATAAAATATACGTATCCCAAAGGGAAAATACTGATAGAGATAGACAAACACGTATTTTCTATTGCCAATGAGGGAAAACCAACCCCTTTGGACTCTGATAAGATATTCAAACGCTTTCATAAGGGAGAACAAGACAGTACCTCCACAGGATTAGGCTTAGCAATTGTAAAGTCTATAGTGGATTTGTACCAGCATATCCGCTTGCAGTATGTATATAAGGAGGAAAAACACACTTTTTTAATTGTTAATTGTTAATTGTCAATGATTACTCATTAGTCACTAGTGTCCCGTTAAATTTCAGGGATTTAAAAATAAGTTAAAATAA
>CAURXJ010000001.1:0-177035 GCA_963528845.1 uncultured Capnocytophaga sp. | reverse complement strand
CGAAAGCTGTATCCTCTCTTCCTGAGGTAATAGTACGGGTAAACTCAAAGCTACCAGTAGTACCCCCTGGGGTACAGCCTACTACATTGCTAATCTTCGCTGGGTCTATCGTATGGCGTGCCTTTAGATTGTTAGGATCTTCCGCAGGATTCACCACAATAGGCGCACTGGCTACATACTCATCACAATACTTGTTACCCAAATCCTTCACCCATACGTTATACGTAATTGGTGCTGTTGGGAATGGTGGTACTGTATAAGTTACCTTAATCTCCTGGTTATGTAAATTTGTACCTACAGGAGTTATCGCTGTGGTAAAAATAGTACCTGCTGGTGCTGAGGTCAAAGCATTTCTTGTACCTACCACTACTCCTGTACCCTCAGTTACCTTGATCTCATATCGATTGGCTCCTGTAAATGGCGCAGGTACCGTAGGTGAGGTCACAAAGTCTGAACCACTGGTAATCTTCAAGTCAAACTTCGCTGTATATACCCCTGCATTGTCACAAGCCATATCCGTCTTCTTCTCAGCGGTAAACTTAAGCTTAGGATATGTCAAGCGCTCGTTAGCTCCCGGAGGCGTTCCTCCTGCATAAGCAATAGTCGCATCACAAAGACTCTCTTTAGATCTTACTTTTACCTTATTCTGATCGAAGAGCGCTGGTATATCTACCTCAACCGTTGCGGCTGAGAAGGTAGTATATGTATTGCCTTCATCAATAGAGTACTCGTAATCAGCAAAGGTAAGTGCCGTACCCCCTGTCGCATTGATATTAGACAAGGTTATCTTGAGCTTATAGTTCACATCGTTGGCATCACAAGCATTCGCTCCTGAAGCGGTCTTGTTGATATCCAAGGTCGCTGTAGCAGTATGCTTGCTATTGAGGAACTTACCTAAGGCATTACCACTTGCGGTAGCAGTTACCTCACAACCTGTTGCCTGATCGGTAATTCTTACCTTGAAGGTCAAGGTTGGGAATACTGTACTCCACCAGTTGGTACCCATTACATTGAAATCTGTATCCCTAAGATCAAATTCTACATCAGTAGTAAGATCTGTTATATTACGTTTTACTATATTTCTTCTTAAGAAGGAAGTGGAAGGTGCTGTTATGTTATCTTCCATCAACAAGCTATAGGTAAATGGTCCATATCCGCCTGTAGCTCCACCCTTGACAGTGAGTTTGGCTGTACCATCCTGACAGTTCATTGGTTTGGTCTTCGCTGCCACTACAGAAAGAGTACCAGCAGTCAATGCACGACCTGCTGCTGGTGGGGTCACTGTGATATCTCCACTATAAGAATCACAACCCGCTGCAGTAAAGGATATCACATAGCGTTGACCTGTCGCAGGAAGCGGTGTAGATCTGTTGTAAGAGATCTCATAGGTATTGGATCCCGCTGGAGTTGGGTTCGCTGTACCTGTACCTACCTGTGTGAGACCTGTATTGGTCTTTTCATAAATCTTATAAGGTAAGACTCCTCCTCCCCCTGTAGTAAGGGTGACATGGAAACGTATGTTCACTGGTGTACTTGCATTATCACAAGCCACCCCTCTACTTGCTGAGTTATCCACCTGAATAGCAGGGGTATTGGCAGAGTTTGTAGGTACTTCCAAACCTTCCCTACACAATCCTGAAGTTGAGGTAGTCTCATAGTGTACATACACCATATAGTTTCTACCTTTCTGAAGACCAGTAAATGTATAGGTAGTCCCCCCTACATAGCCACTATAGGTTCCTAACTGTTGCTCTGCTGGAGAACCATTATTATTAAGGTAGAAAGTTACCTTATGATAATTAGTTCCTGTAGTACCAAACTTCACATCCAAATCAAAATTGCTACAATTAGCATTTACCTTAGGGGTAAGGGTCAAATCATTCGCACGACGTGCAAGGGTAAACTCAGGGATATCCTTAGTACATACCACGGCATTATCCGATTTCCTTCTTACTCCTATCTGAGCAGTGAACTTATCTCCGACAGTCACCCCGCCATACATAGCCCCTACCAAGCCTTGACCTGTATAAGGTGAAACTATTGGACGCTGGGCTTCTGTCTTCCACTGTTCGTCTCCATTGGTCACTGGTACACCATTGTGTCTTACCAAGCGGTATACTATCTCATACTCACTGGCTGGAACTATGGTACTAGTTGCCTTCAAGGCAAAAGCCATTGTTGTTTCTGTACAGCTAGGGTTAGACTGAGTCACTGCTCCTGAAGCTGGGAAGTCAATGCTCATAGCCCCTATCGTGAAGGTTTTTCCTACCATTCCTGGAACGGCACAGTTACCATTACCCTCATCATATATCTCTACCTTGTAGGTTCCTTTGGATAAGTTGTCTATCACATAGCCAGTTACCACCATCTCTCCAGTAGTTGGATTGATCGTTACCTTACCCGCTACTGCTACCTTAGGAATACGATAGGGTACCATAGGTGTTGCTGTAGGTGCTGTCTTAGTTACTTCCACACGGAAAGGTCCCTTACCACGGAAGCGCTCAATCACCAAGCTACCGCCCTGTCCATCTTCACAGGTAGCACTGAAGGATGTATGCTTGATAGTGCCTGAAGGATCAGTATCCGAACCTGTAGGTACTGGATCTTCAATATGAATAGGTGTTGTGGTCACTTTCTTACCACAAGTAGGAGGTGTTGCCGCTATATCCTTAATATATACATCCCAATCACCACCCGTGGTAATACCTGACTTCGCGTTGGTCGCTGTATAGTCACTATCCTGTGGTGGAGTACCCGCTGGTACAAAAGCATAGTGATAAGTAGGGGTTGAACTACCTCCTCGTACATGGTTCACTGTGATACTTCCTGGAGTTACTGGATTAGGAGGACAGGCTGCCGCAGGATGAACTACGGTATAGTCTGCCGTAGTTAGGTTCTCAATCTCTACTGGGATTGATACCTCTATCTCTTTCTCACAACTGTACTCATCCTTAGCACGGATAAGGTAGGTAACTCCTTTTGTCCAACCATCAAGGGTTGTTTTAGGAATGGTATTACCAGACACAGCAGTCCATGTAGCATCACCCTGTTTCTTCCAATCATAGGTTACTGGCTTGCCATTGCTTGCACCTCCAATAAAGGTGTGGCTAAGCTCCATGTCACCTATACCATTGGCAACCACACAGTTTTTGTACTCTGCTTTGACAGTACCAATCTTATGGCGTGCTTCTACCTTGTAGGTGAAGGTGCCATGACCTCCATTACAGTTGTTGTCGTCTGTAATGGTAATCTGGTAAGTACCTGCTACCACTACATAACGGTAGTTTCCATTCGAATCTGGCGTAAGAATATCGGTAGCTCCTGAAGGAATTTTTACTACCTTAATCGTATATCTCAGTGGTGTACTTGGTGTCTGCTTACCTCCCGTGATGTTGAATACTCCTTGGTTAGTACCCGTTGCATTCTGAGAGAAGATAAGCATCTGCTTCCTATCTATATTACAGTCTAGGTAATCTATAGTCCTATTCTGAGTTACTGTTACCTTAGCATTTCTCTTGATCTCAAAGTCCTGTGTAACCTCACAAGCCTGATCATTGCTGAACTTCTTCTGATGTCCAGAGGTAATCTTCAATGTATAAAGACCTGGAGCTAAGTTGTTCACAGTAAGGCCTGCTGTATTATTAGTGCCTCCCTGTACCTGAGTGGTAGTGCCTCGTGTTACTACCTTCCATGTATATGCCACATTGCCATAGTTCGCTACTCCAAAGGTAAGCTTACCATCATTTGAACCATTACAAGTCTCATCTATAGTAGTATGTGAGGTGATTTTCATCTTCTTGGCATCTGTTGCTTCTATAGTAGCTGTTAAGTCTACATAACTACTAGGACAAGCCTTAGGCTCTTGGTATACATAGATATCGTCCAAGGCAAGGTCATTACCCCCTATGACAGGGCTCTTGCTGACGATCTCAATACGCAAGGAGGTTACCCCTGGAGAGGCTAACTCGCCAGAGAACTCATGCCATGCGTTAGGATCATGACCATTGATAGGTGGAGCCAGAGTAGTAGACTCTGAAAGCACTGCATTTGTTAGCTTATTCACCAAACGAATTTGGAAAGATGGTGGGCCACAAGAAGAACAGTGACAGAGATTGTATACATACATCTTGAACTTAATAGGTTGGGTAGGTACGACATCCTCTACCTCTTTGACATAGATAGGACGATTGAAACCTATACTACCTACGTTCATAGCCAAGTAGCGCCCATTGGTAAGCCCTGTGTGATCATTAGGTTTTGTCCAACAACCATTATTCAAGACAAGCGTTCCATTCTCGGAAGAAGTAATCACATATTCCCCATCATTGATGAACGAACTTTTGTTAGGCTGACAAGCGTAAGCTGAGTATACATTCGGATCACACCTATTTTCCCCTTGCCCAAAATCTTCTTGTATCAAGACGATAGGGCTAGGATTTGCGGTTTGCTTATAGAACACCCTTACGGTCTGGGTACCTGATGCGGTAATCGTTGGGAAGACCACATTGGGTACTGTACCATTATTGAATGTTCCCGTAGGAGGGGTTGTAGGTAGTGCTCCTGGTGTTGCTCCATGAGTAGGAGTGTGTACAGTAAGGTAGCTATAGTCTGTACGGCTGGAAGTGACCTTCATACGAGCGATTCCCTCGCAGTCATACTCTATCGTACTGCTAAGGACAGGCTTAGCGATAGGCGCCTCCACCTGTAAGGTCTTACTCCACTCACAGAAGGGTTGTCCGGCAGCTACTTTATTTCTTACCCGTACTATATAGGAGCCAGGACGAAGGTTAGAAAAGCGCTTAGTTGTCTGCCAAGTACCTCCATTGATACTATATTCATATATATTATTAGTTCCGCCTGTTACATTGGCCACATAGATCTCTGCAGAGTTAGGTGGTGTATCACAAGCCAGCTGTATCACCCCAGCAAATGCACGGATAGGCCCATTACCCTCACTTATGTTGGCTTCTTTAGGATCGGTATGTGGTGGGTTACAGTCAGTACGAGTCTGTCCGTTCTCAAGCTGATAAGTGATACAATCTTCTGGATAATGACAGGTTACTGTACCCTTAGTATAGTAGATACGTGCACGATAGTCCCCAGGAGCCAAGCCCGTAAAAGTAGGATCTGATTGATCCTTGATTGGAGACGACCAATCAGGCCAAGTGCCGTTAGAGTTCTTTTTGATCAACTTATACTTTATGGTATAGTCTGTAGTGACAAAGTTTGCATTAATGTTATCCACCTTCAGGCTACCTGTAGCAGGGCCACAGACTGCATCAACCACTTTGGTAAGGTCAAAGGTTGGTTTTTCCTGATAAGTGTAGGTGATATTCTTTGTCGCTGCACAGTTATTTTCATCATATACTGTTACCTTATATATCTTAGAACCAGGTCCTGCCCAAGGATCTTTGATCTTGAGGGTATAGGTGTGTACCTCAGGGGTTCCTGCCTTGTTCTCGAAGACTTCACTTACATTATTATTATGAATACCAT
This sequence comes from uncultured Capnocytophaga sp., assembly GCA_963528845.1. Classification (GTDB taxonomy): domain Bacteria; phylum Bacteroidota; class Bacteroidia; order Flavobacteriales; family Flavobacteriaceae; genus Capnocytophaga. The sequence goes on along the minus strand of CAURXJ010000001.1, from coordinate 171,539 downwards.
CCACGATGAAGTGGTAGCGCCCATTGACAGAATTAAGCTTACCTCCCTGTACGGTAACGGTGAGTTCCTTTTCCAGACCACAAGTGATGGTCTTGGCCGCTCCATTGTTAATCTTCAGCTCAGGGATCTGAGTAATCTCAAAATTACTTTGTGTCACAGAACAGCCTGTCTTGTAGGTAGGAGTAAGTGTTACTGAATAGTTATTACCTGCTGCAAGTGAATGAAGGACAGCCTTGGTAGCTGGGATGTTATCCGAATTAAGCTGGGTAGTATTGGTTACTGTATAAGTATGTATAAGAGTTGTACCCTTCTTCACCTCTATCTTGACAGGGAGAGTGACATTGGCATCCAAGACTATACGCATCTTTCCGGTGTTAGGATTGGAGCTCACACACTTGACCTCCTCTACCTGTGTAAGAGTAAAGGCATTAGTAGTAGTTACTTCATATACATCCACTTCCTTAATATATTCACACACATTATTTTGGAAAGGTGTAGCACCTCCAGTGAGTTTTTGGCGAATATACACTTTGTAGTGTCCTGCTTGTGTTACAGGAATATCTATAGCTGTCTGCCCTGTAGGAATATCTGTATAATTGGAAGAAGCAGGACCTTGTAACTTGTATTGGAAAGAACCTGTAGGGATTCCTGTTATTTTGATTTTTCCAGTACCACAAATGATATTTTCAGCAATAGCATTATAATTAACCTCTCCCTTATAGGCACGGAAGTGATAAGTAAGTGGACAATTGGCATACCCCAATCGCACGGCGAACTCTGTACCATTGGCATATTTTACCATGGCAGGTGTCATATTCAGATTTTTACCTGTATGTATGAGCTCCCAGTTACTATCTGTTTGTATACCTGTGTTAGCAACCTGAGGAGGACAGTCATCTGCAGCTCTTTGGGTCTTATATCGATACCAAGTCACCTGCGTATCCGAAAGCGTAGCATTGTTGATAGCCATAGGCACATTGGTATTACATACAGAAACCCCGAGATACTCTATCCCTGTATTATTACATACCTTTCGTTCAGTGACATAGGAGGCATCACGCATAGGATGTCTTTCTTCCCCAGTACGTGTCTGCACATTATATTTAATCCTCAACTTATTCTCACATCGATTACCACCTGCAGGAGGGGTACGCTCTACCCAGTATACCCCAGGAGAAGAAATCGGCAAGTCCTGAGTGGTAGCAATCACGCCTGACTGTCCTTCTTTTGTCCATTTCCAAGCAGCAAAACCACGCCCTCCCTTAAGAACAATATTTCCACAATAAGGCAAGTCTTGAGCCTGACAAGTATCATCCTTGACAAAGAAAGTTGTTGCACTCTCTCCATTTTGGTCACAAGCACCTCCCATATTGGAGAATGAAGAGGTACGATACTCCTTATTATCCAAAGCAGCATGATATACCATTGTGGCCTGATTCTTAAACTCATTAGAACAAAAATCTATAAGATTTTCACAATCAGGCTGCACTTTTACAGTAAAAGTAATAGGTGCAGAGAAAGGAGCTGAAGAGGAGTGTGGTAATAGAGAAGGATCTACATTGAACTTCACCAAAGTACGTCCTGTATTATTATAATTAGGTGTTGCTGAAACAAAAGTAACTCCTGAAGGAAGTGGTTGTTCAAAGTTCTGATAAGTGAGTCCTGCAGGAAGCAAATCCTCTAGGACAGCGTCTCTTACATTATCATTCCCTATATTACGAAACTTAATACGATACCTCAGTGCATCGCCTATAGCCACTTTTTTATTAGTAAAATCTTTCCATTGAGCGTTCTCTAAGCCAAGCACCTCTTTTTGTGTTTCCACATGAGGAGATATGGCATCGACAGAAAAAGGTACCGCAAAAGTGATATAGGCATCCTCTGCACGAAAATCAATACGTAAAGAAGTTGCATTATTAGCAATTACTTGATTATTTGTATTAGGTATGTCCAATATATCTATATCAAGAGCTCCTGTACCATCTGGAAACTCTGGCCTACGAGGCATAGCTGCAGAAGAGTGATTGTAGGATACTGAACCATCCATGAAGTCCCAGGTTCTATTGGGGTACACTCCTTGTCCTTGTAGGTAATTATTAATTCTCAGTTCGTCTTTTGAGTTGATATTCCCTGCCCCTACAAATAGTCCAATACGTGCCTTTACTGCTGCGGGAGCTGGAGGTGTCTGAAATCCTGTAATATCAATACTCGCTCCCTGCATTCCTCCATAGTTAAGAAAATTAAGATAACAACCATCATATATATATACTCGCTTGCTGGTGGCTACACTTACATCCTCATACACAACAATCAAGCTCCAGCCTCCCCAACCTCCTTTGGCATCATCTGACCAAATGTCTCCTGCAAAATACTCTCCATTATTGAATTGACTTCCTACTCCCTGCAAAATGGAAGTTACATCCTTAAAACAGTTATATATATACTCATGCCCAGCAAATACAGTACTCATTTTTTGATCTGCTGTAAGATCCCTAAAACTATTCTCTCCAGGTACTTTGAATTTGATTCGTTCAATAGCTGCTGTATTCTGTCTGCTCACATCCAAGGAAGAAGCCCAATAAAGTCCTGCCCACTTCACACGCAAACAAGAACTTGTTGCCCCAGGCACTTTTAGTGTGGCTGCACTACAATTGCTCGTAGGCTTATTGCCCACTCCTGGCCCAGCATCTATCTGCGCATATATTGAAGCAAAGGCATTCTTACGAAAGTTTCCTATCTGTATAAAATCCCCCTTAAGTGTCTGACCTCCATTCTCCCAACGCTTCTGTATAGTACGTCCTAAGCCCTGAGCATAAGCCCCCTCAGAGAGCAACATACACAAGGCAAACAATATATATAGATACTTTCTCATAGCAGTATATTTTTTTGTCTTAAAAAGTTTAGTCTTCATAGGATAAATAATTAAAAATTTTTAGATTTTGTTGTGCAAAAAATTGGTTCACAATAGGATAGATTCTTCCTCAGTCCTTTATTATGACTAAGAAATTATTATAAACCTATCAAAAAGCAAAGTTATAAAAAATTTTTAATTAAAAGGATTTTTTTTCAAAAATATTCATGAAATGTGCATAATTAATCACGAACAGGAATTTTTAACATCGAGCAAGGATTAATAATAACAATCAAGAGTTGAAATTATCTAACTTCTAACCCTATGCAAGAGACAACAAATTGTTTCTTAGAGCATTAGAAATAAGACATTTCAACTCTTGAGTATATTAAATTGGGATACGCTTGCCTTTCATCATGTGGGTGTACCCTTACTCGTGCAGATTTTACCCCTACATAGGCGCAGCCCTCTGTTTACTTTATCTGTCTGAGGATAGTAGGATCCTTGATCTTGTCGTCCTCGGCAAGTAGGCGCATTTTGGAGATGATCTCTGCCGACTTGGGATCGTCGTCCACAAAAGGTAGAAATACCCGTCCGCGGTGTTGGCTCTGTACCGCAAGGATACTCAGCTGCAAGCCCCCTCGGCTTACCATACCGCTGCCCAAGTGGATGCTGTACTCGCCCAGCTTGCCCTTGACAAGGATATAGCGCTCCTTAACCTCCACATTGGTGAGCTTAAAGAGGCGCGCACTCTCTCTGGCCAAGGCTGCTCGCATCTGCATCGTACTGTGAGAGGCTTCTGGATCTACCCCTCCTACGTGAGCCACACTCACCACCAAATCCACATCACGCATCACCTCGCTGAAGATTACCGGATTAATCTCCTTCATCGGTACTTCCTTGCCATCCTTAAGACTGTAGAAGACTACATATTCTAAGGTTGGCGCTTCCACATCCGAAGGGGTATACCAGTCAGCTGCCGCATAGATAGTCGCACGGAAGCCTTCCTTATGATATACTCTTTGGAGTCCTTCCTCGTAATTCACTGTCCAACCACGACCACGGAGTAGTGCGACTGTCTTCTGAGGTTGTACTTGGTGACCTTGGTAGCGCTCACTGCGGTTGCTGGTCTCCAGCTCGTCCTTGGTAGGAATATACAATTCTCGGAATACCTGCTTGAAAGGTTGCTTGAGTTCCTTGTCAAACAGATACTTTTGGTACAAATCCCATTGTACCGCATAGAACAAATGGCTTGGGTGGGCAATCAGGAGTTTGTCATCTGCTTTGAGAGCTACCTTTTCACCTTCCGCATTGAGCAAATACCCGTCTTGCCAAAAGCCTGAAGCCTGTGTCTCAGGATTGAAGAGTACCAGCTTGCTCAGCATCGCTCTTACCACTGGGTGTTCCATGATACGATGTAGCTCAGCCACAGTAAAGAGTGTTTGGCTAAGCATCGCTTGTTCCAAAGATAGGCGGGTACGGCTGTACTGCTTGGTTAGGTAGGTTTTCCCTTCCTTAAGGGCTTCTACATCCTTGCTTTTCTTATACTTATCAGGGATAGACTTAAGGGTCTTGTCGCCTTTGGTAACGATAATATCAGCCTTGCCCTCCTCATCAACCACCAACTGGAGCTGAGTGTCGTCTATAACAAGGGTAGATTTCTCCATAATCTGTTGGGTAGCCTTTGCCTCCATCGCCCAGCTAAAGCGGATACTATCCTCATAGCCTGCATTGCGGGAGAGGTTATCCAAGCCTATCTCCACGGCGTTCTTCTCGCTCTCTTGGCGCTGTTGCCCGAACTGTTTGCTTTCCTTGAGGAAGGTTTGCAAGAGGTTATAGCGGCTGACTAAGTCTTCCTCTTCTTTTTTCTTGTTGATAGGCACCAGACCCAATGCCATGACATAGTCTTTGTCTCGCTTTTCAGTGATTTTCTGAATGACTTCGCTTAGCTTAATCTCGCCTGTAAGCACCGCTGAATAGAGCTTTACACGGCGATAGCCCATACCTTCGGAGAGATACTTGGCCGACTCTTGGATAAGCTTCCATCCTTCCTTGCCCACCGCCTTATGGACACGTTGGTACCAATCCACATCAATGGCTCCCCGTTGGAAGTCATCCTTCGGCACAACAGAATATTGAGATACGATAGTTTCTTTCTCTGCATCCATATAGTCGGTGGTATGAGCGATAAACCACCAGACAGCCTCACGGAAACTTTTGATCTTGAGGTAGTCACCAATCCACTCTGTCCAGTGAGGCGCATAGCAGGCCGCTTCCACAAGGCGCTTCTTATCAAGCTTTACCTCATCCAAGTGTTTCTTAAAGGCAGTGAAAGTATCGGTAGCACTCGGTTGGCTTACTTCCAAGATACGGCTAAAAGTAAAGCGCTTACTCACTCCACTACCATAACCCTTAGCAAAAGGTTCCTTGCCCATACGTTCCAAGGCTTCAAAGAAGTATTGGGCACCCTCTATCTCACTGAGTGAACTGATATATACGGAGGCATCGGTAGGCAAGTCGCCACGCTGTAATTCTACTTGGAGCATATGGGTTCTGATCTCTTCCAAGAGGATCTCAGGGAAAGTAAGGGTATCCTTGATCCACTTAGGCAATCGTCGGCTAAAGTGATTTTCTGCTCCTTGTGCCATAGCAAACAACTCATTATTGAGCAAGCAGAAGAAAATAAGATCATCGGTGGTAAGTCTGCCCTTGTTATAGAGCATGAGAGTCAGTTGTAGCAAGCCTTCGTTGATGCCAGGCAGGCGCTCTTCTCGGCGTACAAAGTTGCGTACATAAGGAAGAACATCTTTTATCGTATTCTTCTGGGCATCTAAGTCCTTCTTTACTTCTATATATAGGTAATAGAGGATTTGCCAAAGCCTAAAGAGCTGATCATCGGTATAATAAGGGAAGTCTCCATCGTCCCCATAATAGACTACGGCGGCATAATCCGTCACTACATCGTCCCAATCCAAGGAAGAATAACCGCGCTTGTAGATCTCCCCGCGCTTTTCCTTGGGAAAAGTAGCCAAAGCATCTTCAAAAACAGAAAGCTTAAAGCTTGCCAAAAGCGCTCTGTCTTCACTATAAGCATTCATCAGATAGCCTAATAGGCTTTCTGCCCTACGGGCTTCTCCATAGTAGCTATGTACTTGCCCCTCAAAACGCACCTTGAAGTCAGGGTAATACATAGCCAAATAATCATCTAAGCCTTGAGGTATTGCGTTTTCATAGTAGAGATTGCCGCAATAACGTTTGGCAAAGTAATACTCAACCTCATTGAACTGGTATTTCTCATGCCAGCCTTTCCATAGGTCGGCCAATGGCAGGTCTTCGAGTATCTCCATAGGAGTCTCATCATCCTTGCCTTTGTGCTGGCGCCTGATGACATTGCCTAAGAGGATTGTCTCGGTAGCTCCCTGATAGCCTTCGTACTGGTATTCGTAATCCTTGTTGGCACGCCACAAAGCCAAAAGTTCGCTGACCCCCTCTCCTACTTTTTGTATATTTACAAGCTTGTCAAAGAGAAAACCTCCTTTTTTCTCTTTGCGTTCCTTATCAAACTGAGGCTTAGGAAGATCAAAGGAAGTTAGGTTGTCCAAGTTGAGCACTCCAAAACCATTGGTAAGGTCATAGCGTAGCTCGGTAGCCGTTTCGGGATTATAAGTGAGCTTGTCCATCAGTACCTGCTCGTTCTTGGAGAGCTTACGCCCCTTATAGGCTTCCACTTGTTCGGTAACATAGTCGGTGAGCCTTTGTTCTTCTTGGAGTACGGTGAGAATTTCCAAAGCTGCCAAGCGCTGGTCGGCATTCTTGGAGACAATCATACGGGAGGTACTATCCTTAAGTACCGCTTCGGGTTGCTTGACCAGTAGCGCCACACTCTCCTTGCGTTGTTCTTTGTTCTTGCGGGAGAGTACCTGCTCAAGGGCGAGGATATCGTCCTTGACCAAAGGCACTTTCTTGAGAATCTCCATCGCTTTGCTCACCACATAGGGTCCCTTGTCATTCAGGGCAGTACGCACCAAGGTACGTTGCCAAGAGTCGGCTGAATAGTCCTCAGGAGGGGTATTATCTTCTTTATCATTATTATAATAGGTATGACTGCTCCAGCGAGAGAGCACAGGGAAGATATCGTCGAGTAGGATATGGCGTACATCGACAGGAATCTCAGCAAGTTCTCCTGCCAAAATCTGTTGCTGTTGTTCGTTGGCTACCTTGAGTACAGACTGATAAATATCCAAAGGTTTTACTGTAAAATTGAGCCAACGGAAGCCGAGCCCTTCAAAATTTTTACCATCCTTAGGGAGTTTGTGTGCTGCTGTACGCATTTTCTCAAACAGTTCTTGTGGAATCTCTCCCTTAGGAAGATTTTGTAAAATCCAATAATCCCAAGCCGGTTCTATCCCGAAGTATTTCTCTGCAAAGGGGAGAATCTCAGCGGTTTTCTTTTGGGTCTGGTACATAAAATAAAGCACTGCCACACAAGCCTCATAGCTGGTCTGGGTATTGTTCAGAGCTTCTGTAGCAAGGCTTAGTGCCTCCTGTACATTATAAACGGCCACTGCCCATAGGGCTACATAACGTTCTACATTATCTTTGCTACCAACCGCTTCACGTGCTTTATCCAAATCCGCCAAATAGGTCTGTGCTAACTCCAAAGTTCGTTTGACCACCGCTTGCTGAGGAGCTTCCCAGCCAAAACCAAACCATACATCTACCGCTCGTACCACACTGCTAAAGCGAGTGAGGTTGTGCTCCAAGACAAGTGCTATAAAGCACTGAAGCACTGGAACAGTCGCTCCGTCCAAGGATTCCAAGATAGTCTGCCGAAGTCCCTCCTGAAGCTGGGCGGCCAAAAGGAGCTTCTCTACCAAAGTATGGTAGCGCGTGTCCTTCACCATCAGAGCTGCCTTGATAAGTGATTCGCACACCCCTCCTATCTCGTGTTCACCAAAAAAAATCTCCTCAAAGAGCGGATAATAGGCATCGGGATTCTCGGAGAGCACCACAACAAAGAAATCTTCTTCTCCTCCTTTGTAGAAGGCATACTGGAATTGTTCTTCCACAGATAGGGCTCCTACTCCTACGTTATAGAAAGAACGAAGTCTTTTGAGGGTTCTGAGCTGTTCCACCCTATAGTCCTCTGGGTTGGGAGAGCGGAAAGGACGTCGATTATAAGTGTAGCTATAGGGAAACTGGTAGGCAATATCCCAGACACGCTGTATATACGGAGCTTGCACCTCACTGAAAAGAAGTGCCGCCAAGGCCTTCCCTTCTTTGGTTTCCCATAGCTTGTCAGGGAACCCGAAAGAGGAAAAGTTATCTTCAAGATGTCGCTGTTCCTTAGAGGACGGCTTATTAAGGATGTACTCCCCCAACTTTTGATAGGATTGAGAAAAAGAAGCTAAATCCTCTTTTTTAAGTTCTTTTGCTTTGAAAGGAGCAAGGTATTGATTTACTTGTTCTCGTTCGATCATAATGTTAATGATTAATGGTTAATGACTTCTGCTTACGGCTTACTTAATCTGGCTAAGTATTGTAGGATCCTTGATCTTGTCGTCCTCGGCAAGTAGGCGCATCTTGGAGATAATCTCTGCCGACTTGGGATCGTCGTCCACAAAAGGTAGGAATACCCGTCCGCGGTGCTGGCTCTGTACCGCAAGGATGCTCAGCTGCAAGCCCCCTCGGCTTACCATACCGCTGCCCAAGTGGATGCTGTACTCGCCCAGCTTGCCCTTGACAAGGATATGTCGCTCCTTAACCTCCACATTGGTGAGCTTAAAGAGGCGCGCACTCTCTCTAGCCAAGGCTGCTCTCATCTGCATAGTACTATGACTTGCTTCAGGATCTACTCCTCCTACGTGAGCTACACTCACCACCAAATCCACATCGCGCATCACCTCGCTGAAGATTACTGGGTTTATCTCCTTCATCGGTACTTCCTTGCCATCCTTAAGGCTGTAGAAGACTACATATTCCAGAGTTGGTGCTTCTACATCCGAAGGGGTATACCAGTCAGCTGCCGCATAGATCGTCGCACGGAATCCTTCCTTATGATATACTCTTTGGAGTCCCTCCTCATAATTGACTGTCCAGCCACGACCACGGAGCAGCGCCACTGTCTTCTGAGGTTGTACTTGGTGACCTTGGTAGCGCTCACTGCGGTTACTGGTCTCCAGCTCATCCTTAGTAGGAATATACAATTCTCGGAATACCTGCTTGAAAGGTTGTTTGAGTTCCTTGTCAAACAGATACTTTTGGTACAAATCCCATTGTACCGCATAGAACAAATGGCTTGGGTGGGCAATCAGGAGTTTGTCTTCCGCTTTGAGTGTAACCTTCTCTCCTTCTGCACTGATTAGCTTGCCATCTTGCCAAAAGCCTGAAGCCTGTGTCTCTGGATTGAACAGCACGAGCTTGCTCAGCATAGCCTTTACCACAGGGTGTTCCATAATTCTATTGAGCTCCGCTACAGAGAATAAGGTTTGGGAGAGCATTGCTTGTTCTAAAGATAGGCGGGTACGGCTGTACTGCTTGGTTAGGTAGGTTTTTCCTTCCTTAAGGGATTCTACCTGCTTGTCTTTCTTATACTTATCAGGGACAGACTTGAGGGTCTTGTCGCCTTTGGTGACTTCCAGCTCTGCCTTGCCTTGATCGTCAATCACCAGCCTAATCGTAGTATCGTCCAAGGTGAGGGTGGCTTTTTCCATAATCTGTTGGGTAGCCTTGGCCTCCATTGCCCAGCTAAAGCGGATACTATCTTCATAGCCTGCATTGCGGGAGAGATTATCCAAGCCTATCTCCACGGCATTCTTCTCGCTCTCTTGGCGCTGCTGACCGAACTGCTTGCTTTCCTTGAGGAAGGTTTGCAAGAGGTTATAGCGATGTACTAAGTCTTCCTCTTCTTTTTTCTTGTTGATAGGCACCAGACCCAATGCCATCACATAGTCTTTGTCGCGCTTTTCGGTGATTTTTTGGATGACTTCGTCCAACTTAATCTCGCCTGTAAGCACCGCAGAATAGAGCTTTACGCGGCGATACCCCATACCCTCGGAGAGGTACTTGGCCGACTCTTGGATCAGTTTCCAGCCCTCTTTGCCTACTGACTGATGTATGCGGTGATACCAATCCACATCTATAGCTCCACGCTGGAAGTCATCACGTGGTACAGTAGAGTATTGGGAGACAATCGTTTCTTTCTCTGCGTCCATATAATCAGTGGTATGAGCGATAAACCACCAAATAGCCTCCTTGAAGTCCTTGATCTGGAGGTAGTCCCCTATCCAGTCAGCCCAATGTAGGGCGTAACAAGCAACTTCCACCAAGCGCTTGTCGGTGATTTTGGTCTTGTCCAGATGTGCCTTAAAGGCTGCAAAAGTATCCGTCGCACTCGGCTGGCTCACCTGCAAGATATGGCTAAAAGTATGGCGCTTGGTCACACTACTGCCGTAGTAATAGCCCTTAGTAAAAGGCTCCTTGCCCATACGCTCCAAGGCCTCAAAGAAGTAGTGCATGCCCTCTACCTCTTGGAGGTATTGTATATAGATAGAAGCATCGGTAGGTAGGTCGCCACGTTGTAGTTCTAACTGGAGCATACGTGTTTTGAGCTGCTCCAGCTGGGTGTCGGGGAAGGTAAGCGAAGTTTTGAGTGCCTCAGGCAGTCTTCGGTAGAAGTAGTTTTCTTCTCCTTGGACTATGGTAAAGAGTTCGTCCTCCAAAAGGCAGAAGAACAAGAGGTCATCTGCCGAGAGTTGGCCTTTTTGGTAGAGGTTCAGGGTAAGCCCCATCAGACTTCCTCCTATCCCTGGTAGGCGTTCGTCCTCACGTACCTTGGCACGTAGCCCTGTCAGTACGCTCTGAGGGGTATAAGAAGAAAGGTCGTTCTTAGTTTGTTTTTGGGCATAAGTGTAGTAAAGCAACTGCCAGAGCTTAAAGCGCTGCTCAGGGGTATAGTATTCTATATCCCCTTCTTCATCTTGGTCTATAGAGATGACATAGTCTTGGATGACATCTGTCCAGCTCAAATCTTCGTAATCACGCTCTATGGTTATGTGGCGCTTTTCAGGTGGATAGGTAGCCAACACATCTTCAAAAACAGAGAGCTTGAAGCTGGCCAAAAACGCCTTGTCCTGGGCATAAGCCTCGCTTATAGGGGTCAAAAGATCTTCCAAGCGGCGGGCTTCACTGTCGTAATAATTTCCCAAATCACCCTTGAAAGCTACCTTAAAGTCAGGATAATAGCCTGCCAGATAGTCCTTTAGTTGCTTGGGTACTTTGTTTTCATAATAAAGATTTTGACAATAGCGGATTGCATACTGGTACTCTATCTCATTGAGCTGGTGCTTTTGGTGCCAGTCTTTCCACAGCGCTGCCAAAGGATAATCTTCGAGCACCTCCATAGGGGTTTCGCCCTCTTTGGTAGCATGCATTCGATAGATTTGTTGCCCCAGTAGCTGTGTCCTTGTTTCCCCTTGGTACCACTCACAAGCATATTCGTAGTCTTTGTTCTTGCGCCATAGGGCTAATAGGTCGTTAAGGGCTTCTCGTACTTTCTCCACCCTTATGATTTTGTCAAAGAGGAAGCCCTTTTTTTCCTTGCGCTCCTTATCAAACTGAGGCTGAGGCAAGGCAAAAGGCGTAAGCCTGTCAAAATCAATCACGCCAAAACCATTGGAGAGGTCATAGCGCTGCTCCCCTGTCTCATCAAGGTTGTAGGCGAGCTTGTCCATTAGCACCTGCTCGTTCTTGGTGAGCTTACGACCCTTATAGGCTTCTACTTGCTCAGTTACATAATCGGTAAGCCTTTCTTCCTCCTGAAGTACAGTCAAGATTTCCAAAGCCGCCAAGCGCTGGTCGGCACTCTTGGAGACAATCATACGAGAAGTACTATCCTTAAGTACTGCTTCGGGTTGTTTGATAAGTAGTGCCACACTCTCCTTGCGCTGTTCCTTGTTCTTGCGGGAGAGTACCTGCTCTATCGCCAAGATATCGTCATGCACTAAAGGTACTTTCTTAAGAATCTCAAAAGCAATCTCGGCTACATAAGAAGCTTTATCATTTAGGGCGGTACGTACCAAGGCACGCTGCCAAGAGTCGGCTGGATATTTTTCAGGTTTCTTTTTCTTCTCTGCTGGACTCTCGTAATAGTAGCGCCCGCGACCCAGCACTGGATACACATTCTGCAGAAGGTTCTGGCGCACCTCTACAGGAATTTCCGAGAGTTCACCTGCCAAGTGTTCTTGTTGCTCCTCATTGGCCTCACCTATGAGAAATCGGTAGATATCCTGCGACTTTAGGGTAAAGTTGAGCCAACGGAAGCCCACACCCTCAAAGTGTTTGCCCTCCTTAGGTAGCGCCTTGGCAACCGCCTGCATACGGTCAAAAAGCAATGGGGAGAGGCTGCCCTCGGGGAGGTTCTGCAAGAGCCAACAGTCCAAATCAGCCGCTTCTCCGAAATGGTTTTCCGCATAAGTGGCTATCTCCCAGTCGGTTCTTCCAGTTTCTCGTACAAAGTAGAGGGTAACGATACGCCCCTCATGACTTGTCTGAGGGTCTTGGATTGCCTTCACCGCTAAGCTGATAGCCTGTTGTACACTGTGTACCCCCACCGCCCATAGGGCGACATAGCGTTCTATATTGTCCTTACTACTCACTGCTTTCTCAGCAGCTGTGTGATCAGCAAGGAAGGTTTGTGCCAGCTCCAAAGTACGCTTGATCACCGGCTGTTGGGGGGCTTCCCAGCCAAAACCAAACCATACATCTACCGCACGTACCACACTGCTAAAGCGGGTGAGGTTGTGCTGGAGAATGACTCCTATAAAGTGCTGTAAGGAAGCCAAAGAGGTGCCGTCCAAGGATTCCAAGATTGTTTGTCTCAAGCCTTCCTGAAGCTGAGCGGCTAAAAGAAGTTTCTCCACCAAAGTGCGGTAACGCGTATCTTCCACCATTAGGGCGGCCTTAATCAGTACGGTACATACGCCCCCTATCTCGTGTTCGCTGGAGAAAATGTCCTTAAAAAGCGCATAGTAAGCATCAGGATTCTCTGAAAGCACCAAAGCAAAGAACTCCTCCACATTATACTCCCTATAGATCACATATTGGAATTGCTCGGCTATAGGCAACACGCCCACCCCTGAGCCATAATAGTTATGCAGTGTAGACATCTTAGAGAGTTGCACCTCGGTATAGTCGGCAGGATTTTCCGAGCGGAAAGGGCGACGCCCCCACCATCTTAGGTAGGGATAGGCCAGCAGAGAGTCCCAGACACGCTGCGCGTAAGGGGCTATTTCCTTACCAAAGAGTAGCAAGGCAAGTGCCTTTCCTTCCTTGCTCTCCCAGAGCTTATCAGGGAAATTGTAGGAGGCAAACTCTTGTTCGAAAGCTCCTATTTCTTCATATTCCATAAGGCCAGTAATATACGCACCCAACTGCTGATAGGGAGCGGAGAAAGAAGCTAAATCGGCTTCTTTGAGTTCCTTTGGCTCATACTTGGCTAGGAACTTTTCGGCTTGTTCTTGCTTGATCATTCATTTAAGGGTTAAAAGGGTTATAAGATTAAAAAACAGGTAGTTGCTTAGTACTTCTGAAATCTCTTATCTCTACAGTCTGATTTTCTTCATCTACTTTATAATAAAGCGCAAATCTTCCATTTAGAAAGAATCTTTTGTACAAATCTAATTTCTTACTATACTTAGCTGAAAAATAGGGGTTTTCGGCGAGATTATCCTCCAAATTTTCAACAGCTTGGATTATCTTAAGGGAATAATTAAAAGAACCATTATGTTCCTCCCAATAGTCAAGCGTTTCATAGTACTTACTTTCAGCTTCTATCAGCCATTTTACTACCATATTTTTCTCTTACTTTTTTACGTACTTCCTCACTACTGACAACTTTTCCTTCTTTTGATAGCTGTTCTGCTCTCTCAAAATAGGCGATTTCCTCATCAGTGAGTTCATAATAAAAATCGGTTTCTTCCTCCATCGCTCGGCTTAAGAGCTCGTTGTATTGCGCTATAGGAAGCACAGCATACATAGCGTTGCCGTCTTCATCGTTAAGGAATTGAGGGGTTAAGGCATTCATAATGGTTAATTGTCAATGGTTAATTATCAATGATTAGCTAATAGTGAATAGTGAACAACTGAATATTCACTATTCTTTCTTCATTCTTCACTCTTCACTTTTTCAATAAGTTGCAAAGTGGAGCTATCATGCTTGGCTGGATGGGCAGCTGAGAAGTCCTTTAGTATAGTGCCAGCCAATTGCTTACCGAGTTCTACTCCCCATTGGTCATAGCTATAGATATTCCATAGCACCCCTTGTACGAAAATCTTATGTTCGTATAGGGCAATGAGCTTACCAAGGCTCTCAGGGGTGAGCTTGTCAATAAGCAGGGTAGTGGTAGGCTTGTTCCCCTCAAATACCTTGAAAGGCACTAAGTGTTCCGCTACCCCCTCGGCACGTACCTGTTCTGGTGTTTTGCCATTCATGAGCGCTTCGGTCTGTGCAAAGAAATTAGCCAAGAGCTTATCTTGGTGATCCTTATCTCCATAGAGTGAGTGCTTGAAGCCTATGAAGTCGGCAGGAATGCGCTTGGTACCTTGGTGAATGAGTTGGAAAAACGCATGTTGAGCATTCGTTCCTGGCTCTCCCCATACGATGGCGCTCGTCTGGTAACTGACACGCTGTCCACTACGGTCTATATACTTTCCGTTACTCTCCATAATAGCTTGTTGCAAGTAGGCAGGGAAGCGATGTAGGTATTGGGTATAGGGGATAATAGCTTCGGTCTCTGCCCCATAGAAGTTGGTATACCATACAGAGAGCAAGGCCAAGAGCACCGGAAGATTTTCCTTGAAGGATGCGGTGCGGAAGTGGGTATCCATCTTTTGGGCACCCAAAAGGAGCGCTTCAAAGTTTTCATAGCCTACTGAAAGGGCAATGGTAAGCCCTACGGCACTCCATAAGGAGAAACGCCCCCCTACCCAGTCCCACATAGGGAATACATTCTCAGGGGCAATACCGAACTCATCTATCTTCTTGAGGTTAGTGGAAACCGCTACGAAGTGCTTAGCCACATCAGCCTCTTTGGCATGCTTGAGGAACCACTTTTTCACTGTAAGGGCATTGGAGAGGGTCTCCTGTGTGGTAAAAGTCTTAGAAACAATCACAAAAAGAGTAGTCTCAGGGTTGAGATGCTTAATCACTTCATGTACATGATCGCCATCTACATTGCTGATAAAGTGAATGTTGAGATGATTTTTGTAGAACTTCAGGGCTTCGGTAACCATCACAGGACCTAAGTCCGACCCACCGATACCGATATTCACCACATCGGTAAAGGGCTTGCCTGTATAACCTTTGCGCTTACCAGAGATGATTTCCTGACTGAAATCCTTAATTTTGGCCTTTACTTGGGCTACTTCAGGGATGACATTTTGCCCATTGACCAAGATTTCTTTCTCAGCCGAGCGCAAGGCAGTATGGAGTACTGCACGGCCTTCGGTAGCGTTGATCTTGTCACCTGTGAAATACTTCTCAATAGAGGCCTTTAGGTCGCATTCTTCAGCCAATTGCAAAAGGAGATTACGGGTGGTCTCATCCCAATTGTTCTTGGAGTAGTCCACCCAAAAGTCTTCCCACTGGAGGGTATACTTGGGAGCACGTGCTGCATCTTGTGCAAAGAGTTGTTGTAAGGTAACATCTTTTACCTTAGCAAAATGAGCTTCTAAGGCCGCCCAAGCCTTGGTCTGTGTAGGATTCTGTGTTGCTAACATTATATTTTTTATTTTTTTAGTTCTAAGGATTTTAGGATTATAGGGGTTTAGATAGGGATTAACCTCTCTTCATTCGCCCTCTATAGCACCTTTTTAAGTTCTTCTATCTTAGCTACCTCACCCCCGAAGGGAACTACTGGCCGCTAACTTTAGATATCTCCCGCAAAGATACTCTTTTTTATATTCTCCGCAAATATTTTCATCTTTTTTTTGTATTTTTGCCAACTCAAAAAGTAAAAACTCATGAAGAAATTATTACTCTTGCTATTGCTTCCTATCTGCTCCTTTGCACAGGAGTTGTCTGCTCCTGACTATATCCGAACCATAGAGTTTCGCGGCTCAGATGATCCCTTGATGCAACTGCCTATTGTGAGCTTGGGAAGTCCCTTTACCCTTTCCTTCGACGACCTTAGGGGGCAGGAAGCAGACTATTACTACACCCTTACCCATTGTAACTACGATTGGCAGCCTTCGGGATTGCTCAAAAGCGAGTATCTCAAGGGAATGGATGATGTACGCATCACCCAGTATAGGAACTCCTATGGTACCCTGCAACCCTATACCCACTATGACCTGACCCTGCCAAATAATGAGACCGATTTCCTTATCACAGGGAACTATCTCCTGACAGTAACCGATAGTGAGCAACGCCCTATCTTCACACGCCGCTTTGTCCTCTATACTCGCACAGCATTGGTACAACTCTCTGTACATCAAAGCCGTGAAGTAAAATATGCCGAGACACGCCAGAGTGTACAGATGAAAATCACCTCCAAAGAACTTCAGTTCCAGACCCCCAATACCTCTGTCAAGATAGCGATCCTACAGAACTACCGCTGGGACAATGCCATCAAGAATGTCAAGCCTCAATTTATCCTGGGCAACGAGCTTGTGTATAAGTATGATCGAGAAACATCCTTCGAAGGAGGGAACGAATATTTGTATTTTGAGAACCGAGATCTGCGCACTCCTACCTCTGGAGTCTATGCTACCCGCCGGGAGGGGAACAACTATCTCTGTCAGCTCTTTACCCAAATGCCACGAGCAGGCCTTCCCTACACCTACAACCCCGATATAGATGGCGCTTTTCGTATCACCAGTGATCAAGGGCGCAATGCTACGATAGAGGGAGAATATGCCTTGGTACAGTTCAGCCTCGCTGCCCCTAAGGACTTACAGCCCAATGACCAACTATATGTATATGGCGCATTCTCAGATAATGCACTGACTAAGGAATATGAACTTCACTATGATGAAAAACAAAAGATATACATAGGGGGCGTATATCTCAAGCAAGGGTTCTATAATTATAAGTTTGCTATAAAGCGCAATGGTAAAGCCGATTACAATGCTATAGGAGGGAATCACTACCAGACAGAAAATACCTATACAGTACTTGTATATTACCGCTCTGTGAATGATCTATACGACCGAGTGATCGGTATGGGCAACCTACAAAGCACGCAAGTAACCAGATAGTAGAGAGAAAAGCAAAGTCGCCTGAGGGAGTATGTGACCAACAAATAAGCTTGGGGATGTGATAAAAAGGTTCTTAGCGAGTAGGAATAGGACAATATTTACCTAAAGACTTTCGCCGCTTAGCAATGTAGTCGTATACAAAATCGGCTATGAAAGAAGGGGTTATTTTTATCAAAAAACGCAGCAAAGGGAACAGCTTACATTCCTTTAGAAAATAATAGACGGCTTGTGACTGGGTATAGAGATTCTCCCCTACCTTCACTACAATTGTTTTTTGTGTAAGCTCTTCTAAATGATACTGCTTGCATATATCCATTCCCTGCTGGGAGGTATTGGCTATATAGAGAAATCTTCCTTCTCTATCTTTTTGGGATAGAAAATAAGCTATACGATTGCAGAACAAGCAATCTCCATCATACAATAGGAATTTTTCTTTCATAATTCTCAGATATTTATAACCTAATGATCAGGCAAGGACAAAGATAAGAAATGAAAAGAGTGAAGTATGAAGAATTTCATACTTCACTCTTTTTAAAAGGTGACTGGCCCTGAGAAGGTGGTAGTAGTACTTTCTATGCGATTCTCACCACTATAGACTTCTATCTTGAGCTTGAGCTTCTTATCCGTCACAAAGGCTTGATGAAGCTTGATAAAGAGGGTTCCACTGGCTATCCCTTGTTTGTCCAAGGTGATGTCGGGATTACCTACCATCTCTATCTTGGCCTGTTTAGGTTCTACTATTTTGAAGGTAATATGCTTGAAATCCTCAGTTGTCTTATTGATAATCTTGTAAGTATAGACATTGGAGATAATCTCTCCTTCTTTTTGGTAGAGCTGGCCAGGTAGTCGTAAGATATTAGCTTGCACATCACTACGCAAGAAGAGTAACCCTATAAGGATTCCTACCAATATGGCAAGCACTGAAGCATATCCCTTCATACGTGCTGTAAAGCGGAAAGGCTCTTTTTTGGCTATTTCCTCCTCACTGGCAAAGCGAATCAGTCCCTTAGGCATACCGGACTTGACCATAACCTCGTCACAGGCATCAATACAAGCGGTACAGTTCACACACTCCAATTGAGTACCATTTCGAATATCTATATTGGTCGGACACACATGCACACACTGAAAACAGTCTATACAATCCCCATTGCCAAGTGCTTTTCTGTCCTCATTCTTACGGAACTTCTTACGACCATTCTCCCCTTCCCCGCGCTTGTAGTCATAGGCCACCACGATGGATTTGTTGTCCAAAAGCACTCCTTGCAAGCGCCCGTAAGGACAAGCGATGATACACACCTGTTCACGGAACCAAGCAAAAACAAAGTAGAAAACACTGGTGAAAATCAGTAGTGCAACGAAAGTATTGAGGTGCTTTAAGGGGCCTTCCTTGATCTCTACCAAGAGCTGATCACTCCCGATGATATAAGCCAAGAAGACATTGGAAACCACAAAAGAAATCATAAAGAAGACAAGCCACTTAAGCCCTTTCTTACGTATCTTTTCGGCGTTCCATTCTTGCTTATCAAGCTTCATTTGGGCATTGCGATCGCCCTCTATAACATACTCCACACGACGGAAGACCATCTCAAGGAAGATAGTCTGTGGACAAACCCATCCACAGAAAATACGCCCAAAGGCCACCGTAAAGAGCAGGATAAAGACCACTCCTATGATCAGAGAAAGCACAAAGAGGTAAAAATCCTGAGGCCAAAATGGAAACCCAAAGATATTGAATCTACGCTCTATGATGTTAAAGAGTAAAAACTGATTGCCATCAATCTTGAGAAAAGGAGAGATGAAAAATATAGCAAGGAGCAAATAACTCACATACTTACGATAGCGGTAATAGCGCCCTTTAGGCTTCTTAGGATAAGCCCATACACGCTTGCCAGAAGTATCCACAGTACCTATGGAGTTACGGAAAGATTCTTGTTCCATGAGGGTAAAAGGTTAAAAAACTACTGCAAAAGTACTCAATCTCTTTGGATTTTTTGACTTTTACCTCCAATTTTTTTCTACAACAAAGAAATTTATAATCATTCCAATTTTTAGAAAAAATCTATTTCATTATAGATTTTATCTATAGTTTTCAGTGAGCAGTGAATAGTGAGCAGAAAACAGTGAACAGTGAGCAGTCATTGATCATTGTTCATTAATCATTAATCATTGTTCATTAATCATTGATCATTGATCATTTTTACGACCAATTGTAAAGAAGTAGTGCCTCTCCAATGATTTTCAGACAGTTCATAAGCTATAGTAAAAGGCTTTCCGCTTTCTACTGCTTCTTTCTTATGACCTAATCCAAAGCCAATAGCCACAAATTCCTGTTTGAGAGAAGTATCTGTAAGGATCATACGCAAGTGGCTACAATCACTCCCTACCAAGGAAACACTCTTGGCAATGACCTCATCTGCCTGAAAGATGGGAGTCATATTCTTAGGCCCAAAGGGAGAAAAGCGCTGCAAACAGCGATAGAAAGAAGAAGTAATCGCATATAAGGGCATTTTAGCACTTATCATAATTGTAGGAGAGCGAAGCTCCTGTGGTAGGGTACGATCCACCACTGCTTGGAATTTCTGCTTAAAGCGCTGGTAATTCTCCGGAAGCAGTGTCATCCCAGCCGCCGCAGTATGCCCGCCGAACTGGATAAGCTCGTCCTTACACTCACAGAGTGCCTCATAGAGGTTGAACCCCCTAACCGAACGGGCTGAGGCTGCCAATACTTCCCCACTCTGAGTAAAGACAATCGTAGGACGATAGTAAATTTCTGTAAGGCGTGAGGCAACAATCCCAATCACCCCTTTATGCCAATGAGGAGAAAAAACCACTGTAGCAGGGGCATCTTCTTCATGAGAGTGCAGAATCTGGCTTAGGGCTTCCTGAGTAATCTGCTCATCGGCTGTTTTTCGCTGGGTGTTAAAGTGTTCCAGAAGTGTAGCTTCTCCCATGGATTCCCCTATGAGAAAATCCACTGCACGAGAAGCATGGTTCATACGCCCAGCAGCATTGATCCGAGGAGCTACCACAAAAACTAAGTCCCTGACCTGAATCGGAGGATTAGCCGTTGAGAGAAGTAATTGCATCACTTCAGAGGGGCGCTCATTTATCTGTTTAAGGCCGGCCGAGACTAATATTCGGTTTTCTCCTGTGATAGGAACAATATCCGCACAAGTAGCCAAGGCAACCAAGTCCAAATAAGCATAGGCTGTCTCAAGGGGATAGCCTAAGGATTTACAAAGCGCCTGAATGAGCTTAAAGCCAATGCCACAGCCACAGAGTTCCTTATAGGGATAAGAACAGTCAGTGCGCTTAGGATTGAGTACAGCTACCGCCGGAGGGATCGTATCATCGGGAGTATGGTGATCGGTGATAATCATATCAATCCCTCGCTCACGAGCATAGAGCACCTTATCATGGGCTTTGATACCACAGTCCAAGGTGATGATAAGTGACATCTCATTATCCTGAGCAAAGTCAATCCCCTCACAGGAGACCCCATAGCCCTCCCTATACCTATCCGGTACATAATAGGCTACCTCTGGGTAGATCTTCGAAAGGAAGAGGTACAAGAGTGCTACCGAACAAGTACCATCCACATCGTAATCTCCATAGATGAGAATACGCTCCTTATGTGCCATAGCCAAAAGAATGCGCTCCACAGCTCTATCCATGTCCTTCATCAGAAAAGGATTGAAAAGATCCGACAGGGATGGATTGAAGAATGTCTTAGCTTGCTCTACAGTTGCAATTCCTCTTTGTAAGAGTAGGCTCGCTATAGTCCTATGCCAGGGGAGTATTTCTTGTACCTGAAAAAGGGCAGAGGCGAGGGTCTCTACCTCATTCTGCTGGGGGGTAGGTAGAAAATTCCAAACCAGCTTACTGGGCATTGTAAGGGTGTTCTTCCGAGTTAAAGAACAGCTTAATATTCACGGTAGCGAACTGGCGGAACATGGCTATGACCCCACAATATTTCTCCACTGAGAGGCTTACTACATGGGTGATTTGTTCTACATCTAGGTCAGCCCCCTCAAAGAAATAGCTCACTGTCACCTCCTCATAGGTGCGAGGGTGGTTCTTGGTAAGTTTCCCTTTGACATCAAGGGTAAAGTTGTCCAGCTCTATCTGCTTTTTCTTAAGCAGCGCCAATACATCCAAGCCAGTACATCCTGCCAAAGCAGAAAGCATAAGAGCTTTAGGATGCATGCCATTGTTTTCCCCTCCGTTTTCAGGAGTGGTATCGATAAAGAATGAGTTTCCACTAGGATTTGTGGAGGTGAATTGCATGTCGCCTTCCCAATAGGCGGTTATCTCGTGCATTTATAAAAAATTTAGATATTACTTTTTCTTAGGACTACAGCCAGCCATGGTGGTAATCTTGATGGCCTCGGTAGGAGCAAGGTACTGATTGCGGGTGACCACCTCTGCTACAGCATTGCGTGCGAAGTCCTCAAAAGCTTTAGCTAGTGGAGTACCCTCCTGGAGTGCTGCAGGGCGACCCACATCGCCTGATTCACGAAGACTTTGCACCAAAGGAATTTCACCAAGCAGCGGGGTATCAGTACGCTCAGCCAAGGATTTCACTCCTTCCTTTCCGAATATATAATATTTGTTCTCAGGAAGTTCTGCCGGAGTGAAGTAAGCCATATTCTCCACCAGCCCCAGTACAGGTACATTGATCGTTTCTTGGCGGAACATAGCGATCCCCTTACGAGCATCAGCCAGCGCAACATTCTGTGGGGTACTCACTACAATGGCTCCTGTGATGGGGAGCGCTTGCATGATACTCAGGTGAATATCTCCCGTACCTGGAGGTAGGTCGATAAGCAAGAAGTCCAATTCGCCCCAATCGGCATCGAAGATCATCTGGTTCAGCGCTTTGCTCGCCATAGGGCCTCTCCATATCACTGCTTGATCAGGGTGTGTAAAAAAGCCTATGGAGAGGATTTTTACTCCATAGTTCTCCACGGGTTTCATCTTGGAACGCCCATCGATTTCCACCGATATAGGGCGCTCTTCTTGTACATCGAACATCATAGGAATAGAAGGACCATAGATATCTGCATCCAAGAGCCCTACCTTAAAGCCCATTTTGCGCAAGGCAACAGCCAGATTGGCCGTAACGGTGGATTTGCCCACCCCTCCCTTACCGGAGGCTACTGCTATAATATTCTTAATCCCCTCTATAGGTTTGCCTTTTATCTCATTTGTTTGAGAAGTAGGAGCTACCTCTACAGTAATATTTACTTTCACTTTTGCTTTCTCATACACTTCTGCATGGATTGCCTTCATGATTTCAACCTCTACCTTCTTTTTTGCTTGTAAGGAAGGATTGGAGATAGTAGCATCGACCACTACTTCATCTCCAAAAACGACTATATTCTTAACCACACCCGCATCGATAAGGTTTCCCCCCTCCCCTGGAGAGGTGATCTTACGGAGTGCTTCTATTACTTGTGCTTTTAATATTGTCATGAATCGAATTTTTAGTTTTACTACTCACTGCCACCTATCAAACACAAAAACTTCCCTTCAGCCTATCTTAGGACAGGCCGAGTGAAAGTCTTTTTCGCTTGTGTATAAGTTCCAAGTGTTTAGCTATTTTTCTCTTCTAATTTTTTCAAATCTTCTCGAGTAAGCCCTTCTCTTTTTTCAGGGGTTTGTTGAGGTTCTTGTCCGTCCTTCATGGCATCTTTGAACTCACGTATCCCCCCTCCTAAGCCGCGCATCAGCTCTGGAATTTTCTTACCTCCGAAGAACAAAAGGGCTACTGCTATGATGATGATCACTTGTGGAGCTCCTATCACTCCCAAGAAAATATGATTTGCTAACATAACT
This sequence comes from uncultured Capnocytophaga sp., assembly GCA_963528845.1. Lineage (GTDB taxonomy): Bacteria > Bacteroidota > Bacteroidia > Flavobacteriales > Flavobacteriaceae > Capnocytophaga. The sequence continues at coordinate 148,591 of CAURXJ010000001.1, read as the reverse complement.
TTTTTTGAGTGCAAAGATACAAGATTTTTTTATATCTGTAATAAAAAATAATATTTTTAATGTACCTTTGCAAAATATTAGTGAGCAGTGAGCGGCACCCACTACTCCCTAATTACCTAAATTTGTATACAGATGAAAAAAGCAACGCAATATATCCTTATCGCTATTGCCATAGAAGTACTCTTGGCTCTACTAACCTATGAGAGTGTGAATTTTCTAATAACCACGAACCATGTTGGTTTCTTTAGCGATTTTAAAGGAAATCTTCTCCCTATAGGAAGCGGGGTACTTATGTGTGTTGTTTTGGGTATCCTCATAGGTGAATTTTTCCCTTTTGAGCGACAACCGCGTGCCTTACAAATCTACTTAGGGATTATCATTCTTTTTTTCTTACTTTTCGAAGGAGTTCTTACCGGATACTTTGTAGAAAATGCCCACTACTCCCTTTTTTATTTTAATTGGAATGACTTAGGAATTCTCTTTCTTGTCTTCCTTATTTTCGGAGGAATACAGACCTTAGGGGTAGGTATCTGGCTGGGAATGAGACTCAGGAAAATGAAGAGTGAAGAGTAAATGATTATATCAAAATGAAACGTTCGACTATTTACCTATTATCCACTATCCTCTTTGAGATTTTATTGATCGTCATTTTCATCAAGAGGCTTATTTCACCCCTATCTGAAAAAGGAGCAAACACAGGAATCCTATGGATCCCTATACCTGTCGCCGCAATAATCTCCTTAGTATTAGGTTTTTTGGCTGGACAATATATCCACTTTGAAAAAATGATTCCTTTTTTTCGTTTTCTCATAGGAGTCTCTATCTTCTATGCTATTTTTGTAATAAGTGTCATTTTAGGCTTTGCCTTTTTCAATTTGCTTTACTCCGATCTCCCCAGCGGTATATGGGTAGCCCCTTCCATGTTTATATTCTTAGCAAGCGTCCCTATCTTGTGCATAGGTTGTGTATTTGGTCTGGCTCTTTGTCTCTTAAAAAACAATTATTGATTGGTCATTTGTATTTTTTGATGTATCTTTGCCAAAAATTTCCAAGATGAAACCCGCAACTGGATGTATCCTTAGAACGATTGGAATAGAAATTGTTTTAATTTTCTTAGCTCTCGCCATCTATACAGGAGGTGAGAGTGATATCGGAGGTGAAATATTTTTAGGATCCCTCCTTATTATACTTCCTTTTGCCTTAATCTCTTTTGTTTTAGGATATTTTGCAGGAGAGCGGGTTGTCCCTTTTGAAGAACTCTCTCCCTTAGTACGGTTTTTCTTGGGAGTACAGCTTATTCTTACTGTGTTTTGGGCAAGTGGTATCTTTTCATTTACCTTTGCTTATATCATCTTTTTCCCAGAGGGTTCAGAGGACGTATGGGGGTATTTTTTCATTATATTACTTTTGGGAAGCATCCCTGTACTAATCATAGGGATTATTATGGGAATTGTCCTTAGCAAAATGGCATTAGGAAATAAGAAAATTCAAAACTCAAATCTTAAAACTCAAAACGACATCAATGAGTGTAAAAAAGAAATCAAATAAAAACCTTCGTGGCAAGTGGCTCTTCAAGTATCGTGTGGTCATTATGAATGAAAACACCTTGGAGGATGTCGCTACCTTTCGCCTCAATAGGCTTAATGTATTCATCTATAGTAGCTTATTCGCTATTCTGATGATTGTACTGACCTCCTTAGTGATTATCTACTCCCCCTTGAGGCAGTATATCTTAGGCTTTTCGGAGGCTGACCTGCGCAAGCAAATCGTAGATCTTACCTTCCGTACCGACTCTCTACAACAGCGTATTGGGGGCAATGATGCCTATTTTTCCTCCCTACAGAAAGTACTTACTGGGGATATCCATCCAGACAAGGTAAATAAGGATTCTTTGCTCAATGCGGTACAACAAATCCCTGTAGAGGTGGATATACAAGCCAGCGAAGAGGAAATGAAGCTGCGCCATGAAGTAGCTGAAGAGGAGCGTTACAATGTCTTCGACCAAGCCTCCAACAAGGCTCAAAAGAGTTTTTTCCCTCCTTGCCAAGGGACTCTCTCCAGTGCTTTCAAGTCGGACAAGCGACACTATGGGGTGGATATCACCGCTCCTGAGGGGACTCCTGTAAGGGCAATCACCAATGGTACGATCATCTTTTCTGAATGGTCTGCACAGACAGGCTTTGTCATTGTCATAGAACATCCGAACAACTTCATCTCGGTATACAAGCACAATGCTTCTCTGGTGAAGAAACAGGGTGATAAGGTAAGTCCTGGTGAGGTCGTCGCCAAGGTAGGCAATACAGGCGAACTCTCCACTGGTACCCACCTACACTTCGAACTCTGGCACGAAGGATATCCTGTAGACCCACTGAACTATATGACTTTCAAATAATTATACTATGAGTATAAAAAGTTTTCTCGCCCGAAAATGGGCTCAATATATACGCAAAAAGATTGATCTCTGGGCAAAAGATCCTATCCCTACCCAAGAGAGAATCCTAAGCTCCCTTATACAAAAAGCTAAAAATACAGTCTTTGGCAAGGATCATCACTTTGACCAAATCCACTCTTATGAAGATTTCGTAAAGCAAGTACCTATCCGAGACTATGAGGCTCTTTCGCCCTATATCGAGAGGGTGAAGGAAGCTCAGACTGATATCCTCTGGCCTGGTAAGCCACTCTACTTTGCCAAAACCTCTGGCACAACCAGTGGGGCTAAGTACATACCCCTGACCAAAGAGTCGATGCCTTATCATATCCAAGCGGCTCGTGATGCCATTATGTGCTATATAGCCCAGACTGGCAAGGCAGATTTTGTAAATGGTAAAATGATTTTCCTACAGGGAAGCCCTATCTTGGAAAAGAAAAATGGCATCCTCTTAGGAAGACTCTCTGGAATCTCTGCCCACTATGTCCCCAAATACCTACAAAGAAACCGCATGCCCTCTTGGGAGACAAACTGTATAGAGGATTGGGAAACAAAAATAGATGCTATTGTCAAGGAAACTATCAAGGAGGATATGACCGTAATCAGTGGAATCCCCCCTTGGGTACAAATGTACTTCGAACGACTACAGGAGAAATCTCATAAGCCCATAGGAGAGCTGTTTCCCCACTTCCAACTCTTTATCTACGGAGGGGTCAACTACGAACCTTACCGCCAGAAGTTCGAGCATCTGATAGGGCGTAAAGTGGATTCTATAGAACTTTATCCTGCAAGCGAAGGCTTTTTCGCCTATCAAGATAGCCAAAACGAAAAGGGTATGCTCCTGTTGCTCAACTCTGGCATTTTCTATGAGTTTGTCGAAGCTGATACCTTCTTCAGTGAAAACCCAAAGCGCATTTCACTAAAAGATGTCCAGATAGGGGTGAACTACGTCCTTATAGTCTCTACCAATGCCGGATTATGGGGATATAATATGGGAGACACTGTCATGTTCACCAGTCTCTCTCCTTACCGTATCGTGGTGACAGGGCGTATCAAGCACTTTATTTCCGCTTTTGGCGAACATGTCATCGCCAAGGAAGTAGAGGAAGCTCTTGCCCAAGCAGTAAGCAAAGCAGGGGGTGAGGTCAGTGAGTTCACTGTAGCCCCTCAGGTAAATCCTGCCTCTGGGGAACTCCCTTACCATGAGTGGTTTATTGAATTCGAAAAACTCCCAGAGGACATAGAGAGCTTTGCCAATACTCTTGACCAAGGTCTTCAAGCACAGAACAGCTACTACAAAGACCTCATAGAAGGAAAAATCCTACAAAGACTCAAGATCACTTGTGTCCCCAAGGGTACTTTTGTAGAGTATATGAAAAGTCAAGGCAAGTTCGGCGGACAGAACAAGGTACAACACCTCTCCAATGATAGAAAAATCGCAGATAATCTCAAATGGTAAGTAGGTTCTGAACACTTGTCATTCGCTTGAGTTTCCTTTGAGTACGCTGAAGGTAAAAAACTCAATCTCTAACAATTATATTTTGTATATTTGCACCAATAATTACTTAGTTGACCATTAATCATTATTAACTCTAAAATTGATCATGAATACCACTGCAACTCTTATAAAGCACATTATCAAGTCCCGCAAGAGTATTTTCCCTGCGGACTATACCAGCACACCCATCCCTGAAGAGATTATCGAGGATATCTTGGACATCGCCACTTATGCGCCTAACCATAAGAAAACCAAGCCTTGGCGCCTGAAAGCCTTCCGTGGAGAAGAGAAAACAGCCTTGAGTGCCGAACTCCAGCGCCTCTACAAAGAGCATGTCCCTGCAGAGAAATTCTCCGAGGATACCTACAATACTCTCGCTCAGAAAGTGGCCAAAGCAGATACCATTATCTCCATTGCTGTGGAGTTCAGCGGGAAGGTTCCCCAGTGGGAGGAAGTCGCTGCTGTAGCTATGGCGGTACAGAATATGTATTTGCTATGTACTGCCTATGAGCTGGGGTGTTATTGGGGAACCCCTGCCTTTGCCCCCAAACTGAAAAATTTCCTACATCTTGCTGAGAATCAGGAATGTTATGGAATATTTTTTATAGGAAACCTTCAATAATGATTAATGCCAGCAATGATTAATACTATTGTTATTCAATCATTGAACATTAATCATTGAACATTAATCATTGAATTCGTGTTACAATCATTAGCTATCAAGAACTTTGCCCTTATTGAGGACATCAAGATTCATTTCTCGAAGGGCTTTACTATTATCACAGGAGAGACAGGCTCAGGGAAGTCTATCCTCCTGGATGCGCTTGCTTTGGTCTTAGGCCGTCGGGCAGACCTGAGTGCGCTGAGAAATCCTGAAGAAAAATGTGTCGTAGAAGCTGAGTTTGCTATCGCAAGCTATGGCCTGGCTGATTTTTTCCAACAGGAAGAATTAGACTACGAACCACTGACCATTATTCGTCGGGAGATTCTCCCTTCGGGTAAGTCTCGTGCCTTTGTCAACGATAGTCCTGTAACCCTCGATGTTCTTTCTTCCTTAGGAAAAGCTCTCATTGATATCCACTCCCAGCACGATACCCAGCAGCTCAGTGAGGAAGATTTCCAATTCTTTCTCATAGACTCTTTAGCTGAGAATACATCCTTATTGGAGGAATACCAAGCCGCTCTAAAGGTATACAAAGGAGAAAGCAAAAAGCTCCAAGAACTCAAGACCTTTCAGGAAAATACCCAAAAGGAACACGATTACAATACTTTCGTACTTTCCGAACTACAGGAGATTGAGCTGGAAGAAGGTATGCAAGAGGAATTGGAGGCTTTCTACAACCAAGCCTCCAATAGTGAGACCATCAGGGACAACCTCACTGAGGCAGCGAATCTCTTGGCTGAAGAGGAACAGGGAATCATGACCCAAATGCGCGATCTCTCCTCGCTCTTCTCCACCCTAAGTAGCTATTCGCCCCAGTACAGCGAACTCTATGAACGTATCGACGCCGCCTATATAGAGCTGGATGACCTCTCCCGCGAGGTGTATGACCTGGCCGAGAACGTGGAGTTCGACCCCAAAAAGCTCGCCCGTGCTCAGAAAAAACTCCAAAAACTCTATGACTTACAGAAAAAACACAAGGTAAGTACCGTCTCTGAACTTATCCTTATCAAAGAGGCTTTGGAAGAGAAAGTCTCCCAAATGGAAAATATAGAAGGAGATATCGAGATTGCCCAAAAAGAAGTAGAGAAGGCCTTCCAAACCCTCAGTACACTTGCTCAAAAACTCCACAAGGTACGTGAGAAGGTAATCCCTACGCTCACCAAGAGCCTACAGGATTCTCTTAAGGACTTGGGAATGCCCAATGCGCAGTTCCAAATCAGCCTAACTCCTACTGAGCACTACCAAGCCAAGGGCAATGACAGCCTTTCTTTCCTCTTCTCCGCCAACAAAGGGGGGAATTTCGGAGTGCTCAAGAAAACCGCCTCTGGCGGGGAACTCTCTCGTATCATGCTCACTATCAAGCATATTTTAGCCGCCAAAATAGCGCTACCTACCATTATCTTTGACGAGATAGACACAGGCGTTTCGGGAGAAATAGCCCACAAAATGGGAGAGATCATGAAGCAGATGAGTCAGAGCCGACAGGTATTTGCCATCTCTCACTTGCCACAGGTAGCCAGTAAGGGGGATGTACATATCAAGATATACAAAACCGACATCGCAGGCCGCACCACCACCCAGTTCCAAGAGCTTAGCCCAGAGCAGCGCATAGAGGAAATCGCCCAGATGCTCGGAGGAAAGGATATTACCGACTCCGCCCGCGCCCATGCGAAAGAACTTTTAAAAATCTAATGATTAATGCCAATAATGATTAATGATTAATGCCAATAACGATTAATCATTGATCATTATCCATTGATCATTAAATCATTAATCATTAATCATTATCCCTTGAATTATTTATCTGTAGAAAACATATCCAAAGCTTATGGAGAGCGAGTTCTCTTCGAGAATGTGTCTTTTGGGATCAACAAAGACCAAAAAATAGCCCTCATCGCTAAGAATGGTGCGGGTAAGAGTTCGCTCTTGAAAATCCTTATTGGGCAAGACACACCCAATACAGGGCAAGTAGTCTCTCGCAAAGGGCTGAAAATAGCCTTTCTCTCTCAGGAACCTGCGCTGCCAGAAAAGCTGACTATTGAGGACTATATCTTCCAAGAGGAAAACCCTATTCTGAAGGTCATTCAGCAGTACGAGCATGCCTTGGAACACCCTGAAGATGAGGAAACCTACCAAAAAGCTTTTGAAGCTATGGAACGCCATGAGGCTTGGGACTTCGAGACCCAATACAAGCAAATCCTCTTTCAGCTGAAACTCACCAACCTACACTTGCCTATCAAGCACCTCTCAGGAGGGCAACGCAAGAGGCTTGCTCTTGCCAATGTGCTCATTAGCAAGCCCGACCTTATCTTCCTGGACGAGCCTACCAACCACCTTGACCTTGAGATGATTGAGTGGCTGGAGAACTTCTTTGCCAAGGAAAAGATGACCCTCTTCATGGTAACCCACGACCGCTACTTTTTAGAGAGGGTGTGTAATGAAATTTTAGAATTGGACGAAGGTACCCTATATAGTTACAAAGGGAACTATACTTATTTCTTGGAAAAAAAACAGCAGCGCCTTGAGCAGGAACAAGCCTCTCAAGAAAAAGCAAAGAACCTATATGTACGTGAGTTAGACTGGATACGCCGCCAGCCTAAGGCACGTACCACCAAAAGCAAATCGCGTATTGATGACTTTGCCCTGATCAAGGAACAAGCTCAAAAGCGCCGTCGCGAACATGTAGTAGAGCTGGAAATCGCTATGCAACGCCTAGGGAGCAAGATTATTGAACTACACAATGTGGTGAAAAAATTCCCTGAAAAAACGATTCTCGACCGCTTTTCCTATGTATTCAAGCGTGGGGAAAGGGTGGGAATCATTGGTAAGAATGGTACGGGCAAGAGTACCTTCCTAAACTTACTCACTGGGAAAATCACTCCTGATGCCGGTAAGATTATCATAGGGGAAACTGTACAGTTTGGCTATTATACCCAACAAGGAATTGAGATCAACCCACAGGAAAAGGTGATCGATGTGATTAAGAAGTATGGCGAATATATCCCTTTGCTCAAGGGGCGTACCCTTTCGGCAGCACAGCTACTAGAACGCTTTCTCTTTGACCGCAAGAAACAATATGACTATGTAGAGAAACTCAGTGGGGGTGAGCGCAAGCGTCTCTACCTCTGTACTGTCCTGATTCAGAATCCGAACTTCCTGATTCTGGATGAACCTACCAATGACCTTGATATCGTTACGCTCAATGTCTTAGAAGAGTTCCTTTTGGATTATGAAGGTTGCTTGGTGATTGTCTCCCATGATCGTTATTTCATGGATAAGATAGTAGATCACCTCTTTGTTTTCAAAGGGGAGGGTGAGGTACAGGACTTTCCTGGCAACTATTCCGATTATTTCTCCTATGAACAGTCTTCTGTCAGGGAAACTCCAAAAGAAGAAAAAGCCCCTGCCACGAAGAACTCATGGCGCGGGGCTAATAGTACTCTTTCTCAAAATGAGCAACGTGAATTGTCTCGCTTGGAGAAGGAAATTGCTCAGTTAGAAGCTCAGAAGGCAACCATTGAAGCACATTTTACTCAAGAGGCACTCTCCAGTGAAGAACTACAGGAACAATCCCAAGCCCTCAGTGAAGTATTAACTCTCTTGGAGGAAAAAAGTGATCGCTGGTTGGAACTCTCTATCAAAAGTGAAGAGGGATAGTATACCTTCTTAGTTGGCAGGTTGTGTAAACTCTACTTGTACTCCTGTTTTGGCAAGTTTTTGTTGAGCTTTGCTAATTTCTTTTTCGAGCTTTTGAACTTTCTTGTTACTGTTAGCCAAGTCTTTGTTTACTTTCTGAGCTTTCTTTAGATCACGCTGTGCCTTCTTTGCCTCAGCAGCAGAAGCAGAAGCAGATCCTGCATCGGAGAAAGCAGAGGCGCTACTATTAGCACGACTGTTAATGCTTTCTGCCTCTTGTTTTAATTTCTCATTGGCAGCTTGTTCTTTTACAAGTTGCATTTGCAAGTCATTGATTTTGCTCTGAAGTGATAAGGCTTTTTGTTCGTTCTCTAAGCGTTTCATTTCTGGAGATTTACCTCCGCCGCAAGCTCCTAAAAATAGAGCTGTTACGGCCAATACTACTAATTTCTTCATAAAAAAATAGATATTTATTTTGGCGCAAAAGTAAGAATTGTCCCTGAGAACAAGTCACAAATATATGTTAAATATTGAGAGAATATCAAGGATTAGGGGAGCCGGGGAATAAAAAATTGGCATAAACTCTTCAGCACTTCATTTCTCCATCTTTCAATACTTAAAGAAAAGTTAAAGAAAGTAGTTTATATGTATGAAAAGTTATATATTTGCGGCGTTAAAAAGGGCTTTTCTAAAGTTTTTTGATATAAAAACCTACTAATACTTTTCTCATGGATCTTTTCTTAAGTATTTTCCCTATTGTGCTACTGATTTACCTGATGGTAAAGCGCAATGCTTTTCCTTCGTATGTAGCACTTCCTTTGATTGCAGGAATTGTCTACCTATTGCAATTATTCTATTTCAAAAACGAATTTATATTGCTCAATGCCAACATTGTCTCGGCAATTATTTCGGTATTCACCCCTATTTCTGTAATTTTCGGAGCGGTCTTCTTCAATCGTATGATGGAAAGCTCTGGAGCTATGAATACCCTAAGGAGCTGGCTGGGCAATATCAGTGAGAACCCAGTAGCACAGCTGATGATCATAGGTTGGGCTTTTGCTTTTATGCTGGAGGGAGCCAGTGGGTTCGGTACTCCTGTGGCCATTGCAGCACCTATCTTAGTGGGTATTGGTTTTAGACCGATGCAAGTGGTCATGCTCGCTTTGGTAATGAACTCCGTACCGGTCTCCTTTGGGGCGGTAGGTACTCCTACTTGGTATGGCTTTAAGACACTCTTAGATAGTGGCACTATAGGCGGGGAGGATGTCTCTTCGATTGGGAAATATTCTGCCCTTATCCATTTTGTAGCAGCCTTTGTTATTCCTATACTTGCGCTACGATTCATTGTTTCTTGGAAAGAAATCAAGCAAAATATTCTCTTTATTCTTCTTAGTGTACTCTCTTGTACCGTCCCTTACTTACTTATCGCTCAGTTCAACTATGAGTTCCCTTCTTTGGTAGGAGGAGCTATAGGGTTATTTGTATCTGTACTATTGGCAGGCAAGGGAATTGGGTTGGCTAAAACAGAGCAGAAAAAAGAAAAACAGCCCATTGCAGCTAAGACACTTATCAAAGCTTTTACCCCTACCCTATTACTTATTATTATCTTGGTACTTACCCGTGTACAACAATTGCCTTTCAAGGCGATGCTTAACGATTCCTCCGAATGGCTGGAGTTCTCCTTGGGAGAATTGGGAATCTTCAAGGTATCTAAGGGGCTTATATTTTCAGTAGAAAATATTTTCAAGACAGGTGTAGGTGATAGCTATAAGTTACTCTATACCCCTTCTCTTATTCCTTTTGTAGTTACAGTAGTTATTTCCTTCTTTATCTTTGCCCTCTCTTGGAATAAGTGTAAGGATATCTATCTCAAGAGTGCTTTCCAGGTACAAAAACCTTTCTTGGCCTTAGTAGGAGCTATGATCATGGTCAAGCTTATGATGGTAGGGGATGATTATTCCATGACACAAACCATAGGGAAAGGGCTGGCCGATGCTACCCAACAGCATTGGGTCTCCTTTGCTTCGTTCTTAGGGGCTTTAGGAGCTTTCTTCTCTGGTTCCAATACTATTTCCAATGTTACCTTCGGGGCAGTTCAATATTCTGTAGCTACAGCCACGGGGCTTTCAGTACCGCTTATCTTAGCCCTGCAATCGGTAGGGGGTGCTATGGGGAACATGGTGTGTATCAACAATATCATTGCAGGCTGTTCCGTATTAGGTATCGATAAAGCCGAGGGTACTATCCTGAAAAAAACAGTAATCCCTATGCTTGTCTATGGTCTTATCGCTGCTATAGTAGCCTTCTTCCTATAATTGGCTAATTAGGATATTGGCTAATGCATTTGCCAATGTATCAGATTTTGTGGATACATTGGCAAATTGTTTTTTAGTTTATAAGGTTGCTAAGAGCCTCTATTGACCCTTCACGTTAAATAACTAAAAACTAATCGCTAAAAACTAAAAACTTTTTCGTACTTTTGCCCCCTAAAAAATATTTTATATGACAGCTATCAGAAACATAGCCATTATTGCCCACGTAGACCATGGAAAAACAACCTTAGTAGATAAAATCTTACACCACTGCGCCCTCTTTCGCGACAACCAAGAGACAGGCGATCTCATCTTGGACAACAACGATTTGGAGCGCGAACGCGGAATTACAATTCTCTCTAAGAATGTTTCGGTAAACTATAAGGGAACCAAAATCAATATTATAGACACTCCTGGCCACGCGGACTTCGGAGGAGAAGTAGAGCGTGTACTGAATATGGCCGATGGAGTACTCTTGCTTGTAGATGCCTTTGAGGGGCCTATGCCTCAGACCCGCTTTGTCTTGCAGAAAGCCATTGAGATGAAGCTTAAACCAATTGTGGTTATCAACAAGGTGGATAAGGAAAACTGTACCCCAGAGGAGGTGCATGAGGCAGTATTTGACCTTATGTTCGAACTCGGTGCGGAGGATTGGCAGCTGGACTTCCCTACTGTATATGGTTCCGCTAAGCAGAATTGGATGTCCGAGGACTGGCGCAAACCCACCACGTCCATAGAACCTCTTTTGGATATGGTTGTGGAGCATATTCCTGCTCCTGTCATCGAAGAGGGTAGCCTACAGATGCTTATTACTTCTTTGGACTATTCTACCTTTACTGGGCGTATTGCTATTGGGCGCCTACATCGTGGCTCCCTTCAGGCAGGTATGAATATCTCACTTGTAAAACGCGATGGGACAATTGTTAAGTCCAAAATACGTGAACTACATACCTTCGATGGCTTAGGCCGTAAGAAAGTGGAAGAAGTACAAGCGGGCGACATCTGTGCCATTGCTGGCTTAGAAGGTTTTGACATAGGTGATACTATTGCCGATTACGAAAACCCTGAAGCCCTTCCGACCATCGCTATCGATGAGCCTACTATGAGTATGCTCTTTACCATCAATGACTCTCCTTTCTTTGGAAAAGATGGAAAGTTCGTTACTTCCCGCCATATCAAGGAACGTTTGGAGCGCGAATTGGAGAAGAACCTCGCTCTACGGGTGGAAGCCACTGGCAGTGCGGACAAGTTCATTGTATATGGTCGTGGGGTGCTTCACCTCTCAGTGCTTATCGAAACCATGCGTCGTGAAGGCTATGAACTACAGATAGGACAACCTCAGGTAATTATCAAGGAAATAGATGGCGTAAAGTGTGAACCTGTAGAGGAACTTACCATAGACCTCCCTGAGAATGTAAGTGGTAAAGCCGTGGATTTCGTTACTCTTCGCAAGGGGGAAATGCTCAGCATGGAACCTAAGGGCGAGCGTATGGTTATTAAGTTCCTAATCCCTTCTCGTGGTATTATTGGGTTGAGAAACCAATTGCTTACCGCCACCGCAGGAGAGGCTATCATACACCACCGTTTCTTGGAGTTTCAACCTTTCAAGGGGGAAATAGCAGGTCGTATCAATGGATCGCTTATCTCTATGGAACAGGGTACCGCTATTCCTTACTCTTTGGACAAGCTTCAGGACAGAGGTCGTTTCTTCATCTTCCCTGGAGAAGATATCTATACAGGACAGGTGATTGGCGAAAATTCTCGCAGTGGTGATATCGTAGTGAATGTGACTAAAACTAAGAAACTCACCAACGTACGTGCTGCTGGGTCTGATGAGAAAGTGAAACTCGCTCCTCCTATCAAGTTCTCTCTCGAAGAGGCGCTTGAATATATTCAAAAAGACGAATATGTAGAGGTAACTCCTAAGAATATGCGCTTGAGAAAAATATATTTGGACGAAAACGAACGCAAACGACACGAAAAAGAGTTCAAATAGAGGTCAGTGAGCAGTAAGCAGTGAATAGTGAGCAGTGAACAGTAATTGCTCCCTGATATAACTGAAAACTCAGCATTCAAAAATTCAAAACTATAATGAGAACGACTGCGCGTTGGTATATAAAATTCCTACAGTGGAAAACACAATACCTCACTCATAGGCAGTTTATACTGCTGCTTTGTGGGTTAGTTGGAGTCGCTACGGGCTTTGCAGCACTGGCGATGCGCTCCCTTACACACTTTATCGAGGAGGTTTTGGTAGGCAATATCATCCGCTATATCAACTATGGTTTTTATGTGATTTTCCCTGCGGTTGGTTTCTTATTGGTCTACTGGGTCAAGAAGTATATCATCCGCAAGGAGGTCAGCCATGGGATTCCCTCTATTCTCTATGCAGTGGCCAAGCAAAAGGGCATCATGAAGCGCTTTCAGGCTTATGGTAGCATACTTACAGCTCCTATTACCATTGGCTTTGGAGGGTCTGTAGGATTGGAAGGGCCTATGGTAGTTACAGGTGCTGGGATTAGCTCACAGGTAGCTCGCCTATTCCACATCAACCAATCCGATAGGATGCTGCTCTTGGCCTGTGCCTGTGCTGCGGCTTTGGCAGCCATCTTTAAGGTACCTCTGGCTGGGATTCTTTTTGCTATAGAGGTTTTTGGTTTAGACCTTACCCTCTCCTCTTTGTTGCCACTCTTTGTAGCCTCACTCTCGGGAGTACTCACCTCTTATATTTTCTTTGGCAATGCCGCCTTATTGCCGATCTATGTAGGGGATAGTTTCCTGATGCACAACATTCCTTTTTACCTTCTCTTGGGGGTCGTAGGAGGCTTTATGTCAGCCTACTTTACCTTTGTATATGAGGGGGTCAATCGGTTTTTTTCTAAGTTCTCTTCCGCTTATCTGCGTATTGTTATCGGAGGAGCTATCTTAGGGCTTTTGGTCTTTGTCATGCCACCTCTCTATGGAGAAGGGCATGAGGTGATTAACCATCTGAAGGCAGGGCATCCTGAGCTTTCGATCAGTTCTAATATTTTTGGATGGAACTTAGAGAATCCTTGGGTCGTTATCCTTCTCTTAGGAGGCTTAGTGCTATTCAAGGTGGTAGCCACTTCTGTCACTTTCGGCGCAGGTGGAGTGGGAGGGATCTTCTCCCCTATGCTCTTCATGGGGGGAGTGATGGGCAATTGTTTTGCTCGTATCATCAATCAGATAGATATACTCCCTTACAAGCTACCTTTGGCCAATTTTACCTTGATTGGAATGACAGCTCTCATGACAGGGGTGCTCCATGCTCCCCTTACGGCTATTTTTCTTATTGCAGAGGTCACCGGTGGCTACTCTCTCTTTGTTCCTGCCATGGTAACCGCAGTAGTTTCCTTCTCTATAGCTAAGTATTTTAACAAATATTCTATCTATACTATGGAGCTGGGACGCAAAGGAGAATTGGTCAATCAGGACAAAGATCAGGCCATCCTGACTCTCATGGATATGGAGAGTGTCATAGAGACTAATTTTGTCCCTGTATACACAGACATGACGCTCAAGGGGGTCGTATATGAAGCAGTTCGAGAGTCTTCTCGTAATATTTTCCCTGTTCTGGATAGGGAAAAAGGCAGTTTAGAAGGAGTTATCCTTTTAGATGATATTCGCCACCTGATCTTTGAAAAGGAACTGTATGACAAAGTATCCGTCCTTGAGATGATGCAACCCCCTCCGGCTCTGATCCAGATGGGACAAGATACAATGAACCAAGTCATGGACAAATTCCAAAATACCGCCGCTTGGAACCTTCCTGTAGTCAAGAACGGGAAATACATTGGCTTTATCTCCAAGTCCAAGCTCCTAACGGTATACAGAAGGAAACTGATTTACTTTAGTAACAACAAATAAAACTCAAAACTACTATGTTATCTATATTTACAGAAACCTATAAAGTGCGTAGCACTCAAGTGAATTTGAATAACCAATTAGGCCTCTATGGTGTATTGGGTATGTTGCAAGATATAGCAGCAGAGCATGCCGCCTCTTTAGGATTTGGCTATAAGGACTTGGTTCGGAAGGGTTTCTTCTGGGCACTGATCCAGCAAAAACTTAAAATGTATGAGTGGCCTCAGTGGAACGAGCGGGTAACTATCCATACTTGGTCTCTGCCTGTTCAGGGGGTACACGCCTTCCGCCAGTTCGAACTCTATGTAGGTGATCGCAAGATAGGAGAAAGCTCTTCTACTTGGATTACCATGGATATCGCCTCTCGCCACCCTATCGATATGACCAACAGTCAAGAGATGTTCCACCCTCGCCTCGATGGTGGGATTGCCATGCAGACCGAACGTGTACTACTCCCACAGGAGATGATTCATATATGTGACTTCAAGGTAAGAATCAGCGACTTGGATGTGAACTCCCATGTCAATAATGTGAAATATACTCAATGGGCTCTGGATATGATGCGTGAGAAAGATCATCGTGAGTGGGTGATTCAGGAATATGATATCAATTTTCTTTCTGAAACCTTCCTCGGAGATACCATGCAGGGCTACAAGAGCCATGGTCACTACCTCAATCCTGAAAAAACACTTGTAGAGACCTTCCTCTGCGCCCAAAAAGAAGGTGGAACAAAACCTGCATTTATTGCCAAGTGGAAAGCAAAATCAATTGTTAATGGCTAAGAAAATGAAAGAGAATATATTAAAAGAGAAAAGTATATCACTTGCTGTGAGAATGGTCAATCTCTATAAGTATTTGACACAAGAAGTATGATAGCATAAGAACAGATACAACGGAAGTAATTAAACTACTTACAAGCATTCTTAAAACAATAAAAAACAACAAACAATAATTATTAATTGATAATTGTTAGTTGTCAATTATACAGGAGTTGGAATGGTATAATTTCTCTATTTAGTTTGATGCAATAGACAACTAATGATTAATATTTGTGGCATTACGAATGTTTTAAAAATTAGGCATGCGTATCACAGAATTAATAATTGATAATTAACAATTGATAATTAAAAGAGATGTACGACGTTATAGTAGTCGGTGCAGGGCATGCAGGCTGTGAAGCTGCTGCCGCTGCCGCCAATACAGGGGCAAAGACCCTTCTTATCACCATGCAACTACAGAACATGGCGCAAATGTCCTGCAACCCCGCCGTAGGGGGGATTGCTAAGGGACAGATTGTTCGCGAGATAGATGCATTGGGGGGCTATATGGGCATTATCACAGACCAAACTGCCATTCAGTTCAAGATGCTCAACAAGTCCAAAGGACCTGCCATGTGGAGCCCACGTGCCCAAAGTGATCGCATGCGATTCTCGGAGGCTTGGCGCCTACAACTGGAGAGGCTGCCCAACCTTGATTTCTTCCAAGAAATGGTCACTGAGGTACTCATAGAGGGTGGCAAGGCTACAGGTGTGAAGACCTCTCTTGGTAGTGAAATACGCGCCAAGAGTGTAGTGCTTACCAATGGCACTTTTCTCAATGGAATTATTCACATCGGCCTAAAACAACTCGGAGGCGGACGTGCTGGAGAAAAAGCTGCCAAGGGAATTACTGAATGTCTTGTAGCTCATGGTTTTGAAGCAGGACGCATGAAAACAGGAACTCCCCCCCGTGTAGATGGGCGCTCCTTGGATTATTCCAAGATGACCCCACAGCCTGGAGATGAAAACCCTGAAAAATTCTCCTACCTACCACTGACCCAGCCTCTTACCCATCAGTTGGATTGTTATATGACCTATACCAGTGAGGAGGTACATGATATCTTACGGACTGGCTTTGACCGCTCTCCCATGTTCACCGGAATTATCCATGGTGTGGGGCCGCGCTATTGTCCTTCCATAGAGGATAAGATCAACCGCTTTGCCGATAAGGATCGTCACCAGATTTTTGTAGAACCTGAAGGGTGGCACACAGTGGAAATGTATGTCAATGGTTTTTCGACCTCGCTCCCAGAAGAGGTGCAATATACGGCCCTGCGCAAGGTAGCAGGTTTCGAGCAGGTGAAGTTCCTTCGCCCAGGCTATGCCATAGAATATGACTACTTCCCTCCTACCCAGCTCAAGGCTACCTTGGAGACAAAAATCATAGAAAATCTTTTCTTTGCAGGACAGATCAATGGTACCACAGGCTATGAAGAAGCTGGTGCTCAGGGACTCATCGCAGGGATCAATGCTTCGCGTAAAGTACAGGAGCAATCACCCTTTGTCCTTAAGCGCAACGAGGCTTATATAGGGGTACTGATAGATGACCTAATCACCAAGGGCACTGAAGAACCTTATCGCATGTTCACCTCTCGAGCCGAATATCGTACCCTCCTTAGACAGGACAATGCCGATATGCGCCTTACCCCTATGGGATATGCCTTAGGATTGGCCAGTGAGGAACGTATGCGACTATTAGAGGAAAAACAGACGAAAACAGCTGCTTTTGTACAGTTCTTTAAGGAAACAAGCATCACTCCTGAAGAGGCAAATCCTCTCCTTGAGAAGTATGATTCCTCCCCTATGAAACAGGGAGATAAGATGGCCAAAGTACTCGCCCGCCCCAATATTACTGTGGAGGACTTCATGGAGTTGCCCCAAGTAAAAGCATTTGCCCATGCTCAGCAGCTGAGCAAGGAAGTCCTTGAGAGTACAGAGATAGAGATCAAGTATGCCGGTTATATAGAGAAGGAGAAGAACAATGCCGATAAGCTCAACCGCTTGGAGGATATCCGTATCCCTGAGAGCTTCAACTATGACAAGCTCACCTCTCTTTCCTTCGAGTCGCGAGAAAAACTCAAGAAAATACGCCCAACTACTCTTTCTCAAGCTTCTCGTATCAGTGGGGTCTCCCCTGCCGATATCAGCATCCTATTGGTATATATGGGAAGATAGCTTTTAGAAGCAAAAGTTCAGCTGTGATAAAGGCCTACTCTAAGTAGAGTATATGAGTCCTTTCGCCTACACAAGAATGTAATTAACAAATATATAATTATTTTTGACATTTTATTAAAAAAATAAAGGGTATTTTTGCCCTTTGAATTTAAACAAAAATTCTTCATGAAGAAAATGGTATTATCCGCAGCAGTAGTCCTTGCTCTTACTGTAGCAAGTTGCGGGAACAATGGTACTACTAACAACCAAGAACAAACCACAGAAACCCCTGTAGAGACAGCTCCTGTAACAGCCAGTGGTACTTATACTGCTGAACCTACTTCTGTTATCGAATGGAAAGGAAGCAAACCCACAGGTAGCCATACAGGTACTATCGCACTACAAAGTGGAACCTTTACTGTAGACAATGGTAAAGTAAGCGGAAATTTTGTGATAGATATGAATTCTATTACCGTTACTGACATCAAGGAAGACGAAGGAAAGCTCGACCTCGAAGCTCACCTAAAAGGAACTGGAAAAGAAGAAGGAGCTGACCATTTCTTCAATGTAAAAACCTACCCTACAGGAAGCTTTAAGCTTACTGGCTTTGATGGAACTAACGCAACGGGAGATCTTACTCTAAAAGGAAAAACAAAAACTATTTCCTTCCCTGCTACCCTTACTATCACCGATAGCGAAGTAACCCTCGAAAGCCAACCTTTCAATATCAACCGTGTGGACTATGGCGTAAACTATGCTTCTAAGTCTGTTTTTGGCGATTTAAAGGACAAATTCATCAATGACGAAATAGAACTCGTTGTGAAAGTAAAAGCTAAAAAATAAGCTTATTTTTACATGATAAAAAGGGTAATAAAAACGCTTTGTTTTTATTACCCTTTTTTCTTTTCCCTTACTTAAGGAATCGATTGTGCCAGCTATCGATCATGGGAGTTTCCCAAACTTGTTCGTATTCGTAGAGATTAGTAACCAAGTTGTTGAAAACAATGGTGTTACCATCTACCTTTTTGTGCTGTACGAGCTTCTTGAAATCTGTAAGGGGCACATAATAGATTTTGTCCTCATGGCGGTAGCTCACATTCATTTTATCCAAAAGGAGCAAGTTATACTTCTGCTCTAAAGCCTGTATAAAGTGCGCCAGCTCATCCAAGGAACATCCTCCAATATGCTGATTGTCATCGGCAGCAATGACGATAAACTGGTGGTAGCGCAGCTCAAAAGCACTCCTTACCAAGGTGCCATGAGAAGCCCATTTGGAGAGATATGCAGTGAGATCTGCTGTAATCTGTGCCTCCTCTTCCCCCGTCAGAAGTCGATTACTGGGGTATATCCATACCCGTGCCGTTTGTGGCAAGGAATCCATGCTAACTAACATCTTTCTAAGTATTTCTAAGTTTCTTTTGTGCAAAGATACGGCTTTTTTTGAGATTAAAGAGCTTATATATCAAGTATTTTACTTAGGTACAATCAATAGATTTTTATAGGCACTTTCAGATATCCCTTGATCACCAAGGAATCGCCCTCCTGAGGGAAAATGTAGGGGATTCTTATCGTCTCCATAAAATAATTCGACAATTCTACATCGTAATTCCTCTTAGCTCTAATCATATAGGTTGCAGCATTCTTTCCCTCTACATGATCGGTATCCTCTTCATTGATACTTACGAAAAAGTCTTCTATCTGTCGGCCAAATTCAAAAACTTGAAAGGTCAGATAGGTTTTCTTATCCTGACTTTTATAAGTATCCATTGTATACTCCTCTCCTAATACGGCGATTTTTCCATATTTAGGTCTGGGAGTTACCTTAGGTGGAGACTTTAGATAGGCCTTAATCACCAAGGAATCTCTTTTACGGGGAATGACATTAGGAATTTTCAATATTCCCCTAACAAATGCAGAAGCTCCCACTTCATAGGTTTGTCTATGATTTACCAAAAAAGTAACACTCTCTTTTTTCTTTATCCAAAAAGAATCTCCATTAATATATACTATATAAAGTTCCTTTTCATGAATACTATCTACAAATACCTGAAGCGTTAGATACTGCTTATTTCGAGTATGACTCTTATATTTTTCTATTGTATAATTCTTACCTAACACGCCTAATATTTCCTTAACCGCTATTTTTTTGTTTGTTTGCGCATTTCCTATCGTAATATACAACAGACTAATAACAACCATTACCTCCTTTATTCTTTTCATCTTCTGATATTTCAAATAACCCTTTCTTACTAATATATTTTAGCTTTATAACGATTAAAAATATTATTTACAAACTGCGAAATAAATATTTTTTGATGGTCGTAAATATAGTGTTAAATTTTTATTCATTCCTCTATGAACCTCGTCAAAAAACCACCTCCCTTTGGGGAGATGGTTTTGTGAATAATTATAACCAATTAAAAACATTAAAACTCTGCACTCTGTGGGGTACGTGGATAAGGGATCACATCGCGGATATTAGTCATACCTGTAGTGAAGAGCACCAAGCGCTCAAAGCCCAGACCAAAACCACTATGTACGGCTGTACCGAACTTACGTAGCTCTAAGTACCACCAGAGGGTCTGCTCATCCATACCTAAGTCAGCTATTTTCTGCTTGAGTACCTCATAGCGCTCTTCACGCTGAGAGCCCCCTACAATCTCTCCAATACCAGGGAAAAGAATATCCATAGCGCGAACCGTCTTTCCATCCTCGTTCAGCCGCATATAGAAGGCCTTAATCTTGGCAGGATAGTCATAGAGAATCACAGGACACCCGAAGTGCTTTTCTACCAAGTAGCGCTCGTGTTCGCTCTGGAGATCTACCCCCCATTCATCTATAAGATATTGGAATTTCTTCTTTTTGTTGTGGTTACAATTCTTGAGAATTTCTACCGCCTCAGTATAGCTTACTCGCTTGAAATCGTTGTGAATGACAAACTCTAACTTTTCGATAAGAGACATCTCACTACGCTCCTGCTGTGGCTTGGTCTTCTCTTCTTCCAAGAAACGCTGGTTAAGGAATTCTATATCCTCACGACGCACCTCCAAAGTATATTTGAGTACATTCTTGATAAAATCCTCAGCCAAGTTCATATTGTCTATCAGGTCATAGAAAGCCATTTCAGGCTCTATCATCCAGAACTCAGCCAAGTGTCGGGAAGTATTGGAATTTTCCGCACGGAAGGTAGGACCAAAGGTATATATTTTGCCCAATGACATTGCAAAGGTCTCTCCTTCGAGCTGTCCAGATACAGTTAGGTTTGTCTCACGACCGAAGAAATCTTTCTTATAATCTACCTCTCCTGTCTCGGTAAGGGGTGGATTTTTTGCATCGAGAGTAGTGACACGGAACATCTCCCCTGCACCTTCTGCATCGCTTCCGGTGATGATAGGGGTATTGACATAGAAGAAACCTTTCTCTTGGAAATACTTATGTATAGCATAGGCCAAGGTAGAGCGTACGCGCATGATAGCTCCAAAGGCATTGGTACGCACTCTTAGGTGTGCCTGTTCACGAAGGAACTCCAAGGAGTGTTTCTTCGGTTGTATAGGGTACTCATCAGGATTACAGTCCCCCAAGATGGTCACCTCTGTGGCTTGTACTTCTATTGATTGACCTTTTCCTTGGCTTTCTACTACTTTCCCTTTAACCTCAATAGCCGCACCAGTGGTGATACGCTTGAGAGTCTCCTCCGGAGTATGTTCGAAATCCACCACCACTTGTAGGTTGGACAAAGTAGAACCATCGTTAAGGGCTATAAAGCGATTGCTGCGAAAAGTACGTACCCATCCTCTGAGGGTAACCTCTCCTATGTTTGTCTTTTCTTGTAATAATTCTTTGATACTCATCTTTTTCAGGTAATAGGTAAAGTTGCGTAAGTGAATATGTGAATAATAGATAATAGGAACTATTACTTATTATAATATCCAAATGCAAAGATAGTGAAAAAAATAGATTTTTTTGTTTTCTCAGAAAGAAACTTTTGAGAAAACATTATAACTTATTGATAAACAATAAGCTATATTCCGCTTTAGAATCGAGGCGCAAAAGGACGGTCTGTGGAGAAGACTTGTATGCCTTTCTCTGCCCATTGATTATAGAGCTGGTCACCTTTGGCCGCTGCTCGCTTGTCCAAGTTGCCCAAAGTTCCCAAGATAGCGGGAATACGTTGCTCATTGAGGGTCTTATATAGACTATCTTCTGCTAAGTGTACTCCTGTGAAGGCAAGGAGTTTTTCCTTAGGAATCCCAGTCTCAAGGATACGGTCTAATTCCGCTTGGTTACGTACTGTTACCGAGATAAGCATCTCGGGAGCTACCTTGTGGAGTGCTTTGGCTTGTTCTACATTGTAGCTAATAAGCACTACCTGTGCTTCCATCTGTTCGGCTCGAACCAGTTCAGCCACCTTTTGGTAAGAAATACCCTTTTTGAAGTCCAGCATCAGGTAAGCACCATGCTGCTTGCTCCAGCTCAGTACATCCTTGAGCATAGGGATAGGGAAAGTGGTTTCTTGGCCAAAATCGTCCTTGAGTCGTACCTTGAGCAGTTCTTCGGTGCTCATCTGCGATACGATACCACTTCCGGTGGCGGTACGCCCAAGCTTGTCATCATGCATGAGGAAGAGGTCGCCATCGGTACTTTCAAAGATATCTATCTCAAAGCTGTGAATCCCTTTTTTAGAAAGGTGCTGAATGGTCTGTAAGCAATTCTCTGGATAGCCTTTGATTCCCTTTCCTGCACGGTGAGCGGAAATAATGGGTTTCTGCGCATAATATATGGCATTGGTGATTTCCTTCTGGGGAACTATCTGTCCTGAAGAGGAAGCATTTTTACAAGAGACTCCTGCGATAAGGAGTAGGAATAATACAATAATTTTTTTCATCTTTTTATACTATTGATTGGTAAGAGAATAGGACTTCGGTAATACTACCAAAGTCCTATATTTTTTTGTTTTACTTGATCTATGCAGTAAGTAGGTGTTGGGTAAATCCGGATTTGGTGAGTTTCTCCTGTGCATAAGCACGAGTAACAACCAATGATTTTTCCTCTGTTCCTGGTAGTTGGAACATCGCATCGGTAAGGATACTTTCACAGAGAGAACGCAATCCGCGGGCACCGAGCTTGTACTCCAAAGCTTTTTCTACGATGAAGTTCAGAGCTTCTTCCTCAAAAGAAAGAGCAATATCATCCATACCGAAAAGCTTGATATACTGCTTTATAATCGCATTCTTAGGTTCGGTAAGAATCATTCTAAGAGTGGACTGATCCAATGGATTCATATAGGTTAGCACAGGCAATCGTCCGATGATTTCAGGAATCAACCCAAAATCCTTCAAGTCCTTATGAGTGACATACTGTAAGAGGTTTTTGTCATCCACACGAGTCTCCTTGGAAGTATTATAGCCCACCGCTTGGCGGTTCATACGCTTAGCGATAATCTGCTCAATACCATCGAAAGCACCTCCTGCGATAAAGAGGATATGTTCGGTATTGACCTCTATATATTTCTGATCAGGGTGCTTACGACCTCCCTTAGGGGGAACATTTACGATAGAACCTTCTAAGAGCTTCAGTAGGGCATGCTGTACCCCTTCTCCTGAGACATCGCGAGTGATGGAAGGATTGTCTCCCTTACGAGCGATTTTGTCAATCTCGTCGATAAAGACAATACCTCGTTCGGCTCTATCCACATCATAGTCAGCTGCCTGTAACAAGCGGGTAAGGATACTTTCTACGTCCTCTCCTACATAGCCCGCTTCAGTGAATACAGTAGCATCTACGATGGCCAAAGGCACATTGAGCATTTGGGCAATAGTTCGCGCCATAAGGGTCTTCCCTGTTCCGGTCTGTCCTACCATCACGATATTACTCTTTTGGATCTCTACCTCATGCTCATCTCTTTCCTGTAGCAATCGCTTATAGTGATTGTATACAGCCACAGAAAGCACTTTTTTGGTGGCCTCCTGACCGATGACATATTGATCTAAAAAGCTTTTGATTTCAGTAGGTTTCTTTAGCAGTAGATCCTTGTTCATGGCCATAATGGCTTTCTTCTTGTTGTTCTCAATCTCAGAACGCCAGATACTACCTGCCTGCTCTATACAATAGTTACAGATATATACATTGCTCTCTACCCCGCTGGAGACCAAGAACACATCCTTGCCCGAGTGTCTCCCACAGAAAGAACATACTTCAGTTGTTGTACTCATAGTATTCGAATTAATAAGGGTTATTAGTTACGAGTAAGTACCTCGTCAATCATACCGAAGTCTTTAGCTTCGCTGGCTATCATCCAGTAGTCACGGTCACCAGTCTGGATCACCTCTGTCAAGGACTTACCTGAATGATGAGCTATGATTTGAGCCAATTCTTCTTTGATCTTGAGGATCTCACGAGCGGTGATTTCTATATCACTGGCTTGTCCCTGAGCGCCTCCTAAGGGCTGGTGAATCATCACACGGGAGTGAGGAAGCGCCGAACGCTTTCCTTTGGCTCCAGCACAGAGCAGTACTGCTGCCATAGAAGCGGCCATCCCTGTACAGATGGTAGCCACCTCTGGCTTGATGAACTGCATAGTGTCATAGATTCCTAAGCCTGAATATACCTCTCCACCTGGAGAGTTGATGTATATCTGAATGTCTTTGCTCGCATCCAAACTTTCCAAAAAGAGCAACTGCGCTTGTATAATATTGGCCACATGGGAGTTGACATCTGTCCCCAAGAAGATGATTCTATCCATCATCAAGCGGGAGAACACATCCATCTGGGTTACATTCAGTTGCCTTTCCTCCATGATATAGGGAGTCATACTACTGATGATCTTGTCATAGTAAGTACTGGAAACCCCACGATGTTGGGTGGCAAATTTTTTAAATTCTTCTGAATAGTTCATTTTTTCTAATTAATGTTGGTGTTGGTGAGAGTAGAATTTTTCTATAAAAGCATCTACATCTATTTCAATCTTATTAAGATTGGCTTTTTCCTTATAGAACTGAATAAGTTTACCTCCAGTAAGTTCTCTGTGGATACGATTAAGTTCCTGTTCGTTCTTAAGGGTGTTGTTCACAAAAGTATCTATCTGAGCTTGTTCTACATCAGTAAGCCCATAACGAGCTATCTGAGCACGAATAGCCTTCTCTGCGAACTCACGAATCTCAGGATAGGTCACCTGTAGGTTATTTTCCTGAATTATCTTACCTTCTATAAGCTGATATCGCAAGCCTTTTTCTGAATTCTTATATTCCTCAGCGGCTTGTTCTTCAGTGATAGGATTTTCACTGGTTACTTGAATCCATCTTATTAGGAATTCCTTAGGTAGGTCAAAGGAGGTTTTCTCTATAAGCATTTCTGTAGCATCGTCCAATAGGCGTGTATCGCTATTGACAGTGAACTCCTCACGGATACCTTCTTCTACTTTCTTACGGAAATCCTCTTCGGTAGTGATATTTTCATTTGGATATAGCTGAGCAAAGAAAGCTTCGTCCATAGTAGCCAAAACTACCTCTTGAATACTTTCTATAGTGAAAGTAACTTCGATATCCAAAGAGTGAACCACTTCATGAGGTACTCCCAAGGCCTGCATTAGTACATGTGGATCCTTGAAAAGTTCCTTGGTAGAGAAGGAAAGCTGATCTCCTACAGCTTTGTCTTTGATTACTTCAAAAGCTTTGTCTGTAAGCGCTTCTGCAAGGAAGCTATATTCCTTATCTATATTCTGAGCCTCATTGAAGAAGATCCCACTGACCTGACTGTTTTTAGCTACTTTTTCGGTAGGAACGAGCGAACCAAAGCGAGTGCGTAGGTGTTCTATCTGAGTATCCACCTCCTTATCCGTTACTTTGATTTGATAATAATCAATAGGGGTAGAAAGATCGATGGAGAATTGTGGTGCAAGACCTATTTCGAAGACGAAAGTATGGTGATCACTATCCCAATCCACCTCAGGGGCATTCTCTTTAGGGATAGGCTGTCCTAATAGCTCCAACTTTTCATCACTTACGAACTTGTTCAAAGAATCACTAATGAGCTTATTTACCTCATCCACTTGAATAGCTCTCCCATATTGTTTCTTAATCATTCCCATAGGGATATGTCCCTTACGGAATCCTGGGATAGAAGCATTTTTGCGGTAGGAGTTCAGAGCTTCATCTACTTTTTTCTGGTAATCAGATTTGTCAATCTCTAAGGTAATCACGGCATTGAGCGCGTCTATTTGTTCCTTGCTAATATTCATTAGGGTTGATTTTAATTCATGAAAAATTCAGTTGGCAAAAGTACTACAAATTATTGGTTGTACAAAATTTTTTGACAAAAATTTATTCAAAAGCAAGGGTAAATGAATCTTTTGTTAGTACTTATGCCATATCAGGTGCTTTAATGGGTAATTGTTGTTGAAACGTTCGCAATAGTCTCTCCTTATACTATATTGGGGACAAAAAGGAATCATCAAGATTTTTTTGCATCCGCTCGGTGCAGAAATGAATTTTCCTAAGGGTAGAAAAATAGCCCCTCTTACAATATTATTTAAGGCTTCTTTCCTAAAACCCTCCTTTGCAGGCTATCTCTCTTAATCAGCTTCCCTAAAACCCAAAAAATATAACTTATTGACTACAAATATAATACAGACTACTTGGAAAACAAATATTTTTAATAAGTCTATCATAAAAAATCAAATACTGTTAAATAAATGCGAATTTATCTCGTATTTCAAAAAAAATTCTTACTTTTGTAGAAGTAAAAATTAATTATTATGGAGAATGTAGCAAAACTCATTTTCGAAGGGAAAGAATATGACTTTCCCATTGTGGTAGGCACTGAAGGGGAGAAAGCGATAAACATTGAAAAGTTACGCGCCCTAACTGGACTAATTACTTTAGACTCTGGCTACAAGAATACAGGTTCTTGTAAGAGTGCCATTACTTTCCTCGACGGGGAAAAAGGGATCCTACGCTATCGTGGGTACAATATCGAGGATCTCGCAGCCAAGGCGGAGTTCCTGGAGGTAGCTTATCTACTTATCTTCGGAGAACTTCCTACTGTGGAGCAGTACGATGATTTCAAGCGTACTATCCACAAGTATACTTTAGTTCATGAAGAAATGCGCCAAATTCTCAATGGTTTCCCTAAGGCAGCACACCCTATGGGGGTACTCTCTGCAGCTACCAGCGCTCTTACAGCCTTCAATCCTATTCCTGTAAATGTGAAGTGTGAAAAAGATGTATACCAAGCGGTATGTAAGGCTATTGCCAAGGTGACTATCATTGCCACTTGGGTATACCGTAGGCGTGAAGGGCTCCCTCTAAACTATTACAACAATGAGTTGGGCTATATAGAGAATCTGTTCCAGTTATTCTTCTCCATTCCTACAGAAAAGTACCAAATCAATCCTATAGTGGTAGCTGCTATGAATAAGCTTCTTATCCTGCATGGGGATCACGAACAGAACTGTTCTACTTCTACTGTACGCTTGGTAGGTTCTTCCGAAGCTGGTCTTTTCGCCAGTATCTCCTCTGGGGTTTCTGCCCTCTGGGGTCGCTTGCATGGTGGGGCGAATCAGGCAGTTATCGAAATGTTGGAAGAGATTCATGCCGACGGGGGCGATGTGGACAAGTTCATCCGCAAGGCCAAAGACAAAGACGATCCTTTCCGCCTTATGGGCTTCGGACACCGTGTATACAAGAACTTCGACCCTCGTGCTACTATTATCAAAGCCGCTGCCGATGATGTGCTCAATGCCTTAGGTATCAATGAGCCTATCTTTGCCATCGCTAAACACTTAGAGAAAGTAGCTTTGGAAGATGAGTATTTCAAAGCTCGCAACCTATACCCCAATGTGGATTTCTACTCTGGTATCATCTACAAGGCTTTGGGTATGCAGCTGGAAATGTTCACTGTACTCTTTGCTATCGGCCGCTTGCCTGGCTGGATCGCACAATGGAAGGAAATGCGCCAAGGTGGAGAACCTATTGGTCGCCCTCGCCAGGTCTATGTAGGAGCTACACAAAGACCTTTTGTACCATTAGAAAAACGATAAGCTCATGGAAAGTATTATCTATACCAAAACAGATGAAGCCCCTCTGCTAGCAACACATTCCTTATTACCCATTATTCAGCGCTTTTGCGCGTCTTCTGGAGTACACTTCGAGCTGAAAGATATTTCCTTGGCGGGTCGTATTTTGGCTACTTTCCCCGAATACCTCCGCCCTGAACAGCGTGTGGAAGATGCTCTGGCTCTTCTGGGAGATTTGACCAAGGAACCACATGCCAATATCATCAAGCTCCCCAACATCAGTGCCTCTGTACCCCAGCTCAAGGCTGCCATAGCAGAACTACAAGGACAAGGATACGCCCTGCCCGATTACCCTGAGACGGCTATGGATGACAAACAAAAGGAAATCAAAACCCGCTATGATAAGGTGAAGGGAAGTGCGGTAAATCCTGTGCTGAGAGAAGGAAATTCCGACCGCCGCGCTCCCAAATCTGTGAAGAATTATGCTAAAAAACACCCTCATAAGATGGGGGCTTGGAGTCGTGATTCAAAGACGGCTGTAGCCACTATGCAAGTAGGCGATTTCTTCCATAATGAAAAGTCTGTAACCCTTCCTAAAGCAGATAAGGTGCGTATAGAGTTAGTAACCACTCAGGGGAACACACTCACTCTCAAGGACGGACTCCCCTTGGAGGCCGGCGAGATTATCGATGCTACCTTTATGAGCCGCAAGGCACTACTAGCTTTCTACAAGGAGCAGTTTGCCAAGGCTAAAGAGAAAGGGGTATTGCTCTCCCTACACCTGAAAGCCACTATGATGAAGGTTTCTGACCCCATTCTCTTTGGCTATGCGGTAGAGACATTCTTCGAAGAGCTTTTCCATAAGTATGCAGAAGACTTCAAAAATCTTGGGATAAATCCTCGTAATGGCTTCTCTGAGGTGCTAAGTAAGATTACAGAACTCCCTTCAGAAAAACAGGAAGCTATTGGTAAGGACATTTCCTTAGCCTTCCAGAAGGCTCCTGCTGTGGCTATGGTAAACTCCGACAAGGGAATTACAAACCTTCACTATCCTAACGATGTGATTGTCGATGCCTCTATGCCTGCGATGATACGCAATTCGGGGAAGATGTGGAATGCCCAAGGAGATACTCAGGATACGCTGGCGGTACTACCCGATAGTAGTTACGCGGGCATCTATCAAGTAGTCATTGACTTCTGCCGAGAACATGGTGCCTTCGATCCTTCTACCATGGGTTCTGTCTCCAATGTAGGACTAATGGCACAAAAGGCGGAAGAATATGGCTCTCATGACAAGACTTTCGAGGTGCCTGAGGATGGACAAATAAGGGTAGTCGGTGCCACTGGGGAAGTATACCTTTCTCATTCGGTAGAAGCAGGAGATATCTGGCGTATGTGCCAAGTGAAGGATGCGCCTGTACAGGATTGGGTAAAACTTGCTGTAAGCCGTACCAAAGCCTCCCAGAGTCCTGCTGTTTTTTGGCTTGATATTCATCGCCCTCATGACCGTGAACTGATTAAGAAAGTGGAAAAATATTTGGCTGCTTACGATACTAAGGATTTGGACATACGTATTCTCTCTCCAGAAGAAGCTACTTTGTTTTCTTTGGAACGAGCCAAAAGAGGAGAAGACACGATTTCTGTTACAGGGAATGTCCTCCGCGACTACCTCACAGACCTTTTCCCTATCTTAGAACTCGGCACCAGTGCCAAAGTACTCTCTATTGTACCCCTAATGAATGGAGGAGGTCTCTTCGAGACAGGAGCTGGCGGTTCTGCGCCGAAATTGGCGGAACAATTGTTAGAGGAAAACCACCTCAGGTGGGATTCCTTAGGAGAATTCCTCGCCTTAGGAGCGTCATTAGAGCACTTTGCGGCTACCTATCACAACAACAAAGCCTTAGTCTTAGCCCAAACGCTGGATGAGGCCATAGGTAGGGTACTCGAAGAAGACAAGTCGCCTAAGTCAAAAGCAGGAGAGCTCGACAACCGTGGTAGTCACTTCTTCTTGGCACTATACTGGGCTGAAGCCCTCGCTGCTCAAGGAAAAGAGATCACTCTCTCTCAAGAGTTTACTCCTATTGCTAAAGCACTTCGCCAAAATGAAGCTCAAATCGTAGAAGAGTTGATGCAAGTACAAGGAGAAAAAGTAGACATACATGGC
This sequence comes from uncultured Capnocytophaga sp., assembly GCA_963528845.1. Classification (GTDB taxonomy): domain Bacteria; phylum Bacteroidota; class Bacteroidia; order Flavobacteriales; family Flavobacteriaceae; genus Capnocytophaga. The sequence goes on along the minus strand of CAURXJ010000001.1, from coordinate 119,020 downwards.
TACTATCACCCTCAAGAAGAGAAGACCTATCAGGTGATGCGACCCAGTAAAACACTTAATTCAATTATTAATGTTCAATGATTAATGATTAATGATTAATGATAATCAAAAAATAATTTACAAAAACTAACTGTAGGGGCGAAGTCCGCGGACAAGTGGAGTATGTGAGGCAATTCGCCCTTAAATGAGCCAAAATTCGCCCTTAAGTAAACGGAAAATGCGGTTGAATAAGCAGCATTCGCCCCTACAACAACTCAAAATTCAAAACTAAAAACTAACAACGTATGGCTTTTGATATAGAAATGATAAAAAAGGTATACTCTCGTATGCCTGAAAGGGTTGATCAAGCGCGAAAGCTCTTGGGAAGACCCCTTACTCTCACTGAAAAAATACTCTATGCGCACCTCTGGGATGCGCTCCCTGCCACGGCTTTTGTTCGTGGTAAGGACTATGTGGATTTTGCCCCTGACCGTATCGCTTGTCAGGATGCTACTGCTCAAATGGCACTCCTACAGTTCATGCATGCCGGCAAATCCAAAGTGGCTGTACCTACTACTGTACACTGTGACCACCTTATTCAAGCCAAAGAAGGCGCCGAAATAGATCTTAAAGTAGCTACTGAACAGTCCAAAGAGGTTTTTGACTTCCTTTCCTCTGTATCTAACAAATATGGGATTGGTTTCTGGAAACCTGGGGCGGGAATTATCCACCAGATTGTCTTGGAGAACTATGCTTTCCCAGGGGGTATGATGATAGGAACAGACTCTCATACAGTCAATGCAGGAGGTCTCGGAATGCTTGCCATAGGAGTAGGAGGTGCCGATGCTGTGGATGTGATGGCGGGTATGGCTTGGGAACTAAAATTCCCTAAGCTCATCGGGGTCAAGCTCACGGGTAAGCTCAACGGATGGACTGCCCCTAAGGACGTAATCCTCAGAGTAGCCGATATCCTTACTGTAAAGGGTGGTACAGGTGCTATTGTAGAATACTTTGGCGAAGGTGCTCAATCCCTCTCTTGTACAGGTAAAGGTACAATCTGTAATATGGGTGCCGAGATTGGAGCAACAACCTCTACCTTTGGCTACGATGAGTCCATGCGCCGCTACCTCAAGGCTACTGGGCGTGAGGATGTGGTAGCAGCTGCCGACAAAGTAGCCGCCTACCTCACCGCTGATCCTGAAGTATATGCTGACCCTGAGAAATATTTTGACCAACTTATCGAAATCAACCTCTCTGAGTTAGAGCCTTACATCAATGGACCTTTTACACCTGACCGAGGTACACCTGTAAGCCAGATGAAGGAAGTAGCCCGCGCCAATGATTGGCCTCTGAAAGTGGAATGGGGACTCATTGGTTCTTGTACCAACTCCTCTTACGAAGACCTAAGCCGTGCTGTTTCCGTAGTGAAGCAAGCGGTAGATATGGGAGTAACTCCTAAGGCTGCTTTTGGAATCAATCCTGGTTCAGAACAGATTCGCTATACTATCGTCCGTGATGGCATCATGAAAGTGTTTGAGCAACTCAACACCAAAGTTTTCACCAATGCTTGCGGCCCTTGTATTGGCCAATGGGATCGAGAAGGGGCTGAAAAACAGGAGAAAAATACTATCATCCACTCCTTCAACCGCAACTTCTCCAAGCGTGCTGATGGGAACCCCAATACCCATGCCTTCGTGACCTCTCCTGAGATAGTCGCTGCCTTGGCCATTGCCGGACGATTGGATTTTAACCCTATCACCGATACCCTTACCAATGATAAGGGAGAGGAAGTGAAGTTCAAGCCTCCTTACGGAGAAGAACTCCCTACCAAAGGTTTTGCGGTAGATGACCCTGGCTATCAGGCACCTGCCAAAGATGGTAGCCATATAGAGGTTGTGGTATCGCCTACCTCCAACCGCCTACAACTCTTGGAGCCTTTCGCTCCTTGGGATGGTAAGAATATCACTGGTGCTAAGCTACTCATCAAAGCTCAAGGCAAATGTACCACCGACCATATCTCCATGGCTGGGCCTTGGTTGCGCTTTCGTGGACACTTGGACAATATCTCCAATAATATGCTCATCGGGGCTGTCAATGCTTTCAATGGTAAAACCAACAGTGTCAAAAATCAGCTTACCGGCGCGTATGACGAAGTGCCTAAGGTACAACGTGCCTACAAAGCGGCTGGGGTGCCCTCAATCGTGGTGGGTGACCAAAACTATGGGGAAGGTTCCTCTCGCGAACATGCGGCTATGGAACCTCGTCACCTCGGGGTGAAAGCTGTTTTGGTAAAATCCTTTGCGCGTATCCATGAGACCAACCTCAAAAAACAAGGTATGCTTGCACTGACCTTTGCCAACGAGGCCGATTATGACAAAATACAGGAGGATGATACCATCAACTTCCTTGACCTTACTGACTTTGCGCCTAACAAACCCCTACACTTGGAGTTCGTTCACAAGGACGGCAGCAAGGATATTATCCCCTGCAACCACACTTATAATGCTTCTCAAATAGAATGGTTCAAGGCCGGTAGTGCTCTGAATCTGATCGCTAAAAACAAAAAGTAATATAGAAGCCATATACAAAAGAGGCTGTCCCTCCGTGGAGACAGCCTCTTTCTTTTTCTTGATCTCTTTATCGGGTATAGAACCAATAGTCAGAATTCTTAGCACTGGTGAACTTTGTCCATCCTCCGCCTACATCCTCTACTTTGAAAGGACCATTCTGCAAGAAGAAATTCACTATAGGGGAAAGATAGTTATAGGTAGTCCAGTTGCTACTTGCCGTATGAGTAGCTCCCTTGTCTACAAAACTCACTTGGTTAGTATCGCAAGGCACCGCAAGGGCATCTATGGCATAAGAAACTGTAGCAGAACTTGTACCCCTACGTACTGTAAACCACAAGCTGCCGTACCCAATAGACATAGAATCCTGCAAACGATAGGTTGCAGAAGCATTCCCTTTGGTTACTGTATGGGTTTTGTAAGTCTCATAGAGTGCCTTAAGCGCATCCGAAGCATACTCAAAATCTATAGATTTCCACTCATTCTGTGAAGGATCATAAGGCAAGGTAGCATTATTATGCGAAAGGAAAGTTACCTCACTGTTCTTGGTACTGGTAAACTTATAAAGAGTTCCATCACCATTGACATCGGTCATCTGGTAAGGAGCATTCTGTGTCAAGACCTCTACCAAAGGATAGTTGCCGTAGTAATTCCAATAAAAGCCTTGCTCCACAGGAACTATATTTACCTGATCAGACTTTCCTGCCACTGGTAAGAAATCCAAGAGATAACGCATCTTATAGTTTCTATTATCGTAATAATATATAGTAAAATTCATCGCAATATCTTCGCTTGGGGAAAGTTTCCCTAAATAAAAATAAGGCGCTATATTACGCGTATTAACAGTCTTATAGAGGTTGTATATCTTAGCAAAGGTAGCATTACTACTACAAAGATTATCTAACATATTAATCTTTATATTGCCATTATAAAAATCAAAAGGTAGGTTGTTATACACCATTCGGGTCTTTATAGAAGCATCATCCGCTATAATCTCACTATTGTCAGCCGAAAGGGTAAATTCGGAGAATGTCTTCCCTGCAATAGTAATAGGTTCATAGAGCTTAAACCCATTTTCGGTATAGATATACGCCTTCTTGATCACAGTAGTCCCTTCTCGGGCTATGAATTGGCGATTGGAGGGTTGTAGCTCGAAATCTACTTCCTTTCCATTTATAGTTATAGGGTAAGCATCTGATACTCTGAACAAGCTCTGTCTTTCTCTTATTTTACTGAGATAGGCAGTTGCCTCTCCCTCAAGCTTCCTTAGGGTCATCAGATTGTTAGAGCGTTGCCCTTTGAGGGTGAACACGCCATTTTCGTAGGACTGTATCACTAACTGATTGTCTCCTATTTTCCCCTCTGGGAAGAGTGCAGAAGGTTCTACGAATTGGTGCAATACCTTGTTATAGGTATCAAAAGTAAGGATAGATTTCTCACTAAAGTTAAGGGTATAGAGGGAAGTATCTTCCTCGGTGGTAGCTTCCGATAGGGCGGTTACTTTCCCTTGGTGGAACTTAAGGATATAATTGTACCCTCCGTACTGCTGGTCTGTACCTACATACATGGAGAGCAACCATCCATTGGTAGCCCCTTCCAAGAGGTTCACATACTCAGTGGAAGTCTCTCCGGTTCGCTTGGCATAGCTATTGCCCTTGCCATAGACAGCTTCTTCTTCCTGACTACAGGAGGCCAGCAGGCAGGCAGCTAAGCACATATATATATATTTCTTCATATCGTTCTAAAAATTCTAATGGTTATACATTACCAATTGTAAGTTGAAAAATTCAAATTAGGTAGGTTTACATGGTGGGCTTGTACTTCCTTACGCAGCTTTTCCAAATCCACATCGAACTCTCTGCGGAGATAACTCTTGACAATATCCAACTTTTTCAAGAGGATTTCCTTTCCTGTGTATTGGGCATCGGTTTTATTTTTACCATCAGCCGTAGCAAGTGCTTCTTCCCATATAAAGCCTCTTCTGAGTATCTGAGTCTTCCAAGCCGTGTAGGCAGCATCATCCAAGCCATCTCCATCGGTATCGGCAGTAGCATCTGTGGTCTCACATCCACACTGGTTCTTCTGATAATATACGATGTAGTGCGCTATGAATTCGACAAAGTCCTCATGTACATTATCACTGGAATAGGGGCTGATAAAGCCTGACTTGAGATAGTTTTGAGTACTGAGGTTCCAGGATCTTGTCCAAGATCCCCCCTTATACTCTGCCGCACAGAGCTTCTCATACTCAGGAGGTATTTGCTTGTTTTGTTCCAATATATGAGAGGTCTCATGGTAGATAAGCCTTAGCAGGTTGTTATCCATATCCTTACGCTTACTATCATCATGGGTATTGGGTTCTATATAGTTGACCCCCAGCAGTTCCAAGCGTATCCCTGCGGTCGCCAATCCATTATAAGTTCCCCCATTACGTGCATAGGCATAGGACCCTATCAGGGTAATTTGCTTTGTTACATATTCCTGCATGAACTTCTTAGGCACTACCTTGGAGTAAGGTTGGTAGTACATATAGTCTATGAGGTTGACCATCTCCAAAGCTTTTTGGGTAGAGGGAGGTACTACATAGGTAAATTGGTTTCTATTGATATCGTTCTCAGGATATCGGTAGTTGATATTTACATTGTAGGGGATGGTAAGTTTTTCATGAATATACCTATCTAATTCAGATTGGTTTTTGGCTTGCTCCTTTGTGGTAAGTTGCACCACACTGTTGTCTTTATCAGGATTGTCCTTCTGACAAGAGAAAAGAAAGAGGGCAAGGAATGGGATTATACATATTTTCTTCATACTGAAATCATTTTATCTTGGGTTTTGTGTCATTCCGGCGGCTGCTACATCCACAGGGATAGGTAGGGTACGTCGGTTATCGTCCTTAGTAAGTACTTCTACCACATGGGCATTCCCGTCTATATCCATCTGGTGGCGGTGTATTTCTATGCCATAGCGGCGAATATCATACCAGCGCAAGCCCTCGCCAAGGGTGAGTAACCTACGACATTGCAAAAGAAAGTGTAAGAGGTTCTCCTGATCACTATCTATTGAAAAAACAGGCGAAAGGCGCTTCTTCTGAGTGGCATGACTGAGCTTGGTAGAAGTATCATAGCTTGAGTAAGCCATGTTCTGGTATCCAGAAACAATCTGACTCATGGTGAACTGAGGTTCATCGGCAAGGTAGGCCTTAGCAAAAAGGTTCAAGTCCGCAACAGCTCCTGTATAGTTCTTCTGAAGAATACGAGCCTCTGCACGAACCAGTAGGGTCTCATCCGTGGTAAAAAGGACAATCTGGGTATTATTACCCGTATAGGTAGGATATTTGGTATAGATATACTTGCTGGCATCCACACGGAAGTATTCATATTGTTTATCCTTATAGCTATTCGTCCAAAGGTTATTAGCATCGCGGAAGGTCTCTCTTACAGCAGTACTTCTGGAGTGTGCAAAACGAGCTACTGTCTGCCCATCAATGAAGCGACGTGCATAGGAGGATACCGAGGCAAGCATAAGGTTTGCTTCTACCCCATCACGAGTGTATTCCTTGGCATGAGGGTCATTGTTCCCCAAAGCTTGGAAGGCACTCCAGTTGCGCAAGTTGGTAGGGGTGTCCCCCAATACCTCGGTTGCCATCTGCTCTGCCTTAGCCCATTGGGTATAATACAGATAGAAACGAGCAGCAAAAGCATAGGCTGCTTTTTTATTAAAATGCATCTTAGGTACTTTATAGTAAGTATCATCAAGCAAAGGAAGCCCTTCTGTAAGGTCTTTTTCTATATGCTGATATACCTCTGCTACGGTATTACGAGGGCGTTCTGCTCGGAAGTTGTTAATAGGAAAATCTATATAGGGCACCCCCAGATCCGTCGTGCTTGTCTGGCTGTTATAGGGCTTACCAAAGAGGTTTACCAAAACGAAATGGGCATAGGCACGAGCTACCAAGGCTTCTCCCTTAGCGGCTCTCAGCTGGGGAGAATCTCCCAGCTCTGTGATAGCTTCCAAGGCAGTATTGGCATGATAGATAGCATCATAGTGGGTTTCCCAGAGGGTACGTAGGCCATCGAGGTACTTGTACTCGTGCATGTCCTTTTGCCAATATACGAGTTCTTCTATAAAAGAAAGTGTCTTGGCATTGGTTGCACCTATATCGTCTATATTATCCGAGGAAAATTCGGTAACTACCGCTGGGGTCGAGGTAGGATAGGCACTGACCAAGAGCTTCTGCACTTTATCCGCACTATCGACTGTCACTCTACTATCGGGGTCTTTATCCAAATATTTGTCGCAGGCCACCACACTGAGCAGTAGCATTAGTATAAAAGGAATTTTATTTCTTCTCATGTGAATATTTTTTAGGTTATAGTCCTACACGTATACTGAAGGTAAGCTGCTTAGGCGTAGGGATGAAAGAGCTACTTGCCGAAAACTCCGGATCAGCTCCGTTAAGCTTCTTATCAGCATAGAGTAAGAAAAGGTTTGTTCCTTGTAGTTTGAAACTTAGGCGCTTGATTTTCATATCACGAAGCGTTTCTTTATCAAAGTCATAGGCGAGAGAAATCTCTTTCAAGCGAATGAAATCTCCCTTGGCGATACGTACATCGGAATAGTTATAAGCGGTATAGGCATACTCCAAAGTAGGAATTGCATAGAGCTGATAAGCAGAAGCAATAGCAGGGATATTCGTTCTGTTCTCATCTCCTGGTTGCATCCAGCGATTTTTGAACTCTTTTGGCATTGCAACCATATCACTGGGTGAGGTAGGAGAGTCGTTAATATATGAATGTTTGAAAGAAGCTGGTAAGCGCAATACATTTCCAAAAGAGTAGGTAAGGAGTATATTAAGAGATATTCCTTTGTACTTGAATAGGTTCCCCAAGCTTCCCACATCGGTAGGGCGGGTAGTTCCTGAATATTTTAAGAAGTCCAAGTTGTCTCGCTGATCAAGGCGAAGTCCGTCTATAGTGGTATTACCATTGGAGTCGGCAAAGGTAGGAAGTCCCTCGCTGTTGAGTCCGCGGAAAGGAATAGAGAAGATAGAGCCCACTGGGTAGCCTTCCTTGGAGAAACCGGTTCCCTTGACCATATCCTCGATGGTGGCCTCTACATAGAGTTTGGTGATTTTATTGTCATTTCGGGCATAGACGAAGGTAGTTACCCAGGAGAAGTCTCCTATGGTAAGGTTCTTGGTCTGGAGACTCAAATCCACTCCTGAGGAGCGCATCGCAGCTACGTTGCCTGAACGGATTACGGTTCCATTAAGCCCTTGTGAAGGTACACGCCCTATAAGGTCGTAGTTGTTACGAGTATACCAATCCAAGGCAAGGTTGATTCGGTTCTTGAAGAGTCCCATCTGTACCCCAAGGTTTAGCTCTTCTTTTTTCTCATAGGTAAGGTCGTTATTGGCTGCTTCACTGATGCGCAAGGCTGTCTCTCTTAGGTGGTCAGCACTACGCCAAGGACGTTCTCCTATGATCTTGGCCAAGGAGTTGCTCACTGAAGGACTCTCAGGGGTCATCCCAAAAGATCCTTTGAAAGAAAGAGCTGAAATAGGCTTGAGTTTAGGGAAGAATTTTTCCTGAGAAATATTCCAAGTGAGAGCAAGGTTCCATGTAGGCATCCAGCGGATATAGCGAGAAGCACCGAACTTGTTGGAGGCATCGGTACGGAGAGTCCCGTTGAAGATATATTTGTCCTTATAGGAGTACATTGCGTTGGAGAAGAAAGCTACATTGCGTGTAGTGGTACGGGTAAGGGTGTAGTAGTTGGTTTTATTCTCCTGCATCTGCTTGAAGGCCTCATAGGAGAAGTAGGACATATCGCCCAATTCGTATAACAAACCTAAGTTCTGGTTCCAGTCCTTGTTACGATAGATGTCGCTGGTCTCAGCACCTCCCAATATTTGTATCTTGTGAATACCTCCTGAGAAAGCATCCCTATAGTCTATCGTACCACGGAAGTCCTTACCATTGAGGATACTTTCGCTCTTTTCACGAATTCCTCCTTCAGGAAGTACAGTACGCTTTACATCGAAATCGTCATAAGGGTCTTCGTAGAGGTAGGTATTGTTAGTGATCATGGTAACATTGTCCATCGCTCTATAAGCTATGGCCAAGTTCGATCTTTCGGTCTGGTTGAGTTCTTGGGAGATGTTCTGGTAGCGAATCGCTGCCAATCCTACCGCAGTTACCTTAGGGGAGATTTTCCAAGAGAGTTGTCCCTGTATCTTGATATCTCCTATATGAGTATTGGTATAGTTGTTCTCCATCTCCTCAAAGATATTCAAGGGTGCATAGCGATAACGATAGGTAGCCTCTGGGTCCATAGTACGGGAGGCATTCAGTGCATAGGAGTAGGGGTTCAGGGAGAAGCCTGAGGACACCTTGCCTGATACACCATCCACAGAACCTGGAGTTTTGTTCTCGCGATAGGAGCCATTGACAATCAGGTTAAGGGATACCTGCTGGCTTAGCTTATAGTTGGCATTGAGATTGGCTGTATATCTATTATAGTTGGAAAAGCGCATCCATCCTGGATCATTAAGAAAGCCCACAGAAGCATAGTAAGAAGCCTTGTCTGTACCTGTGGAGAGGCTCACCGAATGGCTCTGTAGGATAGAAGTCTGGAACAGATGGGCAAACCAATTGGTATTGCGCATCTCCGCCGCTCTTAAAAAGGCCTCCTTGGCTTCATCGGTATTGGCCAGTCCATACCCTGAGGGAGTTGCTGTATTCAGCAGGCTATACATACGCCCTATCTCTCCATAGTGACGGCGGTTCCCCATCTCTTTATAGGTAATATTCCCTCTTCTAAACATTTCCATGAAGACATCCATTTGGTCTTGGGAGTTCATGATATTGAAGTTGTTATAGGAAGGAATGAGCCTAAAGGTAGATTCATTGGTATAGGAAATGCTATTGGTGCCCTTAGACCCTTTGCGGGTATTGACTACCACCACCCCTGCTATGGCACGAGGCCCATAGATGGAAGTAGCCGAAGCATCCTTGAGTACACGGAAGGTGTCAATATCATCAGAAGATAATCCCCCCAAGGCTGAGGCAATAAGGGTTTTGGCATCCGAAGAGGAGAGGGCATCTGGGCTGAGCTCTACCCCATCGTCCAGAATGATCCCATCTACCACCCATAGCGGCTTGCTCTCCCCATAGATGGAAGAAGGGCCTCGTACATTGGTACGTGCTACCGCTTCTCCTGTGGTAGAAGGGGTAGGGGTTGCCTTGGCTGTGGAAGAAGACATCACCACATCTATCGTGGTTGCCTCCCCTACTGTTCGCTCTATGGTTGCCATTCCCAAAGAGGAAAATACCAAAATGTCAGTACTTTTGGCTAAAATCGTATACCCTCCCTTAGCATCGGTCTGGGTAGTACGTGAGGAATCCCCCTTGAGAGAAACGACGACTCCTTGCTGTGGTAAGCCCTGTGAGTTCTTAACGGTCCCACTGATGGACTTCTCTTGTGCAAAAGTGTGAATCATCCCCAGAAGGGAAAACAGTAAGCAAATGCTTATTTTGATTCGCATAAATTTGAGTTTTTATTTTTAGGCCAAATTTACGATTTTTCACGAGACTGACGAATTTTTTTCTGGTTTTTTAAGAAAATTATATTTTTTATAATCAATCTAAATAGACAATCATAAAATAGTGAGTTCTAAGCCGTCTCTTTCCAAGAGTGGAGAAAGTGAACCCTACTCACATGAATAGAAACAAAAAACAGAGAGCAACTGTCATAACATCCTGACAACTGCTCTCTGCTCTCCATTCACTGTTCACTGCTCACTGTTTTTCAGATTTCCCCTTTCTCCAAGGCATCCGCCAGGGCTTGGATGGTTGTATCCAAGTCAGCGTAGGAAAGGGCATCGTTGAGGAAGTAACTTTCGTAACCACTGGGGGGAAGGTAGATCCCTCGGGAGAGCATCGCATGGAAATACTTCTTGAAACGCTGGTGATCCGCACGCTGTGCTGAAGCAAAATCGGTTACAGGTTCTTCAGTAAAGAATACCGAACACATAGAGCCAAAACGATTGATCTGATGGGGGATTCCCGCCTGGGTAAGCACCCTATCCAAGCCTTCGTGCAGATAGGCTGTCTTCTTGCCTAAGCTCTCAAATACCTCAGAGCGCTTCTCTATCTCGGTAAGCATGGCCAGTCCTGCACTCATCGCTAAGGGGTTTCCACTGAGTGTCCCTGCTTGATACACTGCTCCTAAGGGCGCCAAGTGATCCATAATCTCATTGCGTGCTGCAAAAGCAGCCACAGGCAGACCGCCTCCGATCACTTTCCCAAAGGTAACAATATCCGCCCGAATCCCAAGTGCCTCCTGAGCTCCTCCCTTAGCCAAACGGAAACCGGTCATCACCTCATCTAAGATAAGGAGAGTACCCTCTTGGTCACATAGTGCTCGTAGCGCTTCCAAGAACCCTTCTTTTGGCAATACACAGCCCATATTCCCTGCTATAGGCTCTATAATAAGTGCAGCGATCTGCTTGGGGTGTGCCGCAAAGAGTTGCTTTACGGAATCAATATCATTGTAGGTAGCCAGTAAGGTATCCTTAGCTGTTCCTTGTGTCACCCCTGGACTGTTAGGAACTCCAAAGGTAGTGGCGCCACTTCCGGCCGCAATAAGGAAGGAATCTGAATGACCATGGTAGCAACCGGCAAACTTGATAATCTTTTCTCGCTGAGTATAGCCTCGTGCCAAGCGGATAGCACTCATACACGCCTCGGTACCACTATTGACAAAGCGAATTTTCTCCACATGGGGCACCATAGAAAGGGCTTTTTGAGCAATTTCTGTCTCTACTTCGGTAGGCATCCCAAAGGACGTACCGCGCTTGGCGTGCTCGGTTACCGCTTCGATAACAGGAGCATAGGCATGACCAAAGAGCAGAGGCCCCCAGGAGGCTATATAGTCGATGAGCTTATTCCCATCAGCATCATATAGGTAAGCTCCCTTGGCATATTCTACAAATACAGGATTTCCTCCTACCGCATTGAAAGCACGCACGGGGGAGTTAACCCCTCCAGGAAGCACCTGTTGTGCCTGGTGAAATAATTCACTACTTCTCTTGTATTGTAACATTTTTTAAAATATTTTCGTTGGTGCAAAAGTACAAAATTAATGGAGAATGGTCAATATTTTCTTGACTATTTTTCACCTCAGTAAGGCAAGCCTATAAGTACACTCACCGCATTTCCTCCAAAGCCTGTTGCATTGATAAGTATATTCCTAAGAGGAGCTTCTGCCTCTTTCTTTAGATAAGGTAGTGGCAAAAACTGCTGATTCTGGAGCATGAGTACCGCCATCTCAATAGCTAAGGCACCACTGGCAGCAAAGGTGTGCCCGATCTTCCATTTGTTGGAGGTAAGTCGTGGCAAGTCCTGACCAAAAACATCCCTGAGGGCATGGTACTCGGCCTCATCCCCCTTGATGGTTCCCGTAGCATGAGGAATCACCACATCCACCTCAGCTGGGGCTACTCCCTGCAAAGCCTGTTGCATACTTAGCTGCAGGGCTTCCGCCTGAGCAGAGATGGCCACAGGGTGGGTGATGACTTCGGTAGCATAGCCTATCCCTTTGACAATCGCCAAAGCGTTGGGTCGCACCCCTTTCTCTATAGCAAAAACGGCACTTCCTTCTCCCAGTACCATAGTATTCTTAAGTTTCTCTAAGAGCAGGGGTTGGCAGGGGTAGGAATCACTCAAAGAACCATAAATCTTCAGGGCCTTCATCTGAGATAGCGTAAAGGGTGTCAGTGGCGCTTCACTCCCACCCACAAGGAAGCCCTCCGCCATATCTGCATGAAGCCAAGCGATACCATTGAGCAAGGCATGTAGTGCTGTGGAGCAAGTGATAGAGTGAGAGATAGCCGCTCCTTGCCCTTTGGCATCCTGCATCACCCAAGAAGCAATATTGCCTAAAGAAGTAGTAGGCGAGGCCAAGGGGGCACACTTACCCTGCTCGAGAAAACTCTGGTGATACTCTTCAAAGAGGGTTGTCGCTCCTCGGGAAGAACCTATATTGACCCCAAAGTCCTTACCCTGCTCCCAACCTGCCTCCTGCAAGGCCTGCCGCGAGGCATATAGTGCATAGAGTACCGTAGGATCTACACTTCTATATCGGGCGTTTTCTTGTCGTATTTCTCTAACCAAGGCATGGCTTTCTTCCTGCAATCTCCCCACGGGAAGCAGCTCCTCCCCTACCCTTTGCCCTACCAGCAGCGGTTTGTCTAAGAAATATTGCCTCCAGATGTTGGCTCTATCCGCTCCCAAAGGGGAGATACTCCCCATCCCTGTAATAGATATATTGGTTTGCATGTGTTTTTATGATTTTCAAAAGGGGTTACAAAATTACGATTTTTTACCAAATTCTCCAATAAAGAGCTAAAAGCTCTACTTATGGTGAGTATATGATCTGCTCTCTGCTCTCTGCCCACTATATAAAAAATAAAACCTTATACTTTCTTTGGGTATGTCCTAAAAATAATGTAATTTTGCGGTGCTATTTGTGTTCATTAGCCAAATCCATATTTTTTGAAACGAATATCTATTACAGAAATCAACCGCTTGGCGTTGCCCGCCCTTGTTTCTGGTGTGATAGAACCGCTTATATCGCTTACTGATACGATCATGGCTGGACATATCGCCCTGAATACAAAGGAAGTCCTCGGGGCAGTGGGCATCATTTCTTCTTTTCTGACCTCCTTGGTATGGATATTCATTCAGAGCAGTCGTGCCATCACCTCACAAGTAGCCTATGCTTATGGGCAGGAGAAGCTCAACCAGCTCAAGAGCTTAGTAGCACAGATCCTTACCCTTTCGTTGGGGCTCTCGCTGTTGTGCTCTATCTTCGCGTTTTTCAACAGTGAGGTGATCCTAACCAATTTCTACGATGCGGATGGCATCCTCTTGGATTATTGCTTGGATTACTTTCGCATCCGTGTGTGGGGATTCCCCTTTACCCTGCTAACCCTGACTATACACAGTATCTTCCGAGGGATGCAGAACACCTCTTGGTCTATGTATATCAGCATCTTAGGCGGGGTTATCAACTTGGTGTTCAACTATATTTTCGTCTTTGTCCTCCATTGGGATATCAAGGGATTGGCTTGGGCAAGCCTATTGGCACAAGGGGTCATGTTTGCCGTATCCTTATACTTTCTCTATGAGAGAACCCCTTACCGCTTTATTCTCACTAGGTCGCTACACCCTAAGTTCTTCCAGAGCTTGCGCATGAGCTTCGACCTAATCATACGCTCATCCTTACTACAAGGGGTACTTTACTTCTCTTTCCTCAGTGCCACAAAGTTAGGCGGGGGTGAGGACAGTACCATTGTTGCCACCCATACCATCTTAAATCAAGTTTGGCTGTTTTCAGTCTTTCTCTTTGACGGCTATTGCAATGCTGGCGGCTTGCTCTCTGGACGACTCTATAGTACCCAGCAGTACCAGACCATACGCAACTTGGTAAAGGACTTGTTCTATATAGTGCTAACCATTGGGATGGCTATCCTTTTGGTATACTTCCTATTCTACCATCAGATAGGAGTCTTTATGACCAAGAACAAGGACGTGCAGTTACTCTTCTTCGAAACCTTCTGGATTGTGGTACTCATGCAGCCTCTCAATGCCATCACCTTCCTTTTCGATGGTATCTATAAGGGTATGGGCTTTACCGCCATCCTAAGAAATGCCTTTATTATCGCTACCTTCTTAGGCTTCTTCCCTACCTTCTATGTCACCCAATCACTGCTGGAATGGGGGCTGAGTGGAATCTGGCTGACCTTCTTTGTCTGGATGGCTTTCCGCGGAGGAATCCTCATTATTCACTATATCAATTTCTTTTTTAACCGCCCCTTACAAGCAGGGTAAATAGAGACAAATAGGCGTCCTAATTTGTTTTTTCTTTAAAAGATTTTTCGTACATTTGCCCCGCTATTTAGATTGATTAAAAGACAAATTTCTAAGCATACCATGAAAAATATCGCCATACTTATGGGAGGTTTCTCCCAAGAGGCTGCCGTTTCTCTCCAAAGTGCTGCCACTGTAGCTGAGTACTTGGACAAGAGCAAATACACAGCTTATCGTATCCTGATTACCAAAGAAAAATGGGTATATACCGACACCCTTGGTCAAGAAATTCTGGTAGATAAGAATGATTTCTCTCTGACCCTAGAGAGGAAGAAAATCACCTTCGATTGTGCTTTCAATGCCATCCATGGAACCCCTGGGGAGGATGGCCACTTACAGGCGTATTTTGCCCTAGTGGGTGTACCTATTACTGGCTGTAGCATGTATGCTTCAGCACTGACTTTCAACAAGCGAGATATGCTCTCGGTGCTCAAGCCTTATGGTATCCCTCGGGCAAAAGCTTATTACCTGAACCAAGGAGAACCTTTCTCCACTCGCGAGATTATCAAAACAGTAGGCTTGCCCTGCTTTGTCAAGGCTAATCGATCTGGCAGTAGCATAGGAGTCTTCAAGGCTTACGACGAAAAGGATATTGATCAGGCTATAGAAAAGGCTTTCGAGGTGGATACTGAGGTAATCATTGAGGAATTCCTCAAGGGAACCGAAGTCTCTGTAGGAGTGATTACCTACCATGGCAAAAAACGAGTGTTGCCCATCACTGAGATTGTATCCGAAAATGATTTCTTCGACTATGAAGCGAAATACCAGGGTAAAAGCAAAGAAATCACCCCTGCTCGCCTAAGTGAAGAGGAAAGAAAGAAAGTAGAAGAAGTCGCCCTAAGGGTCTATAACCTATTACAAATGAGGGGATTCAGCCGTAGTGAATATATCCTTGTCGGGGGGGTACCTCACCTATTGGAGATGAACACCACCCCTGGACTAACCAAGAATAGTATCCTCCCTCAACAGGCTAAAGCTGCGGGTATCTCACTAACAAACCTCTTTGACAATGCAATAGAAGAAGCAATGAACAATGATTAATGATTAATGACAACTGACCTCTGTTCACCGTTCACTGTTCACTGTTCACTGTTTTCTGTTCACTGACCACTGATAATGAGTAAAAAAAGAAAAGCCAATAGAGCGAAGAAGATAGGGCTCCCTCCAGGGAGTTTGGTATATTTCGGAGAAAAGGAGAAACTCATCGATATAGATGTCATCTCCTACTCTGATAGCTCTTTCTATACCCAGAAAGTAGGGTCTGCCCAAGAGGCGCTGTCCTTTATCAATGAGGGATGTATCACTTGGATCAATATCAACGGGCTAAACAATATAGAGGAAATACGCAAAATAGGCGCCTATACCCATCTGAACAACCTTCTCTTGGAAGACGTGCTCGACACCCAGCACCGTCCCAAGGTAGAACTCCTCGAAGAACATCTCTTGGTGATTATCAAGATGATCTACCACCAAGAGGGACAGCTTACCGCTGAGCACTTGGCACTGCTTTTGGGGCACAACTACCTCATCTCCTTTCAGGAGTCAGAAGGAGGAGATGTCTTCGACCCTATACGCAAGCTCCTACAGCAGCCAGAGAGCTTGCTGAGAAAGTCCTCGGCAGATTACCTCCTCTTTGGACTTTTGGATAGCATCGTGGACAACTACTTGGCGATTGTGGATAGGGTCAGTGATACCATTGAATCCATCGAGGACGAGATTATCGCTCGCCCACGGGAGGATATGATCTCGGAAATACAACTCCTGAAGAAGAAGGCTACCTTTCTTCAGAAATCCATCGTTCCGGCTCGTGAGGTCATCAGCCGTATAGAGCGAAACAACCATATGCTTATCCAAGAGGGATGCAAGCCCTATTTCAGAGATCTCAATGACCATATCATCCAGATAGCCGAGACCCTCGCCTCCTATAGGGATATCCTTTGGGGACTTACCGATACCTATATGGGAGCTATGAGCAACAAGATGAACAACATCATGCGCCTTCTGACCCTGATCTCGACCATCTTCATCCCACTAACCTTTATTGTAGGGGTGTACGGAATGAACTTCGAACATATGCCTGAGCTACACTACCCGTGGGCTTACCCTGCCTGCTGGGGTGTGATGATAGTAATTACCATCGCTATGCTCCTCTATTTCAAAAAGAAAAAATGGTTGTAGTTAAATGATTAATAACTAACTCAAAATTAAAAACTTAAAACTCAAAATTCTATGAGTCGTACTTTTCACATTCAAAACCCTGAAGCTCCCAAAGTGATGAGCACCGAGGAACTATTAGACCTCGTAGGAGGTAATTTTAGACAATTCGCCCTCAGAGAGGATGATGAAGAACTTGATGAGGTCATGCAAATGCCCTTGAACGAATTTGGCTACATGCTACTGGGGCAAGAAGGCATCAGTGGTCGTGGCTTTGAGTGTAGTTACTCTGACGAGAATAACTCCTATGATGTGCGTGTCTTCACCCCCAGTACCTCGGCCGACTGGCATGGGGCACTCTCCTTCATCGAAAGGTTGGCAAGCCATTTCGGTGTCACTGTTACCGATGAGGAGGGAGAAGAATATGAGGGCAACAATATCACCTATGACTATCGCCATGATATAGAATTTGGAGTAAAATCCTTTAACAAAAGTCGTGAAGGACACTTCATCTTTGGGGTAAAACGTCCTATCTTCCTCACAGAAGAAAACATCCGTCAAATCCAGTCCGCCGAGGATAAAGTAAAGGCTTTTGATGATTTTGTAGCAGCACAGCTCCAGCATGAGGATATATACATCGCACGCCCTATTTTTATGCAAAATGACAAAGATGAAATCATAGGAATATATGTCCTTACCAAAACGGTACAGAGTATACTTCCCTATAAGTACCCTCCGTTTATCGACATCACCAAGTACAACCTCTCCCAAGAAGATGTCAAAGAGTGGCGTGTGAACATTGGAGACTACGACCCCAATCTCCCCGAAGAAGAACAATTTACCTCCATGGGCGATGTAGACTACCAAACCTTCTTAGAGCGACTCCCAAAAGAGAAAATCCAAAAATTGGACGGACACTATATGAATATCCGTATAGATACCAAAGCAGAAATAGAAGCCCTCTTAGGAAAGAAAAAAGGCTTTCTGGGGAAAATAAGAGGACTATTTTCATAGCCTAAAAAAATTAATAGGCTGCTCAAAGATGATTTGAGCAGCCTATTCTCTCTCTTCTTCACTTTTCATTCCCTCTTTAGCCTCTTTCTAACTATCTTATTGAGAGTACTAAAGAGAAAAAAACAATTATAAGCGATTGTATATCAACCACTAATAAAATGTTTAAAATGCAATATCTCCTATATACATTCCCTCTTAGTAAAAAATTAATCATTAATCATTGACCATTACTCATTTATTTCGTACTTTTGCACTTTTGAAAAAGCAACTTTGATAAAAATATTTCAGATGAAAGATAACAAGAAAGATGCCTTAGACTATCATGAGTTTCCCCAACCTGGGAAGATAGCCGTAGTGCCTACCAAGAAACATGCCTCGCAGTATGACCTCTCCTTAGCCTACTCCCCTGGGGTGGCTGAACCTTGCTTGGCTATCGAAGCAAACAAGAATGATGCCTACCGATATACCAACAAAGGAAACCTTGTAGCGGTAATCTCCAACGGTACTGCTGTGTTGGGATTGGGAAACATAGGGGCTGATGCTGCCAAACCTGTAATGGAGGGTAAGGGCTTGCTCTTTAAGATTTTTGCAGATATCGATGTCTTCGATATCGAAGTGGATACTACCGATGTAGATGCTTTTGTCAATACGGTAAAAGCCATTGCCCCTACCTTCGGAGGGATCAACCTTGAGGATATCAAGTCACCTGAGGCCTTCGAAATCGAGCGCCGCCTCAAGGAAGAATTGGATATTCCAGTGATGCATGACGACCAGCACGGAACGGCTATTATCTCGGCTGCAGCGCTTAAGAATGCTTTGGAAATCGTTGGCAAGGATATCCACAAAGTAAAAATCGTGGTCAATGGTGCTGGAGCGGCGGCCATTTCTTGTACCCGCCTTTATATCGCTTTAGGAGCTGACCCTAAGAATATCGTGATGTGCGACAGCAAGGGGGTTATCCGCAAGGACAATCCTTCCTTGGATGCCCTCAAGGCAGAGTTCGCCACCGATCGTGACCTTCACTCCTTAGAAGAAGCCATGAAGGATTCAGATGTCTTTATCGGACTTTCTAAAGGAAATGTGGTAAGCCCCAAAATGCTCCTTAGCATGGCAAAGGATCCTATCGTTTTTGCTATGGCCAACCCTACTCCTGAGATTGCCTATGACTTGGCTATCCAGACTCGTGAGGATATCATCATGGCTACCGGCCGTTCTGATACTCCTAACCAGGTAAACAATGTCCTTGGGTTCCCCTTCATCTTCCGCGGTGCCTTGGACGTACGTGCTACCAAGATCAATGAGGAAATGAAGATCGCCGCAGTACATGCCTTGGCGGATTTGGCTAAGAAAACAGTACCTGATCAGGTCAATTTGGTATATGGGGTAAACCTTACTTTCGGAAAAGAATATATCATCCCTAAGCCTTTCGACCCTCGCCTTATCTATGAAGTACCACCTGCTATTGCCAAAGCAGCTATAGAAACGGGAGTGGCTCAAAAGCCTATTACTGACTGGGATGCTTACCGCGAACAGCTTATGGACAGGCTCGGTGGTAGCAATCGCGAAATCCGTGTCCTTCAGGAGCGTGCCCGCCAGAATCCAAAACGTGTGGTATTCCCTGAAGCAGATATACTCGAAGTGCTCAAAGCTGCCCAACGTGTATACCAAGAGGGTATCGCTATTCCTGTACTCCTCGGTCGTAAGGATGTTATCCTTGGCTATATGGAAGAACTTGGTTTCGAGGCCGACTTGCAAATCATTGACCCTAAGAGTGATGAGGAAACCGAACGTCGTCATTCGTTCGCCGATATCTATTGGAAAAAACGCCAACGCAAGGGAATTACCCAGATCAATGCCCGCCGCCTTATGCGCGAGCGCAACTACTTTGGCGCCATGCTTGTCAATACAGGTCAGGCCGATGCTATGATTACTGGTTACTCTCGTTCTTACCCTCAGGTAATCCGTCCTATTTTGGACTTGGTAGAAAAAGAAGAAGGATTCAGCCGTATCGCTGCCACCAGTATCCTAATCACTAAGCGTGGTCCCTTGTTCCTCTCCGATACTACGATGAACCCTAATCCATCGTCTGAGGACTTGATATCCATCTCCTTGGCAGTGGCCGAAAAAGCAAAAATGTTTGGATTGGAGCCTGCCATTGCGCTACTCTCCTATTCTAACTTTGGCTCTGCCCCTTCCGAAAGTACCCAAAAACTCTCCAAGACAGTGGCCTACCTACACAAGAACTACCCAGACCTTATCGTAGATGGAGAAGTACAGGTGGATGTAGCCTTGAATCCAGAAAAAATGGCAGCCGCTTTCCCTTTCTCCAAACTCAATGGAAAGCCTGCTAATGTGCTTATATTCCCTAACTTGGAATCAGCCAATATCACCTACAAGATTATGAAGGAATCCGAAGGGATTAGCTCTATAGGGCCTATCATCTTAGGTCTCTCCAAACCTATACACATCACCCTGATGAATGCCAGTGTAGATGAAATGGTGAATCTCACTACCTTTGCCGTAGTCGATGCTCAGGAGAGAGAAAGAAGAATATAGTTTTTTGTTTGTAGAAGAAGGCTACCCCCTTTTCAGGAGGTAGTCTTCTTTATTTTATTGCCATAGCTATATGAAAGGGTCTGGTAACTGTGCGCCCATCTTTACTGAAAATTTCTTCAGTATAGGAGGAGATTCCAAAGGAAGAAAAACCCACTTCAAGCAGCCATTGTCCTATCTGCTCATTGGTATAAAAAGTGAAAACTTCCTGAGTAAAGGGCATACGCTCCCCAAAATCTTTGTCTATATACCCCAAGGCAAGCCTTCCTCCACGGGTAAGCATAGGATAGAGTCTCTCAAAGTACCCCCTGAGGTCTTGGATAAAATAATACGTATTGACCGAAAAAAACACTTCAAATGCTTCTTCCGGAAGTTTCGGCATCGCTCCTTCTGTTGCCTTTAAAAAAACCACCTTTCCTTTCTCGATAAGCGGCATATATTGCTCTCTTGCACGTAAGAGCATCTCTTCTGAGCGTTCTATACCAGTATAGTGAAGGTTATCACCTTGGGCAAAGAGATAAGGGAGATGCCCCCCATTTCCAAAGCCTACCTCCAAGATCCGCTCCCCCGATGTGAGCCCAAGCCTATCAATCGTCTGGCGAATCATATATTCGTTGGAAGCAAAAATATAGTCGGCTACCTCTTGTGCCAAAGCCCCTTCAGGACAACGGAGCTGCCGCCCCAAAGCAGCCATATCTGTAATCGGTGGATTCATAGGAGAATAGTCATTATTTCTTCTGATAAAACCGTACCCAGTCTACATACATTCTCACGGGGTCGGTAAAAGGTTTTACTTCGCCTACCCAACTGCCTCCTAATTGCATATCAATGCGCAACATATAGGGGCGAGCAAAAGGAAACTGCCCTTCACTCTCTTTCCCAGGGACGCGCGCATAGCTGAATGTTTGCTTGCCATTTACATAAAAACGCACCTCATCAGTATCGAGCTCTACCGCATAGATATTGTAATCATCGGGGTTGATAGGAGCGGTAGCGGTGCTTGGGGGAGTACGCTTAGATTTGTCTTTTTTTCCTGCTTGCGTATAAGTAGAGTGTACCGAATGGTGTACAAAAGGCTCGTAGTTGAGTCGCTCGACGATGTCTATCTCACCCCCTGTAGGCCAAGGCGCATCAGGTACCATCCACAGAGAGGGCCAAGCACCTTGATGAGCTTCGAGCTTGCAACGAATTTCTAAACGCCCTTTTTCAAAATATTTCTTTCCTTGGGTGGTTACTCCTCCGGTGATGTAAGGTGTTTTGTGCTTGGCTGGGTCTGTTCTGGGTTTGCCTAAGAGGATAAGGTTACCGTCCTTTATCTCAAACAAACTGGGGTCATGATTCATCGTCTTGCACCAATCGGCGGTCGAAGTAGGACAACCCCATATTTTCGACCATATACCGGTGGAGAAGATATCATCGCGATTGAAATCGTCTTCCCAAACCAATTTCCACCCCTCTTTTTCTTTGACAGCAGGTTCTTCTTTTTGATCCCGAGAACATCCTACAAGGATATTCAAGGCGCTTAGAATAATGAATACTTTTCTCATGATTTAGCAAATAAGCAAATTTGTTAAGCAATCTTTCTTTATTTCTATAGTGTCCGCAAAACACACTCCGTTTGTATCAAAAGGGTGGGTAATGAGGTGAACCCCACTTTTAGAAGGCACTATGCTCACAAGTTTTTCCTCACCTATAGGGTTCGTCCTTGTCAATTGTTCTTGAATAGTAGCTATCACAGGTGCTGGTTCGCTTACCTCATCTACATCTATAATCCAATACTTTTTGAGTTCTTTACTTCCTACTCCTGCGCTGTTGATACATGAGCTTAATAGCTTGTCTACAGCAGGATAAGCCTCCTGAGAGAGGAGTTCTGAAAGTTTCTTTAGCATCCCAAAGGCTACCTCTTTATAACTCTTAGGATTGAGGTTCAGCATAGCACGTGCCTGAAAAAGCTCGCATAACCGTGTGATTTCAGCTTTTTTCTTTAGAAGATCTTCACTGTCTTTCACCTGATATAGCTTAATGACATGAGCATTCTGGGGCAACCCTGCTATATCCTTCTTGCGTTGTAAAATTTGTATGGGAAAGAAAAGCAAAGCTCTTGCTGCCTCATCCTTTACTTGGGCAAGGCGCCTATCAATCAGTTGGGCAAGAATATCAAAATTATCGGTATGCATGGGATGATATATTTTGTGCAAAGATAATCATAATTTGCCAACTGGCTAATTCGGGTGAAGATAAACCTTTTTATTTGCTTATTTTCTCTTCCTTCGGTCTTAACAACGCCTCTACTTCTTGAGCTTGAGCCTGTTTCCCATTGCGTTGTAACCACTTTATAGTGTTTCTCAGATAGCCTTCGGAAGGGGTAAAAGTATAGTGTAATCTTTCGGAGAGTGCCTTATATCGCTGGGTTATTACTTGTGGGTTTTCCTCTATATCATTGCGGTCTATGAACATCTCGGCAAAGAGGGTGCGGAACATATCTATATTACCAATGAGCTGTATAGTACCATGATTCTCCTTGGAGTACTCAGAGATTTTCCATTGTAGATTTTTGAAAGCATTGGCTTGTAGCATCTCCTTTAGCTTGTCAAAGGTTGCTACATGCCCACTACGGCCGTTATGGCGTATCTTATAGCCTGTATGGGTGATATAGAGCAATCGGTTTTGGAAATCCTTTCCTTTGTTTTGTTCAAAGAGGTTAATCCCATAGCCCTCCCCCCACCATAGGCTGGGATCGTGTGCAATATAGGCATTGAACAAGTCCGTATGCTTTATCAGAGCACTCACTACCGAGAGACCACTGAGGGAATGTCCTACCGCTATACGAAAGTCCTTACAGCGGTACTTGCGCTCGACCAAGGGTTTTACCTCTTCGCTAACAAACTGCCAAAAACGGTCGTTTTCTGCAGCAAAATCCCCATCACGATTCTTACTTTCTATCCCCACAACAATCATTTCTGGGATATTGGGCACCCCTTGGGTGAGCTTCTCCATAAGGGTAGTGAAATAATTGAAGTTAGTTTGGGCATCAAGCAAATACACCACAGGATAATCCGTCGGGGTAAGGGAGCTATCATTATAGGAAGGAGGCAGGTAGAGGTCAATTGTGCGCTCCCCACCCATAATGGTAGAAGGGAGCGTAAAACGCTCCCCTATACAAATAGCTGTCTGTGCCCAAGTGCTACACACGGATAGGAAAAATAGACAGATGATATGTTTCATATTATTCAAAACGTCCTATGGCATTGATTACAGTAGCTCCTTTCACTACTAAGCCCTTAGTAGCGGCATTGGTAGCAGGATCTATGATATAGATAGCAGGATCGGTATCTTTTTCATTCACTGGGAGATATACCTTACCGCCATAAATCGCTGGGGTAATAGGGTTGGTTACAATATTGGTACATTTGGTAGGTTCAGGAAGACCAGCTACCCAGTTGAGTGTCTTAGCTTCTACATCTACAATGGCATAGTGATATACGTCCAAAGAGCGGAGATTGGCCTTAGTAGCATCATTGAAGAACTCTACAAGAAATTTGTTATCAGTTATATGCCATACACGGCGGAAAAGGCCGTTGTTAGATACAGCAGAGATATCAAAGAAATAGCTATCATCAAAAGTTGTAGCTCCTGCCTTGATACGCAAAGCTCCGGCGGGCTTAGTGGTAGCCTTATCTGCTTTAGCAGGTGCTTTGGCAGGTGCTGGATTCTTAGCAATGGCTCCAGAGAACACATACACATCTCCATTGGCTACCTTGCCCATTTCCAAAAGGTATTGGCTCTTGAAACGACCCGCTGAGTAGCTGAGTTTATCACTCTTGTAGTAGCGCTTAAGGTTCAAATCCTTATCAAGTACTCCTACATATACCACATCGGTATTTTCCATATGGCCTGTACTGGAGCCCTGTCCTGGTTGTACATCCTTGTATTCAGAAACAAGCATACCTGTGAGGAATTCCCCATTACCATTGTCCAAAATACCCGCAAAAGATACGATCTCAGTATCATTCATATTGTCCCCTAAGAACTTATTGGTATGAATGGTTTTGCGAGAAGCCTCCGCAAAGTCAGAACTATTACGGAAGATAAAAGTAGACCCATCGTTTTTCCCTTCGAAAGCCTGCCCACTTACAGCTGTTACATAGTAATTATTAAAGAAGCCAAAGGTAGTAGCACGCTCATTTACCTCAAAATCATTGATAGGGCTTACTTCTCCCTTTGCATTACGCGAATAGGAAACACCTATACCTGCTCCTCTGAACTCATAAGAGAGTCCTGCTGCGATATTCTTATTAAACAACCAAAAATATCCATTAGCTGGTTTTAACTGTAATTTGTTAGACTCCAAAGGTACTTCTCCTTTAGTCACATCATCAGCAAGGAGTATATAACGGGCTTTGTTTTCTGCTCCTCCTGCATCAATAAAGAAGCGATTGGCTTCTGCTTGGGGATTGGTATTATTACCCCCTCCATTATTGTTATCATCACTCTTGGAGCATGATACCAAAGTCGCTGCTCCTACTGCTGTGAGGAACAACCCTTTTTTAATAGTTTGAAAATTAATATACATAATATAAATAGTTTTGAATTTTCAGTTTTGAGTGGTTAGTAGGGGCGAATTGCAATTCTCCCTAATTGCAATTCTCCCTAATTATAATTCTTCCTAATTATAATTCTTCCTAATTGCAATTCTCCCTTACTAAAATCTATATGAGGCTTTGACATAAAAGGCACGACCTGCCTTTTGTAGACTATAGTTGTCATATAGCAGTGCATCGGTAAAGTTTTTCACTTCTAATGAGAGGGTGTACTTATTCCTTGGGGCTGTATAGGTAAGGCTCAGATCGTGGGAGAGCTGCGTGGGTACAGTGATTTTTGCCCCCTCACTCTGCCAAGAGAGGAAAAACTCATGAGTATAAGCCAAGTTGTAACCCAAGGTAAGCCCATCGTCCTGAGTGAGTAAGCTATCGAAGGTATAGGTAGCATCGGCACTACCAAAGAGGTAAGGCATGTTGGGCACCCGATCTCCATAGGTTACTGAGTCCGCTCCGTTGGTATTCTTACGCTCGCGGTTGCGCATATCCATATAGGAGAGATTCCCCCCTACAGAAAAGGTTTTCTGATAGAAATAGCGCAGGGTGAAATCACCGCCCAAGGTGAGTACCTTGCCATGGTTCTTGCTCGTGGCTGCTCCTGTGCTGGCTACATTGCGAATGATATAGTCCTGAATATAGCGCAGGGCAAAGCCTCCTTCTGCTAAGAGGGCATGACCATTGGTTTCGGGCTGCCAAGAGAGATTTACATTGAGGTTCTCACTATGCTCTGGGCGCAACTGGTTGGCTCCTATCTCCAAGTCTCCATCTCCGAAAAGCTCTCGGTCGTTGGGCAAGCGATAACTCTTTTCGTAGGAGAGCTTGGCCAGTAGTTCCTTAGAGAACTCATAGGAAGAACCTATCCCCACTCCCAAGGCATTGGTACGCTCAGTATGATCTTCATAAACGGACAAATAGCCATGCCCACTCACTACCGCAGGGCCTGTTACCTTAGCTGCATAATATTTGCCAAAGGCTAAGACCGTCCACTGGTCATTTGGCACATATTTGTACGAGAGGCCTGTAATATTCTTTTGGTTGATACGATCCATAAAATCAGCATCGGAAGAGAATGGCGTAAATAGCTGGCTCTTGGTCAATCTATAATAGTGGCTAAAGGTATGCGTAAGCTGCAAGAAGTGCTTTTCGCTTAGCCAATAATCCAAGTGTGCTGCCACGTAGGCTGTCTTGCCTTCAAAGACTGTATTCTGATACATAGCCTCCCCTTTAGTTGGCTTGATTCTGTAAGAGCCGTCCCAGCTATATATACGATTTTCTTCATCTACAACATTGGTAGTGGTTAGGTCATAACGGCCTACAACGGAAAAGCTTAATCCCTTCAATAGGTTTTTCTTTTCGTATTCTATCCCTGTACTATAGGTATAAGAGGTTTGGTACTTACCCCCAAAGACAATCTGCATAAGGTTAGCATTCTGTATCTGCTTATACTCTTGGTTATAGTTCAGGGAGAAAGAGAGCTTATCTGCCCAAGGCTCCTTGAAAATATTCACCTTTCCAATGATTACTTCATTGTGATAGCGGTCATGGAAGCGCTTGAACCACTGCTTGTCCTTGGAGTAAATCCCCTTTGTCAGGTCTAAGTAGTGGGTAAGCACCTTATAGCTATTATCGGAATAGTTCTGATAGGCATTGAGTTCTATCCCTATATTATCCGTAAGTGGTGCCCCTACATTGAGTGTACTCTTATGGGTATTAAAGGACCCAAAGGTATAACTGAGGTTGGCATACTGAGCATTGCTGCGCCTAGTAACGATATTCACCGCCCCACCGAGGGCATCAGAGCCAAAGGTAACAGGCACCACTCCCTTATAGATTTCGATACGGTCAATTAGTTCAGTAGGGATATTGCCTATTTGAAAAGAAGAAGCCCTACTGATAGGCACCCCATCTACAAAAGTACGTACATGCTGCCCTGTAAAACCATTGAGGTTAATTTGGCTCTCAGCTCCCACACCACCCGTTTCGCGAACCTTTACCCCTGAGGCTTTGCCGAGCATATCGGCGGCATTGCTATTGAGGTGTGTGAGCTTGGTGGCATCTATAGCAGCTACATTATAAGCACTCTTCTCTACCTGCTTGATGGGGGTGATAGCCTCCACCGTAATGCCTGTAAGAGCGGTGATTTCTTCCTCCATGACTACATTGAGCACCACCACAGGTTGTGCCACGATGAGGGTTTGCTCTTGTGTCTTATACCCCATGGACTCTATGGTGAACGTATAAGAAGCTTTTCTATAAGGTACCAATAGAGAAAAATTCCCTTGAGCATCGGCCACTGCATACTTCTTGAGTTCCTTAAGTTGCACTACGGCCCCCACTATAGATTCCTCCCCTGCACTGATACGCCCCTTTACGGTGGCTACTTGCTGGGCATAGAGCACCCCTACACAGAGGTAAAACACACAAAACCAAAAACTTCTAAAAGAGAAATACATCATATGGCCTATATCCAATTTCTAAACGGGGGCAAAGATAATAATTTATTTGGAATAATTCTAAAATAATTTGCCGATTAGCAGATTTGTCATAAGTTAATTAAAAATCCCCATGAGCTGTCTTCTCTCATGGGAATTTTTAGTAATTGCCTATCGTGCTATGTCCTAAATGGTTAATTGGCATATCATCTCCACAAAAGCAGGATCTCGGTGAGAGAAGAAGAGCGTTTGCTTGGTATCAAGAGCTTGAATTTTTGCCATATCCTCTTGGGATAGTTGGAAGTCAAATACATTAAGGTTTTGCTCCATACGCTCTTTGCGTACCGACTTAGGAATACAAATAATATCGCGTTGCAATAGGTAGCGCAAGGCTACTTGGGCAGCACTTTTGTGATACTTTTCACCAATGGCATTGAGCGTAGGATTGGCAAAGAAATCGTTTTTACCTTCGGCAAAAGGTCCCCACGACATTAGTTTGGTGTCGTATTTCTTCATTAGCTCTTGGAGGTCTTGCTGTTGGTAGAATACGTGTGTTTCCATTTGGTTTACAGCAGGTTTTATCTCGCAGTGGTATGCCAAATCGAGGTATCTATCGGCATAGAAGTTGCTCACGCCAATAGCGCGCACTTTGCCCTCTTTGTAGGCTTCTTCCATAGCGCGATAAGAGCCATAATAGTCTCCAAAAGGTTGATGAACGAGTAGCAAATCAATATAATCCGTTTGGAGTTTGCGCAAAGAGGTCTCAATAGAGGCTTTTGCCTTTTCATAGCCTGCATTGCTTACCCACACTTTGGTCACGATAAAGAACTCTTTGCGGGGGATACCGCTTTTCTTAATAGCATTGCCTACACCCTCTTCATTTTTGTAGATCTGGGCGGTATCAATCATTCGGTAACCTACCGCGATAGCATCGCTTACGCAACGCTCGCATTCTTTAGGGTCTACTTGATATACACCATAGCCCAATAGGGGCATTTGTACCCCGTTGTTCAATTGAATATTCTGCATAACTTAAGTTTTAAGTTCTGAATTTATTTGTGGATTTTTAATAATACTCCCTCATCGTCCTTATATCCAAATATCCTTCTCTACCGTTTTTGATAATCTTATAGAACGAATGTGTCTGAGGGGTTATTTTTTCATATATTGCCTTTTTTTGTTGGGGGTAGATCCCTATCTTTTGATCTTTGTAGATATAGATAAGCCCATCCTTCTGTTGTTCAATATTGTCATAGACAATAGGAAGTAGCTCCTCCCCTATCAGATATACATCAGGATATACACGCAACATGCGCTTATAAAAAGGACTTCCTTCCAGCTCTATCTCTATATAGTCTCTCCCATCTAACTTCTCTTGGTAGGTGTAGCCAAAAAGCCCATACTTATTGCCTTGTTGTACTCGTATAAGCTCAGGGTGGGGATAGATAGTGCCCGTAAAAGAGTCATTCTCGTCCCATACAATACGATGTTTACCATTGACAAACGAAAGAGTTTCCTCAGCACCTCTATCCGAGAGATAATGCTCCTTCTTAGCTTCATACTCAGAAGCAAAACCTCCAGAAGTATAAAGTATATAGTATGGGTATTCTCTCTTATTAGGGTCTTTTTCCAATGAATAGCTCTTCTCATGCACTGTACCACAGAGGGAATAAACGATTTCAGGAAACGCCTCTATTCGCTCTCCACTTATCTGGTAATAGCCTGCTCCCTCTCTATTAAGCATCTCTATCCCATCTCGATAGAAATAGACACTTTGCATCCCTTTGAATTTCTTTTTTTGTAAATAACTGTCGTAGAGAACAAACTTACGCCCTCTTTTGCCTATTATGCCTGATTCGTTATAGTAGATCGTATCATATCTACCCGAAAGTACTTTTTGCTTATAGATATCAATAAGTTCATAGCGCTTGCCTTTAGGACGAAGTAGCATATATTCTTTTGGTTCATATTTGACAAAATCCTCTGTATAAGACGAAGGGTATTGAGTGGCCACAAGTTTTGTCGTCTCTCTGTCGTTCAAGAATAGGGTTTTATCCTTCAAAGGTACTATAAACCCTTCTATATAACTATTATGACTCAAGAGGTATATATTCCTACCCTTTCCCAAGTTGATAGCACGCAGTGAATAATAATCCCTATCTTGATAAGGGTCTTTTTCTTCTATATCTATATCACATAGCAATGCCAATTGTGGGTTAAGTATCTTGAGAATTGTTTGGGTATTCTTGTCATAGATAGGCGGAAGTGTCTTAAAGGTTTTCCCTACAAAGTCCTTCAGGGTAGTACGCTGAATATCATTGAGATAGATGATTTTCTTCCCTCCTCTTTTTATATCCTTCAGCGTCTCCCAATCCTCCTTATCATCATAAGTCAACTTAAGATCATAGAGTTCTTGCTTATAATCTGCTTTTTCATCTTCCTCGTAGTCAAGCTCCAGCTCTAAGAACTTATCTTTCCCTTTTTGCCAATAAAAATAGAGATCTCCCTCAGTATTATAGGTAAGGACATCTATATGGCGAAAGCTAGTTTCTGTCTGTGCTTGTCCCCATAAGGCGAACAACAAAGTTGCGATAAAGGTCAATTGTTTCAACATAATATTCCATTTTACACCCCACAAAGATACAAATAATTAACCAATAAGTCAATTATTTTGTCTGAACAAACGGAGAGTTTTTATTTACTGCTTGTCGTGTTACGACTCATGCTATGACCTTATTGCTTCAATCATATTATCTACTTGTAGTTTTTCGAGGATATTTTGGCGGTGGCGGTTTACGGTATGTATGCTGATGTTCAGTTTTTCGGAGATTTCTTTGCTGAACATTCCCTCTTTGGCAAGGGCGAGTATCTCTCTCTCGCGCGGAGTGAGCAGGACATCGGTAGCACTTTCGATAGTGAAAGGTACCACTTCATCGGTAAGGCAGTTTTTTATCTGAAAGCGGACAGAAGTGTTTGCCGATTGCTCAGGGGCAAGGTCTATGATACCCATTGCCAAAAAATTATCGTCTTTGAATGCCAATAGGCGCGTTTGGTAAATCATTCGTACATACTTCCCTCTATCGAGCACTCTCATCTCATAGATGTATTTGTAAGTGAGCTTTTCTTCCTCGGGGAGTGTATCTAAAAACTCCCATACTTTCTTGTCAATTCTTCTTACCACCTCCCAATCCTCAGGATGCACCAATTTTTCAATATTGAGCTTATCAGATGCTTGAATATCTTCGGTTACATATTCAGTTACATAATAGTAATGACCGAATCTATCTAACAGAAACACCGCAAAACTCCCTGCTTGTTCTAAGATTTTTAAGTGTGGAATGTATTCCTGTGCTATTTTCTCTATGCTTTTATCGGTTGTCATCTTTAAAAATGGTTATTATTCAGTATTGTGTAGTGATGCGCACCGCCGTAATTTTGCGCCAAAGATATGAATATTTATTGAAAGTACATTTATAACATTGAAATCTTAACAATTTAATATATAAAACAATGAAAAAAGCAGGATTAACACTGATGATAGCACTATTTTTAGCAGCTATCTTTCCGCTTCAAGCCCAAGTAAAGTTGGAATTGGAAGCAACTGTAGGGCAAAATGATGCCGTACCTTTCTACGATACCGATAAGGTACAGAACATTATTGTAGGGGTTCGTACGGGACTTTTGCTGAATGTCAAATTTCAAAGCGGATTTGGCTTAGAATCTGGGCTGTTGCTCTCTACCAAAGGTTATTTTTATGGTTATGACCACAGTAGAGTAGGGGAGCAGCTTACCGGAAAACATTATAGGTATGGTATTTTGGAGTACCCTCTTTGTCTTACCTATAAATATGATTTAGGCAAAGTGAAGTTGGTGTGGAAAGCGGGAGGTTATGCTTCTAACTCTTTATGGGGCAGGAGTAGAGAGCTTTGGACGCTTTACGAAAACAATAGTGAAGTAGATTATTCTTTTAGAAATTATCATTCACTTGCTATTGGCAATACTTCATCTGATGATTTGCGTTCGTTTGATGTAGGGTTACATTTCGCTACGGGGGTAGAAATAGGACGTTTTACGGCAGGTATTGGCTATAGTATAGGCTTAGTAGATGCACTTCCTAACCTCCCGGGGAAAAACACTAACCGAATACTTAATATTTCAGTAGGATATAAGTTGTTTTAAAAATAAGATAAGTTATGAAGAATCAAGCACGAACCATTAGAAATTTATGTATTTTTATTTTCGTAGCCCTCAGTTGTGGCTGGATAGGCGTATGGGTCGATTCGCTTACGGGGGAAACGACAGGCGATTTCAGTGATACCAGTAATGGTACTAGCGGAATGGGTATTTTTATAATTGCTCCAGTGCTGACTTGGCTTGTGTTGCGCGCCTTTATGGGTGATGGTTGGAGCGATGCAGGATTGCGTCCGCTTATTAAGAAAAACTTGCGTTGGTATGGAGTGGCAACCCTTATTTACCCTGTGGTGATTGTCGTTACCCTGCTTATAGGGGAGCTTTTGGGCTGGATAGATGTACAAATCCGGTGGACGGACTATCTTGCGGGCTTTGGTATTTTTGTAGTAGCCGAATTTGTAAAGAATTTCTTTGAAGAATCGTCGTGGCGAGGGTATCTTACCGCCCGTTTGCTCAGTTTGAATATTAAAGATGTGTGGCTTTACCTCATTGTGGGGGTAGTGTGGTGTTCGTGGCATTGGCCTTACTTTTTCTACTTCATAAAATCCGAACAGATATTTGCTGTATTCCCTTACGATAAGGTTACTTTTTGCGTAATGGCATTGGTGTGCTGCACCTCGTGGACGGTGATGTATACCGAACTTTTCCGCCTTACCAAGTCGATATGGCCTGGGGTGTGGATGCACGCTATTGAAGATACCGTTATTAACAGTTTGATATATGATAAGCATATTCTCATTGAAACGGGTAAACATATACTCATTTCCCCAGTTTCGGGGATGATCCCTTGTCTGTTGTACCTCGGCGTTGGTTTATGGCTACGCAAAATCAGAATTGCCCGAGAAACTCAATAAAAGTAAAAACTCCCCATAGTAACTGCCTATATGGCTTTCATTACGGGGAGTTTAGTTATTGTCTATCTATTACAACCTAATTAGCGAATTTCCACTACTTCTTCCAGTGGAAGTCTCTTTTTAGGAGTCTTACTTGGGTGGTTGCTATCGGCTTCACTGTGATAGCCTACTGCTACAGCAAGTACCGCTTTACAGCCTTTTACTTGCAATTTTTCAGTGTAGTAAGCAGCATCGAAACCTTCCATAGGAGTCGCATCAATACCCTCTGCTCCGC
The DNA here is from genome assembly GCA_963528845.1 of uncultured Capnocytophaga sp. Lineage (GTDB taxonomy): Bacteria > Bacteroidota > Bacteroidia > Flavobacteriales > Flavobacteriaceae > Capnocytophaga. The sequence continues at coordinate 86,471 of CAURXJ010000001.1, read as the reverse complement.
AAGCGGCTACAAAGAAACCTGTTGCCAAATACACTTGTTTTTGGAACCACGCCTTCGCTCTTTCATCATCACCTGCTTTTACACTCTGGTAATAATCAACTATAGGTTGTGGCTGATTGGCCTTGAAATAGGTTTCAAAAGCGGCTGTATCATCATATGCAAAAAACACGACAAGGTGACTGGTATCTTTTATCTTCTGCTCGTTGAAGAACGAATGTGCGGCCAAGTCTGCCTTGAGTGCCTCATCTCCTATGATAGCAAATTTCCAAGGCTGGCTATTTACTGAAGAAGGAGCTAAGCGGAGAATTTCTGCCAATTCCTTGATTTTAGGCTCACTTATCTTCTCATTGCGATATGCTTTGGCAGCATATCTCTTTTGTGCGATTTCTAAAAAATTCATATTTTCTATTTCTTATAATTAGTTGTTTGTCACCTCTGTAGTTACTTCTATATTCCCACGAGTAGAGTTAGAATACGGACATACTTGGTGTGCTTTGTCCGCAAGTTCTTTGGCTTGCTCAAGTGATACCCCAGGTACATTCACTTGTAAGGTTACAGCAAAGATAAAACCTCCAGTATCAAGCTTTCCTATAGATACATGGGCTGTTACAGTAGTCACCCCTGTGGTTACTTTAGTTTGTTTGATAACCAAGTTCAGTGCGGTATCAAAACAAGCTGCATACCCTGCTGCAAAGAGTTGCTCTGGATTGGTATAATCGTCATTAGCGCCTCCTAAGGCTTTAGGAGAGCGAAGTTCGAGGCTTAATACGCCATTGTCGGAAGTTACTTTTCTATTAGGGGCTCCGGTAGCGGTAGCCACTGCTGTGTACAGTGCTGTCATATTAATTCTTTTTTTATTTACTTTGTTATTTATTTTTACTTAAGGATTTTATATACTAATGTCCTAAGAGTCTCTAATTCTTGAGCGCTAAGCGCTATTGACTCTTTCAATCGCGAAGGAATGTCTTTGACGGTTTCTTGTAGCTGTTGGCCTTTTTCAGTCAGTGCGATCCACATAATGCGTTCGTCCTTCTTGCAGCGGATACGAGTGAGCAACTCTTTGGCTTCCATTCGCTTAAGCAAAGGGGTAAGGGTACCACTATCTAAGTAGAGCCTTTCTCCTATAGCATTTATCGTGAGAGAGCCTTCTTCCCAGAGTACTAAAAGTACCAAATACTGCGGATAGGTAAGGTCTAAGGGAGTAAGATACTTAGCATATTGCTGTGTAATCTTACGCGAAGCCGCATAGAGCGGAAAGCATACCTGAGCACCTAACTGTAAGTTTTCTTCTATCATCACTTCTTGATTTCGGGGGGCAAAAGTACAACAAATATTTTAAACAATAAAATTTTTTACAAATAAATTTTGCACAATATAATTTTATAATGAATTATAGGTAGTTCAATAACTAAGAATCTCCCGTGTAGCAGGTATCATATGAGGGATTTTATGGGGTTATTTACTAATTTATAATTCATCAAAACCGAAGAGTATAGGCAATCTCCCTCACGGCTTTATCAGTATGGCTGTACAATGGAGATGATGATTTCTGATAGTAGTCGATTTGTGGACAAAGATAGTGATAATTCTATCTCCTTACCCATGAACGAACTACATATAATTTTGCCTCATATATAACTTTATATTTTTTAATTTCTAAATTTGGTTAATTAACCAATTATTCTTACTTTTGTATCGTTCAAATAATCAGTAATTTTTGGATGAATATATCGGCTTATATACTATTGGGAGTGGTGGTGTTCCTTATTCTCAAACTCTTATTACCCAATGCCTCTAAACGTTTTTTGAAACTACAAGCCTCCTTACCTACCTCAAAAATACGTTCGATTGCCAAGGGATTGGCAAAAGTAGAAGGGAAACTCTTGATGAAAAACCCGCTTTTTTCGCCTATCAAAATGACACCCTGCATAGGCTATTACTATCTAATAGAGAAGATTGACAGAGATAAAGAGGAACACAATTCTTACTCTACTATCCACGAAGAAACACAATGTAACCCTTTCGAAATAGAAGATACGACTGGGAAAATAGAAGTAGTGCCTGAGGGAATCCAACTTTTTTTAATGGAAAATACCCATCAGTACACTAGTGGAGAAAAGCGATATAGTGAAAGTCTGCTTAGAGAAGGAGATGAAGTTCTTTTGATAGGTTATACTGACGCCAAAGGTGGAGTACCTTTCCTAAGAAAAGATGATAAATATAAGCTCTTAGGAATTACTTTGGTATCCTCTATCAATCTTTGGAACAAATACCAACCCCTATTGCGGTCTTTCTTATTTACATGTGTTATTATTGTTTCATTAATTATATTTATTTTATTACAATGAATACCTCTATTATTGCTATCGTTTTAGCTGTTTTATTAGGAGTTTCGATTATAGGATTTTTGATAACTCTCTACAACCGATTGGTAATGCTGCGTTTCAATATCGATAAGGCATATAAAAACATAGATGTACTGCTCAAACAACGCGCGGATGAGATTCCTAATCTGGTAACCATAGCCAAAGAATTTGCCACCCACGAGAAAAAATTACTGACAGAGCTCACAGAACTTCGCACTGCCTATTACAGCGCACAACACACAGAAGAAAAAACTCAGATATCCAACAAGATTTCCAAAGGGTTGGCTTCGTTTTTTGCTATATCAGAACAGTATCCTACCCTATCGTCCAATAGTCATTTTGCAGCACTACAAACGCGGGTATCACAACTCGAAGACAAGCTTGCCGACCGCAGAGAGTTCTTCAATGATAGTGTGAACCTATATAACATAGGGATACACGAATTCCCCAACCTCATTGTAGCCAAAATCTTAGGATATAAAGACAAAACTTTATTAGAAATAAGTCCCTCAGAAAAACAATATGATGGAGTTCGATTTTAATACTTTCTTTGGGTATGAAACCCTGCTGAACAAGAAACCAGATAGGTTGTTGATAATTAGTTTTCTGCTCCCTGTGGGGCTGTTACTACTCTCCTTGTTTATCAATTTTCTCCTAGAAAAATGGCACTGGAAGAGTTATCTGATAAAAGTCGTCCTATACACATCATTTTTACTGATTTTCTTCGGAGGTTTCACTATATCATTATTATATTTTATGGGAGTAAGTGGTGTAAAACTTGCCTATTGTTACAGCATTATCACTATAGGGATGTTCTTTTTCTGCCTTTTAAATGGCAAAACCATTACAAAGATGATTTTAGAACAGAAATCTTCTTCCTAAAAACAGACTTCCCTTTTTGCTCATTTGTCAATTAAATAGTCCCTTAGTTAGTCATATTATTGCGTAAGTTCTCTTTTTTGAGTCCTATATACTGCTTGTATTCTTTGGTGGTAAAGCCACTCCATTGTTGGGTGATAATATCAGTGAGTGTAGCCTAACTAGCAACTTAATACACGCCAATAGGTCTGAGGGTTAGGACTAGTTAATATAGCCACTACATCTACAATAGAGAAATGCTATTTCTCGTGAGTGTCGTCCCAAATGGTGCGCACCTTGCGTTCTTCAAATAATTTGATAGCTTCTTTTTTATTTCAGAGGATATATTTTCAAGTTACAGCAGTCTATCATTGGCTCGCATACTTTAAGAGGAAAGAACAGAGACTTTGGCAAAGTGCAGTTAGTAGTGTATTTTCATTTTTTAATTAGCAAATTTTGTCATTAACTCTTCCGAGCGCTTGCGCCCTGCCAAATAATGAGGATCCAGTTCTATGGCTTTTTGTAGATAGGCAAGGGCTTGGGAGCGGTATTTGCGCTGAGGGTGTTGCTTTGCCCAAGCCCAATATACGAAGCTCATTATTTTCCAAGAAGCGTACTGGGGGTGTTGCGTTTGTTTGCGAATGATATTCTCAAAGTCGATTTTGGCCAAAGCACGCTTTCGGAAGTAAAACCAAGGTAGATTTTCAGCTACACTCCCCCGCATAAATTCAGGAAGATAATGTATTGCTCCGTACTTTTGTATAGCTGTTTCAAAGAGTTGGAAACTTTTGCCAATGAGGGAAAGCTTGAATGTTTCTCCAGCGACTAAAGCCATTGCCGATGCTTTGTAGGAGAGGATAAAAGGTTGTAATGCCTCTGAGGCTTCGGGGGCTGATTCAGATTCTGATAAAATTGTAAGACTCTTTTGTGCATAGCCTTTGTAGTACTTGTTGAAGAAGCCTAAATTTAGGGCTACTTCGTGATAGATAATTCCTAAGCGTACTTTGTTAAGCAAGGAAGGGTTTGCCTTATAATCGGCTTCAACTTCGGGAAGTTTGGCTTGCAGGAGATTGTTGTCGATGAATTCCATTACATCGTCTAAAGCGATTTGATAATCATTAAGAGTTTTCATTGCATGTACTTTTTAAAATTCGGGGCAAAAGTAGGGCACAATGAGCTTCCCTCTTGTTGACTTAAGTTAAGATTTTTTGCTGTACATACGTTTTTGCAAACGGCTTAAACTCTCAGGACTGATACCTAACAGATTGGCTATATACTTCTGGGGTACACGCAAGAAGAGTTCCGGGCGCGAGTGCAACAGATGCTCAAAGCGCTCTTTGGGTTTATCAGCAGCGAGGTACATAGCGGTATCGGTAGCTCGTTGTAGGATCTGCTCTGCCATTAAGCGTCCGAAAGTTTCAAAGTTGTGATGTTCAGCATAAAGAGAAATAAGGTCTTCTTTACTGATACGATAGACGGTTGTCTCCTCTAAGGCTTGTAACGAGAGATTAGACGGACAACCGCTGTTGAAACTCATAAATGCGGTTGTCCATTGGTTTTCAAGTGAAATATCGCAGGTTTTTTCATTACCATCATCTTTGGTGTGAAAATGACGTACACAACCTTTGACGATAAAAAAGAGATATTTACAAGGGTGAGGAGCCTCTAAAAGCATTGCTTTCTTAGCAAAAATATGTTCAGTAAAATATTGATCTACTGCACTGAGTTCCTCTTCGGTAAAAGGAAGTACTTGCTGAAAATGTCTTTTTAAAGAATCATACATAATGGTTAGTTATTAATCTGCTGTTCCCCTAGGATATTCCCCAATTGACGATTTTATCAGTTGTAGCATTGCTGCATCTATTTTCTCTGCTGTGCTGAAGGTTTGCTTTATATGGTATTTTTCAGCAATAGCAGCAATTTTCTCATAGCGTATGTTTACCTTTTTACCGTCCTCATAGATGAGGATTTTCAAAGGGAGTTCAATAGCCAAGAGAGGATTTTCTTGCATCAGGGCGGTGCCTACTTTGGGGTTGCCTACTATAAGCACGGTGGCAGGCTGCATATTTTCGCCTACAGCCTCCGCAGCCTTTTTATGGTCGATAGTAGCAAAAATGGTAATGTTTTTACTCTTCAAAACCTTCTGAAGCCTTTCTATAGTTTGTGTAAAAGTATACGGACTCTGCACCATATACTCGGTGGTGGTTTTTAGTTCTGTAGAGTTAATCTGTGCCATTCCCAAAAGAGGAAATAGCAAAAATAACATTATATGTAATTTTAAAGCCATAATATTGTTTTTGAGTGCAAAGGTAGTGATGATTTGCTAATCTTTGAGTTGCTCTTCTATCTCTTTAATGCTGGGGAGAGAGGACTTATATCCTTCTGATAGTTGTTCATATAACTGATAGGAGGAAATCCCAATAGGACTATTAACATCTGAAAGTGTATATTCAGCCACTACATCATTCTTGTCTTTACAAATAAGCAGACCAATAGTAGGATTATCTGCTTCAGTACGCATCTGTTTATCTACAGCGGTAACATAGAACTTTAGTTGTCCTACGTGTTCTGGTTTGAATTTTACAGACTTAAGTTCTACTACTACATAACAATGAAGGCGAACATTATAGAAAAGTAAATCAATATAGAAATCATCACCACCTACATCTATATGTACTTGTTTGCCATAAAAACAGAATCCTTTCCCAAGTTCTAAGAGAAACTTAGTCATATTTTCTTCTAAATAACTTTGAAGCTCTTTCTCTGTATAGGGTTTCATTAGGGTAAGAAAATCAAATATATAAGGGTCTTTAGTGAGTTGTTGTGCCAAATCGGATTGTATAGCAGGAAGTTGCTGCTTGAAATTCGTAATAGCTTTTCCCTCTCTGTCATAGAGGTTTAACCCCAACTGATGTTCTAACACCGAGCGACTCCAGTGATTTTCTATGGTTTTATTGACATAGAAAAGGGCTTCAGATATGTTCTTACAACGCTGTATAATCATTATATGATGCCCCCAAGGGATATTGAATAGGGTCATTTCTAATTGGGAAACAAGTTGTTTCCCAATTATATTTTCTTGATTATAAAACAAATACCACTGCCTTATATATTTTAAGTTCCGATAAGAAAACCCTTTCATAGTAGGAAAGGCTTCTTGTAGGTCTCTGCTCAGGGTTTGCAGAAAACCATCACCCCATTGGGTTTGTTCTTGCTTTTGAACTATATCCTTCCCTATTCGCCAATAAAGGTGCAATAGCTCACTATTTACTTGTATAGCTGCTTTGATTTGGCTTTGTTGAATATTTGTTTTAAGAGCTTCTAACCATTCTCTGTAGGCTGAAGTATTGATAATGGCATTCATCTTTTGTGTTCTCTAAGAAAGTACAAAGATAAGGATAATTCCTTTATTTCTGAGCACTCCAATTAACGAATTTATTAACTATAACATTGTAACATCTATTTTTTCTGGTGTTTTTCTAAAGTACGACTACGGTCTCTTCAAAAGCTAATGGACTTTGGAAGTCTCCATAAGGTTTTATTACATCAGTACAACTAATAATAGGTTGTGCCGCTGCTAAGAACGGGAATAATAGGAATGTAATGAAGTGTTTCATATAATTTATTATAAGTATTCTTTAAAAAAAGTAAGGGTAAGTCCATTCAGTTTGTCATGGGTCTGCTCTATAGGGGTTTTACCACTAAATCCCAAAAGATGAGGAAAAGGCACCCACAAGGGTACATCGGTAAAATCCACATGGAACATATCAGGAAGTTGTACAAATTCACTTTCAGCTGTATTCTCAAACAAAGCCCTCATTGTACTGAGATGCTGCTCTATGTCACTTTCTGTCCATCCTCCCGATTTCTTGCGTTCAGCACGCATAGCTTCTGCCGGACGTGTGATCACCATTGTAGGAACAGGCAAACCTGTTTGTGCTATCTTCTTAGGAATGGGAGATTCCATAATTAAGCTCGCCTTAATACGTCTATCCCTCCATGAGGCCTCCGATACGATAACTCCCCCGAGAGAGACCCCAAAAGCTCCTAATCTATCCAAGTTGAGTTTGTTGTAAAGAAGATGATTAGGGTCGTTTATATTGAGCGCAGTAAGGAAATCTATTACTCGCGATACATCTTTGGCGAAGTAGGCTATCAATCCCCCCTCAAAGGTTTTTCCCTTATAACTCAAAAGTGGATTTTCTTCTGTAAGGCTCTCATTGAGCATAGGGTCGATGAGTGTTCGCGGCAGGCTTTTGAGCGTACTGCCGTCGGGGAACGTTGCCAAGGCTACAGCCACAGGGCAATCAATACCTACCACTATATAGCCTTGAGAGACCAATTCTTGTATCTGAAAAGTGCTTATACATCGGTGACCATAAAGTCCTGTGAGGTACAGAAGTACAGGATATTGGGATTTTTCCTTGTTTACAGGAGCTTTTACTAAGGCATTTGAGCGCTTGAATTGCAACGGATAGAGCAATGCTTTTGGGATGTGCAAAAGCTCTGAAATAGCCTCGCTCACCTTTGTAGCTTCAGGGATATAAGGGGCGTAATCAGGTTGAGCGATGTTTTCGGCGGGGTACCACACTTGTATGGGGATTTGTCTGGCTTGGTGTTTATCCGTGATAAAAATCTCCTCCCTATCAGGGTCGGTTACCCAATAACTCACCGTACCAACGGCATACTTGCCCGTAGGCTTTGCAAAAAATGTTGAGTGAAATATATAGTAAGCCCCACTTCCAAGCAAGAATAACACTAAGGTTATAAGGATATAAATCATTTTCTTTTTCATTTGCTACAATTATTTCTTTACTGCTGTGGTGGCTATACCTACCTTTTTTGCACTCAAAGGTAGCCACAGGCTACCTTTAAACGGTATAATGTGCAAAAGTACATATTATTTTTTACTTAGCCTACTAAATTTGTAGCTTTTGTATCAGCCACCCATTCCACCATCAGCGGCATCTATTTTTAACTGGTGATAATTTGACACCATTTCATTTTTCCCTTTTTTGAGTAATCCCTAAAGGTGTGCATTTTGAGTTCTTTAAATCTTATTCCACTAATTGTTCTATCTGTTTTTGCAGTGTTGCTCGCTCGTTAGCCGATTTAGAAAGAGCAATCGCTTTTTGGTAGTGAGCAATTGCTTTTTGGTTATTGATATCAGTATACAAATATCCTAATAACTCGTGGTAGTAACGATTGTTTTGCAATCCTAATTTTTCAGCCTCTACAATAGCTTTTTCTTTGCCGTACACCTTGCCGTAAGCAAAAGTCCTGTTTAAGGCTATTACAGAAGAATATTCAATGATAATGAGTTGGTTATATAGGCGGAGAATATACTCCCACTTGTTTTCGTCAGTAGGGGTAGTATGCCAATAGGCAATACCAGCTTCTAAGTGATATTTAGAGATTTGTGATCCTTCGCAGGCTTTTACTAAGTAATAGTTGCCTCTGTGTATGAGTTCTTTATCCCATTTGCTTTTATCTTGTTGTTCATAAAGAGTGTTTTCACCAGTGGTATTGATACGGGCTTCAAGTCTGGAACTTTGGAAACACATCAGCGATAAAAGAGCATTCACTTGTGGTGTATCAGTTTGAGGGTGTTCGGCAAGTAAGAGCGTAAGGCGCAAGGCTTCTTTGCAAAACTCCTTTCGTATAAACTCATTGTTAGTTTCTGAAAAATAGCCTTCATTGAAAAATAAGTACAAACAGCGCAATACAGTTTCTAATCGTGCTTGTATATCGGCTGGACTTACGATTTTGATTTGAAAATGATGCTCTCTGAGCTTGTTTTTAGCTCTAAGAAGTCGTTTTTTTATAGTTTCGGTATGGGTGAGTAGGGCATTGGCAATCTCTTCTACTGTAAAACCACAGAGTATTTGCAAAGCCAAACTTATTTGTGATTCTACAGAAATAGAAGGATCGCAGATATTGAAGAGCATTTCTAACTGACTGTCGTTTATTTCAGAAGTTTCAAAGGTAAGTTCTTCCCTTTTCTCAGTAGGTGTAAGTGCCTTTTTTACTTTATTTTGGAATATAGCTACGTGTTTTTCATAGTCTTTAGCTTTGTTTTTGGCGACGGTGTAAAGCCACGCAGTAGGGTTGGGAGGTAAGGGCTCTGTTTCCCACAATTCATAGGCTTTTAAGAAAGTATCACTTACAATATCTTCAGCAATTTCCAAATGAGAAAAGCCAAAATGGCGACATAACACTGCCACCATTTTAGCGTATTCTTTTCGAAACAAATCGGATAAAAGTTGTGAGTGAGGCATTTTAATCTCTTTTTAGCACTTCACGCACTTCAATACTGCCACCTACTTGTTCAAAAATAGGGTTGGCTTTAGCCATTTCCACTGCTTCATCAATGTTTTCAGCTTTTACTACCACATAGCCACTGATAAACTCTTTAATTTCGGTAAAAGGTCCATCGGTTACAACCTTATCGGCTTTGATAGTTTTAGCACTACCAGCAATAGGCAAAAGGGTATTGCCTTTGTCAGCTAATTTGTTTTGTGAAGCAATACCCGCAAGCCAGTTCATACGTTCTTGCATTTGCTCGGGAGTAGGTTTGAAATCAGCAATGTTGTTCAAACGAAAAATTAATACAAAATCTTTCATACGTTTTTGAATTTAATATTATACCCCTATAACGATTGAATTTCCTATATGGGGACAAAGATAGTAAAAATTAACAAATAAAAAACTCCCCGTGCAGTTATTCACTACACGGGGAGTTTTACTTTTAAAAAGTTAGCATAAAAACATCCAGCCAATGCCAAACTTATCTGTAAAACTACCATAGTAACCAAAATACTGCTCCCCAATAGGAGTTTCTATAGTTCCTCCTTCCGATAAAACAGCAAACAGCTTGTTAGCTTCCTCTTGGGTCGTGGTATTAATTACTACATAATTCTGATTCCCAAGCTGGAGTTTATCTCCCATTGAGGGAAACATATCTGCTCCCATTAGTTTTATACCTCCTATGGGAAGTTCGATATACACAAGGAGATTTTTTTCATTTTCGGCTATGGGTAGAGCGTTTTCTTCAGCAGTTGAAATCATTGTAAAATCACCCCCAAAGGCGTTTTTGTAAAATTCAAAAGCAGCTCTACAATTACCATTGAATTGCAAGAAAGGATTAATGTTTATTGCCATATATAAATAAAATTAGTTGTTTTTATTCTTTTAATTATTCAATATCAATTCTCCATTGAGATTTGTAGTGAGAGCTTCGGTCATAAAGTCAAAAAAGGGACGCATAGCTAATAATCCTTGAATTGCTTTCTCAGTAAAGTTAGTTGCTTTAGCTTCTTCTAAAGAGTAATCGTGCTTGAGAAGAAACTGTTTTTTGCGCAGATAGTCTATCATTGGATCGTCTTTCTGAAAACCTTTAGGGGCTGTTTTAACTTCTTCTCCCCATAATTCTCCGCCAAATTCTTTTTGTATACCCTCATTCTTCATTACCGCCCTAAATTTTTCAGCGTTAAATGATATCTCCTGACGGATACGTAATAATTGATCTTTATTGGGTTCAAAAAAACCACCCCCTATAAAAGTCTCTTGCGGACTGATACATACATAATACCCACCGAGATAGTAGGGTTCTTTGCGCTGTATATAGCACCCAAAGTGCGTTTTGTAAGGTGTTTTGTCATTAGAAAAACGCAAATCGCGATGAATGCGATATATTTTTAGTGAAGCCAAAGTGTCATTCTCAGTAAGTATAGAATAAATATGCTTAAAAAGTGTAGTGGCTTCCAATTTAGCCGATTCGTATTGAGCTTTATGAGCATCAAACCATTCTTTATTGTTGTTTTCTGCAAGTTCTGTAAGGAAATCAAACATATATTATTGAAAATTAGTTGTTTTTATTCTTTTTCTTAGAACTCTTTGCTTTGCTGTTGAATTCTAAACAGAGTTGTAACCAAAAATCAAAGTCTTTTTTTTGGTTGTATCCCGTAGGGTCTACATAGCAATAGCCAGAGAGCTGTTTGCCTCTCATTACTACTGGCAAGAAGCCCTGCCTTTCGGCAATTTCTTCTGTCTGCTCAGGGTCAAACCTACACATTAAGGAATCCTCTCCTATATTGATGCACATCTTGTCATTCACCAAGAAAGCCAAACCGCCAAACATCGCTTTTTCTTCTACTGTAATATGGGGAATTTCGGCTAAATATTCGCGAACTCTATTCGCAAGTGTTATACTATAAGCCATTTTTTTATTAGATTTTTGAGCTAAAATAGTTTAAAGCTACTATAGTTCCCAGATGTCTCGATTCGTGCATATTGTTTACATACATTGCATCTTCTATAGTGTCTATACAAAATAAACCTACCTTAACCGTCGGAAACTCATTGAATAGCCTTGTTTGATAATCTTCTTGTAATTGATTTGCTGTACTGAGTAACAATTCCTTTACTTGGTAGATTTCTTCCTTTGAAGGTGCAATCTTTTGAGGAAAGGTGCCACGATTGTATTTCTCTAAAAAATCATTGCTTATTAGCAGTTTATTTCCACTGAGTTGATAACATAAGAATTGCTGTACAGCAATACAATGTGCTATATTCCAAAAGATATTATTAGAAAAACCTATTGGAATATAACCTAATTGTTCAGGAGTAAGATTATCCAAGTAAGTCAATAGGTTTTTGCGAATGGATAAAAGAAAATCAAAGTGTTTTGTTTTTGTCATTTTTAAATACTGTTTAAAATTCGGGGGCAAAAGTACTGCCTTCAAACAAAAAAAATCTTGCCATAAGACAAGATTTTAAGTTTTCAATGATGAATGTTTATCCCCAGAAATCATCTTCGGCTGTTGGGTTGTCCAAAAATAACCAAACGCCTGTTATATGGCGTTTTTATTCATCGTTGAGTTCTTTTTGTATTTTCTTTGGAAGAGCTAATACAACTAAATCATACGAATCTTTTATCCATTCTTGAAACTGTTTGTCAGTAATTTCCCCTTTGGTTTTTACACTGTTCCAATGTTTCTTATTCATATAATATCCTTCAATTACTTCGTTATATTGTTCTCGTAACTGAATAGCTTTATCAGGATCACATTTTAAATTAACAAACTCATAAGTATTTATGTCGGTGGCACAAAACATTTTCCCTTTTACGGAAAACACAAGCGTTTTATCGTCAAAAGGCATAGATTCTTCTGCGCCTTTTAATGATAAACAAAAATTTCTCAATTCTTCAATATTCATTATTGTTCAGCTTTTTCGGCAAATCCGAGAATGTATCCATTAATGTCTTTTAGGTAAAACTCCTTCATTCCGTACCAAGTTGTTTTTAATTCGGTTATTTCTAACTTTTTCGCTTTCATTTGTTGATGAAATTCGTCTATTCCCTCAATATCCATATAAAAAGAAACGGAAGCTCCGATTGGCAAACCTGTTGCAAAAACAACATCTTCCTTAAATGTATCGGTACGTTGAAAGAAAATTTCAACATTATCTTTTTGCATCATAGCATAAACATACTCTTTACCTTCGGTAAAACTTTGTTCAATTCCGTCTTGAGTTGCAGGAACAGTCATAATCAATTTGAACCCGAAGTTTTTTTCATAATAAGCAACCGATTTTTTCACATCCGTTACTTCAAAATTTGGGGTAAGTTTTGTAATCTTCATAATAAATCTTTTAAATTTAAAATGCAAAATTACTCGTTGCGCTTGGTTGCTAATTGTAAAAATCGGACATTCTCGTTTTTTGACAACTCTCTCGGTGTTTTTTCCGTATATTTTTTTATTTCTTTAATGAAATGAGCCTGGTCAAAATAGTTTTCACTTGGATAAAGAATTCCTTTCGAGATGTCTTTATATGAAGTATTACAGCGAACAATGTTTAAAAATAGCTTCAATGAAAACCCAAACATCTGATTAAAATACCGATTTATCTGTCGGCTGCTCCAAAACACACTTTTTGAAAGTTCTTCAACAGATAAATTTTGCCTTTGGTAAACTAATTCAAAAAGTTTGAGTTTTCTGTTGTCTATTTCCTTAAAATGTTTGATTGAATTTTCCAAATAATTCGAGATTTCTGAAACAAATATTTCAAAGTCATTGGTTTGATAACTTGATATGTTCCAGAATGTATCGTGTAAAATTATGTTTGTGTTCAGAATAGATTTTATTTCTCGCTGAAATATATATTCAGCTGCCAAAAGTTTGAACCGAATGCCAAAAAGTTTAGTTGATTTCGGTATCACTACATTAATAGGCATTATCCAAACTCCAGTTAGTTTTATTTGTTTAAATGAATTGTTTTCAAATTCTACAATAAGGTCGAAGTATCCATCTGGAATAATCGTATGTTCAAATTCTGTACTAAAGGTTTCATATTCCCAAAAACTTTGAATAAAGTTCGTCAAGAACCCAATGGGTTTTATTTCTCTGTATTTCATTTTTTATAATTCAATCAGGGTACAAAATTAGCGGAAAGCCCCTACTGGTAATTTTTAAAACGACAAGATTTTCTCAACAAACCTCCTTTCGTATTCTGCTTAGCGAAGTATCTGTAATACCTAAATAAGTAGCTATATGTTTTAAGGGGGCGTGCTTTATAGCACTGGGTTTTTCCTTTATAAACTGCATATAGCGTTCTTTGGCGGGGAGGGTAATCATTTCAAGCGATCGTTTTTTTGCCTCAAACAATTTCTCTGTCATAAAGAGTCGCCCCCATTCCGAATATCCTTTCAAACTGTGATAGAGTTCTTGAAAACTATCATAATCTATATACCACCCCTCACCATCAGTAAGGGCTTGGATATTCTCAGCAGAAGGCAAATGCTTAAAAAGAGAGAGTTCCTGCACGATAATTTCACCTTCACAAAAGAAGTCTGTTGTGATATCATTCCCCTCATAGTCATATACAAAGGCGCGAACAACTCCCCTTTGCAAAATGAGATAACCACGGGCTATTTCGTCCTTGCGCAAGATAAAATCACCCTTGCGAAAAGCAATAGGCTGATGGGCTTTTTGTATTTGTTGCAGTTCTTGCGCTCCTATGAGAGGGTGTTTGTAGATGTTTTGAAATAAGTTATGCGGCATTGTTATTCTTTGATATTAGCTAATAAACTCCCCATAATTACTGCGTGCATAGCTCACACTACAGGGAGTTTTTTATAATTGCCTAATTGGCTAATTGGCAAATCACTTTCTTATCGCCAAATTTCTCAGCGAGCCATTGTTGCAATCGCGCGGCATCTATTTCTTTAGTCACTTCTTTGCCCTTTATAGTATCTTTTTTCAGGGTGTAGAGCAGTACAGTAGCCGTTTGTAGAGAATCTTTATTAGACAAGTGGTTCAGCTTGCCAAAATAAAAATCGTCTATGCTTGGGAATAATACCTGCATTTCTTTAGCAAAAGTAGCATCAGTAGGCTTGTATTTTTCCAGTTCGTCAGTTAGGTTCTTTATCATCACATCTTTACTAGAAAGCGACGACTTGTTTTTGTTGATTTCTGATAGTATTTCTTTATCAATTTCCGATTCTTTTTGTCGTACAATAAGCTCAGTATTGAGTAGATTGAAGCTTTTAAGGTTGCTTTGCAGCGTTTTTAACTCTTCATCGCTAAATTTCTTATCCAAAAACGCTAATTCAATGCTTTTAGGGTTCGTATTGTAGCGTATTTTCTTATAAATGATAGTATAACCACTGTTTTCAAACTCAGCAGTGATATAATGAGCTACATTCTCGTGGAATTCCTTCTCTTTCAAAAGACTATAAGCTAAATAGAGGCTGGGAGTGACGATGAGGACTACTAGTGTAGTGATAACCACACGCAAACGCTTGTTAAGCGCCTCATTACCTGTATTCTTAGGGGTGTATTTCAAGTATTTGATAATGAGAAAAGTAGCAATACCTATGAAGAAGCAGTTAATGCTGTATAGGTAAAAAGCACCTAAAAAGTAACTAATATTGCCGGTGGCCAAGCCAAAACCAGCTGTACAGAGCGGAGGCATCAAAGCAGTAGCAATAGCTACCCCTGGTATAGGGTTACCTTTATCCTCGCGCGTTAGCGAGATAGCCCCTACCAACCCACCCACGAAGGCAATGAGTACATCGTAGATAGTAGGCGAAGTACGTGCCAAAAGCTCTGACTGCACATCCTTAAATGGACTGATATAGAAGTAGATAAACGATACTATGAGGCTCACTACCGTAGCGATGAGCAAACTCTTGCCGGTTTTCTTCAATAGGTCGAAATCGTAAGTAGCCAATGCAAATCCTGCCCCTACGATAGGTCCCATCAAAGGTGAAATAAGCATCGCCCCAATGATAACAGCGGTAGAATTGACATTCAGCCCAATGGAAGCAATGAGGATAGCACAAGCCAAAATCCACAAGTTAGCGCCACGAAAAGAGATATTGCTAAGGATATCTTCAATTACTTTTTCCTTTTTCTCTTCTCCTTGATGTAAATTAAAAAGCTTTTTCAAAAAACTCATAATGTTAAGTATTTATGATGTTAGTTTAAATATTAGGGGCAAAGATAGTAATAATTTGCTAATTAGCAAATTAGCTTCAGTGGTAGTGTGTATATTTTCTTATGTCTATTTTCTTTAGATTTTGCATTTGATTCAAAAATGAAATCTTTCCATCAATAATTTTAGTTTGTTCCCAAATGTTGAGGGTGGTTAGATGTTCTAATTTTGATAACGGAATGATACTGTCTAAATTGCCTTGATTCCAAAGAGTTAGTTTTTCTAAGTTATTTTTTTGGGCAAGTGTAGCAATCAAGTTGTCAATTTTTTTGCAGGAACATATTTCAATATCTGTGAGTGTAGGCATATCTAAAATGAAGTTAATATCTTCAATTTTAGGCAAATAAGCTATATATAAACCTTTTAGGTTGGTGAGTTTCTTGCAATCGGATAAATCTAGTATATGACTATTGGCAATGCTAAGACTTTCTAAAATATTATTTTCGTTATGTATGTCTAATTTTTTTGTTTTTTTAGGCTCTATGTGTAGCTGTTTCAGTGTAGGGTGGTCAAAAAAACCGTCTATTTTAAGCGTGTCATCGGTAAAGAAATCAGTGAGTTGGGCTATTTTTCTAATATCAAACGGATGAGCAAGAGCCACATTTTCTTCTATACTGATTTTTTTAATGTTACTTAAATGATAAAGAGGGGTCAAATCAGTTATGTTTGAGCATTGAATGGAAATTTCTTTAATCAAATCTATGTCTTCATTGAAGGGAAGAACAGATTTGCTATACCCTAAAAATCCTGAAAAAATAACGCGTGATAGCTTGTTTTCCTTCATAAAAGGTTCTAATTCTTCTATTTTGTCATTATTTTCAAAAACGACATAAGAGTTTTTAGAGTTTACAGGAAAATACTTTATTTGCATACGAAAAACTTATTTTTTAATTCATTGGTGTAAGGGTAGGGGAGCTGTGAAATGTTTCTTTTTAGTATAAGGAATTAGCTATTTTTCAGGGTATTGAAATATTTTGTAATTTCTTGTAGGGTGTTCTCTGGAAGGTTTTTATATTTAGAGCAAGAAATGATATTTTGATAGGATTCTAATAGATTTTCTTCACTTTTTAATTTGTTTATTACCAATATATTGATGGCATCATAAACATCCATATATTCATTTATATTGTTCTTTTTCCATAAAACATCTAATATCCCATCCAATGTTTTAAATTTCTCATCTAAATCAATGATTATTTCTAAGGCTTGTGGAAATGTATTTTTTATTTCTTCCTCCAATTGTTCGATAGATTCAATTAAAGTGAACCAACCTGTCATTTCGCGATAGTCATAACCATACAAGGTAAAGATATCTTTCCAATCAGTGATGATAAAGGTGGGTCGCAGAAATTTAAGCGCATTTTCTCCTTCTTCCATACGGATTTGGTTTTCTATATCTATATGTAATTTTCCTGCTTTCAAATCTGTATACGAATATACAAGATGCAGGATATTACTGCGTTTAGAAAAAAGAAAACTAACCTCTGATAGATTGTTTTTTGTTTTGATGCTGTATTTGTTTTGGGCTTTATTAGGTTTATAACCATACTTTTCTAAAATAGATCCATATTTAGAATATAAAACCTCCATAATTGCTTTTTCCTTATCCATTTTTTGATGTTTTTATGCCCTGTAACTCCACTACATAGCGGTTTAACATATAGAAGAATTGTTTAAAAATACTGACCAATCATCATCGGTATTGTCATAACCTATAATTTTTTCCTTGTACTTACTGCCAAAGATGTATTCGCTTATAAAAGTATTGAAATCAACATCAATCTCCTCAATACCTTCATAGCTATCGGCAGGGAAAATTACGTGTTGGGTATGCTTATCAAGAAAAAGAGGCGCATACAACAGCTGCCCGATCTCACACCATGAAGGTTGGCCAGCAGGAACGCGATATTGGTTATCTAATAGTTCCTCTGTACTCCACAGAATGATATCGCCAAAAGAGCCACCATTGCAAAGTTTCAGAAAAGCACTATAAGCAGGAACTCCCCAATCCGATACTTCTTGGGGAATATTTTCAGCTCCTTCGGGTATTTCGCCTATAAGTATAGCGTCAGGCAATGCAGCTAAGTGATTTCTGTAATGGGTAATGATCGTTTCTAAGGTCATAATGTTCTTTTTTGTGGCAAAGATAAGGAAAATTGATGGATTTTCCTTATCTTTGTACTTTCAAAAACTTTTCTAATATGTCAAAAAGCAAAAAGCTCAATGTACAAGGCGTAGCCATTACCTTTTATGAAAATGGAAAAAATGATTATATATCACTAACAGATATTGCACGATATAAAGAAACTGAACATACCGATACTGTTATACAGAATTGGCTAAGAAACCGAAATATAGTTGAATTACTAGGTTTCTGGGAGATTCTCAATAACCCTAATTTTAACCCCCTCGAATTCGAGGGGTTTAGAAGACAAACAGGGCTCAATAGTTTTGTCCTAACCCCCAAACGATAGATTGAAGCTACTAATGCCATAGGTATAGTATCTAAGGCAGGACGTTATGGAGGAACTTTTGCTCATAGGGATATTGCTATGGAATTTGCCTCTTAGATTTCAATAGAATTCAAACTGTATGTCATCAAAGAATTCCAGCGGCTTAAAGAAGAAGAAAACAGTCGTTTAAAGCTCGAATGGAACTTGCAGCGCACCCTCGCCAAGGTCAATTATCATATCCATACTGATGCGATCAAAGAAAACCTCATCCCCAAAGAGGTTACCAAAAAGCAGATGCAACTTATCTATGCTGACGAAGCCGACCTATTGAATATTGCTCTATTCGGTATCACTGCCAAAGAGTGGCGGGAAGTACACCCTAATAAGGAAGGTAATATTCGTGATGAGGCTACCTTAGAACAGTTGGTTGTATTGAGCAATTTAGAGAGTATCAATGCTTTACTTATTCGGCAAGGGCTCTCACAAGCTGAATGCTTAGTGGAACTCAACAAAACTGCTATTGCTCAAATGAAAACACTTATAGCCCACCAAGTAAAACTCATTCGTTAAACACTACCGATCTTCGAACGAGAAATATACTTACTGCCAAAGTGAGCACTTCCGAAAGCACAAGAGTTAGCCAAATGCCTCGTTCACCTAAAAAAGTAGGCAAAATGAGCATCCCTATACCGATGAATACCACCCCTCGCAAAGTAGCAATTACGATAGACCCTAAGGTCTGGGACCCTATACTCACAATCATCGCAACCACCATCACAAAACTGAAAAGAGGAGTGATGATATTCACCCCTACTCTTTATCCAAACATTTGGGCATCATTGAAATTCAGACCGTCAAACTCTGAGGCGATAAGTGAGTGCCCCAAGAACATATCGTTGTCATCAAAGAAAACTTCTATATCCTCGCTGTAAAACAAGAGACTCTGCAAGCTAAGACTTTCCATAAATTCCTCTTTAGTAAGTTCGGGTTTATCAGGATCATCCTCATCATCGCCAAAACGCCAATTGCTATTGTACAGGTCTAAATATTTCTCGGCAATACATTCTTTGGCTTTGGGCAGGAGGGTGTTTATCTCACTCAAAAAAGAGTTCATCTGCTGTTCTATCTTTTCAGTTTCGCCTTCATCTTCAAGGATGATGTCCACACTTAATTCTTTTCCATTGATAACCACTGTCCCATCATAAGAAGTAGGGTCATCAGTGTGCTGTGTAAAATCTTTAATTTTGTACTGTTTCATAAGTTTGTTTTTATAAGGATTATTCACTATTTTTTTATTATCTTTGTTTTTTTTCTTATGAAGAAAATATATACCATAGGACACTCCACTCATACTTTAGAAGAGTTTACAGAAATGTTGCAATCCTTTGAGATACAGCACTTAGTGGATGTCAGGGGACTGCCAGGTTCTAACAAAATTCAACAAAGAAAATTTAGAAGTGGTATTGCCCCAAGTTGGCATTGCTTATACTCATTTGCCACTATTAGGAGGCAGACGCAGAGTACACAAAGACTCCAAGAATACCCGCTGGCACAACGCCTCTTTCCGCGCCTATGCTGATTATATGGAGACACCTGATTTTGAAAAAGGTATTGCTGAGCTTGTAGCCATTGCCAAAAAAGAAACTACTGCTTATATGTGTGCCGAAGCTCTCTGGTGGCGCTGTCATAGATCTATGATATCGGATTACCTAAAAGCCAAAGGCTGGCAAGTAGACCACATCATGGCCATAGGTAAGGACGAGCCTCACAAATACACTGCTCCTGCGCGAATTATGGGAGATAAGGTAGTGTATTATGACGAGGAAGCCATTTTAGGGCTCTAACTATTTATTCAAAAACTGCCACACAAGCCTTTAAAAAGGCTGTCCAAAAAGTCCAAAACATTATTTTTCAGAGTTTAAATCGAATATTTTCAAATTTTATTCTATTGAAAAATCAGTAGTTTTAGGTTCTGTCGTAGGGACGATTTGCAAATCGCCCTTCATGAATAAGACTTTTCGGACAGCCTCTTTCCCTTCACTGATCACTATCCCAAAATATAGACAAACCCAGTAAGGATAAAAGCATTGACGAAATCGACAAAGAAAGCTCCTACCATAGGCACGATAAGGAAGGCCTTATGTGAAGGACCAAATTTCTCTGTGATAGACTGCATATTGGCTACAGCAGTAGGGGTTGCTCCCAAACCGAAACCACAGTGCCCGCCTGCCAATACAGCGGCATCGTAGTCCTTGCCCATAAGGCGATAGGTAACAAAGTATGCATAGGTACTCATCACAAAAGTCTGTACAGCGAGGATTACCAACATTGGCAAGGCCAAATCCATGATCTGCCAGAGCTTGAGGTTCAAAAGAGCAATACCCAAGAACAAACTCAGAGAAGCATTCCCAAATACGTCAATGGCACGATCGAACATATTAATCTTGAAAGCTGAAGTCAGCACATTACGAAGAACTACCCCAAAGAGCAAAGCCCATATGAACTGAGGTAGAGTGAATTTTTCTGGGAAAAAAGATTTTACAAAATCGGTATCCATCAGGGCAGAGAAGGACAAGCAGGCAGCAAAGAGCGCCATAGTCTCTATGGCCGATTTGGCAGTGATAAGACGCTGCTTTTCCGGATGCTCGAATACTCCTACTTCTGCTTCGGAGCTCTCATCACCAGGTTCTGTGAGGGGCTTTCTACCCATCTTATTGACCAAGCGGCGCGATACAGGACCTCCTATGAGCCCTCCTAATACCAAGCCAAAGGTAGCAGCTGCCATTCCTAAGGCTGTAGCCCCCTCTATACTATATTTTTGTTCTAATACCTTTCCCCATGCGCCAGCAGTACCATGCCCACCAGTAAGGGTGATAGAACCAGTCATCAGCCCTATAATAGGCTTGAGCCCAAAAGCAGTAGCCAAGCTCACTCCTACAAGGTTCTGTACCACAATGAAAAGAGCTACCACTCCCAAAAAGATAAACAGACCGACACCTCCTGATTTTAGGCGCGAGAAGTCAGCACTTAGCCCAATGGAAGAGAAAAAGATAAGCATAAAAGTATCTTGTAGACTTTTGTCAAAGTCCAAAGAGAGTCCTTGCCCCATATGGATTCCATTCTCAAAGGAAAGTCCTGTACCTATATATAGCATATAGATTAAAAAAGCCATGAGCAAACCCCCTGCTACAGGTTCTGGAATGTTGAAGTTCTGAAGTAGTTTGATCTTCCCTACAAGCAATCGCCCAATGAGCAATACCATAGTCGCTGCAATAAGCGTATAATAGGGATTGACAATGATTGTATTCATAACAAATAAAGTGTTTGATGGAAGTTAATAAAAAATCCTCTTAGTAGTAAGAGGATTGTTGTACCTGAGGAGGGAATCGAACCCTCACTCCGAAGAACACGAGTTTGAGTCGTGCGCGTCTACCAATTCCGCCACTCAGGCAAGTAGTGTTATGAATTCGAGTGCAAAAGTACAACTATTTTTTGAATCTGCAAAAAAAGAATAAAATTTTTTTCAAGAGTCATTTTTAATTTATATCTTTGCAACCTCTTATAAGGCATTCGTAATACGCAATAAAAAAAATCTAAGATACTTATAATCACTTGACTTATGGAATATTCTATGCCAGCCGTTAAGATTTTTGCTTGTACTCAATCCACCGAATTGGCAAGCAAAATCGCACAAGAATATGGCATTGAGCTGGGGAAAATTATTTTTTCTCATTTCAGTGATGGAGAATTTCAACCTTCTTTTGAAGAATCTGTACGAGGAACGCGTGTGTTCTTGATTGGATCCACCCAACCCTCCTCGGAGAACCTTATGGAGATGCTGCTGATGATAGATGCTGCTAAGCGCGCTTCTGCCAAGCATATCACTGCGGTCATTCCATACTTTGGCTGGGCACGGCAGGACAGAAAGGACAAACCTCGTGTCCCTATAGCTGCCAAGCTTGTAGCCAATCTGCTTGAAACAGCAGGTGCAACGCGTGTCATTACCATGGATTTACATGCAGATCAGATACAAGGCTTCTTTGAAATACCTGTAGATCACCTCTATGCATCTACTATTTTCTTGCCTTATATCAAGTCGCTCAACCTTGAAAATCTCTGTATGGCTTCTCCTGATATGGGAGGCTCCAAAAGAGCTCATTCCTATGCCAAGTTCCTGAACTCCGATGTGGTAATCTGTTACAAACAGCGCAAGAAAGCCAATGTGATTGAGAAAATGGATCTTATAGGAGAGGTCGAAGGCAAGCATGTGATCTTGGTAGATGATATGGTTGATACTGCAGGTACTCTTACCAAAGCCTCTGAGATTATGATGGAAAAAGGGGCTCTTAGTGTAAGGGCGGTATGTACCCATGCACTCCTCAGCGGAAATGCAGTAGAGAGAATCGAAAATTCGCCTATGAAAGAACTTATCGTAACTGATTCTATTCCTCACAAACTGGAGGGAACAAAGAAAATACATGTACTCAGTTGTGCAAAACTCTTTGCTGATGTGATGCACTCCGTACACCAACATGTCTCTATCAGTGACAAATTCATTATGTAAATTTTTTAATTAATATATTTTATGCAATCGATTACAATCGTAGGATCTCAAAGAGAAAGCGTGGGCAAAGCAGCAAGCAAGGCCTTACGTAATGCTGGAAAGGTTCCTTGCGTGTTATACGGAGGGAATAGTACCATTCACTTTTCAGCGGATGCTTTAGCATTCAAAAAGTTGATATATACTCCTAATGTATATACAGCAACGATTGAATTAGGAGGAAAGACTTACAACGCTATCCTTCAGGACATTCAGTTTGACCCTGTTACGGACAACATCATCCATGTGGATTTCTATGAACTACACAAGGACAAAGAAATCACCTTAGCTGTGCCTATCCAGATCGTAGGTACTGCTCCTGGGGTTATGGCAGGGGGTACTCTCCGCATCGTAAACCGTAAGCTTAAAGTAAAAGCCTTACCTGAGAACTTGCCTGACTTCGTCCCTGTAGACATCTCTTGGATGGAAATGGGTAACCGTCTCTACATCACTAAGATCGCACAAGAAAAGTACAAAATCATGCATCCGGACAACACCGTAGTATGCCAAGTACGTGTATCTCGTGCCGCTCTTAAGGCTGCTCAAGAAGCTGCTAAAGCTGATGGTAAGAAGAAAAAATAAGCTGTTATCATTTTATAAAACAAAACAGGCTGTCCTTCTCAGGCAGCCTGTTTGTTTTTTAACAAATTATCACTACCTTTGCGGAAAATAAACCACTATGAAAAAACTATTTTTACCCCTTATAGTCCTAACATTTGTTTTCAGCTTGCAAGCTCAACAAACCGATTGGAAAAAGTATGACCTCAAAGGAAAAGTAAAACAAGTAAAAGCCACTACTACTCATTATTCAGGAGGGTGTGAACGCACCCTAAAATATACCCAATTGATATGTATCACTGAGTTTAACACTCAAGGGAACGTGGTTAAGAACACTTGGTATACTAGGCTTGGTGGACAGCTCTCACAAGAGCACCTTTACTCCTATCAAGGAGAAAAAGTAACCCTCACAGTTCATCTTTACAAACAAGATAAAATAACAGACACTAAAACCTATCACTACAAAAGAGGTGAAGAAGAACGCATAGAGAAAGAAATAGAACGTACTGATATTCCCTACACAGAGCAAATCCGTACATTTACAGGTTCTTACAAAAATGGCATTTTGCGCTCTTCACCTACCACTACCTATGAGTATGATGACCACAGCAATTGGATTCACAAACAAGCCGGTACCTATCCTGATTGTGTACAGCACAACACAAGGAGTATTGTCTATTATTAAATTCCATTATTGGTTGTTTGGCAAATTATCACTACCTTTGCAGAAAAATTACTACTATGAGAACTATACAATTCAACAAGAATATTACTTTTGAACAATACCAAATGGCTGTACGTGTATTGGAAGCCATAGGATTGGAAGTCAAGAAAGAAGAACTCTCTGCTGAGATCATAGAAGGAATAGAGCAGGGATGGAAAGAACTCCATGAAGGAAAAGGAATATCTAGTGAAGAAGTACATAAAAAAGCGAGACTATTATGTACAAAAAAGTAATATGGTCTCCAAGAGCTCAAGAGGAATATATTTCAACTTTGGAATATTGGATAGAACATAACGATTCATCTACCTATTCAAATAAAATTATAGATGAAGTAGAAAGAATAGAACAAAGGATATTGGATTTTCCTATAGCTCATCCTATTGTTTATCAAACTCCTGAAAAAGAAATTCGAAGAGTTTTGATATTGCATAATTTCTCTCTTTTCTATCAAATATTCACCGATAGGATAGAGATTGTTTTCTTTTTTGACAATAGAAACGATCCTAAAAAATTAATTCTTTAGGGATCTGTTTATTTTCAAACTATAACCCTGCTGATGCGAGCTTGTAGCTCACACCAAATTTTCTAATTAGCAAATTGACAAATTAAGAATTATACTTTACATTTAATAATTTTGTATATGCAAAAAGTTCCTACTTAAGTGAAAACGGGGTGTAGGGTCAAGTAATAAACCTTTCATATTTTAAATACAAATAAAAAACATTATAAAATGAATATACAAGAGCAAAATGTTCCTCAGTCCTACCGAGATTTATTTGCTACTATTCCTGAAAAATCTAACTTTTTCTACGAATATGCACGCCGTAAGAAACCCACTCTTCCTAAAAGAGTTTATGTAATACAAGGTTTCTTCTCTCTTACCCGTGAAACTGATGATAATGGTGAAAAGCTGATTCCTACTTATCGACTACTTGCACAAAAAGACTTTTTCTACAAATCAATAGAAGGTAATAGTATAGACAAACTTCCTTCAGTTGAAGTTCTAAAAACAGCTTTTGCCTTTGGTTTTTCCGATGGTGGTATACTTTTCTTCCACCCCGAAAATCATAGTGTTTGGGTAATATATGATGACCTTTATACCGAATTAGTAGCTGATACCTTTGATGAATTTCTTGAAAAAGCAACTTTCCAAAGACAGTGGAATTTTAAATAAAAATATAACATACATTCTAAATAATTTTGTATATGCAAAAAGTTCCTACCTACCTAAGTGAAAATGCTTCTAATATAAAATCAGGTGATTATCTCTCTGTGGATATACAATCGAAAAATGGAAATACACTCTTTGAAGTGTATTATTATGGAGATTTATTTGAAGTAAAGAGAAAAAAACTCCCTTGTATTGTAGATAATAAAACTGGAATTCCTTGTAAAATAGTAGCCAAAGATACAGAAACAGGTGAAGAAATATTGCTTTTTGACGGCTACCGACACGGCTATAATGCAATGTTTTGTGAGGAGTTTGACTCAGAAGAAGTTGAAAAACGAACTTTGGTAAAATACGATATTGCTCCTTGCAAAATTCATATAGATTTTGGATATTCTATTGATTACGAAGAAGAAAAAGAAGATTATGAAGTAGACGAAGAAGATAGAGTAACCCTTATCAATGGAGAAACTATTTCTTGGGAAGAAGTGAAAAGAAATGGCTTTGACTATATCTCTATTATCTGTGAAACTGAAAATGGAGAAAAAGCAGAGATTGTATCTTTAGAATTAGCTTAAAGAACCAACAAATTATTACTACCTTTGCCCCAAACTAACATCTAACGACTAAAAACTAACGACTAATATGACCTATAATCACAAAGAAATAGAAGCCTTTTGGCAAGAATATTGGGCAGAACACCAGACTTTCAAAGCCCAAAACGACAGTGACAAACCTAAGTACTATGTGCTTGATATGTTCCCTTACCCTTCAGGGGCAGGCTTACACGTAGGGCATCCACTGGGGTATATCGCCAGTGACATCGTGGCGCGCTACAAGCGTCACAAAGGGTTCAATGTGTTGCACCCTCAGGGTTATGACAGCTTCGGTCTGCCAGCCGAGCAATACGCTATCCAAACAGGGCAACACCCTGCCCTTACTACCGCACAGAATATCGCCCGCTATCGCGAGCAGCTCGATAAAATAGGCTTTTCATTCGATTGGAGTCGCGAGGTCAAAACTTCCGATCCCGAATACTATCGCCATACCCAGTGGATATTCATACAGTTGTTTAACTCGTGGTATAACAACGCAACCGATAAGGCAGAGCCTATCGAAACGCTTATCGCTCTCTTTGAAACAGAAGGCAATAGCAAGGTAAATGCTGCCTGTGACGACGATACCCCAACCTTCACTGCGGAACAGTGGCACGCTTTTTCATCAGAACAGCAACAACAAATCCTCCTCAAATACCGACTTACCTACTTGGCAGAAACCGAAGTAAACTGGTGTCCTGCCTTAGGTACTGTACTCGCCAACGATGAAATCGTCAATGGTGTATCCGAACGTGGGGGGCACCCAGTGATTCGCAAGAAGATGACCCAATGGAGTATGCGCATCACCGCCTATGCCGAACGCCTTTTGCAAGGCTTAGACACCATCGATTGGAGTGAAAGCATCAAAGAAAGTCAACGCAACTGGATAGGAAAATCAGTTGGAGCCTCTATCAATTTTGCACTTGCTCAAAGTGAGCACAAAGTTGAGGTCTTCACCACTCGCCCCGACACCCTCTTTGGTGCTATTTACCTTACTTTGGCCCCCGAGCACCCCTTAGTATTGCAAATTACTACTGAGGAACAACGCGCTGAGGTAGAAGCCTACATCGCTGCTACTGCCAAACGCTCGGAGCGCGACCGTATGGCCGATACCAAAACCGTATCAGGAGCTTTCACAGGAGCGTATGCCGTGCACCCACTTACCGGCAAGCAAATCCCTATCTGGATAGGCGATTATGTATTGGCAAGCTATGGTACGGGTGCTGTAATGGCAGTGCCTGCTGGCGACGATCGCGATTATGCCTTTGCCAAACACTTCAAAGGTGCTAAAGGAATGCCAGAAATGATTAACATTTTCGATAAAGATATTTCAGAAAACGCTTTTACTGACAAAGAGGGAATGACTTACCAAAATTCAGATTTCCTCAATGGTTGCACTAACTTTAGCGAGGCAGTTGCCAAAGTGTTAGCAGCTTTAGAAGCCAAAGGAGCTGGCAAAGCCAAAGTAAATTACCGCCTTCGTGATGCTGTCTTCTCACGTCAGCGTTATTGGGGCGAACCTTTCCCTGTATACTATAAAAACGGCTTGCCACAGATGATAGGCGAGGAGTACCTCCCTATTCTCCTACCCGAAGTAGAGAAATACCTCCCTACCGAAGAGGGTAACCCGCCGTTAGGCAACGCCACTGCTTGGGCGTGGGATACCGAAAATCATAAGGTGGTAAGCAACGAACTTATTGATAACCAAACGATATTCCCATTAGAATTGAATACTATGCCAGGTTGGGCGGGCTCTTCTTGGTATTGGTTAGAGTATATGATGGAAAAAGACGCACGTGGAACCTTCCCTACCAAACCCGTAGTAGACTACTGGCAAAACGTAGACCTTTACGTAGGGGGTAGCGAACACGCCACAGGACACTTGTTATACTCTCGTTTCTGGAACAAATTCCTCAAAGACCGCGGTTTTGCTCCTACCGAAGAACCCTTTAAAAAACTGATAAATCAGGGTATGATATTGGGTATGAGTGCCTTTGCATACCGAGTCTTATGGGAAGTGAAAGATGAGCAAGGTAATGAAGTGAATTTAGTTGAAGTAAAAGAGCTTTCATCTAATAACTTTCCTCCTATATTTGTTTCAAAGAAATTCAAGGATGATAAGTTGGCGATTGTTTTATTAGAGAAGATTTTCCCTAAATATCCTCAATGTGTGGAGTTTATGAAAAAACTCTCAGGAAAAATAATTAATACTATTATCCAACCTATTCACGTAGATGTTTCTCTCCTCAAAGATACTTCTGATGAGTTAGACATTGAGAAATTCAAGGTGTGGCGCAAAGAATTTGCTAATGCTGAGTTTATTTTTGAGGGACACAATTCCCCCCTTGAGGGGGGTAAGGGGGATGTTTTCCTCTGTGGTCGCGAGGTCGAAAAAATGTCGAAATCCAAATACAACGTGGTAAACCCTGATGATATTTGTGAGCAATATGGCGCGGATACCTTGCGCCTTTACGAAATGTTCTTAGGGCCTTTGGAACAAGCCAAACCTTGGAACACAGCGGGTATTTCGGGAGTGTATAACTTCTTGCGCAAGCTATGGCGTTTGTATTTCAATGACAACGGCTGGCAAGTAACCGATGAAGCTCCTACGTCCGAGATGCTCAAAGCGCTGCATAAAACGATTAAAAAGGTAAATGAAGATATCGAGAATTTCTCCTTCAATACCTCGGTGAGTCAGTTTATGATATGCGTGAATGAGTTATCATCGCTAAAATGCCACCATAGAGACGTTTTAGCGCCTCTTGCGGTACTGATAGCACCCTTTGCTCCACATATCGCCGAAGAGCTCTGGAAAAGGCTTGGAAACACCGAAAGCGTGGCGTTTGCACCTTATCCCGTACACGAGGACAAGTATTTGCAAGAGGACAGCAAGGAGTATCCCGTATCGTTCAACGGGAAAGTACGCTTCAAACGCGCTTATGCTACCAGTATGACTCCTGCCGAGATAGAGCAAGCCATCCTTGCCGATCCTCAAACCGCAGAACAGCTACAAGGCAACACCCCTAAAAAGGTAATTGTTGTGCCTAATAGGATTATCAATATAGTGAGTTAGTAATGAATTTCAGGGGTTAGTTTTTAGAATTTAAAAATTAACCCCTAATTATAATAATGAATTACAACTATGAACCCAGAAATCACACAAAAATTCTCAGATAAGTTCCTCCCCCAAGAAAAGGAAATCATAGCCCTTATTGAAATACGTACTAATGGAGCAAGTTATTATGGGGGAGCTTGGGTAGCTTCTAACGATCCTTTAGCTTACATAGATGTAGAAACAGGAGAACTTTTTTATAAAAACACTCGCATAGAATGGCTTGTTGAAAAAGATTGGCAACCTCAGCGGCGAACTCAAAGAGGCTACTATTGAAGGATAAAATATTTAATACTTAACAAAACTCAAAATCATGATTATTCCTTTTAGCACAAAAAAGAAAATTAAATATGTGATCTTCTCTGCTCTACTGATTCCTGTTGCAGTAGGGTTGGTGATTCTTTTTCTATCAGGACACAAAATTCGTGTATATCTTTTAGGAGCATCCTTAGGACTATTAGCTGGATGTATTTATATATTATACCAGTTGGTGAAAGAGCTTATAGCTCTTAGAAAAAGTAATGAAGGAGTTATCCTAACTCCTGAATACTTGGAGAGCCATACCAATACCGTAGGCAAGGAAGTAGGAAAAATCCTTTGGAGTGATATAGCCTCTGTAGAGAGGAAAAAGTTCTATGGAGTACTTATCCATATCAAGCTCAAGGATCCTGAAAAATACGTAGATAGAATTAAGGACAAAGAGCTACGAAAAGGCTTTGAAGGTATCCATATGGACAATAGTGAACTACAAATCTCTTTTGAAGAATTAGAAAGACTTATCAATGAATACTTTCAAAAATACAGATAACCATGAACCCTGATATTCTTATTCTGATAGTCTCTTCCCTCCCCTATTTGTCTATGGGAGTTTTGTTGTACTTTGTCGCTGTTCGCAAGAATGCTTTTGAAGAGCGTGTAGCCCACTACATTCCCTATCATGCTTTGGAGAGGGAGCGCAGCACCTATATGGAAAAAGTAGAGAAATACAAGCGATACATTTGTATAGGACTGGGAATATTCCTAAGTGTTTTCATTGTCCTCCCTTTTGTTATATTCTTTGTAGCAATCTCCAAGGGAGAAGGCAATTTTAGTGTCTCAGAACAGCTCACTTTACTGATGATTCCTCTTTCCCTTTTCCTTATGATATACTACCTGCTGAGCTACGTAGTGAAGCGACATGCCAAAGCCCAACATTTGTTATTGGAAGAAATGAGCAAGGAAGATTTTGCCTATCTCCTAAAAGTACAAAAGGACTTGCTCTGGCTCAGGAAATATTTTCCTTTTTTCATACTATGCAAAGAAAAGGTATATTTTTTCACTTTCTTTACACTTCGCGAACTCGACCCTAAACAAATAAAAAAGATTCGTTTTTGGAACTCCAGAAGAGGAAATAGAACTATCTTGATAAAATCTTCCCGATGGTTTATCACCACCATGACTGAAATAGTCTATCCTTATCTGAGAGATATTGTTCAAAAATATAACCCCACAGTGGATATAGAATAAAAAGTTCTTTTGTAATTACTATTTTTTTAGTACATTTGCCCTTTATACCAAAAGATGATAGAGAGTATTTTTGTAGCCATATCCTTAGGAGTTATGCTTGCTTTTACCATAGGCCCTGTATTTTTTATCCTGATAGAGACGAGTATTACCAAGGGGATTCGTTCGGCTTTAGCCTTTGATTTTGGAGCTATTTCTGGGGATATTTTTTTTATTCTCTTGGCCTATTGGGGTACAAGTAAGCTCTCGGATTATATAAAGAATAACCCCAACCTATTCGTATATGGAGGAATTCTCATCATCATATATGGGTTATTTTCTTTTTTCAAAGAGCGCAAGGACTATCGCCTACACCCTCCACAGACACGTATAGTGGAGATCAAGGAAGGAAATTATTTTACTTTTTTCTACAAAGGATTTTTCTTGAATATCATCAATGTAGGGGTTTTTTTCTATTGGGTAGCTACCATTGCTACTTTCTCCTCGAGTGCAGGTACTACCACAACAAAAGTACTGGTCTTTTTAGGCACTATACTACTGACCTATTTGCTCACAGATATTGTAAAAATACTCATCGCTAAGCGGCTTCGCCACAAGCTCACTCCTACCAATATCCATAAAATAAAGCAGGGTATCCATATCTTCTTAGTTATTTTTGGAATTTTTCTACTACTCAATGGAGTTTTCCCCAATGCTTTAGCAGCAGTAAAAGAGGCTTTCCTATAGAAAAAGTGTCTCTCCTTGTACAGAAGAAACACTTTTCAATCAATAACCAATAAAATTTAAACAAACAAGTAACAATTTTTTACTTTTTCTCGTTCAGAGCCTTTACTATATCGGCTGTAATATCTTTATCAGCTTTTCCATAGTGTACACTACCTCCGTCATTAGCACCAAGAATAAAGTCATAACTATGTTGCTTTCCATATTCTTTGATGAAGTTCTTTACTTTCTTCAGTAGTGTATCCATTTTGGTACGGCTTTCCTCTTGGATTGCTTGTTCTTCAGCCATGAGTTGTTGTTGCAATAGCTGACTTTCGTGAGCCAGTTCGCTATACTTTTGCTGAGCTACAGCAGGAGCCAAGGTTTTTGCTTGTGCTTCGAAAGCCTGAGCCTTCACTTGGAAAGCCTGAGAAATACTATCACGCTTGTGTTGGTATTTGTCAATTTTTCCCTTGAGAAGCGCCTCTAAGTCCTTTTTTTCTTGATAATCATCCAAGAGCTTGCTATTATCTACAAAAGCAATTTTCTGTCCTTGCTGACAAGAAGCAAGACTTAACATTAGTGCTACACCTAAGATAATTTTATTCATAACTATACTTTTTCAAAATGTAGGCACAAAAGTACGAAAGAAAATATCAATTATCTTCATTTTTAACAAAACAAATAGGAACAGAATGAATATTTAACGTTTACCCTTATAAAAAGTAGGATAAGTATCCTATTATCTTATTTTATTCATGCAATTTTAACAGGTAAATAAGGGACGAATATTCTCCTGTTTTCAGTGCAGAGAGGTTCGATAGAAGTCCCTGATAACCTCCCTTAAGGAAGTTCATACTCCCTGTTTTGTACTTTTCGGAAAGTAGGCTCACATAGAAAGCATCAAAAGGCATGGGCTTGACTCCTATGAGTTGGAAACCTTTTTCAGTGAAAAGCAATCGAATACTCTCTTGGGAGAAGTGCCATAAGTGTCGGGGTACATCATAGGCAGCCCAGTATTTCCCATAGTGTTGGGCATCCCTACTTCTATAGTTAGGCACGGCAATTACAAGCAATCCTCCCTTGGTCAAATGGTCTTTGAGAAAAGCAATCTGCTCTTGTAGGTTAGGAACATGTTCCAGCACATGCCAAAGGGTAATTACTTGATAGGTATCCGTGATATGGGTTTTATCTTCCTTCAGAAGGATTCCCTTCTCCTCTGCCCTATCGCGGGCTTTTTTTTCAGGTTCTACCCCGCTTACACTCCATCCTCGCTGTGCTGCCACCCTTAGGAAATCGCCTGTACCTGCACCTATATCCAAGAGTTTTCCTTGGGGCACATAGCGCTCTATGAGTTTTATTTTCTGCTGTAGCGTATAGGTTTTCACCCATTGGTAAAGCTTTTCGAAAAGACCCTTTTTCCCATCAGTATGGGATATATAGGCATCACTTTGGTAATACCTTCCCAGCTCTTGGGGCACAGGAGTTGTACGATAGAGCTTATACACTGGGTCATACTCCAAGAAAAATTCTTCCTTACTTACACTATAGTCTATTATATTCATTAAAGTTTTGAATTTTGAATTTTGAATTTTAAGTTTTTGTTCCACGTGAAACCTTGAATAAAGTAAAAAGTGAAAAAATGAAAAATGAAAAATATTTTTTATATTCAAAATCATTTGTTACACCAAAATTTCTACATTTGTTAAAAATTTCACTTTCAGAAACGTTTCAAATTTCTACTTTCTTTTTCTTTTAATATAAATATTCATTCACTATACAAATCGTTTAAAATTTATACATTTAAATAATTTTTTATGTTTTTAGCGCCAATTTTTATCATTAATCCTATGCAAAAAGTAACAAGATCCATAATCATAACAATTATAGTCAAACAGAAATGGTTTACGAAAAATTACCGTGAGCAGGTGTAAGGGCAAAGTCCACGAACAAGTGGAGTATGTGATGCAATTCGCCCGCTAAAAAATTAATCTCCTGTTCCATCTATTCGCAATCTAAAAATATGATTAACTATAAGACACAATGAATTGTATTCCTACCATGACACGCCAAAGACTCTCTCATTAGCATAGTATCCACTATTATCTTTACCTTCTATTCCTTGTTTTAATTTGTTTCACGTGGAACATTCAATTCTTTTCTTACCCAACAATTACTAACGTGATCATTGATATACCCTGTAGCTTGTAGAAAAGAATAGATAATAGTAGTTCCGACAAACTTAAACCCACGTTTTTTCAAGTCTTTACTCAAGCTATCTGAAAGGAAAGAGTGAGTAGGAATATCCAAAAGTGACTCAGGATGATTGTCAATAGGAGTAGGAATAAATGTATTAAGATAGCTAACAAAACTTCCAAACTCCTTTTGTATTCTTATAAATGCCTGTGCGTTGGTTACCGCCGCTTGTATCTTTAAGCGATTGCGTACTATCTTCTCATTCGTAAGAAGTGCACTTATCTTCTCTTGAGAATAATTAGCAATCTGCTCTATTAGAAAATTATCAAAAGCCTCACGAAAAGCCTCACGCTTTATCAAAATAGTAATCCAACTCAGCCCTACCTGAAAACTCTCTAATACGAGAAATTCAAAAAGAAGGGTATCCTTAGTGATAAGTCTCCCCCACTCCATATCATGATAAGCCATATAGAGTGAATCATCCTTACACCAAGTACAACGTATTTTCTCTGACATATAAGCATTTTAAAAAACATATTCAAAAAAATCACTTCTACAAACCTATCAAATTTTGATTATTTTTTATTTTAAATATAAATATTCATCACAATTAGAAATAATAGAAAAATCATGCTTTAAAATCAATAATCAATTTTTATGGTTATAGAAATTGACATATTGTATGTTTTCATAGATTATTAGGTAAATATATTTTACTATTCTATGATAGCAATAATCTTTCTACAAAACCCAGTAAGTAATTCTTTAATGATGTAATCATAATTACAATCATAAGACATAATCACAAGATGCAACTTATTGCGTCCCCACCTTGACACTGCTCAAGACTATTGATTCATATAGTATATTTATTCTCTAATAATCATTTATAAAATTTGTTCCACGTGGAACACTTTTATATTTTACTTTATAAAGTTCCACGTGAAACAATCTATTATTTATTAAAGTAAAACTCCTTGAGGTAAAAAGGTTCGAAATAAGCTATATCTTCGAAGGCTTGCGCTTGGTATTTCTCTAAGGCTAAGCGGCCCATTTGTCTAGCAGAAGGGAATTTATTCTCCCAGAAATAAGCATTCTCATGCTTACAAATAGCTTGAAACTTAGTGATTCCATCTCCTAAAAAAATGGTTTTTCCTTTGTTAAGGTAGGTGTCAAACGTACTTTCTGTAAGAATTTCTGACCGTTCCTCCAGTATAGGAGAAAAATCACGACTATATACAGCAGTAAAAACTTCCATCCTACGAGCATCTATCATGGGAATAATATATTCAATATCTGTAAATTCATAGATTACCTGCTCGGACAATATACGCAAGGTAGGCAAGGCTATAAGGGGGATACCCCAACCATAGCAGA
Organism: uncultured Capnocytophaga sp.; assembly: GCA_963528845.1. Classification (GTDB taxonomy): domain Bacteria; phylum Bacteroidota; class Bacteroidia; order Flavobacteriales; family Flavobacteriaceae; genus Capnocytophaga. The sequence continues at coordinate 51,760 of CAURXJ010000001.1, read as the reverse complement.
GTCCCTTAGCAGTAGCTGTACCTATACGCAATCCTGTATAAGAACCGGGTCCCATACTGATAGCTACAGCCTTAATATCTTTAGGCTGGGTGTGAGTTTCTTCGAGTATGCGTTCTATGAACACATGCAAATGTTCTGAATGAGAAAATTGTTCTGTACGCTCCTCTATTAGTTGTACTAAATGATGATCAGTAAATAATGCTATAGAACAATTCTTACCTGAAGTCTCTATAGATAAAATAGTCGGCATATAATATATTTCTTTTCGGCTGACAAAAGTACAAAAAATACAGCAAGCCAAAAAATAACTTGCTGTATTTTTACAAAATTTAAAAGTAAAAACTATTTTCTATGTTTTATATATTTAGCAGTACGTGCATCCTTGATGACTCCTTTCCAGTTGAGCCCAAAACCAAAGTCATATACATTGCCTTCGGTATCTTTATGACATTGCATATCGAAAGGAACATCTTCAAACTGTTGTTCTACCGTCTTCATGTTGGCAGGCATCTGAGTAGGAAGCAAAGCGGAAGGTTCTACTTTCCCAGAGAGAATTTCTAAAAGAGCTTGTTCAGAAGTACCAAAGTTAAGCAGAATACCCTCTATCATAGGTTCAAACTCATGGAATACCATAGGACGAGAAGCGGTAATGGAAACCACCACTGGTTTGCCTTTCATCTTTTCTTTGGTCTCCAAGATGTTGTATAGATCAGTGATATTGGAGGCATTGGCTGTCTTTCCCTTATAGCTACGGTCGGTTATTTGTGGAGCAATTACCTTATCTCCTGCGGCTATACTATGTTCGCGGGCATACTCAGCGGTATAGGTATTGTATTGTAGGGAGATTGGTATATAGCCATTCTCTCCTGCCTTGAAAAGTTCGTCGTTGTAACCTGGGTAATTTTGGGTAGGGCTTTTGACAAAGACGATAGCAAGGTCAGCCTTATTGGGATCATCGGTTACATTGAAGTACTTCTTCACATTCTCCATATTCACAGGGTAAGCTATATTGCCTTCAGTATATACACCCCACCAGTTACGTTGAGGTTCGTTATAGACCTTAGGAATATAGACCGTTTTCTTCTTATCAATAGGCAATACGTGCCCTTTGTTCTTGAGCATGATGATAGACTTGAGCTGGGCATCATAACCTGCTTTCATGAACTGAGGATTACCCACTATCTTAGCGGACTCTTCAGGGTTGAGGTATGGGTTTTCAAAGAGTCCTAAGCGGAAGATGTTGCGCAATAAGCGTACAGCCGATTGTTCCAAACGCTTACGCATATAGTCCTCTCCATGTTCTTTTACCCCTATCTTATAGGCTTCTACCACAGGAGCTACCATGTTGTTTCCTCCAAACTGGTCTACGCCTGCTTCCAAAGCCTTGTAGTGAAGCTGGGGCAAGTCTAAGTCTTCTACCCCCCAAGGCTTACCAGCAAAACCCCCTGGTGTATTTGGTTCCTTGGCAATGATAAGCCAGTCGGTACATACCACACCATCAAAACCATACTTATTACGCAATAGGTCTGTTACTATGTATTTGCTAAAGCCATTACCTACATTCTCATGGTTTTTGGTGTCTTGGTTATAAGAAATAGTGTAGTAAGGCATCACTGCAGAGGCGGATTTTGTCTTGCCATGAAGCTTAAAGGCACCTTCTACGAAGGGTTTTTGGTGCATCTGGAAGTTCTTACCTGGATATACAGCATACTTACCATAGGCAAAGTGAGCATCGCGACCACCCTCGCCAGCGCCTCCACCTGGGAAGTGCTTGCTCATGGCATTGACACTCTCGTAGCCCCAACCATCCTTGATTTCAGCTTTCCCTATGGAGGTCTGGAATCCATCTACATAAGCACGTGCCATATCGGTAGTCAGTTCCGGAGATTCACCAAAGGTAAAAACCATACGATTCCAGCGAGGTTCTGTACCCAGGTCTATCTGAGGAGAAAGAGCTGTGGTAATCCCCATAGCACGATATTCCTTGGCAGCTATTTCACCAAACTTCTGTACTATAGCAGGATCAAAGGTGGCGGACATAGCCAATCCATCTGGCCAAAGAGAGATACTACCTCCTGCTCCTGCATTGTATTCGGCCGTTACCAAGGTAGTATGGCGTGGGTCAGAGGAAATATTCACCGGAATACCCAGTGGTAGGCTCTCGGTAGTACGCTGTAGGTTATTGCTCCATATAGCAGCATCCTTAGGCGAGGAAACAGTGGTGATGAGTACATGGCGTACATGATCTCGGTCTAAGAAAGTCTTTTGCTGGTCGGTAAGGTCAGAGGGTTTGGCACCACTCTCGGCAAAGGGCTTACCCCCATAGCTACTCTTGCGATAGCCATCAGGAGGACCAGGCAAGGCTTGGTGGTTACTATAGAGCATTAGCCCTGCTATTTCCTCTATGCTCATTTGCTTGGCAAGGTCTTTGGCACGCTCATCTACCGGTAAGCGCCAATCTTCGTATTTGTCTAATTTTCCATTCTTATTCAGGTCTTTGAAGTGCTTACCTCCTATGGTAAGTATTTTCACACCCGAGGTAGTACTGTAACCCAAGGTAGCTCCATTCTTATTACTCAGATATTGTATATCAGTCTGAGACATGGTTACAAAAGAAGTTGTAAGGAAAAAAACTGAAAATATATTCTTTGTATTCATAAGTTATCAAAATTTGAAGTTCAACTGAAATTCAAAAGTAAGCGGACGTATATATGAACCTGTCACTAAGCGACCATCTGCATCATTGATATTGGCATAGGGAAACTCAGAATCCGCAATACTAGTAGAAGCACCTGTTTGATTGAAAATATTCACTACATTGAAACCAAAATTCAGATATTTGTTAATCTCATAAGAAGAAGAAAAGAAAGATTCCCAACGAGGTTCTATGAAAAATTGATTAGTAAGACTCACATATTGTTTGCTAAAGTAACGTAGGTTAAGACCAAAACGGAACTTTTTGATGGTATAAGAAGGATCTATTTCCATCAGCACTTTGGAAATTCCTGTCACTACATTACCATTATAGCTAATAGTCTCAGCAGTATTAAAAGGATTCACCCAGCTGTAATTACTATATTCTGGATTCTGTAGAGTGAGAAGGTAATGCAATTGGAAATTAGGAAAAGGTTTTAGTAACATGTCGGTAGTCCATCCCTTTGTCTGAATGTCATAATGAGCAGAAACCACTTCCGGACGTCGGGTTACTGGATCAGAAATACTCAAGCGTGTCTTATAGTTATTACGTGTAAGAGTGGATACTTGGGATACCAAGCTCAACCACTTATTATTATAATAGATTCCTGCTGCTAAGAAAGGAGTTTTAGTCTTAGCAAAGTCAGGAGTATAAGCTCCTGAATAATCTTCCAAATAGCCATGCTTTTCTTGATAAGTGAAATTAGCCAAAAAACCAAATTGGTCATTGAGCTTAACTACCGCCCTTAGGTCTCCATTGAAGTGATACCAATCATGATTGAAGGTAGTAAAAGGTTGGTTCAGCACTACATTGGCTCCACGTGGCTGAAGACTATAATCTCCTTCGAGCTTCTGGTATTGGAAATTAGCTCCATAGGAGAAATCAAGCCAATGGGATACATTCCAACTATCAGAGGCATAAGCGGTAACTTTTGTTTCATATCCGTTATGATATTCTCCTCCAATATTGTAATTAAAGAAAGGATCAGTAGTGCTACTTTTTCGTAAGATACGAGGTTGTTTCTCTACAGAGTGAAAAAGAAAAGAGCGATCTTGGTGATAGCCATCTACATTGTAGTATTGTCCTAACACACCCAATCGCCAATTGTGTCTTTCTGTTTTCTTCTCTGCCCACAAGCGTGTCATCAGGGTAGTAGTGGGAGTCTGTGGAGAAAGAATAGCAAGCATACGTTGTACATATTCACCCGTATAAGGTGTACCGTCTAAGTAAGTATAAGAATTATTACCTCGCTTCTCTGCCCCTATCAACAAAGGTAATAAGGCCGAAGACTTAGCTACATGAAAGCGAGTAGAGTGTCTTAGTAACCAGTCATTACCCAAATCATGTTTACCAAAAAGGTCAAATGTATGAGAACTTGACCAAAGTTTAGAATCACTTCCTGTAAAATCTGCTCTATAAGGCTCTCCTGTAAGTACATTCTTGAAGTTCAGATAACCATCACTGATCATATAAGAATCTGTACCTATACCTATGCCATCATACTCCTTTACTACTCCATTAGTATGATATACAAAAGGGGCGTAATGTCCTATCATCTTAGAGCGAGAATACTTATAAGCTAAGTTAATTTCATCTTTCTCACCAAATCGGTAGGTCAATACACCTCTGAATATCTGTGTATCATCAATAAGTCTACTGCCCTTGTGTTTAGCCTCTCCTGGATCTCCAGTGACTAAGGCACCTAAAGCATAGTATAAGTTGTGATTCTTAGAAAACCTACCAGAGAGGTTCACATCACCTAAATAGTAGCCATGGTGATTGCCCTTGAGGGTACCTACCAGCTGGGTCTTCTCTCCCCCAGTCTTAGTATAGGAATTCACCGCATAACCAAAGTCAGCAATAGTGAGAGTGGATTCACTAACCGAAATAAGCCCTTTCATATCTAAACTCTGTGAGGGACGCCAAGTCCGTATAGGGAGCTCAGGCCAAAAATGATACACTACGGGAAGATCATTTTCTAAAACAGTTATTCCACCTACAGAAGAAGGAAGCCCTATATTCACCTCACGAGGACCAGAATTGGACGATGCATTGAGCATAACATTTCTATTTTCTTCTGTATCAGGTAACTTTTTTTTCATCTCAAGAGAATCTTTCTCCTGCGCAAACATAGAAACTCCTAATAGTACGGATAAGAGTAAAAAATAATTACGTTCCATATTTTTTCAAAATTATGATTTATATCGGTACGAATGTACAACATTTTTTCCAAATAAAATGAAAAAAATTAATTTTTTTTTATTATAGAAAGAAATAATATGTCTGAATAATTCAATAAATAAAATCAATAGTGGAAAATAAGCCAAATGTCAATATTTTTTGTATCTTTGTCCAGATTATTTAAAAACATTTTTTATGAAAAGAAAATTATTTTTCCTCATAGCATTCCTTCTCGGAATAACTATGTATGGGCAAACTGTGTATGAACCTTCTGGAAAAAGAAGCGTAAAAACCGTAGAAGTGGGTCGCTATAAGAATATTTTTATAGACGAAAGTCATTTCGATATCACCCTAAGAAATAGCCGAGATCGCCAGATCCAGATAGAGGCTGATGATGCTATACACCCTATCATCAAAGCAAGGGTGGAGAAAGATACTCTCAAGCTGAATATAGAAACAGAAGGCGGGGTTGTTTTCATTACTACAGGAAAAATAAACATAAGCCTACCAGTATCTGAAGAAGTCCAAAAAATACACTTTAAAATGGCTGGAAATATAAGTTGTGAGAAAGAACTCAAACTGAAAAAGGCAGCTATCGAGATGGAGTATGTCAGCAACCTAAACCTACCCCTCCGTGTAGATGACCTACAGCTGAAAATAGAATTGGCAAGAAAAGGTTCCGTATCCCTACAGTCCAAAAACTGTACTTTGTACAGCCAAGGGGTCGAAAACATTGCTTTCAGTGGAAAGGTTGGAAACTTAGAAATAGAAGGATGTAATGGTGATTTGAATTTTGAAAACGTAAGAGTAGAAAATGTCTTTTTCAAAGAAGTAAGTGGCATAGGAACTATGCGCCTATGGGTGGAGGACACACTCAAAGGTAGCATCAGTGGTATCCTTACCATCCAGTACAAAGGAAATGCTGCCAATGAAGTTACCGCATCGGGAATCTCAAAAGTAGTAAAGCAGTAACAAAGGGTTTGTCAGCGTCTATTTCAGAAAAATAAATACCAAAAACTATTGATAAATCAATTATTTTTGTATATTTGCACCAATTTAAAAGAACTATTATGAAAAAAGTTATTTTAGCAGTAAGTGCGCTTATTCTTTCAGCGTGTAATCTAGGAAGTACTATTGCCAATACTACTGAAGAAGTAGCTAATAAGACAGCTACCAAAGCAGGAGAAATTCTTGGAGGAAGTACTCGTAGTTTCGCCGATGGAGTAGGAGAAGGATTGGATAAGGCTGGAAATTCCTCCATAAAACTCTCAGAAAACCTTAGCAAAAAAGGAATTAAGCTTGGAGGACACAAAATAGAAACCTTGTCTGGGAATGATAACAAAATCTCAATATATTTCATCTTTGAAGAAGATTTTACAGGCACCATAACTGTAAAAGCATTTGACAAACAAATGCAAGAGGTAGGACGCGTTAAGCAAGAACTTAGTGGTAAAAAAGATGATGCAGGTTATATAGATTTTGTATTTGACGAACGTACCAATATTGATCCTAAATACACTATTACTATAGAATAAAAATAACCATAAAGTATTCAAAAAGAGGCTATCCTTTTCGGATAGCCTCTTTCGATTTATTAAAAATAGAAAATTATTTTACTAACTCAAAATCCAAGTGCCGCTTGATAAGGTCTGTATTCTTTACACGTATCCATACCTCATCGCCCAAGGTATAGCGCTTCTTACTCACCTCCCCTATCAGTGCATAGGCTTTCTCGTCGAATACATAGTAATCGTCTTTGATATCACGAGCACGTATCATCCCTTCACACTTATTTTCTATAATTTCTACATAGATACCAAACTCAGTTACTCCTGAAATCACTCCTAAGAACTCCTGATCCTTGTGATCCTCCATATACTTGATCTGCATATACTTGATAGAGTCCCTCTCAGCAGAAGTAGCCAAGTTCTCCATCTGAGACGAATGCTTACATTTCTCTTCGTACTCAGCCTCATTTGCCGAAGCTTCTTTATCTAAATATCGCTGCAGTAAGCGATGTACCATCACATCCGGATAGCGGCGAATAGGCGAAGTAAAGTGAGTATAATCGTCAAAAGCCAAACCATAATGTCCAATATTATGAGTAGAATACGCTGCCTTACTCATAGAGCGGATCGCCAAAGTATCTACCAAATTCTGTTCCTTCTTGCCGTGTACTTCTTCCAACAAGTGATTGATAGAGTGGGAAATATTCTTCTTATCCTTGAGGTTCAGGCGGTAACCAAAGCGAGAGATGATCCCCTGCATCTGTAGGAGTTTTTCCTCATCGGGGACATCGTGAATACGGTATACGAATGTTTTTTGGAGCTTAGAGGCATACTCGGCTACCTTGCGATTGGCCAATAGCATAAACTCCTCTATAAGCTTATTAGCTTCCTTACTCTCCTTAGTATATACTCCCAAAGGATTATTATTTTCATCTAAAAGGAATTTCACCTCCACCTTATCAAAGGAAATAGCTCCTGCTCTCATGCGCTTCTCACGGAGAATTTCAGCCAAGGCATTCAGCGAAAGAATAGCCTCTACTATCTCTTTAGAAACAGTATAACTCCCTTCAGGACGAATGGAAATCTCCTGAGGCATCACAAAATCTGTCGGTTCTGTATGAGGGGTACCCAAAGCCTCAATCACCGCCTGTGCCTCCTCATAGGCAAAGCGTGCATCGGAGCGAATCACTGTACGACCCAGCCAAGTATTGCGAATTTCTGCCTTCGGAGAGAGTTCGAAGATTGCCGAGAAGGTGTATTTCTCTTCTTCAGGGCGCAGTGAGCAAGCAAAGTTAGATAGCACCTCAGGAAGCATAGGCACTACCCTATCCACTAAATATACCGAAGTGGCACGCTGGTAAGCCTCGTCGTCCAAAATCGTATTGGGCTGTACATAGTGAGAGACATCGGCTATGTGTACCCCTATCTCAAAGTTTCCATTCTCAAGTACTTGGAAGGAAAGTGCATCGTCAAAATCCTTAGCATCACGTGGGTCAATGGTAAAAGTAAGCACTTCGCGCATATCTCTACGCTTGGCAATCTCTTCCTCCTTGATAGAAGTATCCAAGCCCTGTGCATATTCTTCTACTTCCTTAGGAAACTCATGAGGAAGTCCATATTCGGCCAAGATAGCATGTATCTCTGTATCATGTTCCCCAGGCTTGCCAAGAATCTTCTCTATCACCCCATAGGGAGAATTGGCACGCGATGTCCACTGAGTAATACGTACCAAGACCTTATCCCCATCTTCAGCTCCATTACAATCAGTCTTAGGTACAAAAATATCTGTATACATTCTCCTATCGGTAGGCACTACAAAAGCAAAATTCTTCTGCATCTGTACCACCCCTACAAAGGTAGTACGCTTACGCTCTATGATCTGGGTGATTTCCCCTTCGAGCTTCTCTCGACGCCGTGGGAATACGTATACTTCCACTACATCACCATGTAGAGCCTTGTTAAGCAAGTTGTTAGGAACAAATACATCTTGTTCCAAATCCTCACAAACCACATAAGCATTGCCATTGGAGGCCATATCCACCACCCCTTTGTGGTAATAAGTAGATTCCTGTGCTTGGTAGTTTCCTTGCGTAGTTTCCTGAATATGAGACTGTTTTACAAGCTTTGTCAAGGAAGCAATGATATCATTACGCATCTCGGTAGAGGTCGCCTTGAGCTTCTCAGCGATCTGTTTCCAAGTAAAACTCTTATTGCTATTTTTCTGAAGGATCACAAGAATATCTCTGCTAAAATCCTTGTTCTTTTTCTTTTTTTGCTTAATTTTTTTCCTACTCATATAAGTTATTTTGAGTGTTGTATTTTGAACATTTATTTAAGTCCTTTTATGGTTTTATAATTTCTTCTATTTCTGATTTGTCTTTTTTTCAATAGCACCCCACTGCGTACCTTACTTTGATTTACAATATAGTCGATGGATTTTTTCTGGTTTTATTTTTCCCACTTAAATAAGGTGGTTTTATGAAATATTGTCGTATCAATACTTTGAAAATTAAAGCATTTTGATTTAGAATTTTTTGATTTTATGGTAGAAATATACTCGTCATATGCTCTGAAAATTTCATCTTTTTTCTCTGCAAGATCATTTTCTTTGAAATCATTATTCCAACAGCAACTTGTACTTACCACCAATTCGACTTTCTGAAGTAAACTATCCTTAAATAGAAATCTTTTTTGAGATAATATCTTTATAAAACCGTCTTTTTCTTCAACCTTAGTAGTATAAAGACTATCATTATTGGGGAAAATTTCCAAATCTTTGTAAGCATCGAATCTTTTTTGAATATCTCTAATCGTAGATTCTCCTAATACAAACGATTTTTCATTGATAAATCCCTTACATAAATCTCTATGATACATTTTTGCACACGATAAGAATACAAATGGAATCAATGTACATAGGACTATAATTATTTTTCTATTTGAAATTTTCATTGGATCATATTTTTCAAATTACTCTTCTTTCCATTATGGCGCAAAGGTACAAAGAATTTAAAAATAAAAATTTTTTTTTCGATTTTTCCACAAACACAATATACATAAAAATAAAATCTTTTTTTAAATAAAAAAAATGATGATGATGATATGGGGTGAATTTAGATAAAAAAATAATAGGAAAAATGTTGTAGGTATAGATATAGGAGTTTATCACCAGTTATTAACGTATCAGTGGTATTATAATATCTTGATTTATAGTCTATTACTTAGGTTATTCACTAAAAGTGGAAAGTTGTTATCAGTTTTTATTTTCTATAAAAAAGTCTCTAAAAAATTCACCAAACCACCTTATAAAAGGTTGATAACTCTTAGTAAATAAATTTGTTTTTTTCCTTGTGTAGCTTGTATATACAGAAAAAGGAAATGGGCAATTTTTTTCTTATTTTCTATTGTAAATTTATCAACAAAACTCACTTTTTTAGAGTACCTGATAATGAGTATTTTCCTAAAAGAAATAAACAAACATGTTTATAATACTCAATTTTCTATGATTAAGGTTCAATACCTATCCCCTACCCTACCTACAGTTGTCAGTAATTGCTGGATTTTCCTACATAGAAGGGTGAATTTGGATTCTTTTCTATACTTCCTATTACCAAGCTAAAACTATTAACAGAAAAATAAATGTTAAACCTTATTATTTTTTCAAAAAAAATAAGTTACTTTGCCCCGTGAATTAACTAACAAAAAAATTAGAGTCTTATGAAAAGAATATTTGTAATGGCTGTAGCCATGCTATCCTTGGCAAGTTGTGATAAATCAAAGGTAGAGAATACGGTAATTAATAAGTATTATGACAAGATCAACACAGATACTAATACCCGACAAGCTACCCTTACCCTGAAGGATTATCTTCTCACTGCAGGCTATGATAGGAATAACGATGGTATCATGCAGGATAGTGAATTAGCCCAAATCGAGACACTTATGGCTGCCGATAAGAATATCACCTCCTTGGAAGGATTGGAAAAAATGCTCACCCTGAAAAAAGCAGACCTCTCTAATAACAAGATAGAGACTGCTACTATTAGGAATACTACCTTGGAAGAGCTGAACCTAAGTGGTAACAAGCTCGTTAAGCTCGATATATCCAGAGCTCCAAGGCTGACAGATAAGCTCGATATTCGAGGCAATGCGAGCCTCAATTGTGTACAAGTAGAAATAGTACAACTTACTGAACTTAGAAGAGCCAGCAATTTCAAAAGTGATAAGGGAATCAGTATATTATCAACTACTTGTAATTAAAAGTTAAATATTAGTTAAAAATATAGTGCATTCAGGGAAAAATCGTACCTTTGCACTGTTTCATAATATTGGAATTTATTGGTTAAAAAAGGAATTGCCTCGCAAGAGGCAATTTTTTTATGCCCTATACTCACTTTATTAAGATTAATAGTGAAAAAATAATTATTATTTATTGATAATTAGCTATTATTTCGTAACTTTGCCTTCCGAATAAATCCATTATGAACATCCGGTTGTTATTGCTGCTAAGTAATTTTTTCTCTGTAGCTGCTCTTTTTGGGCAAGCACAGGACAGCTTATTGCAGTTACTCCAGCGCCAAGTAAGGGAGCTAAAAGTACAGCGCAGTCAAGATTCGCTAAAGGTGAATATGCTAAGCCAAGAGCTACAAGCCTTATTACTTTTGGATACCAAGTATGCGGATACTTCTAAGGATTCTCTCTATGAAAAACAGCGTCAGGAAGAAATAAAGCGTATCTACTCCAAAGCCAATGGAGCTCCTGTGTGTCTGGAAAAGGATACCCTCTATACTCTATATACCAGTTTAGGACTCTATTCGCCTTTGGAGCGATCCGAATATACCGAAAAAAAACTACAAAAATTAGCAGAACTCCCCACTTTCAAGCACGATTCTCTCAAGATACAATCCCATGATAACCTACTAATGATCACCTACCAAGGAGAATGGATACAAGCAGTAACTGAGGAAGATGCTATCATGGCACACCTCTCTCAAGAAGAATTGGCAAAATCTCTCCAAAGGGATATTCTCAAGGGAGTAACTCACTATAGGAAGGAACATAGTATGCAGCAAAAACTCATGCGTATAGGGGAGTTGGTGCTACTGGTTATGGTTATTGTTACCTTCTTCTACCTGCTTAATTTCCTTTTTAGAAAGCTCAGAAACCAACTCTTAAAGCAATCCTTTTTAGGAAATGGAATAAAAGTAAAAAATTACCAGATACTTGACAAGGAAAAGATCAACTACATCCTCACACGGATACTATACTTGGTAAAGTTTCTTATCTTTTTCATTGTTATATTCTTAAGTATTCCTGTGGCGCTGAAGCTCTTCCCCTCTACCCAACTCTGGGCGGAGCGCTTGCTCAAGCTCCTTTTGGAACCACTAAGCCAAGTGGGCAATGCCATTGTGGATTACTTACCCAATTTGGTCATTATAGGCATTATCGCCCTAATTGCCCGCTTGGTGCTGAACCTTATGCGTTTCTTCCTCTATGAGATAGAGCGGGGCGCACTTAAGATCAAGGGTTTCTATAAGGAATGGGCAAAGCCTACTTATAAAATGGTTAGGATACTCTTCTTGTGTTTTATTTTTATAGTAATATTTCCTTACCTGCCAGGATCAGGATCATCCGCTTTTCAGGGGGTATCTATTTTCTTAGGGCTACTTATTTCCCTGGGTTCCTCCTCTACTATATCTAATGGAATGGCGGGGATATTCATTACCTATATGCGTGCCTTTCGGGAGAATGATTGGATCAAGGTAGGGGATTACATAGGGATGGTTATTCATAAAGATAGCTTAGTTACTCGCCTAAAAACTATTAATAATGAAGAGGTTACCGTACCTAATTCTATGATATTGTCAAGCTCTACGATGAATTTTTCTTCTATGGGACGTACCAATGGATTGGTGGTCACCACCCAAGTGAAAGTACGCTACGATGCTCGTTTGGAGGATGTGGATGCGACTCTTATCGCCGCTGCACAAGCTACCAAGGGAGTTACGGACAAGATAACTCCTTATATATATCATATCTCCCTCAATGAACTTAATGCTACCTATGAGATCAATGCGGTAACCTTTGAACCACAAAATATGTATATCATCAAGTCCGATCTTATCAAGAATATTTATAATGCCTTTAGAGAGCGAAATATAGAACTCACCTCTATAGAATATGTGGAGCTAAGAAAATATGAAAAAGTATAGTATTCTTCTATCCCTTTTATTATTCTCTTGTAGAGAAAATACTCCTAATACGGATAGTGTAGATGCAAATAGTATAGTTATGGAAGAACAAATAAATTCTTCTATAGATACAACTCTTTTAGTAAAAAATTTCAGAAGTCAATTGTTACCGGATAAAGAACTAAGTCTTGATCACTATTACAATGATGTTGTTTTGATTAAAAAAATCACTCCTACTACTTTAACGGTTGAAAAGAATGGAAAAGAAACAAGTTTTCCTGTAAAAGCTGAAAGTATGACCTATATGGACTTTGACTATTCAGAAGGAAAATATGTAGTTATACGATGGAAAATAATTATAGACAATGGAAAAATAACTGAAGTTCTTGAAAATATAGGAAAATTCAATAGAAGTAGTAATTTACGAAGAGATCAAGTACTTGAAATAGGGAAAATATACAAGGATACAGTTGTTTTTTTAGAAAATATTACAGATTATGATTATTTCTTTTTCTTAGTTTCTAAAGAAAAGGATACTGTCGGGATTATTTACTATGATGATGAAATTCCTTTCCGAAAAGGAGATACAATAGCACTCCAATGGAAAATGGATAGTATAGATATAGCAGGAGAAGGTATCTTGAGTTTTGAAGAATGGTATGTATCAGGTAAAAAAATAGGTCATAAAACTAAAAAATAATAAGGTGGCATATATTCATTCCTATAATTGCGTAACTCCCTTAGGGACTACGGTACGAGAAAATGTAGAAGCTCTTTTACAGGGGCAGGTAGGTATACAGTTTTACCCTCATTATGAGAGTTTTTCGGATATATATCTTTCAAAAATCTCCATGGACACTATAGAGGATTCTTTTCCCTATATCAGTGCTACTGAGCAGCTTTCTTTTTTGGAGAAGATGCTTCTTTTGGCGGCGGTACCTCTGTTGCCTACGATACGCATTACAGAGAATACGGCTTTTATCCTCTCCACGACCAAGGGAAATATATCCCAGCTCAACAGCCAGATGGATAGGGAGCATCTCCCCTACTTGACACGCTTGGCCAAGAGTATCGCAGGTCTTTTGGGGATACGCTCAGAACCCATAGTAGTGTCCAATGCTTGTGTATCGGGGGTCATGGCTCTTTCGGTAGCGGATAGGTTGCTCGAGAGTGGACAGTATGACAATGCCCTTGTAGTGGCCGCAGATGAGATTTCCTCCTTTGTCCTCTCAGGTTTTCAGTCCTTCCAAGCTGTCAGCCCCGAGCCTTGCCGTCCTTATGACAAGGAGCGTACAGGGATTACCCTTGGCGAGGCTGCTGCTGCTGCTTTTCTTTCCATGAATCCTATGGGAGCTTCCGCCCAGATCTTAGGTAGCAGCTCCATCAATGATGCTAACCATATCTCAGGCCCCTCAAGAACGGGAGAAGGGCTATACCTGAGTGTATGCAAGGCTTTGGCACAAGCAGGGATTACCCCTGAGCAGTTACAACTGATCAATGCTCATGGTACAGGCACCCTCTATAATGATGAGATGGAAGCCATTGCTTTCTCCCGAGCAGGCTTATTGGGAGTGCCTATCAATAGCTACAAAGGCTATTTTGGGCATACCTTAGGGGCTTCAGGACTCTTGGAAACGCTACTGACTATCGCTCTTTCCAAAAGAGGAAAACTCTTGCAGAGCAAAGGATACAGCACCTTGGGTGTGTCCCAACCTATTAAGGTATTGGCACAAACGCAGTCAGGAGAGGTGACCCATTTTCTTAAAACTGCCTCCGGTTTCGGAGGAAGCAATACCGCTATAGTAGTGCGTATGAGGGCATGATACTTCTGGGTATTTATTATGGAGCTCTGTAGGAGAGGCATTTGTAGTACTACCTCTTAGCAAAGCCCTTCGTCACAGAGACTGGTATACTGTTTTTCGGTGATGATTACATGGTCTAAGAGCTGAATATCAAGGGTCTCTCCAGCGCTTTTCACCTTTTGTGTCAGTTGTATATCCTCTGGGCTGGGAGTAGGATTGCCAGAGGGGTGATTGTGTACCAAGATGATAGCCACAGCGCCCTGTTCTAAGGCCATTTTGAAGAGCAAGCGTACATCGACAATAGTATGGGTGATACCTCCCATGGACAAGCGTGCTTTGTGCATCACACGGTGAGCACTACTCAGGTACAGCACCCAAAATTCCTCATGGGGGAGCTCTCCTATGAGGGGTTGCATAAGGGAAAAGACATTCTCAGGACTGTTGATCTGCGAAAGGGGTTCTGGTAATTCTGCGCTGCGTCTGCGTCCCAGCTCAGTAGCTGCCAAGATAGTAATAGCCTTGGCCTGCCCTATTCCCTTGAAGGCTTGGAGCTGCTGAAGGGTCTGCTTCCCTAAGGCTGTCAGGCTATTACTTACCGAAGAGAGAATCCGCTGGCTTAGGGCTACCGCACTTTCATGGGTTGTGCCCGAACCGATAAGAATCGCCAAGAGCTCGGCATTGCTCAGTACCGCTTTGCCCTGCGCTATCATCTTTTCGCGCGGCTTGTCTGTATCCGCCCAATCCTTAATAGCCATATACCCAGTAGGGCTATTATGCTTAGTCATAGTATGTTTTAGTTATCTATTTTTATCAGAACAAAGTTACGAAAAAAATATAAAACTATCATGAGAAAAGTGTGTTTCATTTTTTATGTTAATAACTTTTCCCAAAAAAATAGATTTTTTCAGAGAAGAAAATAGCGATTTGTAACAAACTAAAAATCAATTATTTGTAAGTATATACAGGATAAAAAGCAGTCAAAATCACATTGTTAATAAAAAAATATTGAAAATTAGCGAATTGCGTTTTGTCAATTAGGAAAAAGTTTGTACCTTTGCCCTCGCTTAAAAAAATATTTTATAAATGCCAACAATTTCACAATTAGTACGAAAAGGAAGAGCTAAAATAGCCAAGAAGAGTAAATCGGCTGCTTTGGATTCATGTCCTCAACGTCGTGGCGTATGTACGCGTGTGTACACCACTACCCCTAAGAAACCGAACTCTGCGATGCGTAAAGTAGCGCGTGTTCGCTTAACTAATGGTAATGAGGTCAATGCGTATATCCCAGGAGAAGGACACAACCTCCAAGAGCACTCGATAGTATTGGTAAGAGGCGGAAGAGTAAAAGATTTACCAGGGGTACGTTACCACATCGTACGTGGTGCACTGGATACTGCTGGGGTAAATGGAAGAACCCAAAGACGCTCTAAGTATGGAGCCAAACGCCCTAAACCAGGACAAGCTGCTGCAGCACCAGCAAAAGGAAAGAAAAAGTAAATTTTTAAAACCGTCTAAAACAACCAAATGAGAAAGAGACAAGCTAAAAAAAGACCTCTTTTACCAGATGCAAAGTACAATGACCAATTGGTTACGCGCTTTGTAAATAACCTGATGTGGGATGGTAAAAAGTCAGTGGCTTTTAAGATTTTCTATGATGCAATCGATATCGTAGAACAAAAGAAGAATAATGATGAGAAAACAGCCTTGGAAGTGTGGAAAGATGCCCTCTCCAATGTAATGCCTCATGTGGAAGTACGTTCTCGCCGTGTAGGGGGAGCTACTTTCCAAATCCCTATGCAAATACGCCCAGACCGCAAAGTGTCTATGGCTATGAAGTGGCTTATTGGCTATGCTCGCAAGCGCAATGAAAAGTCAATGGCTCAGAAATTGGCAGGAGAAATCCTCTCCGCTGCCAAAGAAGAAGGTGCCGCTGTAAAGAAAAAAATGGATACACATAAGATGGCAGAAGCCAACAAGGCATTCTCTCACTTTAGATTTTAATTTGTGGTAGTATGAGTAGAGATTTAAAATATACAAGAAACATTGGTATTGCCGCTCACATTGATGCGGGTAAAACTACTACCACTGAGCGTATCCTTTTCTATACAGGTAAAACGCACAAAATAGGGGAAGTACACGATGGTGCTTCTACTATGGACTGGATGGAACAAGAAGCAGAACGCGGGATCACTATCCAATCGGCTGCTACCACTTGTAAGTGGAACTTCCCTACAGAAAATGGAAAACCTACAGCCGATGCTAAGGAATATCACTTCAACATTATCGATACCCCAGGCCACGTGGACTTTACCGTGGAGGTAAACCGCTCTCTTCGTGTATTGGACGGTTTGGTGTTCCTCTTTTCTGCTGTAGATGGGGTAGAACCTCAGTCCGAAACTAACTGGCGCCTTGCAGACAACTATAAAGTGCCTCGTATGGGATTTGTCAACAAAATGGACCGCCAAGGTTCTGACTTCCTTAAGGTATGCCAACAGGTGAAAGATATGCTTAAATCCAATGCCGTGCCTATCGTACTTCCTATAGGGGAAGAAGCTGATTTCAAAGGTGTGGTGGATTTGATCAAAAACCGTGCTATTATATGGCATGAGGAAACTCAAGGAGCTACTTTCGACATCGTAGACATCCCTGAAGATATGAAAGCCGATGTTGCCAAATATCGTGCACAACTTATCGAAGAGGTTGCTGGATATGACGAAGGTCTTTTGGAAAAATTCATGGAAGACGAAAACTCTATCACTGAAGAAGAAGTACACAAAGCACTTCGCGCAGCAGTAATGGATATGGCTATCATCCCTATGACTTGTGGTTCTTCTTTCAAGAACAAGGGAGTACAGTTCATGCTCGATGCTGTATGCCGCTACTTGCCTTCTCCACTTGACAAAGAAGCTATCGAAGGAACTAACCCTGAGACAGGAGAGCCTGCTCTTCGCAAGCCTTCAGTAGATGCGCCTTTCGCTGCCTTGGCTTTCAAGATTGCTACTGACCCTTATGTAGGTCGCTTGGCTTTCTTCCGTGCTTATTCAGGACACTTGGATGCAGGTTCTTATGTATTGAACACTCGTTCAGAAAGCAAAGAACGTATCTCTCGTATCTACCAGATGCACGCTAATAAGCAAAATCCTATCGAATATATAGAAGCAGGTGATATCGGAGCTGCAGTAGGGTTCAAGGATATCAAAACAGGGGATACCCTTTGTGATGAGAAATATCCTATCGTACTAGAAAGTATGGTGTTCCCTGACCCTGTAATCGGTATCGCAGTAGAACCTAAGACTAAGGCCGACGTGGACAAATTGGGTATGGCTCTGGCAAAACTCGCTGAAGAAGACCCAACTTTCCAAGTAAAAACAGACCAAGCTTCTGGACAGACTATTATCTCTGGTATGGGGGAACTTCACTTGGATATCATCGTAGACCGCTTAAAACGTGAGTTCAAGGTAGAAGTAAACCAAGGAGAACCTCAGGTAGAGTACAAAGAAGCTATCACTGGTAAGGCTGATCACCGTGAAGTCTACAAGAAACAAACAGGGGGTCGTGGTAAGTTTGCCGATATCGTCTTTACTATGGAACCTGCTGAAGAAGGTAAGACCGGATTAGAATTCATCAATGAAATCAAAGGAGGTAACATTCCAAAAGAATATATCCCTTCTATCGAAAAAGGTTTCAAAGAAGCTATGAAGAATGGACCTTTGGCTGGCTTCGAAATGGATGCTATGAAGATTACCCTTAAGGATGGTTCTTTCCACCCTGTGGATTCCGATTCATTGTCCTTCGAATTGGCTGCTAAGCTTGGTTACAAAGAGGCTGCTCGTGCTGCCAAAGCCGTGCTTATGGAACCTATTATGAAGCTTGAAGTAATCACTCCAGAAGAAAACATGGGGGACATCGTAGGAGACCTTAACCGTCGCCGTGGTCAGGTAAATGACATGGGGGATAGAAATGGTGCTAAGGTGATCAAAGCCAACGTACCACTTTCTGAAATGTTCGGTTATGTAACCACTCTTAGAACCCTTTCATCAGGGCGTGCCACTTCTACTATGGAGTTCTCTCACTATGCAGAGACACCTTCTAATATTTCTGAAGAAGTGATCAAAAAAGCAAGAGGTAATTAATTTTGTAAAGAAATGAGTCAAAAAATAAGAATAAAATTAAAATCATACGATCATAACTTGGTGGATAAATCTGCTGAGAAAATCGTAAAAACAGTGAAATCAACAGGAGCTGGAGTAGTAGGACCTATTCCTCTTCCTACTCACAAAAAGTTATTTACGGTACTTCGTTCTCCACACGTGAATAAGAAAGCGAGAGAACAGTTCCAATTGAGCTCTTACAAGCGCCTATTGGATATCTACAGTTCTTCTCCTAAAACTATTGACGCTCTTATGAAGCTTGAGCTTCCTAGCGGAGTAGAAGTAGAGATCAAAGTGTGATAAAAGCAAAACGGAAGATTTGCTTGACTTGTCCCAAAACAATAGCGTGAGGGAAAAACGGTATAACAAGTGATATTCAGGGTTGAAATATTTGACCCTGAATTTCAGATTGTAAAATTGGGATTATTTCACAATAGAAGTTTTCCTGATTTTGCGTAAAGAAAAAAAATAAGTTCAAATTAAATTTTATTATATGTCTGGGTTAATTGGAAAAAAAGTAGGCATGACCAGCATTTTTGATGAGAATGGAAAGAATATCCCATGTACCATCATCGAAGCAGGACCATGCGTAGTTACCCAAGTCAGAACCAAAGAGGTTGACGGGTATGAAGCTCTTCAGCTTGGTTTCGATGACAAAAAGGAGAAACATACTTCAAAAGCAGCAGCTGGGCACTTTGCCAAAGCGGGCGTTACTCCTAAAAAGAAACTTGTCGAGTTCCAAGGCTTTGAGAGCACTTACAAATTAGGCGATACAATTACTGCCGAATTTTTTGTAGAAGGTGAGTTTGTGGATGTAACAGGTACTTCCAAAGGGAAAGGATTCCAAGGGGTAGTACGCCGCCACGGTTTCGGTGGGGTAGGTCAGTCTACTCACGGTCAGCATAACCGACTCAGAGCACCTGGTTCTGTAGGAGCCTCTTCTTACCCTTCTCGCGTATTCAAAGGAATGCGTATGGCAGGACGTATGGGAGCTGAAAAAGTAACAGTACAAAACCTAAAAGTGTTGAAAGTGATTCCTGAAAAGAACCTTATTATCCTCAAAGGATGTGTTCCAGGTCACAAAAATGCTTATGTAACGATTCATAAATAATGGAAGTAGCAGTAGTAAATATACAAGGAAAAGAAACAGGAAGAAAGGTAACCCTTTCTGAGGCTGTTTTCGGGATTGAGCCTAATAATCACACCATTTATTTGGATATCAAACAATACTTGGCCAATCAGCGACAAGGAACTCACAAGTCCAAAGAGCGTAACGAAGTAGCAGGAAGTACTCGTAAGATCAAAAAACAAAAAGGTACAGGTACTGCTCGTGCAGGTAGCGTGAAATCCCCTGTCTTCGTAGGTGGTGGACGCATATTCGGACCTCGCCCTAAGGACTATACTCAAAAACTTAACAAAAAGGTAAAACGCTTAGCTCGCCGTTCTATCCTAAGCCAAAAGGCACAACAGGGAGCTATTATTGTATTGGAAGATTTCTCTTTGGAAACTCCTAAAACTAAGGACTTCACTAAGATCTTAGCCGCTTTGGGGATCCAAGATAAAAAATCACTTTTTGTATTGGCGGATACAAATAAAAATGTATATTTGTCCTCTCGCAATATCCCATCTGTAAATACAGTAACAGCCTCAGAACTAAATACTTACGATATTGCTAACGCAAAAACTGTAGTATTGTTGGAGAGCTCAGTAGAGGTGATTCAGTCAAATTTAACAAAGTAAGATTATGAGTATATTGATAAAACCAATCATTACAGAGAAAGCCACTAATGATAGCGAAGTGAATAACCGTTATACCTTTTCTGTAGATAAAAAGGCTAACAAGATTCAAATCAAAAAAGCGGTAGAAGAGGCTTATGGAGTTACTGTTGAGAAAGTACGTACTCTTAATTATGCACCAAAGCGTTCTGTTCGCTATACTAAAAATGGCTTACAACTTTCACAAACTAATGCAGTAAAGAAAGCTGTAGTGACTGTAAAAGAAGGAGAAATCATAGATTTTTATAACACTATTTAAAAGACCTTATGTCAGTAAGAAAATTGAAACCCACGACTCCGGGTCAGCGTTTTAGAGTGGTAAATAATTACGATGCGATTACCACTGATAAGCCGGAAAAGAGCTTGCTCGTTCCGTTAAAAAAGACCGGGGGTAGAAACAACCAAGGGAAGATGACCATGCGCTACATAGGTGGTGGTCACAAGAAAAAGTATCGTATCATTGACTTCAAAAGAAACAAATTCGGTGTAGAAGCTACCGTTGTTTCTATTGAGTATGACCCAAACAGAACAGCGTTCATCGCGCTAGTTCAGTACACTGACGGAGAAAAGCGCTATATCATCGCTCCAGCAGGATTGAAGGTAGGTCAGGTGATTATCTCTGGAGACAATGTAGCTCCTGAAGTAGGTAACGCTATGCCACTGGCTCAGATCCCTCTAGGAACTGTAATCAGTAATATAGAGCTTCGTCCAGGACAAGGAGCCAATATGGCTCGCTCAGCTGGAACTTTCGCACAGCTTATGGCTAAAGAAGGTAAGTATGCTACTGTCAAATTGCCTTCAGGAGAGACCCGCATGATTTTGCTCACTTGTTTAGCAACTATCGGTGCTGTATCGAACTCCGACCATCAGTTGGTACTTTCTGGTAAAGCAGGTCGCTCTCGCTGGCTCGGTCGTCGTCCTCGTACACGTGCTGTAGTAATGAACCCTGTAGATCACCCCATGGGTGGTGGTGAAGGACGTGCCTCAGGAGGTCATCCTCGCTCTCGTAAGGGTATCCCTGCCAAAGGTTACAGAACTCGTTCTAAAACCAAGGCTAGTAATAAGTATATTGTAGAACGTAGAAAGAAATAAGTAAGATATGGCTCGTTCATTAAAAAAAGGTCCTTATGTTCATTACGCCTTGGAGAAAAAGGTTCTCCAAAATAAGGAAACAGGAAAGAAAACCGTGATCAAAACATGGTCAAGAGCATCTATGATTACTCCTGACTTCGTAGGAGAAACCATCGCAGTACACAACGGAAAACAATTCGTTCCTGTATATGTAACCGAAAACATGGTAGGACACAAATTAGGAGAATTTGCCCCAACTCGTTCCTTCAGAGGACACGCAGGTGCAAAAAATAAAGGTAAAAAATAAAAGCTATGGGAGTTCGTAAAAGAGAAAAAGCAATAGAGATTAAAGAAGCGAAACGAAGTGTGGCTTTTGCTAAATTGAATAATTGCCCTACATCGCCTCGCAAGATGCGCTTGGTAGCTGATTTGGTTCGTGGTATTTCTGTAGAAAAAGCATTAGCTATTCTAAAGTTCAACCAAAAAGAAGCAGCAACCTCCTTGCATAAACTATTACTTTCAGCTATTGAAAACTGGAAAGTTAAAAACGAAGGGGCAGATATCGAAGCTGCACAAGTATTCATCAAGGAAATCCGTGTAGACGGCGGTGCGATGCTCAAAAGACTTCGCCCAGCTCCTCAAGGAAGAGCACACAGAATTCGCAAACGTTCCAATCACGTAACTATCGTATTAGGAGCTAAAAATAACACTGAAAGCTAAGATAAAAGTATGGGACAAAAAACAAATCCAATAGGGAATCGCCTTGGAATTATCAGAGGATGGGAATCCAACTGGTACGGAGGAAATGACTACGGAGACAAATTGGCTGAGGATGACAAAATCAGAAAATATGTGCATACTCGTTTGGCTAAAGCTAGTGTTTCTCGCGTAATTATTGAAAGAACTTTGAAGCTTGTAACCGTTACTATCACTACTTCCCGACCAGGAAGCATCATCGGTAAGGGAGGTCAAGAGGTAGACAAGCTAAGAGAAGAGCTTAAGAAAATTACTGGAAAAGATATTCAAATCAATATCTTTGAAATCAAAAGACCAGAACTTGACGCTCCGCTTGTGGCAGCAAGTATCGCTCGACAAATTGAGAACCGTATCTCCTACCGTCGTGCTATCAAAATGGCTATCGCTGCTACCATGCGCATGAATGCCGAAGGTATCAAAATCCAAATATCTGGCCGCCTCAATGGTGCTGAAATGGCACGTAACGAAAGCTACAAAGAAGGACGTATCCCTCTTTCTACTTTCCGCGCCGATATCGATTATGCTACCGACGAAGCTCATACTACTTATGGCCGTATGGGTATCAAGGTTTGGATCATGAAAGGTGAAGTATATGGTAAAAGAGAACTTTCTCCACTAGTGGGAATGACTAAGAAAAACCTTAACGGTTCTTCTGCTTCCAAAGAGGGAAGTTCTGATGCAAAACGTGCTCGCCGAAAAAAATAATTTAAATTCAGTCAAGCAATGTTACAACCAAAAAGAACAAAATATCGTAAGGATCAGAAGGGAAGAATGAAAGGTGTTTCTCAGCGAGGACATCAGCTCTCTAACGGAACATTTGGTATCAAATCCTTAGAATCAGCTTTTATTACTGCCCGTCAAATAGAGTCCGCTCGTGTAGCAGCTACTCGTTATATGAAGCGTGAAGGACAGCTTTGGATCAAAATTTTCCCAGATAAGCCTATTACCAAAAAACCTTTGGAAGTACGTATGGGTAAGGGTAAAGGAGCTGTTGAGTACTGGGTAGCGGTAGTAAAGCCAGGACGTATCCTATTCGAAGTAGGTGGTGTACCTTTGGAAATCGCCAAAGAAGCCCTTCGCCTTGCCGCTCAGAAGTTACCCGTAACTACTAAGTTCGTTGTAGCGAGAGATTATCAAGATTAATTTTATTAACAATGAAACAGTCAGAAGTTAAAAATTTATCAGTCGCTGAGCTCGAGCAAAAGCTCATCGAACTTAAGAATACATATTCGGGAATGAAAATGGCTCACGCCATTTCTCCAATTGAGAATCCACTAACTATCCGTACTACGCGTAGAGCTATCGCACGTATAGAAAGTGAGCTAACTCGTAGGAAATTACAATAATCATTGTGGCTTAATATGGAAAAGAGAAATATCAGAAAAGAAAGAATAGGGATAGTTACCAGCAACAAAATGGACAAATCCATTGTGGTATCTGTAGTAAAACGTGTAAAACACCCTATGTACGGAAAATTCGTATTGCAAACTAAAAAGTTTGTAGCACACGATGAAAAAAATGACTGCAATATCGGAGACACCGTGCGCATTATGGAAACCCGCCCACTGAGCAAGACTAAGTGCTGGCGATTAGTAGAAATCATAGAAAGAGCGAAGTAATTATGGTACAACAAGAATCAAGATTAAAAGTAGCAGATAATACCGGAGCCAAAGAAGTTTTGACTATCCGTGTACTTGGAGGAACTAAGCGCCGCTATGCTTCTGTAGGTGACAAAATCGTCGTTACTATCAAGGAAGCCACTCCTAATGGAACTGTAAAAAAAGGCCAAGTATCCACCGCTGTAGTGGTAAGAACCAAAAAAGAAGTAAGACGCCAAGATGGTTCTTACATCCGTTTTGATGAAAATGCTTGCGTACTACTCAACGCTGCTGGTGAAATGAGAGGTACCCGTGTCTTCGGCCCTGTAGCACGCGAACTCCGTGACAAGCAGTTTATGAAAATTGTGTCATTAGCACCCGAGGTGCTTTAATATCTGTCCGATAATGATAAAGCTAAAAATTAAAGCAGGCGATACCGTGCAAGTAATCGCTGGTGACCACAAAGGGGAAAAAGGTAAAGTACTCAAAGTGGATCGCGAAAAAAATAGAGCTATCGTGGAAGGTGTGAACTTAGTATCAAAACATACCAAACCCAGTGCACAAAACCCTCAGGGGGGCATCATCAAAAAAGAAGCTCCTATTCATATCTCTAACCTATCTCTTTTAGACCCTAAAACAGGAGAAATTACTCGCGTAGGATATGAACAACGTGATGGTAAAAAAGTAAGAATTTCTAAAAAATCAAAACAAGTAGTGTAATTATGACATATATACCTCGACTTAAAAAGGAATATAAGGAGCGCATAATTGCAGCTCTTAAGGAAGAATTTGGTTACAAAAATGTAATGCAAGTTCCTAAACTTGAAAAAATCGTAGTAAGCCGCGGGGTAGGCTCTGCTGTTGCTGACAAAAAGCAAATAGAGTATGCCGTAGAGGAAATCACTAAGATTACCGGTCAGAAAGCCGTCGCTACTACTTCCAAAAAGGACGTAGCTTCTTTTAAGCTCCGCCGTGGTATGTCCATCGGAGCTAAAGTAACTCTCCGTGGAGAACGTATGTATGAGTTCCTCGATAGGCTCATTACCACTGCCCTTCCTCGTGTAAGGGATTTCCAAGGAATCAAGGCTACAGGATTTGACGGACGTGGCAACTATAACTTAGGTATCACCGAACAGATTATCTTCCCTGAGATTGATATTGATAAAATCAACAAAATCGCAGGTTTCGATATTACCTTCGTTACTTCTGCTCCTACCGACAAAGAAGCAAAATCATTATTAACCGAATTAGGATTACCTTTTAAAAAGAATTAATATGGCGAAAGAATCAATGAAAGCTCGTGAAGTCAAAAGAGCTAAATTGGTAGCAAAATATGCTGAAAAACGCAAAGCTCTTAAGGAAGCTGGTGACTATGAAGCATTACAAAAACTACCTAAAAATGCATCTCCTGTACGCTTGCACAATCGCTGCAAACTCACAGGTCGCCCTAAAGGATATATGCGCACATTTGGGATCTCTCGTGTGCTCTTCCGTGAAATGGCAAACAAAGGACTTATTCCGGGTGTAAAAAAAGCAAGTTGGTAATTAAATAAGAAAAGTTATGTACACAGACCCAATCGCGGACTATTTGACTAGAATTCGCAACGCCAGTAGTGCAGGGCACCGAGTAGTAGAAATCCCTTCTTCAAACCTTAAAAAGGAAATTACCAAAGTCCTTTTTGACCAAGGGTATATCCTTAGCTACAAGTTTGAAGAAAATGATGTACAAGGTACTATCAAAATAGCCCTCAAATACGATAAAGAAACCAAAGAACCTGTTATCAGAAAAATTGTACGTGTAAGTACCCCTGGACTTCGTAAGTATGTAGGGGCTAGCAAGCTTCCTCGTGTATTGAACGGACTTGGTATCACTATCGTTTCTACCTCTAAGGGTGTTATGACTGGAAAACAAGCCAGAGCTCTTAACATAGGTGGAGAAGTAATTTGTAATGTTTACTAAAAAAATAGACTTAAAAAATGTCAAGAATAGGTAAAGCTCCCATCAGTATTCCTCAAGGAGTGACAATTACTATCAAAGAAAATATTGTTACTGTAAAAGGAAAACTCGGCGAATTAACCCAAGTGGTTAAAGACGTTGCTGTAAAGCAAGAAGATGGACAACTCATAGTGGAAAGACAATTAGATACAAAGCAAGGTAATGCCCTACATGGACTTTATCGTGCACTACTACACAATATGGTAGTAGGGGTATCTGAAGGTTTTACCAAAGAGTTAGAACTTGTAGGGGTAGGTTACCGTGCTACTAACCAAGGTCAAAGACTCGACCTTGCGCTCGGTTTCTCTCACAATATCCTCATGGAACTCCCTCAAGAAGTTAAAGTAGAAACTATCAACGAGAAAGGTAAGAACCCTATCATTAAGCTTACCTCTCATGATAAACAATTATTAGGACAAGTAGCAGCTAAGATTCGTTCTTTCCGCAAGCCAGAACCTTACAAAGGAAAAGGTGTCAAGTTTGTAGGTGAAGAACTCAGAAGAAAAGCAGGTAAATCAGCTTAAAAAGTAACATAATGGCATTATCAAAAATAGAAAGAAGACAACGTATTAAGTTCAGAATCAAAAAAATAGTTTCTGGAACTGCTCAAAAACCTCGTTTGGTTGTTTTTAGAAGCAATAGTGAAATCTATGCACAGATCATCGATGATACCAAAGGTGTTACTCTAGTAGCAGCCTCTTCTCGTGATAAGGATCTAAAGGCAACAGGTACCAAAACTGAAAAAGCAAAACAAGTAGGTCAAGCTATCGCTAAAAAAGCTTTGGCTGCTGGTATCGAATCTATCTCTTTTGACCGAGGTGGCTATTTGTATCACGGACGTGTAAAATCCTTAGCAGAAGGAGCTAGAGAAGGCGGACTTAAATTCTAAGAAACTATGTATCAGAACTATAAAAATGTAGAATATGTAAAACCAAGCGGATTGGAACTTAAGGATCGCTTGGTGGGCGTACAACGCGTAACTAAGGTTACCAAAGGAGGACGTGCTTTCGGATTCTCTGCTATTGTAGTGGTAGGAGATGAAAATGGCGTAGTAGGACAAGGACTCGGAAAGTCTAAAGAGGTTTCTGAGGCTATTGCCAAAGCGGTGGAAGATGCTAAGAAAAACTTAGTTCGTATCCCCCTAAATGGTACTACCCTTCCTCACGAACAAAAAGGAAAATTCGGCGGAGCTCGTGTATATCTCCAACCTGCCGCAGAAGGTACCGGAGTAATTGCCGGTGGAGTAGTACGTGCCGTGTTGGAATCCTTAGGAGTACATAACGTACTCTCCAAATCTCAAGGATCTTCTAACCCTCACAATGTGGTAAAAGCTACTTTCGATGCTTTACTTAGGCTCAGAAGTGCTAAAACCATTGCTCAGCAACGTGGTATTTCCTTGGATAAAATGTTTAAAGGTTAAAAAGCATTCTCATGGCAAAGAAAATTATCGTAACACAGACTCGTAGTAGCATAAAGCGTGCTAAAACCCAAAAACTCACCCTTATCTCTTTAGGGTTGGGAACTATCGGGAAATCCGTAACGCATGAGGCTACCCCAAGTATCTTGGGAATGATTAATAAAGTAGAACACTTAGTTTCTGTACAAGAAGCATAATAAACAAAGTAGCATTTAATTATGAATTTAAGTAATTTGAAACCTGCACAAGGTTCAGTACACAAAGATGGGAAGCGCGTAGGTAGAGGACAAGGTTCTGGTAAAGGTGGAACCTCCACTCGTGGACACAAAGGAGCTAAATCTCGCTCTGGTTTCTCTACTAAAATCGGTTTCGAAGGGGGACAAATGCCTCTTCAACGTCGCGTACCAAAATTTGGTTTCAAAAACTTCAACCGTAAGGAATATACAGGTATTAACCTCGGAAAACTACAAGAACTTGTAGATAAGGGCGTGGTTACCGACACTGTTAATTTGGATATCCTCGTGGAAAACCGCTTGGCCAAAAAAACCGACTTGGTGAAAATCCTTGGAGGAGGTGAGTTGAAAACAAAACTTAAAATCTCTGTTCATAAATTCACAGCAAGCGCTAAAGAAGCTGTTGAAAAATTAGGAGGAGAGGCTATAACGCTCTAAGAATTAATATTTTATGAAGAAGTTTATAGAGACCTTAACGAATGTTTGGAAGATAGAGGAGTTGCGCAATCGCATCATTCTCACCTTGGGGATTTTGTTGGTGTACCGCTTTGGTGCCCACATAATCCTCCCAGGGATTGATGCTGAACAACTGAGCAAACTCACTCAGAGAACTTCGGAAGGAGGCTTGTTGGACATCCTTAATGCCTTTACAGGTGGTGCCTTTGCTAAGGCCTCTGTATTCGCCTTAGGGATTATGCCCTATATCTCCGCCTCTATCGTAGTGCAGCTTATGGGAATTGCGATTCCTTATCTGCAAAAACTACAACAGGAGGGCGAAAGCGGCCGTAGGCGTATCAACCAAATTACCCGCTGGCTTACCATAGCTATCTGTATCGTACAAGCTCCTGCTTACCTTTACTCTATCAGCGCCTTAGGAGTGCCTGATGAGGCGTTTATCCAAGGAAAAGGCTTAGGCTTTATCATTCCTTCGGTAATCATCTTGGTAACAGGGACTGTTTTTGCGATGTGGCTAGGTGAGAAAATCACCGATAAGGGTGTAGGTAATGGTATTTCCTTGCTCATCATGGTGGGGATTATCGCTCGTATGCCTCATGCTTTCTTTGGTGAGATGAACAGGGTACACAGCCCTATGTTGGTAATTGTGGAAATCCTCTTGTGGCTTTTGGTGATCTTAGGGTGTATCTTCCTCACTTTAGCGGTAAGACAAATCCCTGTACAGTATGCCCGACGTACCACAGGCGGACAGGTGGAAAAGAACATCTTCGGAGCAAGACAGTATATCCCTCTAAAGCTCAACTCAGCTGGGGTTATGCCTATCATCTTTGCCCAAGCTATCATGTTCGTTCCTGCTGCCTTGGCGGGACTCTCTAAGTCCGAATGGGCACTAAGCATCCAGAATGCGTTCCGTTCGCCTTTTGAGTTTTGGTACAATGTGCTCTTTGGATTGCTCATCATCATCTTCACTTACTTCTATACTGCCATTACAGTACCAAGTAACAAGATGGCCGATGACCTTAAGCGCAACGGCGGATTCATACCAGGGGTAAAACCAGGACAAGAGACCAGTGAGTACTTGGACAAAATCATGTCGCTCATTACCTTCCCAGGCTCTCTATTCTTAGTGGCTATTGCTGTACTTCCTGCCATAGTCAATAAGATACCTTTGTTGGAGATAGACCAACAGTGGGCTTTGTTCTACGGAGGTACGTCCTTGCTCATCCTTGTAGGGGTGGCTATTGACACTATGCAGCAAGTGAATTCATACCTACTCAATCGCCATTACGATGGCCTTATGAAAACAGGTAAAAAGAGAAGATAATGGCAAAGCAAGCAGCAATAGAACAAGATGGAACTATCATAGAGTCTCTCTCTAATGCAATGTTCCGTGTAGAATTGGACAATGGTCATGTGGTGACCGCTCACATCTCTGGGAAAATGCGTATGCACTACATTAAGCTCCTTCCTGGCGATAGGGTAAAGCTCGAGATGACACCTTATGACCTTACCAAGGCACGCATCACTTACCGATATTAATAATATAATTCGTTTTTAAAACAGACAACAGATGAAAGTAAGAGCATCTATTAAAAAAAGAAGCCCCGAGTGCAAGATTGTGCGAAGAAAAGGGGTATTGTACGTAATTAACAAAAAGAATCCGAGATTCAAACAAAGACAAGGATAAATTATGGCACGAATAGCAGGTATTGACTTACCAAAACACAAAAGAGGCGTCATAGGACTTACCTACATTTTTGGAATTGGTAGAAGTAGAGCTAAAGAAATTTTGAAAAAAGCTCAAGTAGATGAAGACATCAAAGTAAGCGATTGGAACGATGAGCAAATCACTCGTATCCGTGAGGCAGTTTCTTCTTACAAAATAGAAGGGGAACTACGCTCCGAAGTGCAGCTTAACATTAAGCGACTTATGGATATTGGTTGCTACCGCGGTATCCGTCACCGTTCAGGGTTACCTTTGCGTGGTCAAAAAACGAAGAACAACTCTCGTACAAGAAAAGGAAAACGAAAAACTGTTGCTAACAAGAAGAAAGCAACTAAATAATAAGTAGCGATATGGCAAAAACAAATACAAAAGTTACCAAAAAACGCAAAGTAGTGATTGAATCTTCTGGAGAAGCTCATATCTCAGCTACTTTCAACAATATCATCATCTCTCTTACTAACAAAAAAGGAGATGTGATTTCTTGGTCTTCTGCAGGAAAAATGAAGTTCAGAGGCTCTAAAAAAAATACTCCTTATGCAGCTCAGGTAGCTGCCGAAGATGCTGCTAAAACAGCTTTCGACGCAGGACTTAAAAAAGTACGTGTATTCGTAAAAGGTCCTGGAGTAGGTAGAGAATCTGCCATCCGTAGTATTCACAATGCAGGAATCGAAGTAACTGAAATTATCGACGTTACTCCTCTTCCTCACAACGGATGCCGCCCTCCTAAAAGACGTAAAGTATAACAAATGTAACCCTTCAGAGAGAGGCCACGATTATCGAAGGACAAGCCTTAATTCATAATCCTCTCTCACTTTAATTCAAAATTGTAAAATGGCAAGATATACAGGCCCAAAAACTAAAATCGCTCGTAAGTTTGGTGAAGCGATTTTCGGAGAAGATAAGTCTTTTGCTAAAAAGAACTATCCTCCTGGACAGCATGGAATAAACCGCAAAAGAGCCAAACGCTCTGAATATGCAATCCAGCTACAAGAAAAACAAAAAGCAAAATATACCTATGGTATCCTTGAACGTCAGTTCCAGAATATGTACGAAAAGGCACGCCGTAGCAAGGGGGTAACCGGTGAGGTGCTCCTTCAGCTCTGCGAAGCACGCTTGGACAATGTTGTATACCGTATGGGTATCGCTCCTTCTCGCCGTGCTGCTCGCCAGCTCGTTTCTCACCGCCATATCACTGTCAATGGGGAAGTGGTCAATATCCCTTCTTACTCCCTAAAACCAGGTGATATCGTAGGAGTACGCCACAAATCACAATCTCTTACTGTGATTGAAAATTCCTTGGCAAGTAATAGCTCTGTGTACGAATGGATTACCTGGAATCCTGAAAAATTGGAAGGTACTTTCGTCGCACTACCTCAGCGTATCCAAATACCTGAAAACATTAAAGAACAGTTAATCGTAGAGTTGTACTCTAAATAATATTAGTCAGCAGTCACATTATGGCATTATTCAATTTTCAAAAACCAGATAAGGTTATCATGATTGAATCCTCTGAGTTTGAGGGAAAATTCGAATTTCGACCCCTCGAACCAGGCTATGGACTCACCATCGGTAACGCATTACGAAGAGTAATGCTCTCCTCCTTAGAGGGCTACGCAATCACTTCGGTTAAAATAGATTCAGTAGAACACGAATTCTCTACCATCACTGGGGTGGTTGAAGATGTTACTGAAATCATTTTGAACTTGAAGCAAGTGCGTTTCAAACTGCAAACGGAAGGTACTGACCATGAAAAGGCTTCTATCTCTGTAACCGGTAAGAAACAATTGACTGCGGGTGATTTTCAAAAATTTATAACAGGATTTCAAGTACTTAACCCCGATTTGGTTATCTGTAATATGGAACCCGACGTGGCTATCAAAATGGATATCACCATTGATAAGGGTATGGGTTATGTTTCCGCTGAGGAAAATACCAAACCTAATATGCCTATGGGTACCATCCCTACCGATGCCATCTTTACACCTATCAAAAATGTAAAATACAGCATCGAAAACTATCGTGTGGAACAAAAAACCGACTACGAAAAGTTGATTTTTGAAATCAAAACAGATGGTTCCATCCATCCTAAGGATGCCTTGATGGAAGCGGCTAAGACTCTTATTCATCACTTCATGCTTTTCTCCGATGAGCGCATCACCATTGAGCCTGAAGAGGTTGTGCAGCCTGAAAGCTATGACGAAGAGTCTCTACATATGCGACAGCTCCTCAAGACCAAGCTTATAGACATGGATCTTTCTGTTCGGGCCCTTAACTGCCTCAAAGCAGCTGAAGTGGATACTTTAGGGGATTTGGTTTCTTTCACTAAAACGGACTTGATGAAGTTCCGCAACTTCGGTAAAAAGTCTCTCACTGAGCTCGATGAGCTGGTAGAAAGCAAAGGACTGACCTTCGGTATGGATCTCTCAAGATACAAATTGGAGAAAGAGTAATTAATTCTGGTATAATACATTAATTCAACGAAAATGAGACACGGAGATAAAATAAATAATTTAGGAAGAACCGCCGCTCATAGAAAATCTATGTTGGCGAATATGGCTTGCTCCTTGATACAGCACAAGCGTATCAACACTACCTTGGCCAAGGCTAAAGCCTTGAAGGTATTTGTAGAGCCTTTGATTACCAAATCAAAAGAGGATACTACGCACAACCGCCGTATCGTATTCAGCCGTTTGCATAACAAATATGCCGTTACGGAGCTTTTCAAAAATATTTCAGTAAAAGTAGCCAACCGTCCAGGGGGATACACTCGTATCATTAAGCTGGGTAACCGTTTGGGTGACAACGCTGAAATGGCGCTTATCGAATTAGTAGACTACAACGAAGCAGGATACTCTCCTAAGGGTACTGCCAAGAAGAAATCTACTCGTAGAAGCCGCGGTGGCAAGAAAGCCGCTGCTGAACAAGCTGCTCCTGAGGCTAA
The DNA here is from genome assembly GCA_963528845.1 of uncultured Capnocytophaga sp. GTDB lineage: Bacteria > Bacteroidota > Bacteroidia > Flavobacteriales > Flavobacteriaceae > Capnocytophaga. The sequence continues at coordinate 19,262 of CAURXJ010000001.1, read as the reverse complement.
AGAAGGAAATTCTTCAGAGGCATAATAATTATTTTAAAACAAAGAAACCGCCCCTATTTTGGGGCGGTTTTTTAGTTAATATACCTCTCGCAATGTTATCTTTACAGGATCAATTTAAAGTGCCTGATTCTGCTCTAAGTGGGCTATTACCTAAATAACAATACTTCTTGCCAATATAGTGGAAATGGATACGTCTTTAGCCAACTTTCAGATAAGCTCATTGAGCAATATGAGAAACGCCTTTTGGAGAAAGATAACCTCATCGCCTATCTACAAAAAGAAATCCAACAGCTAAAAACAGAGAACAGAGGTCAGTGAGCAGTTGTTAGTAACTCAAAACTCAAAACTCAGAACCCTCTTGCATAATCCCTAAAAAAGCCGTACCTTTGTGGGTGTATTATAGAGAGCATTAAAATTTCATGGGAAATATAGCTACAAATTTAGACCAACAAATAGAGAAACTACAATCAAGAGGAATGTATTTTGATATAGAGAAAGCGAAGGTGAAAGAATTACTCTTGGATATTGGATATTATAGATTAGGGTTTTATTGGTGCCCATTTTCTGATAAAAATCATATTTTTACAAATAAAACGAAGTTCTCTGATATAATAGCTTTATATTATTTGGATGTTGATTTACGTAATATTCTGATGAAATATATCAATAGAATAGAAATTAGCTTTAGATCAAAAATAATTTATTATGTTTCAAACAAATACAAGGATTCTCCTAATTGGTTTGTAGATTCAAAAGTAGTTTCTCAAAGATTTATTGAGAATATAGATAAGTTTTATAACCAAGATTTTATAAGGAATAATAATCCAATTAAGAAACATCATTCTAAGTATCCTAAGGAAAATTATGCCCCAGCTTGGAAAACACTCGAATTTTTCTCTTTTGGTACAATATTGAAGATATATAAAAGTCTTAATCAAGAAGATATAAAGGAAAGAATATCTAATATTTATGGAATAAAAAAGATTAATAAGTTTATCAGTTTTATGGAAACTATTGTGTTGGTAAGAAACACATGTGCTCATTCATCTGTTTTATTTGATTTTAATACACCAAAAGGAATTTCTTCTATCCCGGAAGTTTGTTTTGAAAGAGATAATCATTCTCTATCAGCTTGTATAAAAGTAATCGCTTATATATTGGGGAAAATATCTGAATCAAGAAAAGAGGAGATGCTAAAAAGTATTCATGATATTTTATTTAAGAATATTGATAATCATTCAATTAAGGATATCATACAAAATAAAATGAAAATTAAATTATAATTCTCTTGCTTTCTGTTGGAAAAGGTTATACCTTTGCACCCAAAATAGTGCCTCGCCTTTCTTTAGCATAGGTCATGCACTCTAAAATAATACTAACAATGCTCAGGATAACCCTGAGCATTTATTTTTTTGCATAATCCCTAAAAAAGCCGTACCTTTGTGGCTCTAAAATAGTAGATTATGTACGAAAAATACGAGCAGACAGCTCACTACATCCGCCAGTTCATCACTGAACAAACCCCTGAGTTTGCCATTATCTTAGGCTCTGGACTCTCTTCCTTACAGGGTGAAGTAACTCCTATTGTGGAAATCCCTTATGCAGGAATTCCGAACTTCCCTCAGTCCACTGTCGAAGGGCATGGCAACAAACTCATATATGGTACCTTAGCCGGCAAATATGTGCTACTGATGAGTGGCCGTTTTCACTACTACGAAGGCTATCCTATGCAGGAGGTTACTTTCCCTATTCGCATTTTCCATCTCTTAGGCATCAAAAAATTGATTGTCTCTAATGCTTCTGGTGGGGTAAATCCTGAGTTCTCCATAGGAGATATTATGCTGATTCGTGATCATATCAATATGTTCCCAGAACACCCTTTACGAGGAAAGAACTTAGAAAAGTTTGGCACCCGCTTCCCTGATATGAGCGAGGCTTATGATCGTTCTATGATTGCCCTTGCTGAAGATATCGCTAAGGAGCAAGGAACAAAACTACAAAAAGGAGTCTATGTAGGCTTGCAAGGTCCTACCTTCGAAACCCCTTCAGAATATGGTATGGTACGTGCCATTGGGGGGGATGCCGTAGGGATGAGTACCGTACCGGAGGTAATCGTAGCACGCCATCAGGGGATGAAGGTCTTTGCCCTATCTATTATCTCCGATTTGGGAGGAAAGGATATCGCCCCTAATGTCTCCCATACCGAGGTACTCAATGCTGTTAATGCTACCATGCCAAAAGTATTAGCATTAGTCAGAGAGTTCGTCAAAAGAAGTGAGTAGTAGTTTTCAGTTATTGACTACTTGCCATGAATATAAGAGATACCCAACAGATTAACAGCTTATTAGATGAGTTTCTGCAATCTCAAGAAGATGAATGTGTGGAGTTCAAGGAAGCTAAAAATGATTTTGATAGTAAAAAATTGGGCAAATATTTCTCTGCTATTTCCAATGAAGCAAATCTCAGAGGAAAGCAAGAGGGGTGGCTTATCTTTGGTATCGAAGATAAGACACATCGTATCGTAGGTACTCAATATAGAAATAACTCTAAGAATCTAAATAGTGTAAAAGGAGAGATAGCACGAGGAACAACCCAACAAATCTCTTTTATAGAGATTTATGAGTTAATGAGAGATGGAAAAAGAATACTCCTGTTCCAAATACCTGCAGCACCTAAAGGGATTCCTATAGCTTTCTCTGGACACTATTATGCTCGCAATGCAGAGGAGTTGGTTCCCATGGATATAGAGAAAATAGAACGTATTCGCAGGCAATACCATACGGAGGATTGGAGTGAACAGATTGTTGAAGAGGCTACTATAGACGACTTAGACCCCAAGGCAATCGCACTGGCGCGGGAGAACTATCAAAACAAATTTCCTCATATGGCTGTAGATATAGCCTCTTGGGATGATAATACTTTTCTGAATAAGGCAAAACTGACTAAGAAAGGGAAAATTACACGGACAGCATTGATTCTGTTAGGTAGAAATGAAGCAGCCTATCTACTAAACTCTGCTGTGAAAATTCGTTGGAAACTGATTGATCGGGATAATAACGATTTAGACTACGAATTTTTTGGAATCCCTATGCTGCTTTCTGTAGAGAAAGCCTTTGCCAAGATACGAAATCTGAAATATCGTTATTTGCAAGAGGGTACCATTTTCCCTACAGAAGTGACTCAATATGAGCCTTTTTCTATTCGAGAAGCGTTGAATAATTGTATTGCTCATCAGGATTATACAAAAATGGCTTTTATCAATCTGATAGAAGCTCAAGATAGATTGGTCTTTTCTAACTATGGGACATTTATTCCTCAAAGTGTAGAGAAAGTTGTCTTGGAGGATGCTCCAGAAGAAACCTATCGGAATCGCTTCTTAGTACAAGCAATGTTTAACCTTAATATGGTGGATACTGTGGGGGGAGGCATCAAGAAAATGTTTAACTACCAGAGGAAACGTCTATTTCCTATGCCCGAATATGACCTTTCAGGAGGTAAGGTAAAGATGACCCTTATAGGCGAGATCTTAGATATGAACTATGCCCAGCGCTTGGCGCAAGATAAGGAACTTACGCTTGAGGAAATCATTTTACTTGACAAAGTGCAAAAGCAGAAAGAGCTTACCATAGCAGAAGAAAAATATCTGAGAAAGAAACACCTCATTGAGGGACGAAAGCCTAATTACTTTATTTGTAAAGAAATCTCACAAATAACAGGACAAAAAGCAGATTATTCTAAGAATAAAGGCTTAGACAAACAGTATTATCTAGATTTCATACTCAATGCTATCAGAGACCATGGCAATATGACCCGCACAGATATTGATAAGCTACTATGGGAAAAACTCCCAGATATACTGACAGAGGTACAGAAGAAAAATAAAATAGGGAATTTGCTTACTGAACTTAGAAAAGAGGGAAAAATAAAGAACATAGGAGGATTTACCAATTCTCTTTGGACTTTAAATTAATTTCTAATCATGTCCTCTCTTAAAAATAGATTAGGAGTAATAAGGTTTAAGAGAGAAAAGTATTTTTAAATGCTTCATAATCAGCGATATAAAGCTCTCTTAAAATAAAAGCTAAGGTAAAAAATAAGAGAGCTTTAAGAGAGATTATATTTTTAGTTTGCTCATAATCAGTGATATATATTTCTCTTAATGTCCTTTTTGAAATGTCTTCTAATAAATATCAAAACCAAAATTAATTTATTAGAAGAAATAAGAGAGGATATGTTTTTAAGCAATTCATGATCAATAATATAAACCTATCTTAAAATAGAAAACAAGGTAAAAATAAGAGAAAAATCAAGTAATAGAGACAAAGGGGCAATGAATCTGCTAACAAGATTATTAGAAGAAAAGGAAAGCCAGTTAAGGGGTGGGATCTATCACCGTACCCAAATTGATTTTTGCTACAATAGCAACCATATAGAAGGGAGCCAACTGACCCATGAGCAGACACGCTATATCTTTGAAACCAATACGATAGGGATCACAGACCAAGCTGTCAAGGTAGATGATATTATAGAGACCTCGAACCACTTTAGAGCGTTTGACTTCATGTTGGACAAGGCTATGGAGCCACTCACCCAGGAGATGATTAAGGTATTCCATAGTATCCTAAAGACAGGGACTTCCGATAGTAGAAAAGATTGGTTTGCTGTAGGAGATTATAAAAAGCTACCCAATGAAGTAGGAGGGAAAACCACTACCCTTCCTGAAGATGTCCCTACCCAAATGGGCTATCTGTTAGAGAATTATTATGAGAAAAATACCAAATCATTGCGAGATTTGGTGGCTTTTCATTGGCGTTTTGAAGCTATTCATCCCTTTCAGGATGGTAATGGAAGAGTAGGGCGTTTGTTGCTCTTTAAGGAATGATTAGCACAGGGGATAGTCCCTTTTATCATCACGGAGAAGCTCCGATGGCACTACTATCGAGGACTACAGAATTGGCCACAAGTAGAAGGCTATCTCTTGGATACTTGCTTGGCAGCACAAGATGAGTACAAAGCACTGTTGAAATATTTTAGGGTTGAATAACCTTTAGTTTTAATCTTTTAGAGATTGATTAGCAACATCTTACAGTTATGTTGCTAACAATCAATCGTTAATTATTAAATTTTATTTTGTTTTATTCTAAATAAAAACGTACCTTTGCGGTCACGAACTATAAAATTTAGAGTAAAATGAAAGTAAAATTTTTAGCGCCTGTACTCCTTACAGGTCTCGTAGCCTTTACTTCTTGTAGTAAAGATGACAACAAAACTCCTACCCCAACACCTCCTACCCCACAGAATACAGTGAAAGAAGTGAAAAACTTGAATGCTTCTGATGAGCAAAAGTGGGTGTATTTCTCTTTTGAAACAGGGACTATTGTGGAGGTAACCAATCCTAAAACTACTGACAATTGGGATATTGCTTTTAATCGCTACAATATTCGTACCAATGGAGGAGTATCTGGTATCGGAGAGGCTGAAGTAGTCAATACCAATAGCAAGGATTTTGCTGCTGTAACCAAAGCGCCTGCTGAGGGTTATGAAAAAGATAAAGAAGTTACAGAATATGGACGTCCTCGTCCAGGACAGACACAACCTTCTGTGACTAAATTTGAAAAAAACCCCGTGATTTCTGGTACTGTAAACAAACAAGATTCTAAAGGTTGGTACAACTATACTCCTCCTAAACAAGGAGAAAACACTCCTCATTTTGAGATTACCAAATATGTATATGTGCTCAAAACAGCCAAAGGTGGCAAGTATGTGAAAATCCAACTTACTGGATACACCAATGATAAAAATGAAACAGGATATATTACCTTCACCTATGATTTCTTAACTGAAAAAGAAACAGCTAAACCAGCAGAGAAAGTTGCTTTAGATTTCTCAGGTTCAGAAGCCAAAGAAGTGCAATTGAATGCTACAGGCGATTGGAAATATTTCTCCCTAAAGAATGGGGAAGTAACTCCTAATAATCCTGCAGAGGATCTCTCTTGGGATATTGCTTTCAAGGGATACTATGTAAAACTCAATGGAGGTACCTCTGGAAAAGGAAAGGCAGAAGTAGTTAAAGTAGAAGGAACCGATTTTGCTACAGTTACAGAAGCCCCTAAAGCAGGTTTTGCTAAAGATGCTCAAGGACAAATGAGCCAAGGTAATTACCCTAACATTACAAAAGTAGATGCCTCTTTCTCTCAATATATGTCAGGAGGATTTGGTACAAAAACAGGTATCATAGGATTAGACCCTACAAAAGCCCCTAAAGTATATGTACCCACTAACTACATATATGTACTTAAAACAGCAGATGGTACTTATGCAAAAGTACAAGTAACCGACTATTACAAAGATAATGCAGATGTATTAGGGGGAACTCCTAAGCTAAAATACCAATTGAGCAAGACTGTAAGTGAATAAATAGAAAATTATGAAAGTAAAGTTATTTTTAGCTACCTTAGTAACAGGTATCTTTACACTCACCTCTTGCAGTAAAGATAGTAATAAGGAAGAAGAAAAAAAGCCTGCCAATGTGAAACAGGAGAAGAATCTCAATGCAAGCCAAGGCAAATGGGTGTATTATTCCTTTGAAAAAAATGCTATTGTACAGGTAGCTGATCCTCAAAATAGTTTGGATTGGGATATAGCTTTCTTCGCTTACTATGCTAAGCTCAATGGAGGGGCTTCTGGTAAAGGACAGGCTGGGGTCGCAAAAACTGAAAACAAGGATTTTTCTGCGGCTATTGCTACCTTGCCAAACGAATACAAGCAGGATGCTGAAGGAACAATGTCCTATGGTAGCTATCCTAACCTGACCGAGAGAAAAGATACTTTCTCACATTTGCTCTCAGGAGGCTTTGATACTCCAACAGGTTATGTGTCGCTTAATCCCAATAATAGACAGTCCAGCGGAGGAAAATGGCCAAATGTATATGCTCCCACCAAGTGGGTATATGTACTCAAAACAGCCAAAGGGGCTTTTGTGAAGTTCCAAGTAACTGATTTTTATAATGATAAAACGGATGCGAACTATCCTTCCTTCCAGTATGTCCTCAGTGAGGATGGAAAGTTCTAACAGTACCAACTCTAACTCTATTTCAATAGAATTGCTATACCCCTATAGAGTATAGCAATTCTATTTTACTGAAAAATATATACAATGTCAAGAATATTTATTTGGCTGCTTTGCTTCTGTGGCGTCAGTACGCTACAAGCTCAATATACTTTCACGGGAACGATTGCCGATTGCCAGACACGCCACCCCTTATCTGGGGCTACTGTGGAGCTGGCTTCACTGAAAAAAAGTGTACAAACCGATACCGAGGGGCGGTTCTCTTTCCCTGACCTTCCGAAGGGGATTCATCATTTCTATGTGACTAAGGATGATTACAAAGGCCATTTCTTTAAAGTATCTCTCAAAAAAGACGAAAAAAACTATATCTTTGCCCTCTGCAAGGACAAAGAAATAGAAGTAGGGGAAGTAGTGGTTACTGCTACCCGTACAGAACGTAACCTAAAGAATGTGCCTATCACGGTACAGGTGGTTACCGCTCAGGAGATTCAAAAGGCTCAGGCTCCTGACTTCCAATCTTTCTTGGAAAATGAATTCTCTGGAATCAACTTTACCTATGATGGGGGAATGCCCAATATCAATATGATGGGCTTCGGCGGGAAGTATGTCCTTTTCCTTATGGATGGCGAACGTATGGCAGGGGAGACCTTTGACAATATCGACTATGATCGTATCGACTTGGACAATATCGAACGTATAGAGATTATCAAGGGGGCTTCCTCTTCTCTCTATGGCTCTAATGCCTTGGGAGGGGTGATCAATATCATTACAAAGAATGCCCAAAAGCCCTTAGAGCTTGGTGCAAGTTATCTTTATAATACCAAAAAGGATCATAAGACCAATTTCTCTGTAGCGACTAAGCAAAAATGGGGAAGTCTGCGCCTGTCTTCTTTCTATAATTTCCGAGAACCCTATGTCATAGTGGATAAAGAACCTCTGAAAACCTACAAAAATGGTTCAGAAATACTCTCTCCGATGGGCGAACTGAACATAGCTGGATTTACCAACTATGGGGCTACACCTAAGCTCTCTTTTAACCTCTCACCTAAGTGGAATATTACCTTGACGCCCAGCTATTATTTCAGTGAGCGCAATGCAGGTACGGAGAGTTCTAAGAAGCTCAGAGATCGTTACTATAATTATACAGCAGCATTCAAGTCGGATTACAAAATTACTGATAGCAAGACCCTGAGTCTTTCGGCAGCTTACGATCGCTATGATAAGTACAAGTATTATGTATTGCTCAATGAGAAGGAGAAAAGCTATGAAAACTCTATCTTACGGGTAGGGGCTCAGTATAACCAAACACTTTTTGAAAAACATTCCTTGGTGGCAGGTGCCGAAGGAAATTCCGATGAACTATTGAGTTTTCGCTTTACAAATCAGGGGACAGAAGAAAAGAAAAATGCTCAGAACTATGCGATTTTTACCCAGCAGGAATGGGCACTTTCGGATGCCTTTACTTTAGTTACTGGAGTGCGTATGGATTACCATTCTCTTTTTAAAGAATACTTGACTTATCGCCTCTCAGGGATGTTCAGGGTGGAGCAGTTCACCTTCCGCGGAGGGTTTTCTACAGGTTTCCGCTCTCCTACACTCAAGGAACTGTATACCAATTGGTTTCATCCATGGGGGGGAGGCTTTCAGATCATGGGCAACAAAGACCTGAAGCCAGAAACGAGTCGTAATATTACACTTTCCGTGGATTTCAATGCCAGAAAATGGAATATTACTGCCATGACACAATATTCCAAGGTTAAGGATAAGATTGCTTATAGGTGGACACAAGCCAGCGATACCATTCGTTATGTCAATTACGGAGGGAATACCGATATCATGAGCTCCGAAATAGCAGCTACCTATCGCCCCAGTAAGTATTTCCGTCTGAAGGGTTCTTATGCTTATTATACCAGCAGCAATAGCCGTTCGGATGTGCGTCCACATACTTTTACTGCCAAGGCGGAATACGTAGAACAGGCTGATATGAAATACCTGCCCAATGTCATCCTCAGTGGCAAGTATGTCAGCGGGTCGGATATTTATGACGGGGAAAATACTTACACATATTATGCCCCCTATAGCATCTGGCGCTTACAGTTTTCTAAAAACCTCCCTTATCACTTTACGCTCAATGCGGGGATAGATAACCTATTCGATTACGTAACACCCTCTACCAGTTTCTATTCGAGTATCTCCCCAGGGCGCACCTATTTTGTGGGGCTCAAGTGGAACTTATAGCCAAATTATTGTCGAGGATAGCATATGAAATATATTTACAACCTTACCTATCACATAGAAGAGGAAGTATATCCGCTCTGGCAGGAGTGGATAGCTTCACGTTTGGAGCCTTTGCTAAGGCAAAGTAAATGTTCCGCAGCAAAGCTTTTACAGATACATACCGATGCTCTCGGTAGTAAAGCCTTCGGCGTGCAGTATGAAGCAGAAAAAGAAGAAGATATTATTCATTTTCAAGAAGTTGTAGAAGCGCCACACCGCAAAGAACTCTTCCTTCAGTTTGGAGAAAAAGTCCTGATTTTCGGCACTTTGCTCACCGTAGAGAAGGAATGGAAAAGATAAAAAATGTTAAAAATAGAGGTTGTGAATAAAAAACATTTTTTTTGTTTGTCAATTCAAAAAAAAGTAGTACCTTTGCACCTCGAAAAAATGAGAAGAAAAATATGAAAAAAGAGATACACCCCTCAAATTATCGTTTGGTTGTTTTCAAAGATATGTCCAATGATGATATCTTTATCACCAAGTCAACTGTAGAAGCCAAAGATACTATAGAAGTAGAAGGCGTAGAATACCCTTTAGTTAAGTTGGAAATTTCTCGTACTTCCCACCCATACTATACAGGGAAGGCAAAACTTATAGATACCGCCGGACGTATCGATAAGTTCAAGAGCAAATATGCCAAATTCCAAAAATAGAAAGGTTTTTCATAATAAATAAGTTTTAAAATTATTCTGTCAAGCTCCTCCTGAGAAGGGGGAGTTTGTTTTTATTTAAGAAAAAAAGAAGTTTGTTTTAAAAATATCAAAAATAATTCATTGTGGGTTGCGAAAAAAAACGTAATTTTGCCCCCAATTAAAAATGTGTGATTATGAATTTAGGACTTATCATCACCTATGTAGTTATCACTATATATTGCTTGTCATTGTTGTTGATTTTCTTTTATAGTTTGACAATACTCAACCTATCTGTGAACTATCTAAAGAACAAGCATCAGAATAACGAAGCGCCCAAGTTCAACTTATTGGATCCTAATGAGATCCCTTATGTGACTGTACAGCTTCCTATCTACAATGAGAAATATGTAGTACCTCGTCTCTTGGAGAATATAGCCAAGCTGGAGTATCCTAAGAACAAGTTGGAGATACAAGTGTTGGATGACTCTACTGACGACTCAGTAGCTGAGACAGCACGCATCATTGCCGAGCTTCAGCAAACAGGCTTGGATATCGTTCATATCCGCCGCGAAAACCGAGAAGGGTTCAAGGCAGGTGCCCTTAAGTATGGAACCGCTATCGCCAAAGGGGATTTTATTGCCATCTTCGATGCGGACTTCCTTCCTAAGCCCGACTGGCTCAAGCAGACGGTAGTCTACTTCAAGGACGAACAAATAGGGGTGGTACAGACCCGTTGGGGACATATCAATCGTAACTATTCCTTACTCACCAAGATACAAGCATTGGCGCTCGATACACACTTCACCCTCGAACAAGTAGGACGCAATAGCAAAGGACACTTTATCAACTTCAATGGTACTGCCGGTATCTGGAGAAAGAAAACCATCTTGGATGCGGGTAACTGGGAAGGGGATACCCTTACAGAGGACTTAGACCTAAGTTACCGAGCTCAACTTAAGAAGTGGAAGTTCAAGTATTTGGAGGATGTAGAAACTCCTGCAGAGCTTCCTGTAGTGGTTTCCGCAGCTCGCTCTCAGCAGTTCCGTTGGAACAAGGGTGGGGCAGAGGTGTTCCGCAAGTCGGTGCGCAATATCTTGGCTTCTAAGAACATAGGGTGGAAGACCAAATTCCATGGGGTGATGCACTTGCTCAATAGTTCCATGTTCCTCTATGTATTTATTGTAGCGATACTCAGTGTACCAATGATGTATATCAAGGAAGCTTATCCGGATTTGGGTTGGGTGTTCAAGCTCACCAGCTTCTTTATCGTTAGTACGGTGATTCTCTTTGGTTGTTATTGGATTACTTATAAGAATATACAGGGAAAGACTTTTGATGACTTTGTGGACTATGTCAAGCTTTTCTTTAGCTTCTTCTCTGTGGCATTGGGCTTTTCTTTGCACAATGTATCAGCAGTATTGCAGGGCTATTGGGGCAAGAAAACCGAATTTGTTCGTACTCCTAAGTTCAATATTAGCTCTCTGAAGGATTCATGGAAAGGGAATAAGTATATTAACAAAAAGCTTTCTCCCAATATGATTTTTGAGTTTTTACTCATGTGCTATTTCCTCTTTGGGTTGTACAGTGGCATCAAGCTCAATGACTTTGGGTTGTTTCCTTTCCACCTGATGCTTACTTTTGGTTTTGGTTTTGTCTTCTACAAATCCCTTATACCAAAAGCGTAACGAGAGTGAAGAATGACCATATAACTTATGGTTATTTGATAAAATAAGATTTTTTTAAAAGAGAGAAAAATGATTAGATTTTTCTCTCTTTTTTGTTGTTCTGAATATTGCCACACAGAGCAATATTCTGAACAACAAAACCTTGTATAAAAATTTCACTTACTAACGGAACTTACAATAGTTATTAATTCAACGCTTGAATATCTGTCATTTATAAAAGATTATCTGATTTTTCTTCCTTCATTTTTCTCTTGTCTTTCTTCTCTTCTCAAATATTTTTCACTTTTCACTTTTCATTTTTCACTTAAAATTGTATCTTTGTCCCTTATAAAAATTAGTTTCATGAAAATATTAGTATGTGTCAATCAGGTGCCTGATACCACTTCTCAGATAAATTTCACCTCAGATCAAAGTGCTTTTGACCCTTCAGGGGTGCAGTTTGTCCTCAATCCCAGTGATGAAGCAGCGCTTATGCGAGCACTCCAGCTCAAGGAAGAGGTAGGCGCCGAGCTTACTTTAGTCCATGTAGGACTTTCCGATAGTGAGCCAGTGCTGCGCAAGGCCTTTGCTTTGGGTGCTGACCACATGCTCCGTATCGATACTTTCCCTACGGATGGCTTTTTTGTAGCTGAGCAGTTGGCAGCTATTGCCTCTGGGTACGATGCCATTTTCTGCGGACGTGAATCCTTGGATTATAATGGCGGTATGGTGGGCGGTATGCTTGCTGCACTCTTGGATTACGACTTTGTCGATGAGGTAACTGCTTTCTCTTTCGAGGGGGATAAGGCTGCCAAGATCACCCGTATGACCGATGGCGGCAAGGAGCACTTGGAAGTTCCCTTACCTGTGGTAGTGGGCATCCAAAAGGAAATCGTCCCAGAAAGCGAAATCCGTATCCCCAGCATGAAGGGGATCATGATGGCGCGCAAGGCTCCCTTGCAGGTGCTCCCCCCTGTGGAGGCTTCCTCCCAGCCTAAGATAACCGCCTTGGAAAAACCTCAGCCCAAAGCGCCGGTCAAAATGATTGACCCGAACAACTTGGACGAACTTATCGACGAACTCCACAACAAAAGAAAACTATTCTAAAACGACACCAAAATGACTTTAGTATATACCGAATACAACGACGGCCAATTCACTAAAAAAACCTTGGAAGCGCTCTCCTATGCCCAAGCGTTCTCTGACAAGGTAATTGCCCTTACCATAAATGTAGCCGATCCTACACCCTTAGCCCGCTATGGAGTAAGTAAGATTGTCAAGGTAACAGCTCCCGAGCTCTCCTCTTTTCAGGCTAAGCCTTATGCCGAGCTCCTAAGTCAGGTAGCCCAGCGAGAGCAGGTCTCTCTTGTGGTGCTCCCCAGTTCGGCCAATACACGCTACTTAGCGCCTATGCTGGCGGTCAGCTGGCAGGCGGCTTATCTCTCCAATGTGAGCTCCTTGCCCAAGGACGGGCAGGTGCAGAAGGTAATCTTCTCCTCCAAGGCCATCTCTTGGGTGCCTTTGGCGCCTAAGCAGGTCATTACCTTAGCTGGAAATACGGTGGAGATAAAGGAGGCACCAGTCCAGGCTGTGGTGGAGGAATACACCCCTCAGCTCCCCAAGGAGCGCATCAAGCACTTGGGGACGGAGAAATTTACCAGTAAAATATCCATCGATGATGCCGCTATCGTGGTCTCTGGTGGGCGTGGTATGCAGACTCCTGACAACTGGCACTTGGTGGAGGATCTCGCCGATGCCTTAGGGGCTGCTACTGCTTGTACCAAACCCGTATCCGATATGGGGTGGAGACCTCATAGCGAACATATAGGGCAAACAGGTAAACCCCTTTCTTGTGACTTGTATATTGCTTTGGGTGTATCGGGAGCTATCCAGCATATCGCTGGGGTCAATGCCTCCAAGGTCAAGGTGGTGATCAACTCCGACCCAGAAGCGCCTTTCTTCAAGGCGGCCGACTATGGTATTGTGGGAGACCTATTTGAGGTAGTCCCTCGCCTAACAGAGAAAATTAAGCAACTACATCCATAAAAGCCTAATTCCTTATTGACTATGACGAGTATTACCAGGGCGGTTATGCACTTGATTATTGCCAATGTGCTGTTTTTTATCTTAGCGGTCTTTATACCTATGATACAAGACAAGGCAGCACTATACTACTTTGAGAATCCAGAGTTCCACTGGTGGCAACTCTTCTCCCACTTGTTCATGCACGGATCGGTTTCGCATCTGTTCTTTAATATGTTTGCTCTTTACTCCTTTGGAGCCCCTTTGGAGAGTTATTTTGGCAGTAACCGTTTTATACTATTTTACTTTGCCTGTGGCTTGGGAGCAGGTTTGCTGCATCTGGGAGTGAATTATTATGAGTTCCATAAGGTAGCCGATGTGCTCTATGCTCATGACTACACCAAAGAACAACTCATAGCAGCCTTTGCTGAAGGACGTATCAGCTATCCGAGCACTCTTACAGGAGAGGATGTGCAACAGATGTACGAGGCTTATATGACCCGCGCGGTAGGAGCTTCAGGAGCCGTGTATGGGATATTGGTGGCTTTTGGTATGCTCTTTCCCAATGCCGAACTCATGCTCATGTTCCTCCCCATCCCGATCAAGGCTAAGTACTTTATTCCGATCCTCATCGCCTTGGATTTGTTCTCAGGGGTGACTGGTTATTCCATCTTTGGCAGCAATATTGCCCACTTCGCTCATGTGGGCGGGGCGCTGATAGGCTTTATCTTGATGAAGCTTTGGCAAAAAAATTCTTTCAATGACAGAAGGTTGTACTAAGTATAACAGAGAAATGGATCATGAATAGAACTGTAAAAAGAATATGGGGCAAGCATTCCCTGTCATTAGTGTATATACTCATCGTAAGTTACCTCTGTGGCTATATCCTTCCGCAGCTATTTGCCTTCCTCTGGCAGCGTACCGACCCTTTTGTAAGGGATCTCTTTGCACTCTCACAGGACTTTTCCCAGCTATTGCAGCAACCCTGGACAGCCATTACCTATAGCTTCTTCCATGCCAGCTTTATCCACTGCTTTTTCAATGCAATTATGCTTTACTTCGTAGGGATCTTGTTCATGAATCTCTTCACACCAAAGCGATTCTTAGGAATATATATAGCAGGGGTAGTAGCAGGCGGGCTCTTTTTTATGCTTACCTATGCTATTTTTCCGGTCTTTGCTCATCGGGAGGATTACCTCTTGGGCGGATCTGCAGGGATCATGGCGGTACTGATATTCTTAACCACCTACACTCCTACACTTAGGATTTATCTCTTTGGGGTATGGGCTGTTCCCTTGTGGGTGTTGGGTGTACTGATGGTGGCCACAGACCTCCTTAGTATCCCCATAAGCAATGCAGGAGGGCATATCGCCCACTTAGGAGGAGCACTTGTAGGAATACTCTATGGCTTGTTTCTCAAGGGGAAGCTCTCTTTCTCTCTTCCCAAAAGAGCTCGACAGGCTCCCACTTCTCCCTATACTAATGAGCACGCCCAGGAACGAATCAATACCATTCTGGACAAAATCAGCAAAAGTGGCTATGACAGTCTCACCAATGAAGAAAAAAGATACCTCTTCTTAGCCAGCCGGGAAAACGCTAACCAATAATTTACCTTGGATGCAACTTGTAACAGATATAACTCATTTTCAATCTCCTGAGCATACGGTGCTAACCATTGGTACCTTCGACGGGATTCATGTAGGACACCAAAGAATCATCACCCAAGTGGTCGAGAGGGCTAAGGAACAGGACTTACTCCCTACGGTACTGACTTTCTTCCCTCATCCGCGTATGGTACTCGACCCCTCCGCTCCTATTGCGCTGATTCAGACCATAGAGGAGCGGGCACAACTTCTGGCTTCCTATGGGATTGCCCAGCTGGTCATTCAGCCTTTCAGCAAGGAATTTGCCGCACTCTCTGCTCAGGATTATGTACGAGAACTCTTAGTGGGAAAACTTCGAGCCAAGGAGATTATCATAGGCTATGACCATCGTTTTGGGAAAAACCGTTCCGCTGGGATAGAAGAGCTCAAGGCCTTTGGACAACAATACCATTTTCAAGTGGAGGAAATCCCTGTGCAGGAGGTGGACTCCCTCTCAGTGAGCTCTACCAAAATCCGACAAGCACTCGAGAAGGGCGACGTGCAGACGGCTAATCACTATCTCGGTTATTCGTTTTCTTTGGTAGGTACCGTGGTACATGGACAGAAGTTAGGCCGTACCTTGGGCTATCCTACGGCCAACCTACAGATAGAAAATTCTCATAAGCTCATCCCTAAGATAGGGGTCTATGCCGTGTATATGCTTTGGGAAGGGAAAAAGGTCTTTGGGATGCTCTCCATAGGCAAAAATCCTACCATAGAAGGCAAAGGTGAAAGTATAGAAGTATATTTCTTTGATTTCAGTAGTGACTTATATGGCAAGGAAATACGACTTTATTTTATAGATTTTATCCGTGATGAGGTCAAGTTTCCTTCCTTAGAGGCGCTCAAGGCACAACTGAAGAAGGACGAAGATAGTTGTAAGTGGTTAATCGCCAATGGTCAATGATCACTGCAAAGATACTCTCCCCTTCGGGGACTTGAGGGTATATAAAAAACTTATAGTGCTATAGAAAAAAATAATAAAAATCTATTGCTCAGAGGCGAAAACCGCCATACCTTTGCACCGCAAAAGAATAAGAAGATAAGATAAATTGTTTTTCATATATTAGATTTTGTGGTTAGAATTGGTAAAGGAGAGCGCAAGCTCTCTTTTATTTTTACCCCCAAGCCTCTCTTATTGTTCTTAGTTTGATACACTCTCACATTGCTTCTCTCAAAAGGATTTTTACTCTTTTTTCCTACCTTCTAATGGGTATATACTATTCATATGATCATCAAATTCCTTTTCTGAAGATAACATTTTATCAAAAAGAATTTCGGCATTATCAGCACTTATGGTTATATACCTAATTTCTTGTCCTCTCCTTTTTTAGAAATCTATCCCAATCATACATTTGAACATACTCTGTATCCACTTCCCAATCCTTAAAAACCTTTTCATCAAAGCGTTTCATATCGCGCAAATCAAACTCTTGAGCCTTACAGCCCAAACTAAGTAGCAATAATGTATATAGATAGAATGTTTTCATTTTTTACGTTGTTTGAATTCTTTTATTTCATCTTCTGTATATATAGCGCCTGTCTCTCCATCTATAAGCCATGTAAATGAGATATGAGCGGGCTCTTCCTTATACTTAAGCTTAGGATTTTTAGGATCTAAACGTTCATATCTCAGATAAATTATGACCCAATATTTACCTATTTTATCCTCCTCAAAGTATAAGTAATAGGTAGAAGAATATGAATTTTTCTTATCATACCAACCTTCCCCTGTTTTTAGATCAATAATTCCCTTTTCCTGCAGAAAATTCATTATATAATCAATCTTTATCTTTCCAAATTTTTTATCTTCATCTATGATAGTAAGATTACCTTTTTTATCATACATTAACCTTTGACCTATATATACATAATCTCCTACTTTTTTTTCAGAAGACTTTAGATATCCATCTCTATAATATTCTTTATATGATGTATAATAGGGATATTCATTTATAAGTTCTATTTTATAATAAATTTTTTCTTGTTCATCATATTCCATTACCCAAATAATATTTCCATTAGGGAACTCATACTTTCCATTTTTTTGAGATTTAACTATTTCATAAAGTTCAAAATCAAATTTCTCTCTTTCCTCTTGATCTGCTACAAAGAGGTGCTCCTTTGATAGCTCAAAAGAGGAAAGCAGCGGCAGCCCTACTGTTGCCAATCCTATTTTCTTGATAAAATCTAAACGTTTCATAAGTGCTTAGTTTATTCTTTATTACTCAAACAACCGCTCTCAAAAGCTCTTGTGATTTTTCTTAGCTTGGTACTTTTCCCATTGGTTCTTGCTCAAAGGCTTTCCATGCTTCTTTAGTATAGGTTTTGCTTTAGAAGGTACGGGTAGTTTTTGGGGATTTGTTACGATTCTCGAACTCTTCTTCCGTATAGACTTGTCCTGTTTCTCCATCTATATACCAATTCTGATCTTTATAAGGAAAACGAGAATGGCTATCTTTAATAAAAACACTTGAAGGATTCGTAACAACCCAATACTTTCGTCCTCCTTTTATACCTAAATCTCCAAAAGTTAATCTATAACTTATATTTCCGCTCTCAAAACCAAAGCCACCTTTCCCCGTTTTCAAGTTTATGAGTCCTTTTTTTTCCATAAACTTCAAAATGAAGTCAATTTTTATTTTTCCAAATTTTTTATCTTCATCAATGACAGCCAACTTACCTTTCTCATCATAATGAAGTGTTTTCCCAAAATTTACCAAATCTAAACAATAGGATTTGTCTTTAAGTAGGTTATCGGGGTAAAAAGTCCTTACTATTTGATAATAAGGATATTTAGAGGTGTACTCATAATAAAAATCGGGACCTAAAGAATAGATTATATTCCCATTAGGCTTGCAGCGGCAACCCCACTGTTGCCAATCCTATTTTCTTGATAAAATCCGAACGTTTCATAAGTGCTTAGTTTAAAATTTATAGGTTTTGCTTTAGAAGGTTTTATAAGGAGCCTCTTTTTTTCTCTTTTAGTGGCTCCTGATACTCTTTACTTTTTTTCAAGATAGGAAGATTAGGAATTTCATTCATCTTTTTTGTGTATCTCTCATATTCACACCTTGTGTATTTTCCTGTTTTACAGTCAAAAATATATTCCCAATAAGTTTCTACTCTATCACTAAGCTGTTTTTTGAATATCTCACAATGTAATAATTCTTCTGCTTCATCAAAATATACTCTAAATTTCTCGGGTTCTCTATTCTTTCCCGTTCTTAGATTGACAACCCTTTCATTATGTAATATTTCTAATATCTTAGCAAAAGTCCAAAACTTAAACTTAGCATCTTCATTCACTTCTTTGATGAGTTTGCCTGATTCATCATAATATTCCCAAGAACCTATAGCAAGACCTGAATCAAGCCCTGCAAATTTCCCCTTACTTTTTAAATTGCCATTTTTGTAATAGTCATACTGTATAGTATAGAAAGCGGGTGATGGAGGAATCACTATATAATATATTTCTTCAAGCCCGTTTCCCGCCGTAAAGCTTCCACCTTCAGGAAGTTTGTAATAACCATTTAGAGATATTTCATCCTCTATATCATATCCTTTATAGTTGTTTTTGTGTAGCTCAAAATTAAATTTTTCAAATATAAGAGTATCTTTTAGGGTGTTTTTATAAGACAGTGCATTTATATCATCAGTTTTAGTTAATCTACACCCTATCGTTGATAAAATAATGAATGAAAATAAAATTCTCTTCATATGGAAGCTGTTTAAACTAAAGTAAAAGTTCCCGAAAATTAGTAATTTTGTGATTGAGAAAATTCAGTAACTTTGGGCAAAGATACAATAAATAAATGGATTATTTCCTTTTTAAGTGTAGGAAAAAGAGGATTTAAAAGTAATTTTGATTTAGCTTCAATATTTTTATTGATTCTCAAAAGGTTAAAAACAGGGGTGCAATGGAGAGAACTTCCAATAGGCGCATTTGTGCCTC